>NZ_JAXGGI010000028.1:0-6831 GCF_034105445.1 Xanthomonas sp. LF07-6
TAGGCGCCAAGCAATTGCAGCGGGGCAGGGCTTAGATCCAGTTGAACTTCCTGCAACCGGCCCGCGGCAAGATCGTCCTGGCATGGGTAAGCAGCAACGATTGCGAAGCCAAGGCCCTGACGTGCGCCCGCCACCGCAGGTTTCCCGCTGTTGACGCGATAGCGGCTACGCACAGGAACCTTCACGATGCTAAATCCGGTGCCGAAAAATCGCGCTGGGATCCACGTTGGCGATAATAATCTGCTCCGTAGCTCTATCTGCATCGCCGCGAAGCGGCGGGCGCGACTGTCTCGGCGGAGGGGCGGTCGCTGTCTTGGCCGTTGGTATGGTGAGTGGAATATCCACGATTCGACGCCTTTCGGGTGTTGGCACCCGAAGCCAGGTGATGCGGATCTGGTTGAGATGTCCCGGTCGAGCCCGGACCTCGATCGGTGGCAGCCACTAGCTGTGATCTCTCAGTAGGTTGTTCATCCGGGGCATCTCTGGAAGATGGGGGTTACCAAGCCAACCCAGCCCCCAGGAGCCCCGGATGAACCTGCATCAACATGCCCGTTTGAGCCCTCGCGGTCGAGCCCTGCTGGTGGATCGCATCCTTGTTCATGGGCTGCGCGTGGAGGAGGCGGCGCATGCCGCCGGGGTCAGCGTGCGCACTGCCTACAAGTGGCTCAGGCGGTTCAAGGAAGAAGGCACGGCGGGGCTGATGGATCGCTCCTCGCGGCCACGTCATTGCCCGCACGCTATTGCGCAGTCCATCGTGGATCAGGTCCTTGAGCAGCGCCGCTGCCGGCAAACCTACCGCCAGATTGCCGGGCAGCTTCCTGTGGCACCAAGCACCATTGCCCGGTTGCTGCGCCGCGCCGGCCTGCACCGGCTGGCCGAGCTGGAACCGGCGCTGCCGCACAATCGCTATGAATACGCCCAACCCGGCCAACTGCTGCATCTGGACATCAAGAAGCTGGCCCGTTTCCGCCAGCCCGGCCACCGCGTGACCGATGATCGGACGGTCACCTCCCGTGGCATTGGCTGGGAGTACGTCCACCTGGCCATACGCCGCTTCCGACGCCTTGTCCGACGGCTCGGCCTGCGCCATCTGCGAACCCGACCCTACACGCCACGCACCAATGGCAAGGCCGAGCGGCTGGTGCAGACCAGCCTGCGAGAATGGGCTTATGCGCGCTCCTATATCGACTCCACACAACGCGCCAACGCCTTCCCCGGCTGGCTGCATCACTACAACTGGCATCGACCACACGCCAGCCTCGGCTACAAACCTCCCATCTCCCGAATTCCACTGAACAACGTGGTGGGTTTACACAACTAGCTCGCGCTGCTCTTCACACTGCTTTGGAGATGTGCTCGGAGCACCAAATCCAGACCTTTGGTGTAGCCGCGTCGGATCAGGCCTTCGGGTGCGCGCAACTGTCAGTCTCGCCCGGCAATCTGTTCCAGGGCGTGACTGCGCGCCGATCTGGCTTGATCGTCCAACTCGAGGCCAAAGGCAGCGATCACGCGGTCGATGCGGTGGCCGCACAGTTATAGCATTTCAGGCTCGATCGCCGGCAGATTCAACCATATCTAACTACCTCTCCGCTCACTTCGCTCAGCATCGCAAGCCCACGCTCAGGAAGTTGAAGGTGCGTCATCGGACATTCCGAACCCAGCAGGCACCAAGCCCAGCACTGGCACCTGTCAAGTCCGCATGGTCACGTTCCCATATGAGCGGCCGTCATCAGAATCGGAATTCGCCACATCGGCAGCGACCATCGATGCCTGGTACTAAGCGACGAATCGAAGAATTGCAGGGCGAGTTTCGTTTGTGTGTGCTCTTGTCGGCCGCACAGCCAATTGTGATTATTATCACTTTTTGAGGTCGGCGAAGAATGGATAGTTCAGTCACATGATGCGTGAATTGCGCATTACAGGCCGTCCTTTCGTGACTCTCATTTACTTCTGTCTACATTGGTAAACAAAATTTGGGTTCTGTTCGTGCATATCATCCGCGCGAACCGTCCTGGCGGCTCTTGGTCCTATGTGTCGCGCAATGTTCTGCGCTCCGCTGTCCTTGTCGCAGTTGACACGCTGAAATGGCCAGCGTAATAATCGATGAACGCAGCCTGTCTCGAACAAGAAGACAAGGTCTTCGGCAAGGGGATTATATCTTTTCACCATTTTTCTGCGCTTTTCGGCGGAGTAAATGGATGCTTTTTGCTATTTTATTTTCAATTGGCTGCTGGTTTTCAGTAGGCCTCTGTGGCATTTGACGCATTTTTAGAAGTGGGCGTTTACCGCCTCGATTTCTTCGAGTCGCGCCCGTAATCCCAAACGTGGCAATCGGCGTCTCCGCGCTCCTTATCGGTCCGCGTATGTGCAATGACATGGACGTTTATTAAAGATGCTAAAAAATCCTCAGGCGATGTTCTCTCGGCGGATACCCCAGGCAACTGGTGAAAACGGCGTCCCCGTGGCGGCGCAGCAAACTGGGGTATGGCTGCATTGCCAGATCGCCGCCGAGCGCGGACTCTACAACCTGGTTTACGTGCGCAAGTTTGGTCACGTGCTCGACGATGGTGCAGCACGGCGTGCGATTCAGGACATCGTCGCCCGGCATCCCGCGCTGCGGGCGCGCTTCGGCGTCGTCGATGGTAAGGTCTTACAGCGGATTGTCGGCGACATGCAGGTTCCGTGGTCGTTGAGGGACACCGTCTGTGTAGACGATGCCGGTACGTGTCACAGCTTGCAGTTCTGTGTCGACGAATGTCTCGACCATGTCTTCGATCTGGCGCAGGGTCCTCTGCTGCGCATGACTCACTTGCGCTCAAATAGCCGCAGCATACTGGTACTTACAGTCCACCACATCTGTTTCGACGCACTGTCTCTGGCCATATTCGAGAAGGAGTTCGATGCGCTCCTGGCATTCCACACCGGTGCTGGAGCCGAGCCCTTTCCGCGTCGGCCGACCAGCTACTTGGACTACTGCACGGCGCAACGCCTGCAATGGAGAACGCAGGCTTACGCCCGACAACTCGATTATTGGCGAAGCACGCTCAAGGGGCTTCCTGCCTCGCACGCGTTGCCACTCAGGCAGGCGCGTACCGAAGGACGCGGCTATCGAGGCCAAACATTCGTCTGTGTCATGGATCCCGTACCTTCTCGGCAACTGCGCGACTTGTCCGCACGGCTGAACGTCACGCTATTTACGGTGCTGCATGCGCTGTTCGCGGTTTTGCTCGCGCGCCATGCCAACAGCAGCGACACCGTGATCGGTGTTCCATTCGCCAAGCGGAACGCCGCTGATGGTAGTGGCAACGGCCTGGAAGACGTAATCGGACTTTTCGCCGATCCGGTGGTGTTGCGCCTGAATTGCCGGGCCGGACTGCGCTTTCGCGAATTGGTCGCGGAAGCGCATCGGGCGAGCATCGACGCCTTGGCCAACAGCGACGTTCCTTTCAGCCACCTTGTGAAAGACCTGCAGCATGGACGGCCGGGGCCTGTCCCGCCGCTGTTTCAGGTCATGTTGAACATGGTCGACGACGATGAAGCCGCCGAATCTGGATTCCAGCTCGTCGCATCGCCGCTGGCGAAGTACGACCTCAATCTGCATGCTTCCGGCCAGCGCGACGGCCGAGTCGAATTCCACTTCAACTACAACGCGGACTTGTTCGATCAGAGATGGATTCAGCGGCTGCAACGGCACCTGTTCCGGTTGGCAGCGTCGGCGGCTTCCGATCCGGATGCAGACATCCATGCGCTGACCATGCTGGAACCGTCGGAGCAGGAGCGTTTGTTGGCATACTCGCATTCTGATGGCGGCGACATCGAGCCCTTCCGGCCGCTGATCGATCAGTTCGATGAACACGTGCAACGGCATCCCGAGGCAATTGCGCTAGCCGACGAGCACACGCAGGTCAGCTTCGGCGATCTTGCCGTTCGCGTGGAGCGGCTGGCCAGCGTCATCCGCACTGCCGTCGCCGATACGGCCCTCAGCGGAGCGGAACCGCTCGTGGCGGTGCATGTGCCTCGCGGCGCGCAGACACTGTTGGTCATGCTCGCCACGCTCAAGGCGGGCGCGGCGTTCCTGTGTCTGGACGAGCGCTCGCCGGTGGCGCGTAACCGCAGACTGCTGGCGGATGCGTCCCCGCGGGTCTTGGTGACCAACGATGTTGCTCGATGCCGGGCCGCATTCGGTGAGGACGCCACCATCGTGGACATCGATGCGGCATGCGACGCCGCGGGCGGCGCGCCTGCAGGAAACAGGGGCAGGGGTGAGGAACTGATGTATGTCGTCATGACATCCGGCTCCACTGGCCATGCCAAGGGCGTAATGGTCGAGCATCGGCAATTTGCCGCTTTCATGTCCGGGTTCGCACAGCAATGCGCGGCGCTCGGCGAAGCGCTTCCGTCGACCTGGCTCATCAGTCACTCGTTCACCTTCGACCCCTCGCTCATCGGGCTTGGTCTGCTCTGCCGAGGAACCAAGGTCGTCGTGCTTTCACATGCGCAGATGACAGACCCGGCGGCGGTCGCCGATCTCATCCAGCTGCACCGACTGCAGGTGTTCAAGACATCGCCCGCCTTCGCTGCTGCGCTGGTGCCTTATCTTCCGCAGACGGGGCACAGGCCGCATTTGATCGTCGGCGGCGACGATACGGCGTCGTCCACGCTTGCGACATTGCGCCGCTACCGCACTCGTGCCGAGCGCCGCGTGCTCAACGCCTATGGTCCGACCGAGACCACGGTGAACTGCACGTTCGCCGAACTCGACGATGTGGTCACCATCGGCCGTCCGATGGTCGGCTGTCGCGTTCATGTGCTGGGCGACGGGCTGGAATTGTTGCCGTTGGGTACCGTCGGCGAGCTGCATGTCGGTGGTGAATATGTGGCGCGTGGCTATCTCGGACGCGCCGACCTCACCGCGGCAGCCTTCGTGGATGATCCCTTCCAAGCGGGTGGCCGACTTTATAGGACCGGCGATTTCGTGCGCTGGCAGGATGACGGCAGGTTGCAGTTCATCGGTCGGCGCGACATGCAAGTCAAGGCCCGCGGCTTCCGTGTCGATCCGGCAGAGGTGGAGCAGACTATCTTGGCTTGTGAGGCGGTGACTGATGCGCGGGTCATCCTGAACCCGCGGACGCAGCAGCTCGTGGCATTCGTCATTGTCGGCTCCAATGATGCTTGCGTTGCCGATGTGCTGGAGCAGGTGCGTCGCACGGTTGCCACTCACTTGCCCGACTACATGCAGCCTTCGCGCTATGCCAGCCTCGCCGCATGGCCGATCACCGAAAACGGAAAGCTGGATCGTGCCGCCTTGCTTGCCGATGACCTTTTCCTCGATGCCGAGGTGAAGGAGGAAGGAGCGGTTCCGGCAGATGCGGTCGAGTGGCAAATGGCGCAGATATGGTCCGCGCTGCTCGGCGTGGACGAAGACGCGATCCGGTCGAACAGCTGTTTCTTCCGATTGGGTGGCCACTCGCTGATCGCCATCCAGCTCTGTGGCCAGATCCACGAGCGTTTTGGCTGCCTGTTGCCGGTACGCGATATTTTCGACCACTCGCAGCTGACTGCGATGGCATCGCGGGTGCGTGACGCCGGGACGCGTAACGACCTGGCCGCGATTCCGTCGCTTGCTGGCGATGTCGTGCGCATTCCGGCCTCCTACAGCCAGAGCAAGTTCTGGCTGGTCGACAACGTCAGCGGGCGAGGAGACCGTTTCAACCTGCTGATTCCCATCGCGCTGCCCGCAGGGTCGCTGGAGGCCGACGTGCGCGCTGCGCTCGGCCTGATCGTGACGCGCCACCAGGCGTTGCGAACGACCTTCGAGTACCAGGAGTGTTTGTGGCAGATCGTGCACGAGCAGCCGGGCATCTCCCTGATCGCCGCGGATCTACGCGAGATTGACGCCGAGCAGCGCAGCTCGGTCCTGGCCGACCTGCTCAAGGCTGAAGCAGGAAGGATCCGCGATCTTGGCATCGGGCCTTTGCTCGATGCGCGATTGATCAAGCTGCCCAAGCAGGATTGGCTGCTGCTCAATGTGCATCACATCGCCACCGATGCCTGGTCGAACGATGTGCTGTCCGCCGAACTGCGCCAGGCGCATGCGGCGATCGCTGCCGGCCGCCGCCCGCGATTGCCGGCGTTGCCCGTGCAATACCGCGACTACGCAGCGTGGCAGCGTGCGCGGATCGGCGACAGGCTGCCAATGTTGGAAACCTATTGGCGCGCTCGCCTGGACGGAGCGCCCGCGACCCATTCGCTCCATTTGGATCGTCCGCGTCCGGCCATCCACAGCGGGCGTGGTGCGGTGCATACGCAGCATATCGAGCCATCGGTGCAGCAGCAGCTGTCGGCGGTCTTGTTCGAACACCGTATGACGCTGTTCATCGGCCTGCAGGCGGTGTTCTCCGCATTCCTCGCCCGCTGGAGCGGCGAGCGCGAGGTCGTCATCGGCACGGCCACTGCCAATCGCGATCATCCGGAGACGCGGCATCTGGTGGGTGCCTTCGTGGACACAGTGGTGTTGCGCAACGAGATACGTTTCGAACTGCCGTTCGCCGAGCATCTGCGCAGCACGCGCGAGGCTCACCTGCATGACCAGTCCTATTTCGACATGCCGTTCGAGGTGCTGGTGCAGACGCTCAATCCCGAGCGCGGCAGCCACAGTGCCTTTTTCCAGGTGGTGCTCAATCTGGTCTATTCCGCAGACGACGGGTTCGCCGAGTTGACCAGGGAGGCGTCGTTGTCGGACACAGCCTTGCCCGTCAGCGTCAACTACGATCTGACGCTGTATGCCAAACCGACATCGCACGGGATCGAACTGGATTGGTGCTACGCAAG
>NZ_JAXGGI010000029.1:0-5857 GCF_034105445.1 Xanthomonas sp. LF07-6
TTGCGAGGCTTCGCCCGCCCCCTCATCCGCCCCTGCGGGGCACCTTCTCCCGATGGGAGAAGGAACAACCGAGCCCCTCTCCCGCCGGGAGAGGGGTTGGGGTGAGGGTACGGCGCGCAGCACCTGGGCGGCATGTCGCCACGGGGCGTGCGCCCGGCCTTCCATCGCCTGGGCGCGTCGTGTTGGTTTTTCGCACGCGCAATAAAAAATCCCCGTCCTTGTGGGACGGGGATTTGGGGTAAAGCCCCTGGCGATGACCTACTCTCGCATGGCTTGAGCCACACTACCATCGGCGCAGCTGCGTTTCACTTCCGAGTTCGGGATGGGATCGGGTGGTTCCACAGCGCTAATTTCACCAGGGAGACGGTTGGAGTGTCGCCGCGTGCGTGTTCTCGGTTGTTGGACCGAGGACGGCAGGGCGCCAGCCTCTCATGGGGTGTGATGTAGCGAGCGAGTGAGAGCGATCGACGTGTGTCGCGCTAAGGGATGCTTCGAGGAAGCATCTTGAGGTTATATGGTCAAGCCGCACGGATCATTAGTATCAGTTAGCTCAATGCATTGCTGCACTTACACACCTGACCTATCAACCACGTAGTCTACATGGTTCCTTTAGGGGACTTGTGTCCCGGGAGATCTCATCTTGAGGCGCGCTTCCCGCTTAGATGCTTTCAGCGGTTATCGCTTCCGAACATAGCTACCCGGCAATGCCACTGGCGTGACAACCGGAACACCAGAGGTTCGTCCACTCCGGTCCTCTCGTACTAGGAGCAGCCCCTCTCAAATCTCCAACGCCCATGGCAGATAGGGACCGAACTGTCTCACGACGTTCTGAACCCAGCTCGCGTACCACTTTAAATGGCGAACAGCCATACCCTTGGGACCGACTACAGCCCCAGGATGTGATGAGCCGACATCGAGGTGCCAAACACCGCCGTCGATATGAACTCTTGGGCGGTATCAGCCTGTTATCCCCGGAGTACCTTTTATCCGTTGAGCGATGGCCCTTCCATACAGAACCACCGGATCACTAAGACCTACTTTCGTACCTGCTTGATCCGTCGATCTTGCAGTCAAGCACGCTTATGCCTTTGCACACAGTGCGCGATGTCCGACCGCGCTGAGCGTACCTTCGTGCTCCTCCGTTACTCTTTAGGAGGAGACCGCCCCAGTCAAACTACCCACCATACACGGTCCCCGATCCGGATTACGGACCTAGGTTAGAACGTCAAGCACGACAGGGTGGTATTTCAAGGATGGCTCCACTGCAGCTAGCGCCACAGTTTCATAGCCTCCCACCTATCCTACACAGACGAACTCAACGTTCAGTGTAAAGCTATAGTAAAGGTTCACGGGGTCTTTCCGTCTTGCCACGGGAACGCTGCATCTTCACAGCGATTTCAATTTCACTGAGTCTCGGGTGGAGACAGCGCCGCTGTCGTTACGCCATTCGTGCAGGTCGGAACTTACCCGACAAGGAATTTCGCTACCTTAGGACCGTTATAGTTACGGCCGCCGTTTACTGGGGCTTCGATCAAGAGCTTCGCCTTGCGGCTGACCCCATCAATTAACCTTCCAGCACCGGGCAGGCGTCACACCCTATACGTCCACTTTCGTGTTTGCAGAGTGCTGTGTTTTTGATAAACAGTCGCAGCGGCCTGGTTTCTGCGACCCTCTTCAGCTATAGCTCGCACGAGCCACCAAAAAGGGTGCACCTTCTCCCGAAGTTACGGTGCCATGTTGCCTAGTTCCTTCACCCGAGTTCTCTCAAGCGCCTGAGAATTCTCATCCTACCCACCTGTGTCGGTTTACGGTACGGTCTGCGTAAGCTGAAGCTTAGGAGCTTTTCCTGGAAGCGTGGTATCAGTGACTTCGTCTAAAAGACTCGTCTCGGTGCTCGGTCTTAAAGGATCCCGGATTTGCCAAAGATCCAAACCTACCGCCTTTCCCCGGGACAACCAACGCCCGGTACACCTAACCTTCTCCGTCCCTCCATCGCACTTACGCGAGGTGCAGGAATATTAACCTGCTTCCCATCGACTACGGCTTTCGCCCTCGCCTTAGGGGCCGACTCACCCTGCGCCGATTAACGTTGCGCAAGGAAACCTTGGGCTTTCGGCGTGCGGGTTTTTCACCCGCATTGTCGTTACTCATGTCAGCATTCGCACTTCCGATACCTCCAGCAGACTTCTCAATCCACCTTCGCAGGCTTACGGAACGCTCCTCTACCGCGCATCGCTTATCGCGATGCACCCCAAGCTTCGGTTCACTGCTTAGCCCCGTTAAATCTTCCGCGCAGACCGACTCGACCAGTGAGCTATTACGCTTTCTTTAAAGGGTGGCTGCTTCTAAGCCAACCTCCTGGCTGTCTATGCCTTTCCACATCGTTTTCCACTTAGCAGTGAATTTGGGACCTTAGCTGTGGGTCTGGGTTGTTTCCCTTTTCACGACGGACGTTAGCACCCGCCGTGTGTCTCCCATACAGTCCGTCTCGGTATTCGGAGTTTGCAATGGTTTGGTAAGTCGCGATGACCCCCTAGCCATAACAGTGCTCTACCCCCGAGAGGATACATATGAGGCGCTACCTAAATAGCTTTCGAGGAGAACCAGCTATCTCCGGGTTCGATTAGCTTTTCACTCCTAATCACACCTCATCCCCTACCTTTGCAACGGGAGTGGGTTCGGGCCTCCAGTCAGTGTTACCTGACCTTCACCCTGGGCATGACTAGATCACCCGGTTTCGGGTCTACTGCCCGCGACTATGCGCCCTTATCAGACTCGGTTTCCCTTCGCCTCCCCTATACGGTTAAGCTTGCCACGAACAGTAAGTCGCTGACCCATTATACAAAAGGTACGCAGTCACTCTTGCGAGCTCCTACTGCTTGTACGCACACGGTTTCAGGATCTATTTCACTCCCCTCTCCGGGGTTCTTTTCGCCTTTCCCTCACGGTACTGGTTCACTATCGGTCGGTCAGGAGTATTTAGCCTTGGAGGATGGTCCCCCCATGTTCAGACAGGGTTTCACGTGCCCCGCCCTACTCGTCTTCACTGGTATGGCCCTTTCAAATACAGGGCTATCACCTTCTATGGCCAACCTTTCCAGGTTGTTTTTCTAAAACCATACCAGCTTAAGGGCTAGTCCCCGTTCGCTCGTCACTACTTAGGGAATCTCGGTTGATTTCTTTTCCTCCGGTTACTTAGATATTTCAGTTCACCGGGTTCGCTTCCAGCAGCTATGTATTCACTGCAGGATACTGCCGAAGCAGTGGGTTTCCCCATTCGGACATTGCCGGATCAAAGCTTGTTGCCAGCTCCCCGACACTTTTCGCAGGCTGCCACGTCCTTCATCGCCTCTGACCGCCAAGGCATCCACCGTGTGCGCTTATTCGCTTGACCATATAACCTCAAGTTGCCTCAAGGTCATATTCAGTCCAGGGGTACAAAGCCTGGACGCGAACTATAACGACTCAATTTCTAGGGACTCGAGGTCCCCGCCTTAGCCACAACGACACGTCGAGAAGTGTGTTCTCAAACGCTCGCTACATCACAAATTATTAAAGAACAACGCTACGGCCTCAACGCCGAGCATCTAAATTCTTAGTGTGCGATACATTCAGAGTGGTGGGTCTGGGAGGACTCGAACCACCGACCTCACCCTTATCAGGGGTGCGCTCTAACCACCTGAGCTACAGACCCAAAGTCTTCGTCAGTGGTGGAGCCAGTCGGGATCGAACCGACGACCCCCTGCTTGCAAAGCAGGTGCTCTCCCAGCTGAGCTATGGCCCCGGTATTTCGGGGTGCTCCGCCCTGTGGCGGAACTCTCTGAATGCAGGTTACTTGTGAGGACGCCTGACAGATGAAGCTGTCATGCTCAAAAGGAGGTGATCCAGCCGCACCTTCCGATACGGCTACCTTGTTACGACTTCACCCCAGTCATCGGCCACACCGTGGCAAGCGCCCTCCCGAAGGTTAAGCTACCTGCTTCTGGTGCAACAAACTCCCATGGTGTGACGGGCGGTGTGTACAAGGCCCGGGAACGTATTCACCGCAGCAATGCTGATCTGCGATTACTAGCGATTCCGACTTCATGGAGTCGAGTTGCAGACTCCAATCCGGACTGAGATGGGGTTTCTGGGATTGGCTTACCGTCGCCGGCTTGCAGCCCTCTGTCCCCACCATTGTAGTACGTGTGTAGCCCTGGTCGTAAGGGCCATGATGACTTGACGTCATCCCCACCTTCCTCCGGTTTGTCACCGGCGGTCTCCTTAGAGTTCCCACCATTACGTGCTGGCAACTAAGGACAAGGGTTGCGCTCGTTGCGGGACTTAACCCAACATCTCACGACACGAGCTGACGACAGCCATGCAGCACCTGTCTCACGGTTCCCGAAGGCACCAATCCATCTCTGGAAAGTTCCGTGGATGTCAAGACCAGGTAAGGTTCTTCGCGTTGCATCGAATTAAACCACATACTCCACCGCTTGTGCGGGCCCCCGTCAATTCCTTTGAGTTTCAGTCTTGCGACCGTACTCCCCAGGCGGCGAACTTAACGCGTTAGCTTCGATACTGCGTGCCAAGTTGCACCCAACATCCAGTTCGCATCGTTTAGGGCGTGGACTACCAGGGTATCTAATCCTGTTTGCTCCCCACGCTTTCGTGCCTCAGTGTCAGTGTTGGTCCAGATGGCCGCCTTCGCCACAGATGTTCCTCCCGATCTCTACGCATTTCACTGCTACACCGGGAATTCCGCCATCCTCTACCACACTCTAGTTGCCCAGTATCCACTGCAATTCCCAGGTTGAGCCCAGGGCTTTCACAACGGACTTAAACAACCACCTACGCACGCTTTACGCCCAGTAATTCCGAGTAACGCTTGCACCCTTCGTATTACCGCGGCTGCTGGCACGAAGTTAGCCGGTGCTTATTCTTTGGGTACCGTCAGAACAATCGGGTATTAACCGACTGCTTTTCTTTCCCAACAAAAGGGCTTTACAACCCGAAGGCCTTCTTCACCCACGCGGCATGGCTGGATCAGGCTTGCGCCCATTGTCCAATATTCCCCACTGCTGCCTCCCGTAGGAGTCTGGACCGTGTCTCAGTTCCAGTGTGGCTGATCATCCTCTCAGACCAGCTACGGATCGTCGCCTTGGTGGGCCTTTACCCCGCCAACTAGCTAATCCGACATCGGCTCATCTATCCGCGCGAAGCCCGAAGGTCCTCCGCTTTCACCCTAAGGTCGTATGCGGTATTAGCGTAAGTTTCCCTACGTTATCCCCCACGAAAAGGTAGATTCCGATGTATTCCTCACCCGTCCGCCACTCGCCACCCAGAGAGCAAGCTCTCCTGTGCTGCCGTTCGACTTGCATGTGTTAGGCCTGCCGCCAGCGTTCACTCTGAGCCAGGATCAAACTCTTCACTTAAAACTACATGCCCGAAGGCAAAAGCTTTGATATGCAGAGTTCAAACCAAGCTACGTATCGCTTGCAAAGCAATTGATTTGTTGCTCTTGATTCGAACGTCTGCAAGATGGACAGATCTTCCACCTGCAGGCGTCCTCACAAGTTACCTGCGCACACTGTCAAAGAACCTCGGGGCCGGCCTCAGCGCCTTTCCCTTTTTCGCCCCGACGTTTCCGTCCGAGTGAGCCGCCCATTATAGCGGGCTTTTTGTTTCCGTCAACACCTCATTTCGAGGCGGTTGACGCTGGCTCGCCTTCAAACCCGAGGGCTTTTCGTCGAACCGAGCCGCCCATCATAGCGGCTTTTTTCTTGCCGTCAACACCTTTTTGATCAGGTGGTTGACGCCGCTTTTTCGTCCAAACCCGAAGGCTTTTCCTCGAAGCGAGCCGGCCATATTAGCC
>NZ_JAXGGI010000003.1:0-382053 GCF_034105445.1 Xanthomonas sp. LF07-6
GGAACTTGCGGCGAGTTGGCTGGGGCACTGTGGGAGGAGGGACTTCAGTCCCGACGCGGTGCGCGATCGGAACGCGCACCGCTTCGCTCGTCGCGGCTTCAGCTGCGCTCCAGAACACATGGACGCACGACGCCCACCTCCAGATTCATCCACAGCGCATGTGGATGGTCACTGCGCAAACATGTGGATAACCCTCGGCGCGCCTTGCGGCGCAAGCCTGTCAAGCCGTGTGGTGAAAAATTCACCAGCGTGCCGCCAGCACCCCGAACGCCAGTGGCGATGACAGGGCATGGCGGCACAGCGTGGTGGCGACGCTAGACCGCGGTCAGGGTCAACTCGCCGCCGGTGGTGACGAACTGCTGGCCGCGGCGGATCAGCTTGCGGCCGTCGGCCAGTTCGTAGCGCAGTCCGCTGTCGGCGTGCGGATCGTGCTGCGTCTGCTGCTGGCGCGGCGCATCGTCCTGGAACTCGGTGATCAGATAGGCCTCGCCGTCGGGACCGAGGGCGGGCAATTGGCGAAAGGACATCGGAAGCCTCCTGTCGAACGCTGCATCGAATGCGGGACGCCGGAGCGGCGGCCGCGGGCGCGCGGCCGCAGCGCAGACGCGGCCCGACCGTAGTCCCGCCGCCGTTAGCGCGGCGTGCTCAGTCGATGAACTGCAGGCGAGCGAGTTCGGCGTACAGCCCGTCCTGCGCCAGCAGCTCCGCATGGGTGCCCTGGGCGACGATGCGGCCGTGGTCCATCACCACGATGCGGTCGGCCTTCAGCACGGTGGCCAGGCGGTGTGCGATCACCAGGGTGGTGCGCCCGGCCATCAGCCGCTCCAGCGCGTGCTGCACGGCGTGTTCGCTCTGCGCGTCCAGGGCGCTGGTGGCCTCGTCCAGCAACAGGATCGGCGCGTCCTTGAGCAGGGCGCGGGCGATGGCGATGCGCTGCTGCTGGCCGCCGGACAGGCGCGCACCGCGTTCGCCCAGTTCGCTGGCATAGCCGTCGGGCAATTGCCGCAGGAACGCGTCGGCTTCGGCCGCGCGCGCGGCGGCCTCGACCTCCGCCTCGCTGGCCTCGAGCCGGCCGTAGCGGATGTTGTCGGCGGCGCTGGCGGCGAACAGGGTCTGGTGCTGCGGCACCAGTCCGATCGCCGCGCGCAGTTGCGACGGGTCCAGCGTGCGCAGATCCAGGCCGTCCACCTGCACGCTGCCCGATTGCGGATCGTGGAAGCGCATCAGCAGCGCCAGCACCGTGCTCTTGCCGGCGCCGGAGGGGCCGACCAGGGCCACGCTCTCGCCGGGCCGCACGTGCAGATCGAAGCCGTCCAGCGCCGGGTGATCGGGGCGCTGCGGGTAGCGGAAGCTGACGTTGTCGAAGCGCACCTCGCCGCGCAGCGGCTGCGGCAGCGCACGTGGTTGGGTCGGGGCGACGATCTCGGGACGTTCCTGGAACAATTCGGCGATGCGGCCCATGCCGCCGGCCGCGCGCTGCAGGTCGTTCCAGACTTCGGCCAGCGAGGCCACCGAACCGCCGCCGAACATCGCATACAGCAAAAACTGGCCGAGCGCGCCCGCACTGAGTTCGTGGGCGGCGACCTCGTGCGCGCCCAACCACAGCACCAGCACGATGGCGCCGAAGATCAACACGATGGCCGCGGCGGTGATCAGCGCCTGCGCGCGGACCCGGCGCCGCGCCACCGCCACGGTCTGCGCCAGCGCTTCGCCGAAGCGGCCGCGTTCGTAGCCTTCGCGCGCGTAGGCCTGCACCGTGCGCACCGCGCCCAGGGTCTCGGCAGCGAGGGTGTTGGCGTCGGCGACGCGATCCTGGCTGGCGCGCGAGATCTTCTGCAGGCGCCGCGCGCCGAGCACGATCGGCAGCACCGCCAGCGGGATGCCGAGCAGGGTGTAGGCGGCCAGGTGCGGGCTGGTCACGCACAGCATCACCACGCTGCCGACCGCGGTGACCGTGCTGCGCAGCGCCACCGACATGGTGCTGCCGATGACCCCGCGCAGCAGTTCGCTGTCGGCCGACAGGCGCGAGACCAGTTCGCCGCTGCGGTTGCGGTCGTGGAACCCGGCATGCAGGCCGATCAGGTGCGTGTACAGGCGTTCGCGCAGGTCGGCGACCACCTTTTCGCCGAGCAGCGACACGAAGTAGAAGCGCGTGGCGGTGGCCACCGCCAGCACCACCGAGACCGCGAACAACAGGGCGAACGACTGGTTGATGAGGCCGACGTCCTCGAAGCCATGATCGATCATCTGCCGGACCGCGACCGGAAGGCTCAGCGTGGCGCTGGACGAGATCGCCAGCGCCACCAGCCAGGCGATCAGCAGGCCGCGCCGGCGACGCACGAACGGCCACAGGGTGCGCAGGCTGCCGAGTCTGCGCAGCGACTTGGCCTGGTCGGCCGACGGGGTGTTCATGCGGGGGCGGGTTCCGAACAGCGGACCCGATTGCGAGTGGCGTCGCGCAGGCGGGTTTTCAAGGCGTCGACGCGATCGCGGGGCAGGCGCAGGCGCAGTTCGGCGCCGCCGGCGTCGAAGCGTTCATCGAGTTTTTCCGCGGCGCAGGCGCTCAGCGCGGCATGCACCGCGCCCAGGTCGTCGAAGCCGCAGTGCAGGGTGAGCAGGCTCAAGGCCAGCAACGGTTGCCGCGGCGCCAGGCGCAGGCATTCGGCCGCGCTGCCGCCATAGGCGCGGACCAGGCCACCGGCGCCGAGCTTGATGCCGCCGTACCAGCGCGTGACCACCACCACCACGCGGTCGAAGCCCTGGCCGTCGATCGCCGCCAGGATCGGCCGGCCGGCGGTGCCGGCGGGCTCGCCGTCGTCGCTGGAACGGTATTCGTCGCCGTGGCGGTAGGCCCAGCAATTGTGGGTGGCGTCGGCCACCATCACCTGCTGCACGAACGCCAGCGCTGCGCCGGCGTCGGCGATCGGCGCGGCGTGGGCAATGAAGCGGCTGTGCTTGATCTCCACGCTGTGGCTGACGGGGTGCGGGAGCGTATCGGGCATCGGCGGCATTGTAGACGAGGTGCGCTGCCGGCCTGCGGCGCAGGCGCCGGCAGCGCGCGGCTCAGTCCTGCAGCAGCGGGCGCAGGTCTGCAGGCACCGTGCGGTGCGGGTGGGTGCGCTGGAAGCGCAGCAGGCTGGCGCGGGCGACGTCCAGTTCGCCGCCGTCGCGGCGCTCGCGGATCCGTTGCAGCCAGCGCCGCGGGGGCAATTGTGCGTCGGCCTCCACGGCCACTTCCACTGCGGCCGCCAAGACACCAGCGGAGGACCGTGGCTGCGCCGATGCGGCAGTGGGCGCGGCAGACGACGTCGAAGGTTGCAGCGACAGCGCCTCCGAGGACCCGGTCGCTGCCGCCTGCGCGCGCGGGGCGGCCGCCAGCTTGGCCTGGCGGGCGTCGTCGGTGGGCGCGCTGCGTGCCCAGGTGTCCTGCGTCGTTGCCGCGCGCGCCGGTGCGCGCAAGGCCATGGCGGCGGGGGCGGCTTGCTGTTCGGCGGCCGGTGCGGCAGCCGGCTCGCTGTTATCCGCTGCGATCGCCGGTGGCGGTGGTGCCGGGGCCGGCGGTGCAACTGGCGCCACCATCGCCGGTGACGCGGGAGGGGCCAGGCTCTTCGCGGGCACCGGCTTGCGCGCCTGCGCCTCCGGCAGTGGCGCGGCAGGTGCTTCCGCTTCCCTGCGCGCCGAGGCCACAGGGGCGGGCGCTGTGGCCTTGGGGGCCGCCGGCGCGGTGGCATCCGGCGCCGGTTCCGCGGAGGGCGGTGCCGGCGATGCGGCTGGCGCAGAAGCGGCGTCGGTGGCGGGCGTCGCTGCCGGAGCAGGCGCTGCCGACGGCATCGGCGCCGAGGGCACCGGCGGGCGTGCGCGCCAGGCGATGCCGGCCACCAGCACCAGCGAGGCCGCCAGGCCCAGCCAGGTCGGCCAGCGTGGCCGCGACGCCGGCGGGGCGGCACGCGATGCGGGCGCCGGGCCTGGCCCGGCCGGGTCGGCGGTCGCGATGGAGGCGGGTGCGGACGCTGGCATCGCCGCGGTGGCTTGCGCCCGCGCGCGCTCCGCGGCGCTGCTGGGATACTCCGGGACCTCGGCGGCTCCCGGTGCGGCCGCCGCGCGCGCGGCAGCCAGGATCGCCGCATCCAGCGCCGGCGGCGGCAATGCCTGCCGGCCCAGGCGCAGGCGTTCGGCGAGCGCGCGCTCTTCCGGGGTCAGCGGTTCGTCGGCGCTCATCCGCCCAACCTCGCACGCAGTTTGTCCATCGCATAGCGCAGCCGCGACTTGACCGTCTCGCGGCCGACGCCGGTGATCTGCCCGATCTCGTCCAGGCTCAATTCCTGCTCCAGGCGCAGCAGCAGCACGTCGCGTTGCTCCTCGGGAAGCGCATCCAGCGCCAGTTGCAACTGGCGCCGTTGTTCGAAGGCGGACAACTGCCGCTCCGGGGTGTCGGGGTCCTGCACGCGCGCGGTGCGCAGGTCGGCGTCGGCCGGCGCCGGCGGGCGGTGCTTGGCCGCGCGCCAATGGTCGCCAAGCCGATTGTGGGCGATGCGCAGCAGCCAGGTGGTGAACGCGGCCTGCGGCTGCCAGTCCAGGCGTGCGGCGATCACCCGCTGCCACACGTCCTGGAACAGTTCTTCGGCCAGCGCCCGGTCGCGCAGCTGCCGCAGCAGGTATTGGTACAGGCGGCCGCGATGGCGCAGGTACAGAGTCTCGAACGCGCGTGCGTCGCCGGCGGCATAGGCCAGCATCAGGGCTTCGTCGCTCGCGTCGACCGGGGCGTCCACGGCGGCAAGCCTAAGCGTTCGCCGGTCCGCCGCATAGTCGGGAGGCGGGGGCCCGGGAGAGGGCGTCGATGGCGGACATTCGGACAACATGGGTAGACAAACGCGTATCGCGGCACTTCGGGGTCGATCGGGCATCGATCGGTGCATGCAACGGGTATGCTGGTGGTGAAGGGCGAGCGTGGAGCGGTTCCGGGGGGCCCTGCAGGAGAATCGTTGTCGATGCTGTTCAATTCGTCCGCCACCGCCCGCGAAGACGCTTCCGGCGGCCATGCGCCCGCCCGCACGGCGCAGGCCTTGTGCGGGTTGCTGCCGCCCGGCAGCGCCGTGGTGGTCGGCTGCGGCGACGGCGTGGTCGGGCGCCTCCACGGCGCCAGCGCGGAGGCGCCGGAGTGGCTGCAGGCGCTGGTCGCGCAGACGCTGGCCGCCACCGAGTTGCCACCGTCGACGACAACGACGGTGCTGCACGTACATCGCACCGCCGAGGGGGCCTGCGTGGTCATCGGTGCGCAGGTGACACAGCCGCTGGACGAAGCGTACCGCGCCGCCTGGTGCGAGGCCGCGGTCGCCTTCGGCCTCAACCTGCTCGACACCGAGCGCATGCGCGCGCGCATCGAGGGCCTGGAGAAATCCAAGCAGCTGCAGCAGGCGCTGTACGAGATCGCCGATCTGGCCGGCGCCGATCTGGAAATGAGCCAGATGCTGCAGCGCGTGCATGCGGTGCTGGAATCGCTGATGTACGCGGAGAACTGCTACATCGTCGAATACGACGAAGATCAGCAGAGCATGCGCTTTCTGTACTTCTCCGACCGCCACGACGACTTCGTCGCCGATCCGGAGCAGACCTACTTCCTGCGCGACATGCCGCACAGCCTCACCGTGGGACTGCTGCGCCACGGCCGCGCGGTGCGTGGGCCCTCGGAGCAGGTGCGCGAACGCCTGCAGGTGGGCTACAACGCCGAACACGGCCCGGAGAGCCGCGACTGGCTGGGCGTGCCGATGCTGCGCGAGGGCCGGGTGTGCGGCGCGATCGTGGTGCAGAACTACGACTACTCGCTGCGCTACACCGACGCCGACCGCGCGCTGCTGGCCTACGTGGCGCAACACGTGCAGACTGCGATGGACCGGCGCCATGCGCAGGTGCAACTGGAGCGGCGGGTGCACCTGCGGACCCAGGAACTGCAGCGCGCCAACCGCGACCTGCAGGACGAGATCCAGGAGCGCAAGCGCGCCGAGACGCTGCAACTGGCGCTGTTCCGCATCGCCGAGCTGGCGATCCGCTCGGAGAGCCTGCAGCAGTTCTACACCGAGGTGCACGCCATCGTCGGCGGGCTGATCGACGCGCGCAACCTGTACATCGCGCTGCTGTCCGACGACGACACGATGCTGGAGTTCGTCTACTCGGTGGACGAGTTCACCCCCTACCGGCCGCAACGGCGCCGCGGCCGCGGACTGACCGAGTACGTGATGCGGGTGCGGCGTCCGCAACTGCTCGAACTTCCCGATATCGACGCCTTGCTGGCGCAGGGCGAGGTACAGGAATACGGCCAGCGCCCCTACAGCTGGCTGGGCGTGCCGCTGTTCGACGAAGGCGAGGTGATCGGCGCGATCGTGGTGCAGAGCTACATCGCCAAGGTGCGGTTCACCGAGCACGACCAGCGCCTGCTGACCTTCGTTGCGCACAACGTCGGCAGCGGGCTGGCGCGGCAACGCGCGCAGGAACGGCTGCGGCTGGCGCACGCGGAGCTGGAGCAGCGCGTGGACGAGCGCACCCGCGAACTGGCCGAGGTCAACGAGCAATTGCTGGCGCAGATCGCCGAACGCTGGCGTGCCGAGCAGCGCCTGACCCACCAGGCGCTGCACGATGCGCTGACCGGATTGCCGAACCGATCGCATCTGCTGGACCGGCTCAGCGAGGCGATCTCCCGTGCCCGCGGCGGCGGCAGGACCTTCGCCGTGCTGTTCCTGGATCTGGACCGGTTCAAGCTGGTCAACGACAGCATCGGCCACGCCGCCGGCGACGAGATGCTGGTGCAGGTCGCCAAGCGCATCGTCTCCACGATCCGCGGCCAGGACGTGGTGGCGCGCCTGGGCGGCGACGAATTCGCGGTGCTGACGCCGTGCGAGCACGGCCTGGACGGCGCGCGCGAGCTGGCGCGGCGCCTGCTGCACGTGCTCGGCCAGCCGATGTGGGTGGCCGGCCGCGAATTGTTCCCGTCCGGCAGCCTGGGCATCGCCGCCTGGCATCCGCGCTACCACAACGGCGAGGAGATGCTGCGCGACGCCGACGCGGCCATGTACCGGGCCAAGGCGCAGACGCAGGACCGCTGCGTGGTGTTCGACGAGGCCATGCGCGAGGCGGCGCTGCGCAGCCTCGATCTGGAGGCGGACCTGCGTCGGGCGATCAACAACCGCGACTTCGAGCCGTTCTACCAGCCGATCGTGCGCCTGCGCGACGGCGAGGTGATCGGCCACGAAGCGCTGCTGCGCTGGCGCCACGAAAGCCGCGGGCTGCTGGTGCCGAGCCAGTTCATCGACCTGGGCGAGGAGAGCGGCCTGATCGAGCAGGTGGACTGGCTGCTGTACGCGCAGGTGATCCGGCGCCTGGCGCAGAGCGAGGGCGGCTACGTCTCGGTCAACGTCTCGCCGCGGCATTTCCGCTCGCCGGATTTCACCGAGCGGCTGTTCGGGCTGATCGACACCGCCGGCGCCGATCCGCGCCGCCTGCGCGTGGAGATCACCGAGGTGGCGCTGCTCGACGACGCACCGCGCACCCTGACCATCCTGCAGGCGCTGCGCGAGCGCGGCGTGCTGGCGCAACTGGACGACTTCGGTACCGGCTTCTCGGCGCTGTCCTACCTGCACCGCTTCCCGATCTCGGTGCTGAAGATCGACCAGAGCTTCGTCGCCGGCCTGCAGGACGAGGGCAGCACCGGCAGCCACGCGCTGGTACGCGGCATCCTTGCCCTGGCCAGCACCCTGGGGATCGAGACCGTGGGCGAGGGCATCGAGACCGAGCAGCAACTGGCGACATTGCGCGAGCTGGGTTGCGACTACGGGCAGGGCTATCTGCTCGGGCGCCCGGCCGCCGCGCCGCAGCTGCTTTGAGGCGATCGGGTGCGGAGCGCGGCGCCATGCGCCCGTTGCTCGCAGCGCGACGCGTTGCGGCGCGTTTGTTCGATTCGCGCCTCCGATGCTGGAGCGACTGAAGATGCCGTCATGGCAGGTTGCCGCGTAGGAGCGGCTTCAGCCGCGATGGGTTTTATCGAGCACGCCCGTCGCGGCTGAAGCCGCTCCTGCAGGACACGTCCTGTCGGTATAGGCGGCGGCCTAAACGGTTCGCCACGCGCCAAGCGCTTGCCGTGGATCGGATGCGCCTGGCGCAACGCGTTGCGCCGCTTTTTGTCGATCCGCGCCGCAGGAACAATCGTGCGCCGGAATTCATGACGCGTCGCCACGCGTCATGACGTTGCCGCTTTCGGCGTCTCAGCGCAACGCGTTGCGGCGCTTTTCATCAATCCGCGCCATGCAAGCAGTGAGGCGCCGGAATTTGTAACGCGTCGCCACGCGCGAGGCGCTAACCGCCGATCGGATGCTCTCAACGCAGTGCGTTTCGACGCTTCTCGTCGATCCGCGCCGCAGTGGCGGTGAGGCGCCGGAGTCGGTAGCGCGTCGCCACGCGCATTGATCCCGCCGCCCCTCAGACGCTCCTAGCGCAGCGCGTTGCGTCGCTTTTCATCAATCCGCGCCATGGAAGCAGTGAGGCGCCGGAATCTGTAACGCGTCGCCACGCGCCAGATGCTTACCGCCGATCAGAGATGCTCTCAGCGCAGCGCGTTACGGCGCTTCTCGTCAATCCACTTCGACGCCTGCGCCGGCGTGTACTCCCGCATCCAGCCCAGCATCGTGTCGATGTCGCTGCCGTACCACAGGTCGGCGCGCTGGTCCGGGTGCAGGAAGCGCTCCTCGACCATGCGATCGATCATGCCGATCAGCGGCGCGTAGAACCCTTCCACGTCGAGGAAGGCACAGGGCTTGTTGCCGATGCCGAGCTGGCGCCAGGTCAGCATCTCGAAGATTTCTTCCATGGTGCCGAAGCCGCCGGGCAGGGCGACGAAGGCATCGGACAGGTCGAACATGCGCGACTTGCGCTCGTGCATCGAGCCGACGATCTCCAGCTCGGTGAGGCCGCGGTGCGCCACTTCCCAGTCCGCCAGTTGCTTGGGGATCACGCCGGTGACCTCGCCGCCGGCGGCGAGCACCGCATTGGCCACGGTGCCCATCAGGCCGACATTGCCGCCGCCATAGACCAGGCGCAGTCCCTGTTCGGCGATGCGTGTGCCCAGCGCGGTGGCACGTTCGACATAGGCGGGCTTGTTGCCGGCGTTGGAGCCGCAGTAGACGCAGATGCTTTTCATCGGGAATGGGGAGTCGGGAATGGGGAATAGGGAAAATCAAAAGCCGAAACGCATAACGCCGGACTCGGGCCCGGCGTTATGCAGTGGGAATGCAGTGCCGGGAATGCGCTTGCCATTCCCGATTCTCCATTCCCGTTTCCCGGCCTCAATTGGCCTTATGAATCGCCCGCTTGCTCACCGCCATGGCCGCGTCGTGGATCGCTTCGGACAGGGTGGGGTGGGCGTGGCAGATGCGCGCCAGGTCGTCGGCCGAGCCGTTGAACTCCATGGTCAGCACGCCTTCGTGGACCAGTTCGGAGACGCCGACGCCGACCAGGTGCATGCCCAGGACGCGGTCGGTCTCGGCGTGGGCGATGACCTTGACGAAGCCCGCGGGCTCGCCCATCGCCACCGCACGGCCGATCGCGGCGAACGGGAAGCTGCCGGCCTTGTACGGCACGCCTTCGGCCTTGAGCTGCTGCTCGGTCTTGCCGACCCAGGCGATTTCCGGCTCGGTGTAGATGACCCACGGAATGGTGTCGAAGTTGACGTGGCCGGGCAGGCCGGCGATCAGTTCGGCGACCGCGATGCCTTCCTCGAAACCCTTGTGCGCGAGCATCGGCCCGCGCACGCAGTCGCCGATCGCCCACACGCCGTCGACGCCGGTATGGCAGTGCGCATCGACCTCGATCTGGCCGCGCTCGTTGACCTTGACGCCGGTACCGTCGGCCAGCAGGCCCTTGGTGGCGGCGCGGCGGCCGACGGCCACCAGCAGCTTGTCCACGTTGAGGGTCTTCTCGCCTTCGCTGTCGCTATAGGTGACGACCACTTCCTGCTTCTTGCCCTTGCCGGTGACTTCGGTCTTGGAGACCTTGGCGCCGAGCTTGATGTCCAGGCCCTGCTTCTTGAATTCCTTCAAGGCGGTCTTGGCCACTTCGGCATCGGCCAGGGCCAGGAAGTCCGGCAGCGCTTCGAGGATGGTGACCTCGGCGCCCAGGCGCTTCCACACGCTGCCCAGTTCCAGGCCGATCACGCCGGCGCCGATCACCGCCAGGCGCTTGGGCACTTCGGTGAAGTCCAGCGCACCGACGTTGTCGACGATGGTCTCGCCGTCGAACTTGGCGAACGGCAGTTCGATCGAATCCGAGCCGGCGGCCAGGATCACGTTTGTGCCCTTCAGCTCGACTTCGCTGCCGTCGTGCTGCTTGACCTTGACCACGTTGCCCGGCTGCCCCGCGTTTGCTTGGAGCTCGCCGAAGCCGTAGTACGGGGTGATCTTGTTCGCCTTGAACAGCATCGCGATGCCGCCGGTGAACTGCTTGACGATCTTGTCCTTGCGCCCGACCATCGCCGCGACGTCGATCTTGGCATCCTTGAAGCTGATGCCGTGCTCGCCGAACAGGTGGCCCATGTTCCAGAACTGGCGCGAGGAATCCAGCAGCGCCTTGGACGGAATGCAGCCCACGCGCAGGCAGGTGCCTCCGAGCGCCGGCTTGCCGTCCTTGCCCAGCGCCGCGTCGATGCACGCGGTCTTCAGGCCCAACTGGGCGGCACGGATGGCCGCGTGATAGCCGGCGGGACCGGCACCGATGACGACGACGTCGTATTGTTCGCTCATTTCATTCGCTCACACGGGAATGGGGAATAGGGAATGGGGAATCGCAAAAGCGCAGGCGCCTGCCGCCTCCCTTCCAGGTCCAGGCGGGAACAGGGCAGGGAAATGGGCGCTTGTCCCATTCCCCACTCTCCATTCCCGATTCCCGGCGCTTACAGACCGAACAGCATCCGGCCCGGGTTTTCCAGTTGGTTCTTGATGTCGACCAGGAACTGCACCGAGTCCTTGCCGTCGATGATGCGGTGGTCGTAGGACAGCGCCAGGTACATCATCGGCGCGATCACGACCTGGCCGTTCTCGGCGATCGGACGCTCCTTGATCGCGTGCATGCCCAGGATCGCGCTCTGCGGCGGGTTGATGATCGGGGTCGACAGCAGCGAGCCGAAGGTGCCGCCGTTGGTCACGGTGAAGGTGCCGCCCTGCAGTTCTTCCAGGCTCAGCTTGCCGTCGCGCGCCTTCTTGGCGTAGTCGGCGATGCCCTGCTCGATGTCGGCGAAGGACTGCCGCTCGACGTTGCGCAGCACCGGGGTGACCAGGCCCTTGTCGGTGGACACGGCGATGGAGATGTCGCTGTAGCCGTGATAGATGATGTCGTCGCCGTCGATCGAGGCGTTGACCAGCGGGAAGCGCTGCAGCGCGTTGGCCGCGGCCTTGACGAAGAAGCTCATGAAGCCGAGCTTGATGCCGTGGGCCTTCTGGAACTCGTCCTGCAGTTCCTTGCGTGCCGCCGAGACCTTGGCCAGGTTGACCTCGTTGAAGGTGGTCAGCATCGCGGTCGAGTTCTTCGACTGCATCAGGCGCTCGGCGATGCGCTTGCGCACGCGGGTCATCGGCACGCGCTCTTCCGGACGCGCACCGCTGGCCTTGCCGGCGCCGCCGTTCTTGGCGTAGTTGAGGATGTCTTCCTTGGTCACCGCGCCGCGGCGGCCGGTGCCTTCGACCTGCGACGGATCCACGCCTTCGGTGATGGCGCTGAAGCGTGCGCCCGGCGGCAGGCTGGACACATCACCGGCGGCCTTCGGCGCGTCGGCCTTGGCGGCCTTCGGCGCTTCCGCGGCGGCGGCCTTGGGCGCTTCGGCCTTCGGGGCCTCGGCGACCTTGGCCTCGGCCGGCGCCGCAGCGGCGGTCGCGCCTTCCTCGATGATCGCCAGAATCTGCGAGCTGGTCACGGTGGCGCCGGTCTCGAACTTGATCTCCTTCAGCACGCCGTCGACGGGCGAGGGCACTTCCAGCACGACCTTGTCGGTCTCCAGGTCCACCAGGTTCTCGTCGCGCTTGACCGCCTCGCCGGCCTTCTTGTGCCAGCTGGCGATGGTGGCATCGGATACGGATTCGGGCAGTACCGGAACTTTGACTTCGGTGGCCATTGCAGGGGGCGTCCTAGTGGTGTCTTTATTTGAAGTGTGAAAGGGTGTTTATTCAGCGACTTGGTCGTTGAACGGATTCAACAGCGCATCGGCGACCAGCTTCAGTTGTTCTTCCACGTGCTCGGCGAAGTGGCCGGCCGCGGGAGACGGCGAGCGGGCGCGGCCGGCGTAGTGCAGGCTCTGTCCGTCGGCCAGGCAGGCCTGCAGGTGGTGCTTGATCTGGTACCAGGCGCCCTGGTTCTGCGGCTCTTCCTGGCACCAGACCAGGTCGGTGGCATTGCCGTAGCGCTTCAGCTCGGCCGACAGCAGCTCGCGCGGGAACGGATACAGCTGCTCCACGCGCAGGATGGCGACGTCGTCCTGGCCGCGCTTGGTCTGGTCCTCGAGCAGGTCGTAGTAGACCTTGCCGGAGCACGCGACCACGCGCTTGACCTTCTTCGGGTCTGCCTTGGCGTCCGGGATCAGGTGCTGGAACTCGCCGTCGGCCAGTTCCTCCAGCGTCGACACCGCCAGCTTGTGGCGCAGCAGCGACTTGGGCGTCATCACCACCAGCGGCTTGCGCGTGGACATGCGCATCTGCCGGCGGATCATGTGGAAGGCCTGCGCCGGGGTGGTCGGCACGCAGACCAGCATGTTCTCCAGCGCGCACAGCTGCAGGAAGCGCTCCAGGCGTGCGGAGCTGTGCTCCGGGCCCTGGCCTTCGTAGCCGTGCGGCAGGAACAGCGACAGGCCCGAGATGCGGCCCCACTTGGCTTCGCCGGCGGCGATGAACTGGTCTATCACCACCTGCGCGCCGTTGGCGAAGTCGCCGAACTGCGCTTCCCAGATGCACAGCGCGTTGGGATCGGTGGTGGAGTAGCCGTACTCGAAGCCCATCACCGCCTCCTCGCTGAGCAGCGAGTCGATCACGGTGGCGTCTTCCGGGTTCTCCACCAACTGCCGCAGCGGCAGGTAGTAGCTGTCGGTCTTCTGGTCGTGCAGGATCGCGTGACGGTGGAAGAACGTGCCGCGGCCCGCGTCCTGGCCGACCAGGCGCAGCTTGTGGCCTTCGCCCAGCAGGGTGGCGTAGGCCAGGTTCTCGGCGAAGCCCCAGTCGCCCGGCAGTTCGCCGGCGGCCATCTTCACCCGGTCCTCGTAGATCTTGGCCACGCGCGGGTGCAGCTCGACGCCGCCCGGGATGGTGGTGATGATCTTGGCCAGCTGATCCAGGGTCTTGCGCTTGACCGTGGTGTCGACCTTGTCCGCCAGCTTGCCCGACAGGTACTTGGACCAGTCGATGGCGAATTCGTCGGGCTTGCGGGTCGCCAGCTCGGTGGTGTATTCGCCCGAGTCGAGCTTGTTGCGGTAGCCGTCGACCAGCGCCTGCGCCTCGCCGGCCTGCAGCACGCCTTCGCTTTCCAGCTGGGCGGCGTACAGTTCGCGGGTGGTCTTGTGCTTGCGGATGGTCTGGTACATCACCGGCTGGGTGGCCGCCGGCTCGTCGGCCTCGTTGTGGCCCCAGCGGCGGTAGCAGACCAGGTCGATGACCACGTCCTTGTTGAACTGCTGGCGGAAGTCGTAGGCCAGGTTGGCCACGAACGCCACCGCGTCCGGATCGTCGCCGTTCACATGGAACACCGGCGCGCCGATCATCTTGGCCACGTCGGTGCAGTACAGCGTGGAACGGGCGTCGTCGCGGGCGCTGGTGGTGAAGCCGATCTGGTTGTTGACCACGATGTGCACGGTGCCGCCGACCGCGAAGCCGCGCGCCTGCGACATCTGGAACAGCTCCATGACCACGCCCTGGCCGGCGAACGCGGCGTCGCCGTGGATGATCACCGGCAGCACCGACTTGCGCGCGGCGTCGCCGTAGCGCTCCTGGCGCGACCGCACGCTGCCGACCACCACGGGGTCGACGATTTCCAGATGTGAGGGGTTGAACGCCAGCGCCAGGTGCACCGACTTGCCGTCGGCCACCGCCACGTCGGCGGAGAAGCCCATGTGGTACTTCACGTCGCCGGTGTGGGCGCGGTCGTCGTGGGCGTGCTCGAACTTGCCTTCGAACTCGTCGAACAGCTTGCGCGGGTTCTTGCCCAGGGTGTTGACCAGCACGTTGAGGCGGCCGCGGTGGGCCATGCCGACCACGATGTCCTTGACCGTGTCGCTGCCGGCGCGCTGCACCAGCACGTCCATCATCGGGATCAGCGAGTCGCCGCCTTCCAGCGAGAAGCGCTTCTGGCCGACGTACTTGGTGTGCAGGTAGCGCTCCAGGCCCTCGGCGGCGGTGATCCGCTCCAGGGTGCGGCGGCGGCTGGCGGTGTCGCCGGCGATGTTGCCGCCCGCGTTCTCCAGGCGCTGGTAGATCCACTGGCGCTGTTCGAACTCGGAGATGTGCATGAACTCGCTGCCGATCGACCCGGTGTAGGTCGCCTTCAGCCGCGCCAGCAGGTCGCGCAGTTTCATCCGCGGCTGGCCGCCGAGGCCGCCGGTGCTGAACTCGCTGCCCAGATCGCTTTCCGACAGGCTGTGGAACGGCAGGCCCAGATCCGGCGGGTTCACCGGCGGGGTCAGGCCCAGCGGATCCAGGCGCGCGCCGAGGTGGCCGCGCGACCGGTAGGCGGTGATCAGGCGGCCGACATGGCGCTCGCGCTCGTCGCCGCTCGGGCCGGTGCCGCTGTTGGCGGCCTGGCGCGCGGCGCTGGCGATGTGGGCGATGACCGCCGAGTGGGGGACGTCACCGGCATCGCGGCCCTGGAAGCCGTCGAAGTAGGTTTTCCACTTGGGATCGATGCTGTCGGGAGAGACCAGATACTGCTCGTACAGGTCTTCGATATAGGCGGCATTGCCGCCGGCGAGTTGCGATGACTGCGCAAACTGCTTGAGTAGATTGTCCACGATGGTGGGGTGCGGTCGCTTTGTTTGGGATGGCTTGCGGCAGGAACCGGCGGACGCGAGGGCCGCGCGGGCGTAATCAAGCGCAAAAATTATACCCCCATGAACCAGCCGGGGTGTGCATTCGGCGTGGTCAAGGCCGATCCCGGTTCATCCGTGGCGCGCGCGGCGGCGCCGGTCCGGCCCCCTTACCAGCCCAGGGCGCGCAGTTCGCTGCATGGGCGCGCACGCTCCCAGACCCGGTCGAAGGTGGCGCGCAACTGGCGTGCGCGGCCGCCACCGAGCAGGTCGGTCTCGCCGTCGTAACGGTGACCGAGTCCACGGAAGTAGTAGCCGCCGCCGTCGTTGACCAGGTAGGCGGTGGCGTCGCTGCGGTCCACCGGATCGCTGACTTCGCGGAACTCGAACACGCTGGGCAGGCGCTGTGCCAGCGCCAGCAAGGGGGCGCCGGCTCGCTGCGGCGCGGCCGCGTCGTGCAGCAGCACGCGCACCTGCTTGGCATGCGCGGCGACCGCGAAGCGCCGCACCTGTTCCACCACGCGGGCATCGTCGAGCAGGCCGGGATCCAGCATGCGGCTGTGGATCAGCACCTGGCGGCGGGCCTGCGCCAGTACCGCGATGCTGGCGGCGATCGCCATCGCCGCGTCCTCCACCGCCACGGCGCCGTCGAAGCGGCGGCGCAGCGGCACGGCCTCCGCGGTGGCGGCCACGCCGCCCGGGGGCGGCAGGAAGCCGTGGCGGGCGCAGAACGCCAGTGCCGCGGCCGGCACCTGCAGTTCCAACTGCGGCCAGTGCCGGCGCTGCGCTGTCTCGATCAGGCCGCGCAGCAGCGCGCCGCCGACGCCGCGCCCGCGCCAGTCCGGCAGCACCGCCAGCGCGGCGATCCGCCGGTCCGCGCCGAGCCGGGCCGCGCCCACTGCCTGGCCGTCGTCGCTGCGCGCGACCAGATGGTCGCCCAGCGCGTCCAGCGCGGCCGCGGCGTCGGCCAGGTCCACGGCGGTGCCGGCCGCGGCACGCAGCGCGCGCAGTTCGGCGCCGTCGCGGACGGGATCCAGCGCAGCGATGCGGAAACCGGGGCCGGGCATGGTCGGATCAGGCCGCGTCGGCGTCCTCGTCGGTGGCGTCCTCGGCCTCCAGCGGCTGGTAGAAGCCGCCTTCGATCAGCTCCAGCAAGGTCTGCCTGCCGGCTGCCGACAGCGCCGCGTAGTCGGTGCCGTCGATGTGTTCGGCCGCGGCCAGGCGTTTGGCGTCCTTGACCGGCAGCGCGAACTCCTGGCCGCTGCAGAACAGCATGGCGCCGCGGCTGGCACGCCGCCACGCCGGCCGCGCCCAGGGATGCCGCTGCAGAACCAGGCCCTGTTCCAGCGCGGCGGCGATCTCTTCCGCCGGCGGCAGGCCGGCCGGCGGCAGGATGTCGCCGGCGGCGCGGTAGGTGGTGATGAAGCGGCCGAACCAGGCGCCCAGCTTGTCCGGGTCGTTCATGCGCAGCGCGTTCAGCGCCTCGACCACGCGGCCCATCGCCGCCGCATCGATCTCGTAGGGATCGGCCGGCGCCTGCAGGTCTTCGTCGTGGTAGCGCAATGCCTCGTCGGCGCCGTCGATCAGGGTGTCCAGGTAGTCGGCGATCAGCTCGGCCGAGGACGGTGCGCGCATGCCCACCGAGAAGGTCAGGCAGGCGTCCTCGGCGACGCCGTGGTGCGGCACCAAGGGCGGCAGGTACAGCATGTCGCCCGGCCCCAGCACCCAGTCGTGGGTCGGGTCGAACTGGCGCAGCAGCTTCAGCTCCACGTCGTCGCGGAAGTCGGTCGGCGGCGCGGGGCGGCCCAGCGCGACGCTGGCGTCGATCTGCCAGCGGCGGTGGCCGTGGGCCTGCAGCAGGAACACGTCGTAGTGGTCCACGTGCGCGCCGACCGAGCCGCCGCGCGCGGCGAAGCTGACCATCACGTCGTCCACCCGCCAGCGCGGCAGGAAGCGGAACTGCTCGAGCAGGGCGCGGATGTCCGGGTCCCACTTGTCCACGTCCTGCACCAGCAGGGTCCAGTCGTGGTCGGGCATGCCCGGGAATTCGTGCTCCTGGAACGGGCCGCTGCGCACGCGCCAGCGGTCGTTGGCGCGATCGTGCTCGACCAGCCGCGACAGCGCCGCCTCTTCGCAGGCCAGGCCGGCCAGGTCGCCGGGCTCGATCGGCGAGACGAAGTTGGGGAAGGCGTTGCGGATCAGCAGCGGGCGCTTGTGCCAGTAGTCGCGCAGGAAGGTCGCGGCGGGCATGCCCAGCGGT
This sequence comes from Xanthomonas sp. LF07-6, assembly GCF_034105445.1. Taxonomy (NCBI): domain Bacteria; kingdom Pseudomonadati; phylum Pseudomonadota; class Gammaproteobacteria; order Lysobacterales; family Lysobacteraceae; genus Xanthomonas; species Xanthomonas sp. LF07-6. The sequence goes on from NZ_JAXGGI010000003.1 coordinate 17,295, forward strand.
TGCCCGGGGCGGGCGTGGAGTTCGAAGGCGGGAGCGGCGGTCTTGCGGGCAGCCATGTGCGGTGGGTCCTTGCGACGCGGAAGGTAAAGGGCAGGCGCAGCGGCGCCGGCCGACCCCGCCATTGTCCGCCGGTTTGGCGCGTGGGGCCATCGCGCTGGTCTTCGTGTGCGCCGCTGTGCGCGGATGGACGGCCGCGCGGAGGCCCTGACGGTGTGTCGTGACCGCGCAACGTGGGTGACCCCGTGCGCGCAGGCCAGGGGCGGCGCCAGGCGCATCCGGACTGGGCGATGACGGCGACGCCCCGGGGGTAGGCCAGGGCAGTGGGGGCGCAGCGCCGCTCGCGCTATTGGACGAGGATGCGGTTGTCGCGGCCGCTGTCGTCGACCTGGGCGCTGCCGCTGCGCTGGACGATGGCATTGCCGTTGCCCTGCAGGGCGATGGTGTCGATCTCGCTGGCCTGCAACTGGTTCTGGTCGCCGGACACGTCCAGTGTCGCGATGCGCGCCATTTGCAGCCGGCCATGGCGGCCGAACAAGGCGACCTGCTCGGCATCGCCACGCATCGCGATCTGGGCGTTGTCGCCGAGCACGCGCAGGGTGTCGGCCCGCTCGATCTGCAGGTTGCCGTTGCGGCCGAACAGGCTGACGGTGGCGCAGTGGCCGTGCAGCACCAGGGTGGCGTCGCGGCCGACGATGTTCAGGTCGCGACCGTCGCAATCGATGTCGCCGCTGGCCGAGGCGGCCATGCGGATCGGCGCCTCGGCATCGCGCTCGTCGCCATCGGCGATGTCGCCGGCCGACGGCGCCGCCGCGATCGGCGGCGCGGCCTGCATGACCACGGTGCGCGGGGCGGCAGTGTGTGCGCCATCGCCGGCCGGCGGGCGTGGCGCCTGCGCGCAGCCGGCCAGGACCAGCAGCGGCAACACAAACAACGGGGTGGGTCTCATCGCGGGGCTCTGCTGTGAGCCACCAGCATGCCCCCGGCCGATTAACCCAGGATGGACGGGACTAGGGCGTGCCATCAATCCCCGAGCATGCCGCGCCGTGGCCCTTCGGGTTGGGCCTGGCAGGCGCGCTGCCGGCGCCGCGCGGCTTGACCTGACGGCCAGTCAGGCGCTGCGCCACGCAACGCCGGCAGCGCGCCTGCCAGACCCAACGCGGCATACTCGGGAATGGGTGACGCGCCCTAGACGCCGCGCGCCAGCCGTTCGGCCAGGCCGACGTAGCCGCCCGGGGTCAGCTCGCGCAGGCGCTGCTTGGCGTCCTCGGGCAGGTCCAGGGTCTCGACGAAGGCGCGCATCGATTCGGCGGTGATGCCCTGGCCGCGGGTCAGCGCCTTGAGCTGCTCGTAGGGGTTGGGCAGGCCGTGGCGGCGCATCACCGTCTGCACTGCTTCGGCCAGCACTTCCCAGGCGGCATCCAGGTCGGCGTCCAGGCGCTCCGGGTTCACGGTCAGCTTGCCCAGGCCCTTGGCCAGCGAGTCCAGCGCCACCTGGGTATGGCCGAAGGCGGTGCCGAGCGCGCGCAGCACGGTGGAGTCGGTGAGGTCGCGCTGCCAGCGGCTGATCGGCAGCTTGGCCGAGAAGTGCTCGAACAGGGCGTTGGCGATGCCGAAGTTGCCTTCGGCGTTCTCGAAGTCGATCGGGTTGACCTTGTGCGGCATGGTCGAGGAGCCGACTTCGCCTTCCTTGAGCTTCTGCTTGAAGTAGCCCAGCGAGATGTAGCCCCAGATGTCGCGCGCCAGGTCGATCAGCACGGTGTTGGCGCGGCGGGTGGCGTCGCCCAATTCGGCGACGTTGTCGTGCGGCTCGATCTGGGTGGTGTACGGGTTGAACACCAGGCCCAGGCTTTCCACGAAGCGCTGCGCGAAGCCCGGCCAGTCGACGTCCGGGTAGCTGGCGACATGGGCGTTGTAGTTGCCGACCGCGCCATTGATCTTGCCGGTCAGCTCGACCGCGGCGATCTGCCGGCGCTGGCGCTCGAGGCGCGCGACGACGTTGGCGATCTCCTTGCCGAGGGTGGTCGGCGAGGCGGTCTGGCCGTGGGTGCGCGACAGCATCGGCTGCGCGGCCTGCGCATGGGCCAGCGCGCGCAGCGTGGCGGTCACCGCGTCCAGGGTCGGCAGCAGCACCTCGCGTCGGGCCTGCTCCAGCATCAGCCCGTAGCTGAGGTTGTTGATGTCCTCGCTGGTGCAGGCGAAATGCACGAACTCCAGGGCCGGGCCGAGTTCGGCGTCGTCCTTGAGCTGCTCCTTGATGAAGTACTCCACCGCCTTGACGTCGTGGTTGGTGGTGCGCTCGATCTGCTTGACCCGCGCCGCGTGCTCCACGCCGAAGCCCTCGGCCAGCGCGCGCAGGCGCTGCGCCGCCGCCGGCGAGAACGCGGCCAGTTCGCCGATAGCCGGCTCGGCGCCCAGCGCCAGCAGCCATTCGATCTCCACCTTCACCCGCGCCCTGATCAGGCCGTATTCGGAGAAGATCGGCCGCAGGGCGTCGACCTTGCCGGCATAGCGGCCATCGAGCGGGGACAGGGCGAGCAGGGCGGAATCGGACATGGCGGGGGCGTGGGGTGGTGTCGGCGGGGGCGCCATTCTACGTCGGCGCGGCCTCGGCCGGCGCCAGGCGTACCGTCACCGCCTGGATGCGGTGCCCGGCCATGCGCTTGACCGTGAACAGGTGGCCGTCGATCTCCAACTGCTCGCCTTCCTCGGGCAGGCGCTGCAACTGATGCACGATCAACCCGCCGACCGAGTTGAGATGCTCCGGCGCGCGCAGGTCGTGGCCGAGCAGGCGTTCGAGGCGGAAGATCGAGGTCGAGCCGGCCACCAGCACACTGCCGTCGGCGCCGCGGGTCGGCGCGTCCTTGACCACGTGCGGGTGCTCGTCCTCGATGTCGCCGACCACCACTTCCAGCAGGTCTTCCAGGGTGAAGTAGCCGAGGATGCGGCCGTGCTCGTCCACGCACAGCGCCATGTGCGTGGTACCGGTGCGGAAGCGCTCCAGCACCAGCGGCACCGGCGTTTCCAGTGCGATCAGATTGGCCGGGCGCAGCAGCGGGCGCAGGTCGTCGCTGCGGCGGCCGCGGGCGATCTCCACCAGCAAGTCCTTCATATGCAGGATGCCCAGCACCTGCTCGCCGTCGCGGTCGAACCACGGATAGCGGCTGTAGCGGCTGTCGGCGAACTCGGCCATCACCGCGTCCAGCGCCATGCCGTCGCGGAACCCGCGCAGATGGTCGCGCGCGCGCATCAGATCGCCGGCCACCAGTTCCGGCAGCTCCAAGGCATGGCTCATCAGGGTCAGCTCGTGATCGGGCGCACCGCCGGCGGGTTGCTGGCGGCCGACGATCAGCTTCAGTTCCTCGCGCGAATAGCGATGCGAGGTGTGCTCCACATCGCCCCAGCCCGCGGCCTTCAGCAGCGCGTTGGCGCTGGTGTTGAGCAGCCAGATCGCCGGATACATCGCCCAGTAGAACAGGTACAGCGGTGCGGCGGTCCACAGCGACATGCGCTCCGGGCGGCGGATCGCCATCGACTTGGGGGCCAGTTCGCCCAGCACGATGTGCAGGAACGAGATGACGCTGAAGGCGATGACGAAGGCGCTCAGGCGTGCCGCCTCTTCGCTCAGCCCCAGCAGGTCGAACAGCGGCTGCAGCAGGTGCGCGAAGGCCGGCTCGCCGACCCAACCCAGGCCTAGCGAGGACAGGGTGATGCCGAGCTGGCAGGCCGACAGGTAGGCGTCGAGGTGGCCGTGCACGTTGAGCAGCAGGCGGCCGCGCCAGCCGTGGTGCTCGGCCAGGCCCACGGCCTGCGTGTGGCGCAACTTGACCAAGGCGAACTCGGCGGCGACGAAGAAGCCGTTGAGCAGCACCAGCAGCATCGCCACTGCCAGCAGCAGGAGGTTGCCGATCATGTGCGTTCCCCGGCGCGCGCGGCTGGCGCGTCATGGCGCCGGGCGGGAAGGGTGGAAACGGCGGGGTGCGTGGTCCGGCGCGGCGTGCGCCGGCATCTACAGTCTGAATCGTCGCCCATGGCGGCGTGAGGGTTCCATCGGTGATACGTCGCCGCAGTCTAGCCGATGCGTTGCGTCGTTGCCGCGTGCACGCGCCGTCCCGCGCATTCGGTCACATGGCACCGCAGCCACATGCACCATGGATCAGCGCGCAGAACCGCTGTCACGAATCCCCACTCCCCACTCCCCGGCCTTTCAGCAGCCGAATGGCTGATCATCCCAGCCCTTCAACCATCACGCCGCGACGATCTTTTCGTTTGCTAGACTTTCTGTAACCGTTTTCAACCTCGATATTCCCCATGAAATCTTCCTTGCGTCTGGCGGCGCTGGCCGCCGCTGTGTCCGTTTTTCTCACCGCCTGCGGTGGCAAGCCTGCGGCGACACCGGCCGGTTCCGATGCCAGTGCGGATGCCAACCATGCATCCGCCGATGCCGGCGCCAGCGACGCGGACCAGGCGCTGACCGGCAAGCTCAACGCCTACATCGAATGCTTCAACAAGGTCGATGGGCGCATCCACGAAGGCGCGCAGCAGTACGTGCGCTGGATGGCCGACCCCAAGGCCGGCCCCACCGGCAAGGAAACCAGCGTGTACGGGCCCGCCCCGATCGACGAGTACGCGATGAAGCTGTGCGATGCGCCGATGACCCAGGCGATCGCGGCCAAGCCGTCGCTGCCGGCGCTGGATGCCGCGGCGAAGCGCTATCTGGCCGCCTTGAAGACGCTGCAGCCGCTGGCCAACCAGGCGCGCGACTACTACGACCGCGAGGACTACCAGGACGACCAGTTCGCCAAGGGCAAGCAACTGCATGCGCCGCTGATGGCCGCGCTGTCCGAATTCCACGAGGCCAGCAAGGCCTTCAGCCACGAACTGGAGGCGCAGAACGACGCCGCGCAGCGCGAGCAACTGAAGGCGATGGAAAAGGCCGAGGGCCGCACCCGCGATTTCTATCGGCTGTCGATGATGCTCGAGGCCAAGGACATCGTCGGCCTGATGCAGGACGACGACTTCGACACCGCCAAGGCCACGGCATTGGTGGCCGGCTTCAACAGCCTGTCCGACGAGGCGCATGCCAAGGTCTCCAACCAGGAGCCGGGCAAGTCCGACTGGACCGGTTTCGAGACCGCGGCGGAGAACTTCCGCAAGGAATCCAAGGCGCGCATCAAGCGGGTGGCGGAGAAGATTCCGTACAGCGAGTTCGAGCAGCGCTCGATGGACAATCCGATCGTCGCGCCGGAGGGTTCGCCGGCACGCTTGCTCAAGAGCTACAACGACCTGGTGTTCCAGAGCAACCGCCAGCGCTGAGCGTGCGGGCCGGCGGCGCATGCCGCTGGCCCCGTCGCGCCGTCGCCACGGCGGGGCGGCATGCCGTCGTCCCGTCTTTCGCCGACAAGCGGGCGCGGTGTGCTCCTTCCGCAGCACGCCGCTGGTGCGCTTGCAGGGCGAGCATCATTCCGCGTACACGTTGCGGGGCTCAGTGGATCGATCCTCGATCATGTACGCCTGCCGACTTCGGCGGTCCGCCGTGCATTCCTCGCCTCCAGACATTCCTAACATCCGCCGGCGCACACTGCTGACGCCGGGCGCTGCGCCGCGGATAATGCGTGCGCCAGCCGCAGTCCCGCCAGCCTGCCTCCCCGGACGTCCGACGACGGCGCCGATGGATTCCCTTTTGCAGATGCGGAGATTGTGCAATGAGTGACACATTCAGGGTCGAACACGACAGCATGGGCGAACTGCAGGTGCCTGCAGAGGCCTTGTGGGGAGCGCAGACCCAGCGTGCGGTGCAGAACTTTCCGGTGTCCGGGCAGCCGATGCCACGCGGCTTCATCCGCGCGCTGGGCCTGATCAAGGCCTCCGCGGCCGGCGTCAATGCCGACCTGGAGCTGTTGCCGAAGGCCGTCGCCAAGGCGATCCAGGCCGCGGCGCTGGAGGTGGCCGATGGTCGCCACGACGCGCACTTCCCGATCGACATCTACCAGACCGGGTCGGGCACCTCGTCGAACATGAACGCCAACGAGGTCATTGCCACGCTGGCCAACCGCGCCGCCAAGGGCGAGGGCAAGCACGGCAGCAAGACACGGCCGGCGGTGCATCCCAACGACCACGTCAACCTGGGCCAGAGTTCCAACGACGTGGTCCCCACCGCGATCCGCGTCGCTGCGTTGCTCGCTGCGCGCGAGCATCTGCTGCCGTCGCTCAAGCACCTGCGCAAGACGATCGACAAGCGCGCCAAGCAGTTGCAGGGTGTGGTCAAGACTGGGCGCACCCACCTGATGGACGCGATGCCGCTGACCTTCGGTCAGGAGTTCGGTGCCTGGTCGGCGCAGCTGGTGTCGGCGCAGGCGCGCATCGACGACAGCCTCAAGCGCCTGCGCCGGCTGCCGCTGGGCGGCACCGCCATCGGCACCGGCATCAACGCCGATCCGCGCTTTGGCGGCAAGGTCGCCAAGGCGCTGTCGGCGCTGACCGACCATACCTTCGAGAGCGCCGAGAACAAGTTCGAGGGCTTGGCCGCGCAGGACGATGCGGTGGAACTGTCCGGCCAGCTCAACGCGCTGGCGGTGGCGCTGATCAAGATCGCCAACGACCTGCGCTGGATGAACGCCGGGCCGCTGGCCGGCCTCGGCGAGATCGAGTTGCCGGCGCTGCAGCCGGGCAGCTCGATCATGCCGGGCAAGGTCAATCCGGTGATTCCCGAAGCCACGGTGATGGCCTGCGCGCAGGTCATCGGCCACCACACCGCGATCACCGTGGCCGGGCAGACCGGCAACTTCCAGTTGAACGTGACCCTGCCGCTGATCGCGGCGAACCTGCTGGACTCGATCCAGTTGCTGGGCAACGTGTCGGTGCTGCTGGCCGATTCGGCGATCGCCGGCCTCAAGGTGCGCGAGGAGCGGGTACGCGAGGCGCTGGACCGCAATCCGATCCTGGTGACCGCGCTGAATCCGATCATCGGCTACGAGAAGGCCGCGGCGATCGCCAAGCGTGCCTACAAGGAGAACCGGCCGGTGCTGGAGGTGGCCAAGGAGGACAGCGGCCTCGGCGAGGACGAATTGCGCCGGCTGCTGGACCCTGCCGCACTGACCGAGGGCGGCATCCATGCCGGCGCGGGTGGCGGCGGCTGAGTTGCGCCAGCGCTGCACGCAGGCCTGGCACGGCCGTGTGGTCGTGCCAGGCGCAAACAGAAGATCGCACGGTGAAAGCAGTTGGGACTGAAGTCCCTCCCACATTGCGCCCAGACACCTCATCGCAAGCTGGCGTAGGAGCAGCTTCAGCCGCGACGGGCCTTACCGGTAAAGCCCATCGCGGCTGAAGCCGCTCCCAAAGGAAGGGGCCAACTCTTACTGAGGGCTCTCATGCCGGCGCACGCGCGCCGGCACGCCTCAGCGGCGCTCGGCCTGCAGGTTGCCGAAACTGTCGCGGTAGGGCTGCAGCGAGGGAATGTCGCGCAGCACGGCCGCCTGCGCTTCGGTGATCTCCGGGGTCGGCGCGAAGCCCACCGAGCGCATGTTCGGGTCCGGCGCCGCGGTCTCCAGGGTGCGCTGGCGCTGCATCTGCAGGTGCATGAACAACTGCTGCAGTTCGGTGCGCTGCGCGGCGGGCAGCGGCAGTTCGATATCGTCGATGCGCAGGCTGCCGTCGGGCCCAATGGTGGCATTGGCGGCCGGGGCGCGGCGCAGCATCACGTTCATGCTGTCCACCGCCACCCGCGGCTTGCTGCGCTCGGCGCGCGAGGAGGTGGTCTCGCCGCCGCGTCCGCCGCAGGCGGCGATCAGCAGGCATAACGACAGCAGCGAGAACCAGGCGAACAGCGTCTTCTTCATGGAGGCGATGCAGTGGGGGAGTGCGGGCATTCTAGAACGTGCGGCGGCTGCGGTCGTGGCGAGGCGCGCTGGCCGCGCATCAACTGCGTGAGGTCGAAGCGGACTGCATGGCGCGCGCGAGCACGCTGAACATCCGTTCGTCGGTGGATTGCGCGACGTTGAAACGCAGGAAATCGCCTGCGCTCAACGACTGGCTGAAGGCATTGCCCGGCGCCAGCACCACGCCTTCCTGCAGGCAGGCGTGCGCGATCGCTGCGGCCTCCATGCCCGCGGGCAGCCTGCACCAAAGGAACAGGCCGGCCCGTGGAATCAGCCAGGGTCGGACGCCGAGACCCTGGAGCCGCTCTACCGTCCTGGCCATCTGCTCCGCCAGGCGCCGCCGCAAGGTCTCCAGATGCCGGCGGTAGCCGCTGTCGGTCAGGGCGATCCGCACGGCCTCGGCCGCCAGCCGGCCGCCGCCGAAGCTGGTGGCGATCTTCAGGTCGGCGAGGCTTTCGATCCAGTCGCCACGTGCGGCGATGTAGCCGCAACGCAGCGACGCTGACACCGTCTTGGAAAAGCTGCCGATCTGGATGACCCGCGCCAGGCCGTCGAAGGCCGCCAGCCGCGGGGCGGGGCTGGTCTCGAAGTCGGCGAAGATGTCGTCCTCGACGATCACCAGGTCCGAGCCCTCGGCCAGGAGCAGCAGCCGGTGCGCCGTCGTCGCGGACAGGGTCGCGCCGGTGGGGTTGTGGATCCCCGAATTGGTGATGTACAGCCGCGGCGCATGCGCCCGCAGCGCCGCTTCGAAGTGCGCCACGTCCGGTCCGTTCGGCGTATAGGGCACGCCCACGACCTGCACGCGATGCGCCTTGAGCAAGGCATGGAAATTGAAGTAGCACGGGTCGTCGACCAGCACCGTGTCGCCGGGCGAGAGCAGGAAACGGCCGATCAGGTCGATCGCATGCGTGCCCGATTCGGCGAGCAGGATCTGTTCGGGCGGCGCCTGCACGCCATTGCCCGCCAGCCGTCGCGACAGGAACTGGCGCAAGCCGGGGTGGCCCAGGGGCGTGGCGTACTCGGTCAGTTCCTGCGTGTCGGCGCGCGCCAGCGTGCGCAGTGCGCGGCGCATGCCCGCGCCGTACAGCCATTCGGGTGGCAGCCAGCCGCAGCCGGGCTTGAGCACGCGCGCATCCGCTTCCAGCGACTGCCGCGATACCCACAGCGGATCGATCTGCCGGTCGAGCTTCGGGCCGAGTTGCGCCAGCGCCAGTGGGGCCACCGACCCGGCCACATAGAAGCCCGACCCTGGGCGCGCCGCGATCGCGCCCTCGGCCGCCAGCCGCTCGTAGGCTTCCACCACCGTCGACACCGACACCCGCAGCGCGCGCGCCTGCGCGCGCACGGAGGGCAGGCGCGCTCCCGGCAGGCTGGTGCGGTTGGCGATGCGGGCGCGGATGTCGGCCATCACCGCATCGATGCGCGTGCCGGGTGCTGCGGGTCTGTCCACTTTCGTCAGCTGTACTGGGTCTTGAGCCATAACAGTACTGCAAAACCGTATTGGATCGTATCTGGCCGGATCGGTCCCACGAGGCGTCTACTGCAACGGCGATGCAGAAGGAGACGCGCATGGAAAAAACCACCGGTGGCTGGATCAATGGATGTATCGGCGTGATGATTTTTGCGGGGTCGTTGCCCGCAACGCGCGTCGCGGTCGCCGATTTCTCCCCCGTGTTCCTGACCTGCGCCCGCGCCAGCATTGCCGCCGCGCTGGGGCTGGCGCTCCTGCTCGGGTTTCGGCAACCGCGTCCGCGCCGCGCCGAACTCCCCGCCTTGGCGATGACGGCGCTGGGGGTCGTGGCCGGATTTCCCCTGCTGACCGCACTGGCGCTGCAGCACGTCACCTCGGCGCATTCCATCGTGTTCGTGGGCCTGCTGCCGTTGTGCACCGCCGTGTTCGCCGTGTTGCGCGCCGGCGAACGCCCGCGTCCACCGTTCTGGGTGTTCTCGCTGGCCGGTGCCTGCAGCGTGGTCGGCTATGCGGCGATCGGCGGGATCGACGCCTCGTGGCAGGGCGATCTGCTGATGCTGGCCGCGGTGGTGCTGTGTGGGCTGGGCTATGCGGAAGGCGCGCGCCTGTCGCGCACGCTGGGCGGATGGCAGGTCATCTGTTGGGCGCTGGTGCTGTCGCTGCCGCTGATGGTGTCCCTGGCCTTGCTGACGCAGCCTGCGTCGTTCGGCACCGTGCGCATGCCGGCATGGCTTGGCCTGGGCTATGTCTCGCTGTTCAGCATGTTGATCGGCTTCGTGTTCTGGTACCGCGGCCTGGCGCAAGGCGGGATCGCGGCGGTCGGGCAACTGCAGTTGTTCCAGCCCTTCATCGGCTTGGGCCTGGCCGCGCTGCTGCTGCACGAAACCGTGAGCTGGACGATGCTGGCGGTGACCCTGGTCGCGATGGTCTGCGTGGCCGGCGCGAAACACTACGCCCGCTGAGACCGCGACCCGCCCGGCAGGCGTTTGCACGACTGCCGGGTGGGTCGCGGACTCAGCGAGCGCTCGTGGACGATGGTCGCGGCAGCGTGGCTGCCGCCGATTACGCGGCCGAGTGCTTGCAGTCGCTGACGTCGCTGTCGTCGAGGGTGGAGTAGGGACGGAACGCCGGCACCTTCTGCATCAGCGCATCCTGCGCGGCGCGCAGCGCGGCGACCTGGTCGCAGATCTTCAACGCGGCCTGCTTGATCTTGTCGGCCTGCGCCTCGACCCGCTCGCCGATATGGTCGGTGTCGCCGCTGAGCACGCCGCTGATGGCATCGCCGGCCGCCTTCACGCCGAGCGCCGCGCCGGCCTTGCCGACTTCCACGCCCTGCTTGCCGACCGCCTCGATCTGGCTGCGGTAGGCCAGCAGCAGGCGCTGCTGCTCGGCGTCCAGCGCGACCGGCTTGCCGTCGATCAGCAGCTTGCCGTCGCGGGTGATGGTGGCCGGCGGCTGGCCATCGGCCTTCAGGGTGAGGTCGCCGTTGAGGAAGGTCAGGCTTTGCGCGCCACCGTGATCGACGACGACGCGGTCGTTCGACGAGGCCGAGCGCTGGCAGGCGCTGAGCGAGAACAGCACGGCCAGGGCGACGCCGGCCAGGGACAGGGAACGGTACTGCATGGGCGCGTCCTCGTGTGGATGTGGAAGGAGAATCGGGCGGCAGGATCAGCGCGGCTTGGGCAGGTTGACGCTGCCACGCACGCCGCGGTGGGTGACGTCGCCGCTGCCGACCTTCTGCACGCTCAGGTTGCCGCCGACGGTGCCGACATCCAGGTCGCCGGAGCCGACCGTCTGCACCGCGACATTGCCGGTGACGTCGCGCAGTTGCACGTCGCCGGAGCCGACGCTGTCGACCTGCACGCTGCCGCGCACGCCGTGCACGGTCAGGTCGCCGGAGCCGACGGTGCCGACCTTGACGTCGCCGCCGACCTGGTCGGCCTTGACGTCGCCCGAGCCCAGCGTCGGCAGGGCCACGCTGCCGACATTGCGCAGTTCGATGTCGCCGGAGCCGACCGTGGCGCTGACCGCGCCGCGAATGTTCTGCGCGTGCAGGTCGCCGGAGCCGACCTTGGCGTCGAGCGAGGCCACGCCGCTGATCTCGGCGTCGCCGGAGCCCAGTTGCAGCTGCACCGGCAGGTTGGCCGGGATGCTGCCGGCCACGTTGAGGTAGGCGTAGCGGTTGCCGACGCTGATGCCGTGGATCTTGCCCTCGTGCTTCAGCGTCACCACCAGGGTGTCGCCGTCGTGGCGCTGGCGCAGGGTCAGCTCCTTGAGCATGTCGGCGTCGGAGGCGCAGGCACGGCCGCGCAGAGTGGAGTCGCCGCTGGCGCCGCTGAGCTTGAGATCGTTCTGCTGCACGTCCAGCAGCACCGACTTGACGCCGGTCAGATCCAGCTTCAGTTCGCGCGGTTCGGAATACTTGCAGTCGTCGGCCATGGCGACGGCCGGCAGCGACAGCAGGGCACACAGGGCGAGGGTCTTGCGCATCGGAAAACTCCTTGCGGAAAAGGGAAGAGAGACGGAGGTGCGATCAGGCTTCGTCGCGCCAGCGGCGCACGTAGATCGCGGCGACGATGAAGGCCACGCCGACCGCGGCGCCGATCCAGATGTCGGGGTCGCGGAACAGCACCCAGCTGTCGCCGAGATGGATCGCATTGACCAGATCCTGCGGACCGCTGATGTGGGTCTCGGCCACCTGCTCGTTCAGTACCGGACCCCAGCTGCCGGGCAGCACGCTCAGCAGGCCGCGGTAGACCACGGTGTACCAGATCAGATTGTGGTTGACATCGAGCATCGGCAGGATGCCCATCATGCTGGCCATCACGCAGCCCAGGATCGGGATCAGCACCGCCCACAGGAACGGCTTGCTGCGCGCCCAGGCCGAGCACAGCATCAGCCAGCCGATCGCCGGCAGCGACCACATCACCTGCACCGGCAGTGCGGCCAGGACCATGCCGATGATGCGCAGCGGGTGCGATTCGGTGAAGACCGCGGTGCTCTGCGGGATACCGTTGACCGACAGGGTCAGGGCGGTGACCACCCACAGTGCCAGGCCGATCAGCAGGCCGATGCCGATCGCCAGCAGCGGCGCCAGCAGCAGCGCCCAGGCGGCCTTGGACAGCACGGTGCCGGTGTCCGACAGCGGCAGCGACTTCCAGAACAGCACGCTGCGGTCGCGGCGGTCGTCGTACAGCGCGCCCAGCGCGTAGAAGAACACCACGAAGCCGACCACGATGCAGGCCAGGATCACCCCGGCGAGCATGGTGCCGTCGCCGACCGCGCCGATGATCTGGTGGGCGTTGTTGGCCTGGCCTTCCCATTGCACATCGTTCAGACGTACGCCGCCGCCGTGGTTGCGGCCGGCGATGCTGCCGATGATCGACAGCACCGTGTACAGGGTGGCGACGATGCCGCCGGTGATGACCGGGGCCCACAGGAAACCGCCGCGGTGTTCCCAGAACTCGCGCTTGAGCAGCCACTTGAAGGTGGACACGGGAGAGATCGATTTGGCGGGAGCGTTCATGCGTAGGTGCCCTTCATGATGGCGACGAACAGGTCGGCCAGGCCGGGGGTGCGGGTTTCGCCGAGCGCGGCCAGCTGCGCCTGCGGCACGCCGTCGTACAGGAATACCGACTTGCCGAACGGCAGGCCGCGTTCGTCGATCGGCTGCAGCGCGCGCGCCGCCTCGATGCGCTCGGCCGGCACCAGCAGTTCGGTGTAGCGGGTGGCCATGTGCTCCATGTCGGCGCTGAGCACGATGCGGCCGTCGCGGATGAACAGCACGTCGGTGAGGATGTGCTCGATCTCCTCCACCTGGTGGGTGGTGATGATGATGGTCTTCTGTTCGTCGAAGTAGTCTTCCAGCAGGCGCTGGTAGAACTCCTTGCGGTACAGGATGTCCAGGCCCAGGGTCGGCTCGTCCAGCACCAGCAGGCGCGCGTCGATCGCCATCACCAGGGCCAGGTGCAGCTGCACGATCATGCCCTTGGACATCTCGCGCACCCGCAGCTTGGGCGAGAGCTTGGTGTTGGCCAGAAAGCGCTCGCACTTGGCGCGATCGAAACGCGGATGCACGCCGGCGACGAAGTCGATCGCCTCGCTGACCCGCATCCAGCGCGGCAGCACCGCCACGTCGGCGATGAAGCACACTTCGTTCATCAGCGCGTCGCGCTGCTTGCGCGGGTCCATGCCCAGCACGCGCAGTTCGCCTTCCACGGCGGTCAGGCCCAGCACCGCCTTCAGCGCGGTGGTCTTGCCGGCGCCGTTGGGGCCGATCAGGCCGACGATGCGGCCCGGCGCGATGGCGAAGGACGCATCGGCCAGCGCCGGCTTGTTGTTGTAGGTCTTGCGCAACCCCTGCGCGTAGACGACGGATTCGGATGCGGCGACAGCGGCAGTCATGGCGTTTTCCCCGGTGGCAACAAGTCTTGCAGTGTCAGGCCCAGGCGCTGGATGCGTTCCAGCACCAGAGGCCACTCTTCGTTGAGGAAGCGCTCGCGCTCGCTGCCGCGCAGCTTCTGCGCCGCTTCCTCGGTCATGAACATGCCCAGCCCGCGACGCTTCTCGACCAGGGCCTCGTCGGCCAGTTCCTGGTAGGCGCGCGAGACGGTGATCGGATTGAGCTGGTACTCGGCAGCCACCTGGCGCACCGAGGGCAGGGCGTCGCCGGGCTTGAGGATGCCGTCGAGCATCATCGCGATGACGCGCTCCTTCAGCTGGCGGTAGATCGGAGCGCCGTCGCTCCATTGGATATCGCTCATGGTCAGCTCCGTGGGCGCAGGGTGCGCGCGAAGGAGAAATAAGGCACGGACAGCGAAGCCCGCAGACGCCGCACCGCCGGGACGGTAGAAGGTGCGGCGCCGGCGGCGCTGTCGTCGTGCGGCGTGCTGGCGCCATAATCCAGCGGCCGTCCCTGGTGGCGTTGGGCGCCGATCCAGCTCGCGCAGAGCAGGGTGCCGACGATGACCAGGGCCGGAAGACTGCGCTGGAGGCGTTTGAGGTTCATCGTGGGACCTGCTCTGGGTGAGTGGTGTTGTATTTAACTATAACACCGTTACACGGCATGTCAACACGCTGCAGACCCAACTTCTGACCTGGTCGCGTGCCACTTCCTTACTTCTTCTCGACGGTGCCCCATGAAACTTCCCAAGCGTCTGTTTTTCCTCGCGATCCTGGCCGCTGTCGGCACCGTCGGCAGTGCCTGGGCCGGCTCCTTGCTGGACCGGGACTACCGTCCGCTGGCCGGCAAGGAGAAGGTGAACCTGAACAAGACCTACGGCGGCAAGGTGCTGCTGGTGGTCAACACCGCCAGCAAGTGCGGCTACACCCCGCAGTACGACGGCCTGGAGAAGCTGCAGCAGCAGTACGCGGCGCAGGGCTTCAGCGTGCTCGGCTTCCCGTCCAACGACTTCAAGGGCCAGGAGCCCGGATCGGAGAAGCAGATCCAGGAATTCTGCACGCTCACCTACGGGGTGAAGTTCCCGATGTTCGAGAAGGTGCACGTGATCGGCGACGAGGCGACGCCGCTGTACAAGCAACTGACCCAGGCCACCGGCGTGGCGCCGGGCTGGAATTTCCACAAGTATCTGATCTCGCGCGATGGGCGCGTGGTCGCGCAATTCCCGAGCAAGGTCACGCCGGACGATCCGGCCTTGCGCAGTGCCATCGAACGCGAACTGAAAGCGCAGCCGGCGTCGCACTGAAAGCGGGTCAACATCTCGGCCGCACATGCGACAATGCCGGCCTCTGTCTGCGCCAGTTCGGCGCGTCCAGTTCACAGTTCACTTCCAGGGAAAGTAGCGAATGAAGATGGGAATGCGCGGCGCCGTGGCGTCGCTGGTGGTGGGGATGGCGATGGTCGCCGGTCACGCGTCCGCGCAGGCGCCGGCGGCCGGCGGCACGGCGACGACGCTGAGCACCGAGAAGCAGAAGGTCAGCTACGCGATCGGCATGGATGTGGCGCGTTCGTTCGAGCCGATCGCCCAGGACATCGACGTGGACGCGATGCAGCGCGCGATCGAGAACGCCTTCAAGCAGGGCAAGCCGCTGCTGTCCGATGAGCAGACCCAGGCCACCGATACCGCGCTGCGCACGCAGCTGGCCGCGCGCAACGGCCAGCCGGTGCCGGGCATGGCGCCGGGCACGCAGCCGCCGCCGGTGTCCAAGGAGAACGTGGGCCTGATGCTGGGCGACCGTGCGGTCGGTCCGTCGCTGGCGCGGATCCAGAACGACATCGATCTGCCGACGCTGATGGGCGCGGTGCGCACGGTGTTCGCCAAGGGCCAGACCGCGATGACCCAGGAGCAGGCGATGGCCACGCTGCAGGCCTTCGGTGCGTCCAAGCAGGCCGCGGTGGCGACCAAGAACAAGCAGGAAGGCAATGCCTTCCTGGCGCAGAACAAGAACCAGAAGGGTGTGATCACCACCCCGTCCGGCCTGCAGTACATGGTGCTGCGCGAAGGCAGCGGCGCGCGGCCCACGTCCAGCAGCAAGGTGCGGGTGAACTACGAGGGCAAGTTGCTCGACGGCACCGTCTTCGACAGTTCCTACAAGAACGGCCAGCCGGCCGAGTTCGCGCTGAACCAGGTCGTGCCGGGCTGGAGCGAGGGCGTGGCGCTGATGCCGGTGGGGTCCAAGTACCGCTTCTGGATTCCGTCCAATCTGGGCTACGGCCCGCAGGGAATGCCGGGCAGCCCGATCGGCCCGGATGCGATGTTGACCTTCGACGTGGAACTTTTGAACATCCTTCAATAACCGAAAGGAGATTACATGCGCGTAGCGATATTCGGCACCGGCTATGTCGGGCTCGTCACCGGAACCTGTCTGGCCGAAGTCGGCCACCATGTGGTGTGCGTAGACATCGACCAGGCCAAGGTGGATGGGCTCAACAAGGGCGTGGTCCCGATTTACGAGCCTGGCCTCTCGCCGATGGTCAAGGCCAATCACGCCGCACGGAGGCTGTTCTTCACCACCGATGCGGCCAGCGCCATCGCGCATGGGGATATCGTGTTCATCGCCGTCGGCACGCCGCCGGACGAGGACGGTAGCGCAGATCTGCAGTACGTGCTGGCGGTGGCTCGCACCATCGGCCAGCACATCCAGGGGCCGACCATCGTGGTCAACAAGTCGACGGTGCCGGTCGGCACCGCCGACAAGGTGCGCGCGGCGATCGCCGCCGAGTTGGAAGCGCGCGGCGAGGCGATCGAGTTCGACGTGGTCTCCAACCCGGAGTTCCTGAAGGAAGGCGATGCCGTCGCCGATTGCATGCGCCCGGACCGCATCGTCATCGGCAGCAGCAAGCCCGGCTCGGCCGCGCGCCTGCGTCGTCTGTACGCGCCGTTCAACCGCAACCACGACCGCATCGTGGAAATGGACGTGCGCTCGGCCGAACTGACCAAGTACGCGGCCAACGCGATGCTGGCGACCAAGATCAGTTTCATGAACGAGATCGCCAACATCGCCGAGCGCGTCGGTGCCGACGTGGAGAAGGTGCGCCAGGGCATCGGCTCGGATCCGCGCATCGGCTGGCACTTCATCTACCCGGGTGCCGGCTACGGCGGCTCGTGCTTCCCCAAGGACGTGCAGGCGCTGGCGCGCACCGCGCAGCAGTATGGGCATGCGCCCAGGCTGCTGGATGCGGTGGAGGCGGTCAACGAGGCGCAGAAGGGCCACCTGTACGAGCTGATCCAGCGCCACTACGGTGCGGCGCAGTCGCTGAAGGGCAAGACCTTCGCGGTGTGGGGACTGGCCTTCAAGCCCAACACCGACGACATGCGTGCCGCCTCCAGCCGCCGCTTGCTGGCGCAACTGTGGGAGGCGGGCGCGACGGTGCGTGCCTACGATCCGGAGGCGACCGACGAGGCCAAGCGCATCTTCGGCGAACGCGCCGATCTGCATTTCTGCGACGATGCCTTCGACGCGCTGGAAGGCGCCGATGCGCTGGCGGTGGTCACCGAGTGGAAGCAGTTCCGCAGCCCGGACTTCACCCGCATGAAGGAGCTGATCGGCGATGCGGTGGTGTTCGACGGCCGCAATCTCTACGATCCGCAGGAAATCGAGAGCTTCGGCCTGGCGTATTACGGCATCGGCCGCGGACGTTCGATCCATGCAGCATGATTTTTCCACCCAGGATCGGTTGCTGGAAAACCGCCTGATCGAGCTGGAAACGCGCCTCTCCTTCCAGGAGCAGGCGCTGTCGGAAATGAGCGATGCCCTGGCCGAAGCGCGTATCGAAAGCCAGCGCAACGCCGAGTTGCTGCGTCACCTGCTCGAAGATCTGGGCAAGGTGCGCAGCACGCTCTACGCCGATCCGGCCGACGAACCGCCGCCGCCGCATTACTGATCCCCCGAACCGACCGATGCCGTCCCGATGAGCGATACCCTCCGCGAGCAATTGCTGGGCCTGGGCTTCAAGCCCGCGCCGAAACCCGAACGCAAAGCCCCGCCTGCCGCGCCGCGGCCGCAGGGACGGCCGGGCCAGCGCCCGGCACCGGCCGGGGCGCGCGGCGAGCGCGCTCCTGGCGGCGCGCCCAACGCCGGCAAGCCCGGCGGCGGGCGCGGCCGTCCGCACGGGAACGGCCCTGGCCAGGGCAAGCCGCAGGGCGCGGGCGGCCAGCCGGGGCGACCGCCGCGCAGCCGCGAGGACATCGACCTGGCCAAGGCCTATGCGATCCGTGCCCAGCGCGAGAAGGACGAGCGCATCGAGGCCGAGCGGCAGAAGCAGGAAGAAGCGCGCCTGCGCCGTGAAGCGCGGGCCAAGCTCGACGAACTGCTCAAGGGCCAGGCGCTGAACCACGCCGAGGCCGACATCGCCCGCCATTTCCCCTATGGCGGCAAGATCAAGCGCATCTACGTCACCGCCGACCAGCTCAAGGCGCTCAACGCCGGCGAGTTGGGCGTGCTGCAGCAGAACGGTCGCTACCTGCTGGTGACCGCGGCGCTGTTGGACCAGGCCGAAGCGATCTTCCCGGCGGCGGTGGCGCTGCGGGTCGATCCGAACGCGACGGCGGAAGAAGACCCCTACGCCGATCCCAAGTACCAGATCCCCGACGATCTGGTCTGGTAAACGTGGCGCTGCCAGGGACGGGCACGCTGGCCGCCGGGCGCGGCCACACGCCGCCGCACGCGCAGACCGGTGGCGGCTATCTGCCGTACGTGGACGGGCTGCGCGCGATCGCGGTGCTGGCGGTGATCGCCTACCACCTCGATCCGGCATGGCTGCCGGGCGGGTTCACCGGCGTGGACATGTTCTTCGTGATCTCCGGCTTCGTGGTCAGCGCGTCGTTGCAGCGCCTGCCGGCGGCCGGACAGCTGGGCGTGTTCGCGCAGTTCTATGCGCGGCGCCTGCGGCGCATCGCGCCGGCCCTGGTGGTGTGCCTGCTGGTCACGGCCCTGGCCAGCGGCCTGTTCATTCCCGAGTCCTGGCTCAGCGAGACCAGCGCCAGGACCGGGCGCATGGCCTTCGTCGGCCTCAGCAACTGGGTGCTGGCCGCGACCGGCAACGATTACTTCTCGCCCAAGGCCGAATTCAATCCGTACACGCATACCTGGTCGCTGGGCGTGGAGGAGCAGTTCTATCTGCTGTTCCCGCTGCTGTTCCTGGCCTGGAACCGTGGCGGCCGCGGTCGGGTGTGGTCGACGCTGCTGGTGGCGCTGGCCTCGGCCGCCTCGCTGGCGTTCGCCTGGCGGCATAGCCGCGATGCCGGTGATGCGGCGGCCGCGTTCTACCTGACCACCGCACGCTTCTGGCAACTGGGCAGCGGCGTGTTGCTGTACCAGGTGCTGGCGCTGCGCGGACGCTTCGAGGCCGGGACGCAGGCGCCGCCGCCGGGCGCCTGGAGCTGGCGTTCGCCGTTGCTGGCGATGGCGCTGGCGGCGGTGGTGGTCGGCCTGTGGTGCGCGCGTCCCGGCCACTCGCCGTGGCCGGATGGACTGTGGCCGGTGTTGGGCACACTCGCCCTGCTGGCGCTGCTGCATGGCGCCCCGGCCGGCTGGATCCGGCGCGCGCTGGCGCACCGCGTACCGGTGGCGATCGGCCGCGTCTCGTACTCGCTGTATCTGTGGCACTGGCCGGTGTTCGTGCTGTTCCGCTGGACCGTCGGTCTGGAATCGGCGCCGACCAGAGCCGCGGCGCTGCTGCTGGTCGCTTTGCTGGCGCTGGCCTCGTACCGCTGGGTGGAGCTGCCGTGGCGGCATGGCCGCATCGGCCGCGCGCGCACGCCGGCGCGGACCATCGTCGCCGGGCTGGGCCTGGTGCTGCTCGCCGGCGGCACCCATGCGCTGCTGCAGAACGTCCAGCGCTATTACGGGTTGAGCACGGTCAGCCGGCATCCGCTGGACTGGTACGCCTATGCCAAGGGCCTGCGGCGGGAGTTTCCGCAGTGCGCGCTGCAAACCCGCCAGGTGCCGGTGCAGGTGGGCAGCGCCAAGCTGTTCGAGCGCGGCGCCTGCACGCTGCCCAACCGCGATGACGGCGGCCAGGTGTTCGTGGCCGGCGACTCGCATGCGCTGGCCTACAACGAACTGCTGCGGCGCTTCGCGCTGCAGAGCGGGGTGCCGGTGCGCCTGTATGGTGTCGGCGGTTGCCCGATCGTCGGCCTGCAGGCTTGGCAGGCCAGCAATCCCGGCTGCCAGGCCTATGAGCGCAGCACCCTGGCCGACGTCGCCGCGCACGCGCGCGACGGCGATGTACTTTTTCTGCCCGCCCTGCGCGTGCTGCGCCTGGCCGATCAGGACCGCCTGTTCGACGAGACCGCGGCGATGGCCGAGCAGGAGGGTGCCGAGGCGCAGGCCGCGCGCAGCGCTGGCGAAGCGGCTGCGGTCACGCTGCTGCAGCCCTTGGCGCAGCGCGGCGTGCGTATCGTCTTCGAAGCGCCAAAGCCGGTGCTGCGCGCGCCGCCGTATCGCTGTTCAGACTGGTTCAACCGCGGCAATCCGATCTGCGCGCGCGGCATCCCGATCGCACGCGCGACGATGGAGCGCTACCGTGCGCCGGTGCTGCAGAGCCTGCAGCGCATCGCCGCGCAGCTGCCGCATGCCTCGGTGTGGGATCCGTTGCCGCTGCTGTGCGACGCGCAGTACTGCAGCGGCAGCCGCGACGGGCGCCCGCTGTTCTTCGATGCCGATCACCTCAGCGGCTACGGCAACCGGGTGCTGCTGCCGGGCTTCACATCGCACATTGCGGCGATCCAGGCACACTCGCCGCCGGCGCCTTGAGGCGCAGCCCTCCGCTCCCGCATCGCAAGGAGTTCGCGCATGCCTGTTCTGCCTTTTCTCGCGCCGCAGCGATCGCGGGCGGTGCCGTCGTTCGTCGCCACCCACCATGGCCGCCGGCCGCAGTTGCGCCGCCGCGGCAATGCGCTGCTGCGCGGGGCGCTGCTGCTGGCGGCCACTACCGGCACTGCCGGCGTGGCCTGCGCCGAGGACGCGCCGGCGTTCGACCGGCCCGGTATCGGCTTCGCCTCGACCACCCTGCAGCGTGGACAGTTGGCCTGGGAGCAGGCGTTCTTCGATGGCAGCTACGACCGCGTCGGCGACGTGCGCAGCACCGAATACGTCGCCAACAGCCGGCTGCGGTTCGGCCTGAGCGCACGCACCGAGTTGCAGCTGGCGATCGACAGCCAGGTGTGGCAGCGCGTGCGTGGCCGCGGGCAGGACCAGCGCGGGCACAGTGGCGGCGACGCCAGCATCGGCTTGAAGCAGGCGTTGCCCAGCGCCAGCGACCGCGTCAGCTGGGCCTTGCTCGGCAGCGCCAGTCTGCCGGTCGGGCGCGCGCCGTACGGCGATGCCGGCCACCGCTACGATCTGGGCGTGAGCGCCGGCTGGGATCTGCCCGAAGGGCGCAGCCTGGCGCTGTACGGCAATGCCAGCGACAGCGAGGACGGCTCCGGCTGGAGCGTCTCGCCGAGCTACACGTTCTACGCCGGCGACACGCTGAGCGCCTACGTCGAGGCCGGCATCGGCGGCGGCGAGGACGAGATGCGCGCGCTCGGCAGCGGCGTCACCTGGTTGTTTGCCAACCGCGTGCAACTGGATCTGTCGGTGCTGCGCGGCCTGTCGTCGCAGACCCCGGATTGGCAGGGCGGCCTCGGCATTTCGGTGTTGCTGCGCTGAGGTCCATGGTGCGGTGATGGCGTGAATCGCGCCTCCGCGCAACCAAGGGCCTGCACGGTTCCACCCAGGCGCCTTGGATGGCGGGACAGGCATGCGTGAGCGAGTCCCTGCCGGCAAGGGGTTTCAATCCACACGCCTGTAAGGGCGCGACCGGAACCGACCAGCGCGTCGATCTTGCAAGCCAGGTTTCAATCCACGCACCCGTGAGGGCGCGACTCCGAGGGCGTCCTGCTGCACCTCCACCGGGAACGGGTTTCAATCCACGCGCCCGTGAGGGCGCGACGATCTGCGTGCGATCGACGGCAAGGTGTTGGACAAGTTTCAATCCACGCGCCCGTGAGGGCGCGACCCGCAGCGTGTTCGGCGCCAGCGGCTTCTTGCGGGTGTTTCAATCCACGCGCCCGTGAGGGCGCGACAGACGACGAGGATGAATCTGATGGCAGCACCTAAGTTTCAATCCACGCGCCCGTGAGGGCGCGACGCGCCGGTTTCCGAAGCGCCGAAAGCGCCCGGCAAGTTTCAATCCACGCGCCCGTGAGGGCGCGACGCGTCTACTGGGGCGACAAGCGGTGGTACATGCTCGTTTCAATCCACGCGCCCGTGAGGGCGCGACAAGCACGTTGGCCTGACCTTCGGCGCGAAGGAGAAGTTTCAATCCACGCGCCCGTGAGGGCGCGACGGTCCTGGAAAGCGCTTTCGACGAACAACATTGGTTTCAATCCACGCGCCCGTGAGGGCGCGACTCCTACAAGATCACCGACCTGACCGTCTCGCGCCGTTTCAATCCACGCGCCCGTGAGGGCGCGACCCGATGCAGTGGGGAGCTCTCGCGGGTCGAAGGTGTTTCAATCCACGCGCCCGTGAGGGCGCGACCGGCGTTTTATGACGCCTTCAACCTGGATGCGCAGTTTCAATCCACGCGCCCGTGAGGGCGCGACGGCCCCAACGGCTACGAGTATCAGACGCGCTTCAGTTTCAATCCACGCGCCCGTGAGGGCGCGACCTTCGCTGCAGGTTGCAGCCGCGGCGAGCGCAACGTTTCAATCCACGCGCCCGTGAGGGCGCGACGCGGTCACCGCCGTTGGCGGGTACTTGTCGAGCAAGTTTCAATCCACGCGCCCGTGAGGGCGCGACGAGGCGACGCTGGATCCAGGCCTGATGGCGCTGGAGTTTCAATCCACGCGCCCGTGAGGGCGCGACCTGGCTTTTCGATCGGTGTCCAGTTGCCGGCATCGTTTCAATCCACGCGCCCGTGAGGGCGCGACATACGCCGGAGCTGAACCGCACTACCGACAGCCAGTTTCAATCCACGCGCCCGTGAGGGCGCGACAGCCATCAAGGGGCAAACCCTCATCGGCCTGTCTCAGTTTCAATCCACGCGCCCGTGAGGGCGCGACCGCCGCGACCATCCCGGTATAGCCACCCGAAGACGTTTCAATCCACGCGCCCGTGAGGGCGCGACGAGCACCTCCGCGAAGGTCATCGCGCACTACATGTTTCAATCCACGCGCCCGTGAGGGCGCGACTCCCCACTCGCGCAGCTTCGCTTCCTTCGCGTGGTTTCAATCCACGCGCCCGTGAGGGCGCGACAACTGACGAGAGGCCGTGGATCTTTGCGTAATGCTGTTTCAATCCACGCGCCCGTGAGGGCGCGACCCGGCCTATTGGTGGACGGGACCGGGTTTCAATCCACGCGCCCGTGAGGGCGCGACGACGCCGAGCTGAAGGCAATGCGTCGGGCTTACCGGTTTCAATCCACGCGCCCGTGAGGGCGCGACGCCTCAACTCATTAGCAGCGGCATCTTCTAGGCCAAGTTTCAATCCACGCGCCCGTGAGGGCGCGACAGAAGTCGGCATCGGCGTTCCGGAACGTGTTCTGGTTTCAATCCACGCGCCCGTGAGGGCGCGACGGGCGGCGCGCTCCATTCCCAGCAGTTGGAGTTCTTGTTTCAATCCACGCGCCCGTGAGGGCGCGACGTTCCCGAGCCGTGAGGCGGCGTGGGCGTACGCCCAGTTTCAATCCACGCGCCCGTGAGGGCACGACTATCGACTCGGAGGCGGTTACGGGCTATAGCGGCCGTTTCAATCCACGCGCCCGTGAGGGCGCGACGTGTGGGCAACTACTGGCACCTACTGCCTCAGGCGTTTCAATCCACGCGCCCGTGAGGGCGCGACATAGTGCAGAAGGCCGCCCACGCCGGTGAAGATGACGTTTCAATCCACGCGCCCGTGAGGGCGCGACGCTTCGACAACGTCATCGCAGCGCAGCTTGACGAGTTTCAATCCACGCGCCCGTGAGGGCGCGACAGCCCTCAGCATAACTGCCGGCCGGGACTAAGGAAAAAGTGCCGATTTCGCGAAACGGGCGTGCGGCGACGTGCAGGGGGCGGGGCTGCCTTGCCCGGTTTCATGGTGCCCAGGCATTTCGCTTTTTCGATCAAGTCTTTATCGGGATTCGCGAACCGGCCGGTAAAACCCCGGGCGCTTCCGGTTCGCGCCGACGGCGCACGTCCTTGCTCCGCCATCCGGACCCGGTGTGCCGATCAGCGCCGGGCGTTCAGTCGCTGACGGCGCGTCCGTCGTTGGGCGGCAGCACCTCGGGCACGTGCGTGTCGTATTGGTGCAGCACTTCCGCGAAACCATGGCGCGGTTGCCAGCCCAGCGCGTCCAGCGCCCGTTGCGGCGAATAGACGCGATCGATCCGTTCCGGCAATGCCCAGCCGCGTTGCGCGAACGCCGCCACCAGCGTCGGCGCGCGGCGGTGCAGGACCGCCGGTGCCGAGGTGTGCAGCTCGGCGCAATCTTCGCGCAGGAACGGGGTGGCGCCGGAAATCACGAACGTCGCGCTTGCCGACCCGGCATGCCGCAATGCCGCCGCATGGGCCTCGGCGACGTCGCGCGCGTCGATGCCGCGATGCAGGCGGAATGCCGCCATCACGTTGACCGGTTCCGGGAAGCAGCGCGACATGCGCAGGATGCGCACGCTCGGACCGCCCTGGTCGGCCGCTTCGCGCAGCAGCGCCTCGGCCTCCAGCTTGGTGTGGTGGTAGATGGTCTGCGGCTGCGGCGCCAGCATCTCGTCGACCCAGCCGGCGCTGCCGTCGGGAGTGGTTGCGTCGCCATACAGCGCGGTGGTGCTGGTGAACACGATGCGGCGCACGCCGGCCGCCGCCGCGGCGTCCAGGACGCGGCGCGTGCCGTCGACATTGACCTGGCGGAAGCGCGCCGCCGGCACATGCGCGACGTGCGGGGCATGCAGCGCGGCCGTGTGAATTACGGCGTCCACGCCCTGCAGTGCGCGCGCCAGCAGTGCGGCATCGTCGAGGTCGCCGACCCAGTCGGTTGTGGAGCAGGGCGTCCGGTCGAGGCCGCTGACGTGGTGCTCGCGCGCGAGCCGGATATGGATCGCGCGGCCGACCCGGCCGGCACTGCCGGTGACCACGATCTTCAATGGGGTCGGAGTGGACATGGGCATCGGCGCTGGACTCGAAGGCGCGTGGGGCGGCACAGGCGCTATGGGGGCGCCTGCGCTCGGCGTGGGCTCACTCCGGATCGTAGTCCAGGTTGGAGGCCAGCCAGCGTTCGGCCTGTTGCAGCGAGACGCCCTTGCGCCGGGCGTAGTCGGCGAGTTGGTCCTTGCCCAGCCGGCCGACCACGAAGTACTGGCTCTGCGGGTGGCTGAAGTAGTAGCCGGACACCGCGGCGGTCGGCAGCATCGCGAAGCTCTCGGTGAGCGACATGCCGGCATTGCGACCGGCGTCGAGCAGGGCGAACAGGGTCTGCTTCTCGCTATGGTCGGGGCAGGCCGGATAGCCGGGCGCGGGACGGATGCCGCGATAGCGCTCGGCGATCAGCGCCTCGTTGTCCAGTGCCTCGTCGTCGGCGTAACCCCAGAACTCGGTGCGCACGCGCTGGTGCAGGCGTTCGGCCAGCGCCTCGGCCAGGCGGTCGGCCAGGGCCTTGAGCAGGATCGCGTTGTAGTCGTCGTGCGCGGCCTCGAAGCGCGCCACGTGCGGTTCGATGCCGATGCCGGCGGTGACCGCGAAGGCACCGATCCAGTCCTGCCTGCCGCTGTCGTGCGGGGCGATGAAGTCGGCCAGGCAGAAGTCCGGGCGCTCGGCGGGCTTGTCGACCTGTTGTCGCAAAAAGTGCAGGGAATGGGGAATGGAGAATCGGGAATGGTCGAGCGGCGCGGTCGCGCCTGACGATTCCCCATTCCCGTTTCCCGATTCCCGGTCCGTCAGGACCACAACGTCATCCCCCACCGACTGCGCCGGCCACAGCCCGAACACGGCCTTGGCGGTCAGCCATTTCTCCTCCACGATCCGCTGCAGCATCGCCCGCGCGTCCTGGTACAGCTCGCTGGCCTGCTGGCCGACGATCTCGTCGGTGAGGATCGCCGGAAACTTGCCGGCCAGTTCCCAGGCCTGGAAGAACGGGGTCCAGTCGATCAGCGGGACCAGGTCGTCCAGCGGGTAGTCGTCGAACACGTGCAGGCCGGGCTGCCTGGGCGCCGGCGGGGTGTAGGCGTCCCAGCCGCCGTCGAAGCGCTGCCCGCGCGCGTGCGCGAGCGAGACCAGGCGCTTGGCGTCGCCGCGGTTCTTGTGGCGCTGGCGGATCTCGGCGTAGTCGGCGTCGTTGGCGGCCACGAAGGCCGCGCGCAGTTCGCGCGAGATCAGCGATTGCGCCACGCCCACCGCGCGCGAGGCGTCCTTGACCCACACCGTCGGCGCTGCGTAATGCGGGTCGATCTTCAGCGCGGTGTGCGCGCGCGAGGTGGTGGCGCCGCCGATCAGCAGCGGCATCGAGAAGCCCTGCCGCTGCATCTCGCGGGCGACGTGGGTCATCTCTTCCAGCGACGGGGTGATCAGCCCCGACAGGCCGATGATGTCGGCGTTCTCGGCGCGGGCGCGGTCGAGGATGGTCTGGGTCGGCACCATCACCCCCAGGTCGATCACGTCGAAGTTGTTGCAGGCCAGGACCACGCCGACGATGTTCTTGCCGATGTCGTGCACGTCGCCCTTGACCGTGGCCATGACGATCTTGCCGTTGGACTTGCCGGTGTCGCCGCTGCGCAGCTTCTCCGCCTCGATGTAGGGCAGCAGGTAGGCGACCGCCTTCTTCATCACCCGCGCCGACTTCACCACCTGCGGCAGGAACATCTTGCCAGCGCCGAACAGATCGCCGACCACGTTCATGCCGTCCATCAGCGGGCCTTCGATCACGTCCAGCGGCCGCGCGGCCTGCTGCCGCGCCTCTTCCGTATCGACCTCGACGAACTCGTCGATGCCATGCACCAGCGCATGGCTCAAGCGCTCGCGTACCGTCTTCTCGCGCCACGCCAGCTTTTCCCGGTTCCCGATTCCCGCATCCCGATTCCCGGCCTTTTTGTAACGTTCGGCGATCTCCAGCAGGCGTTCGGTGGCGTCGCGGCGGCGGTTGAGGATCACGTCCTCCACGCGCTCGCGCAGCTCCGGGTCCAGTTCGTCGTAGATCGGCATGCCGCCGGCGTTGACGATGCCCATGTCCATGCCCGCGGCGATGGCGTGATACAGGAACACCGAATGGATCGCCTGGCGCACGGTCTCGTTGCCGCGGAACGAGAATGACACGTTGGATACACCACCGGAGACGTGGCAATGCGGCAGGGTGCGCTTGATCTCGCGAGTGGCCTCGATGAAGTCGACCGCGTAGTTGTCGTGCTCCTCGATGCCGGTGGCCACGGCGAAGATGTTCGGATCGAAGATGATGTCTTCCGGCGGGAACCCGACCTGCTCGGTGAGGATGCGGTAGGCGCGGGTGCAGATCTCCACCTTGCGCGCGCAGGTGTCGGCCTGGCCGACCTCGTCGAAGGCCATCACCACCGCCGCGGCACCGTAGCGCAGCACCTTGCGCGCGTGTTCGACGAACGGCGCTTCGCCTTCCTTGAGCGAGATCGAATTGACCACGCTCTTGCCCTGCAGGCACTTCAGCCCGGCCTCGATCACGCTCCACTTGGAGGAGTCGACCATCACCGGGATGCGCGCGATGTCCGGCTCGGACATGATCAGGTTGAGAAAGCGCACCATCGCCTTCTCCGAGTCGATCAGGCCCTCGTCCATGTTGACGTCGAGGATCTGCGCGCCGTTGGCGACCTGCTGGCGCGCCACCTCCACCGCTTCCTCGTAGCGCTCTTCCTTGATCAGCTTGCGGAACTGCGCGCTGCCGGTGACGTTGGTGCGCTCGCCGACGTTGACGAACAGCAGGTCCGGGGTCAGCAGCAGCGGCTCCAGGCCGGACAGGCGGGTGTGACGGGCGGAGGACATGGTCAGCGTTCCGAAAACGGGGAGGTGCCGGCGCACGCGCAGGCGGCAGCGTGCCCGCGCAGGACTGCGCGGGCGGGGGCGGCGGGCGTGCGCGCGGCGGACATCAGGCGGCCTGCGCCGGCGCCGCCAGCGGCACGCGCGGCGGCAGCCCGCGCACCGCCTCGGCGATGGCGCGGATGTGCGCCGGGGTGGTGCCGCAGCAGCCGCCGACCAGGTTCAGCAGCCCGGACTCGGCGAACTCGCGCAGCGTCGCCGCCATTTCCTCCGGCGTCTCGTCGTACTCGCCGAAGGCGTTGGGCAGGCCGGCGTTGGGATGCGCGCTGACGTAGCCATCGGCGATGCGCGCCAGGGTCTCCACGTGCGGGCGCAGGTCCTTGGCGCCGAGCGCGCAGTTCAGTCCGACCGACAGCGGCCGCCCGTGCGCGACCGAGGCGTAGAACGCCTCGGCGGTCTGCCCGGACAGGGTGCGGCCGGAGGCGTCGGTGATGGTGCCGGAGATCATCACCGGCAGGCGCCCGCCGCGCGCGTCGAACACTTCCTCGATCGCGTACAGCGCGGCCTTGGCGTTGAGCGTGTCGAAGATGGTCTCGACCATCAGCGTATCGGCGCCGCCGTCGATCAGGCCGTCGATGGCCTCGCGGTAGGTGGCGCGCAGTTCGTCGAAGCTGGTGTTGCGGAAGCCGGGGTCGTTGACGTCCGGGCTGATCGAGGCGGTGCGGCTGGTCGGGCCGAGCACGCCGATCACGAACCGCGGCTTGTCCGGCGTCAGCGCTTCGACCGCGTCGCAGCAGGCACGCGCGACCTGCGCGCCGGCCTTGTTGAGTTCGTAGACCAGGTGTTCCAGGTGGTAGTCGGCCTGGCTGATCGACGTCGCGTTGAAGGTATTGGTCTCGAGCAGGTCGGCGCCGGCGTCGAGGTAGGCGCGGTGGATCTCGGCGATCACCTCCGGCCGGGTCAGCAGCAACAGGTCGTTGTTGCCCTTCAGGTCGTGGCCCTGCGGCGCGTGGTCGCAGCCGGGGCCGTGCACGTGCCCGGCCTGCGCGTCGTAGCCCTCGGCGAAACGCTCGCCGCGATAGTCGGCCTCCTGCAGCCCATGGCGCTGGATCATCGTGCCCATCGCCCCATCGATGATCAGGATGCGCTGGGACAAGGCCTGCAGCAGCGCTTCGGCGCGCTGCGGGTGGAGCCATTGGAAGGCAGGGAGTGGGGAATGGAGAATGGGGAATGGGGGAGGAGCGATGGCGCTCATGCGACATCTCCTGCGGCCGACTTGGCCTTGGCGGTTGCTTTTTCGATTCCCGATTCCCCACTCCCGATTCCCGGCTTCCCCGCAATCAACGAAATCACCTCGAAGTGCGGCGGGCGCTTCTCGCGGGTCACGGTTTCCAGGCTGGAGACTTCGAGCCCGGCCTTGCCGACGAACTTGCGCAGTTCCTTGGCCGAAAAGCCGAGGTTGACGTGGCCGTAGGCCTGCACCGCGGCCTTGTGCTCGTGGCGTGCCAGGCTGCACAGCAGCAGGCGGCCGCCCGGGCGCAGCACCCGCGCCGATTCGCAGACCGCCTGCGCCGGCTTGGTCGCATAGGTCAGGGCATGCATCATCACCACCAGGTCGAAGCTGGCATCGGCGAAGGGCAGGGCATGCATGTCGCCTTCGCGCACTTCCACGTTGCCGAGCCGGCGCAGGCGTTCGCTGGCCGCGGCCACCACCCGTGCGCTGGTGTCGATGCAGACGTAGCGGCGCGCGTGCGGCGCCACCAGTTCGGCCAGCACGCCGTCGCCGGAGGCGATGTCGAGCACGTCGCCGGTTTCCAGCAGCGGCAGGGCGGTGCGCGCCAGCGCTTCCCAGGTGCGGCCCGGCGAATAGTGGCGCTCCATGTCGCCGGCCACCGAGTCGGCCCAGTTCTGGTCGGCGGCGCGGTTGGCCAGCACTGCGGCCACGCGCTCGGCGTCCTGACGCAGCAGCGGGTCGTCGCTGCCGGTGCTCAGCGCCAGCCACAGCGCGCGCTGGGCCGGATCCAGCAGGGTCTCGTCGAAGCGATAATAGGCCGACACGCCGGCGCGGCGGTCGCGCACCAGCCCGGCCTCCTTGAGCTTGGCCAGGTGGGTCGAGACCCGCGGCTGCGCCAGGCGGGTGATGGCCGACAACTCGGCCACGGTCAGCTCCTCCTGTTCCAGCAGTGCCAGCAGGCGCACGCGGGTGGCGTCGGCGAAGACCTTCAGCCGGGATGACCAGTCCTCCAGATCCATAAATATCTTCCTATCGCGATATAGAGATATTTTGGTCCGCGCGGCGGTTCCGGTCAAGTTGCACACGCCGGCGTATGGTCGGCACGGCTACAATGGCCGGACCAATATGCCCGGGAGGGGTTCGACGTGGATTTCAGCTTTACCGAAGAGCAATTGATGATCCAGGACGTGGCGCGGCGCATCGCCCAGGAGCGCATCGCCCCCAGCGCCGAGCACCACGACCGTGCCGGCGAATTCCCGCTGGAGAACATCCGCCTGCTGGGCGAGAACGGGCTGATGGGCATCGAGGTACCGGAAGAGTACGGCGGCGCCGGCATGGACCCGATCGCCTATGTGCTGGCGATGGTCGAGATCGCCGCTGGCGATGCGGCGCATTCGACCATCATGTCGGTCAACAACTCGCTGTTCTGCGCCGGCATCCTCAAGAACGGCAACGAGGAACAGAAGCAGAAGTATGTGCGCGCCATCGCCGAAGGTCGCGAGATAGGCGCCTTCGCGCTGACCGAGCCGCAATCCGGCTCCGACGCCACCGCGATGCGGTGCCGCGCGGTGCGCCAGGACGACGGCAGCTTCGTCATCAACGGCAAGAAGAGCTGGATCACCTCCGGCCCGGTCGCCAAGTACATCGTGCTGTTCGCGATGAGCGAGCCGGACAAGGGCGCGCGCGGCATCACCGCCTTCGTGGTCGACACCGACAAGCCCGGCTTCCACCGCGGCAAGACCGAGCCCAAGCTCGGCATCCGCGCCTCGGCCACCTGCGAGATCGAGTTCCAGGACTACGTGGCCAGCGCCGACGAGGTGCTGGGCACGCCGGGCGAGGGCTTCAAGATCGCGATGAGCGTGCTCGACGCCGGCCGCATCGGCATCGCCTCGCAGGCGATCGGCCTGGCCCGCGCCGCCTACGAGGCGACCCTGGAGTACGTGAAGGAGCGCAAGGCGTTCGGTTCGCCGATCGGCGCGTTCCAGATGACCCAGGCCAAGATCGCGGACATGAAGTGCAAGCTGGACGCGGCGCTGCTGCTGACCTTGCGCGCGGCCTGGCTGAAGGGGCAGGGCCAGCGCTTCACCACCGAGGCTTCGGTGGCCAAGCTGACCGCCTCCGAGGCGGCGATGTGGATCACCCACCAGGCGGTGCAGATCCACGGCGGCATGGGCTATTCCAAGGAGATGCCGCTGGAGCGCTACTTCCGCGATGCCAAGATCACCGAGATCTACGAAGGCACCAGCGAGATCCAGCGCCTGGTGATCGCGCGTAACGAGACCGGGTTGCGGTGAGGCCGGGAGTGGGGATTCGGGACTGAGGATTCGCCGGTTCCCGAATCGGTTGAGGCATCAGGAGAAGCGGCCGCAAGGCCGCTTTTTCTTTTTGTGGAAAAGGGATGAGTGAGGTTCGGGCTGCAACGCGCCGGGACTGAAGTCCCTCCCACAAGGAGCGCTCAGCCTTCAAGGAGCGCTCCGCCTGCATGGGGTGTTGGGTCGCGCTTCCCGACCAGATTCCCGGACAACAAAAAGCGGCCTTGCGGCCGCTCTTTGTTTGCCTCTACAAGGCGGAAGGATCAAGTCCGAGAGGAGGATTCACGAATCCCCACTCCCGAATCCCCAATCCCGGCGCCTCAGCGATCCGGCTGATGCCGCGCCAGGCCGGCTTCCTGCATCTGCGTGAACTCCTTCGACGGCTCGTCCAGTTTGTCGCCGAGCATGCGCCGCACCATCACGAAGAACAGCGGGATGAACAGCACGCCCAGCACGGTGGCGAACAGCATGCCGCCGATCACGCCGGTACCGATCGCGTGGCGGGCGTTGGCGCCGGCGCCGGTGGAGATCGCCATCGGCAGCACGCCGAGGATGAAGGCGAACGAGGTCATCAGGATCGGGCGGAAACGCAGGTGCGCCGCCTCGGCCGCGGCCTCGCGCAGGGTCTTGCCCATCGCCCGCTGCTCCACCGCGAACTCGACGATCAGGATCGCGTTCTTGGCGGCCAGGCCGATCACCGTGATCAGGCCGATCTTGAAGTAGATGTCGTTGGGCAGGCCGCGCAGCAGCGAGAACGCCACCGCGCCGAGCACGCCGATCGGCACCACCAGCAGCACCGACACCGGGATCGACCAGCTTTCGTACAGCGCCGCCAGGCACAGGAACACCACCACGATCGACAGCACCAGCAGCAGCGTGGCGGTGTTGCCGGCGATGATTTCCTGGTACGACATGCCGCTCCAGTCGAAGCCGAAGCCCGGCGGCAGGTCGTTGTTGACGATGTCCTCCATCGCGCTCATCGCCTGGCCGGAACTGCCGCCCGGCGCCGGGTTGCCGACGATGTTGATCGCCGAGTAGCCGTTGTAGCGGCTCAGCGACGGCGAGCTGTAGATCCAGTCCGAGCTCACCACCGTGCTCAGCGGGATCATCTGCGGCAGGCCGCTGCTATCGGAGGCGGTACTGCTGGGCACGTAGAAGTTGCGCAGCGACTCCGGACCGGTGCGGAACGGCGCGTCGGCCTGCATGTTGACGCGCTTGATGCGGCCTTCGTAGAAGAAGTCGTTGACGTACACCGGCGCCAGCATCAGCTGGATCGACTGGTAGATGTCGTTGACCGACAGGCCCATCGACTGCGCCTGCACGCGATCCACCTTCAACTGCAGCTGCGGCGAGTTCTCCAGGCCGTTCGGACGCACGCCGGCCAGGGTGTCCTGGCGCTGCGCGGCCTTGCCGAGCACGATGTTGCGTGCCTGCAGCAGGGCTTCCTCGCCCTGGCCGCTGCGATCCTGCAGCCACATGTCGAAGCCGCCGAACTGGCCCAGGCCGTTCACCGTGGGCAGGTTGACCACGAAGATCTGCGCGTCCTTGATGCCGTAGAACATCCCGTTCAACTGCTGGATCAGGTCGCCGGCGGCGATGTCGCGCTCGTCCCAGGGCTTGAGTCGGATGAAGCCCATGCCCACGTTCTCGCCGCGGCCCAGGAAGCTGAAGCCGGCCACCTGCAGCATGCCTTCGACCGCCTTCTGCTGCTGCAGCACGCCGCGCATCTGCGCGAACACCTCGTTGGTGCGGGTCTTGGTCGCACCCGGCGGCAACTGCACGATCGCCAGCGCGAAGCCCTGGTCCTCTTCCGGCAGGAAGCTGCCCGGCATGCGCGTGAACAGGAAGCCGCACAGCACCACCAGCAGGGCGAACACCGCCATCCAGCGCGGCGCGCGGCGGATGGTGTTGCCCACCGCGCCGACGTAGCGGTGCGCCAGCTTGTCGTAGTACTTGTTGAAGGTGCGGTAGACCCAGTTCGGGTTGTCGTTGTGGGTGGGCTTGAGGAACGCCGCACACAGCGCCGGGGTGAAGCTCAGCGCCAGGAAGGCGGAGAACGCCATCGACATGGCGATGGTGATCGCGAACTGCTTGTAGATCGCGCCGGCCGCGCCGGGCTGCATCGCCGACGGAATGAACACCGCCGCCAGCACCACGGTGATGGCCACCACCGCGCCGGTGATCTGGGTCATCGCCTTGTGCGTAGCTGCCTTCGGCGCCAGGTGCTCCTCGGACATGATGCGTTCGACGTTCTCGATCACCACGATCGCGTCGTCGACCACGATGCCGATCGCCAGCACCATCGCGAACAGGGTCAGCTGGTTGATGGTGAAGCCGATCGCCCACATGCCCAGGAAGGTGCCCAGCAGCGCCACCGGGATGACCAGGGTGGGGATGATGGTGGCGCGGAAGTTCTGCAGGAACACCAGCATCACCAGGAACACCAGCACGATCGCCTCGGCCAGGGTCTTGACCACTTCCTCGATCGAGATCTTGACGAAGGTGGTGCTCTCGTACGGCGTGAACCAGGTGACGCCCTGCGGGAAGCTGGGCTGCAGCTCGTCCATCTTGGCCTTGACCGCCTCGGACACGCTCAGCGCATTGGCGCCCGGCAGCAGCTGGATGGCGAAGGCGCCGGTCGGCTTGCCGTTGTACTGGGTGTCGAAACCGAAGTTGGTCGGGCCGAACGCGACCCGGGCCACGTCCTTCAGCCGCACCACGGTGCCGTTGCCGTCGGCGCGCAGGATGATGTTCTCGAACTGCTCGGGCGAGGTGAAGCGGCCCTCGGCGCTGACCGTGGCGGTGAACGACTGGCCCTGCGGCGCCGGATCCGAACCGAGCGAGCCGGCGGCGAACTGCACGTTCTGCGCGCGGATCGCGTTGTACACGTCCGTGGCGGACATGTGGTAACCCTGCAGCTTCTCCGGGTTCAACCAGATGTCCATGGCGTACTCGGCACCGAACTGCTGGGTGCTGCCGACGCCGGGCACGCGCGAGATCTGTTCCAGCACGCGCGACCCGACGATGTCGTTGAGCGCGTCGCGGTCGATCGACGGGTTGTCCGAACGCAGCGCGATCACGCTGAGGAAGCCGGCGTTGGCCTTGGCCACCACCACGCCCTGCGCGGTCACTTCCGAGGGCAGGCGCGGGGTCGCCAGCGACACCTTGTTCTGCACCTGCACCTGGGCGATGTCCGGGTCGGTGCCGGTCTCGAAGGTCAGGGTGATGGTGGCGCTGCCGCTGGACGACGACGACGAGCTGAAGTACAGCAGGTGGTCGATGCCGGTCAGCTGCTGCTCGATGACCTGGGTGACCGAGCGTTCGGTGGTGCTGGCGCTGGCGCCGGGATAGGTGGCGTTGACGGTGACCTGGGGTGGGGCGATCGAGGGATACGACTCGACGCCGAGATTGAGGATGGCGATCACGCCGCTGAGCGAGATCAGGATCGCCACCACCCAGGCGAAGACCGGGTGTTCGATGAAGAACTTAGGCATGGGGGGAGTCCGTTACTGCTTCGGCTGGTCGGAAGGCGAGGCGGCGTTCGGCGCATCGCCGTGCGCTGCGCCCTGCGCCGGGGCGGCGCCCTTGGCCGGCGGCGCCGCGGCGCCTTGGGCGCCCTGGCCGGGAGCCGCGCCGGCAGCGGGGCCCTGGCCCTGCGCGGCGGCATTCGGATCCCACGGCTTGGCCACGGCCGGTGCGCCTTCCTTGACCTTGGGCAGGCCGCTGACCACGACCTGGTCGCCGTTCTGCAGGCCGCCGCTGACGATCCACTTGTCGCCCTGCTGGCCGACCGTGGTCAGGTCCTTGCGCACCACCTTGCTGTCTTTGCCGACGACCAAGGCATAGGCGCCCTTGGCGTCGCGCAGCACGGCCGCCTGCGGGATCAGGTACACGTCCTTGCGCTGGCCCAGGTTGGCCGAGAAGCTGACGAAGGCGCCGGGCAGCAGCACCCGGTCCGGATTGGGCAGCAGCGCGCGCAGCGTCACCGAGCCGGTGCTCGGGTCGACCGCGGCGCCGGAGAAGTCCAGGGTGCCGGCATGCGCATAGGTGCTGCCGTCGCCGAGCTTGATCTGCACGGTGGACTTGTCCTCGGCGTTGAGGGCGACGTTGCCTTCGGTCTGCGCCTGGCGCAGCTGCGCCAGTTCGTCGGAACTCATCGAGAAGTTGACGTACAGCGGGTCCAGCTGGTCGATCGTGGTCAGCAGCGTGCTGTCGCCCTGGCCGACCAGCGCGCCCTCGGTGACCTGCTGCTTGCCGGCGCGGCCGGCGATCGGCGCAGTGACGGTGGCGTAGCCGAGGTTGATGCGCGCGGTTTCCACCGCCGCACGGGCCTGCTGCACCGACGCGGCGGAGCTGCGTTCGGTGGCCTCGGCGTTGTCCAGGTCGGACTTGGACACGTAGGCCTGCGGCGCCAGGCTGCGCGCGCGGGCGGCGGCAGCCTTGGCGTTGGCGTAGGTGGCTTCGGCCGCGGCCAGCTGGCCCTGCGCCGAGGCCAGGGTCGCACGCAGCGGCGCCGGATCGATCTGGAACAGCGGCTGGCCTTCCTTGACGTCGGTGCCTTCGGTGTACAGGCGCTTTTCCAGCACGCCGGGCACGCGGGCGCGCACGTCGGCGCTGCGGAACGCGGACAGGCGGCCGACCAGTTCGCGCTCAAGCGGCACGGTCTGCGGCTGCGCCTGCAGCACGCCCACTTCCGGCGGCGGCATGGCCTGCTGCTGCTCCTGTTTCTTGCAGGACGCCAACACCACCACGACGGCGCAGGCCAGGGCGAGAGAACGCAACGGGGAGGTCATCGGGTGGTACTCCGGTCTGGTTTTGTAGAAGGAAGGAAAGGGGCGGCGGCGAACGCGCGCAAGAAGCCGTCCACGGCGAACTCGGCCCAGGCGCGCTGCGCGGCGGCGTCGCCGCGATGCGCGCTGTGGAAGCGCTGACGCTCGAAATCCATGCCGACGATCATGCTCAACAGCAGCTCGGCCATGAAGTGCGGATCGTCATGCCGGAGCTGGCCGCGCGCCATGGCGCCGCGCAGGCGCTCGCTCAGGCGCTGCATCAGCGCGCCGGCGCTGTCGCGGAACATGGCGCGCGCTTCTTCGGGGAAGTGCCGCGACTCGGCGGCGATCAGCTGGCAACTCTGCAGCACACGCGGTTCCGACAGCTGTTCCAGGTACTCGCAGGCGAAACGCAGCAGGCTGCCGCGCAGGTCGTCCTGCACCGGTTCCAGGTGCGCGGTGGCCAGGTCCAGGTGATCCTGCATCGCCCGCCGCAGCAGGCCCTGCTTGCTGCGGTAGCGGCTGTACAGGGTCTGCTTGGAGCAGCCGGCGCGTGCCGCCACTGCATCCATGCTCAGGCCCATGCCTTCCTCGGCCAGCAATTCGCGCACGGCAGCGTACACGCGCTGGTCGCGCGCCTGGCGCTGTGCGGCGGAGGCGAGGGGAGTGCTCATCGATTGTGGACTATACCGTCCAGTTTAGAATTAGAACAGCCTTGACACAGGGGTGTTCTTGCTGACAACAGCGTGGCCG
The DNA here is from genome assembly GCF_034105445.1 of Xanthomonas sp. LF07-6. Classification (NCBI taxonomy): domain Bacteria; kingdom Pseudomonadati; phylum Pseudomonadota; class Gammaproteobacteria; order Lysobacterales; family Lysobacteraceae; genus Xanthomonas; species Xanthomonas sp. LF07-6. Next base: position 54,121 of record NZ_JAXGGI010000003.1, read on the forward strand.
GCAAAGCATGGTGACCGCCGCGTGATGATGGTGTTGCGGTCGCTTTGCGCGATCTGGCGCGTCGCCGCGGCCGCTCCATTGGTTTGCGATGCAGCAAGGTAGTTGAACGGAGCACCGGTACAATTCCGGCTTTCCCATCGAGCATCGTTGCTGCTCTCCGTCATGAAACCCAAACACGCCGCTTCCCGTTCCAAATCTTCGGCCGCCACCCGCACCTCCGCGACCCCGTCCGCCACCAAGCCGGCCAAGGCGCCTGCCAAGACCAAGGCGGCCGCCAAGCCTGCGGCCAAGGCCGCCGCCCCGCGCAAGGCCGCGACGCCGCCCAGGCTGGCCGCGACCGTGCCGGCGACCGCCAAGGTGATCGACGCGGCGCCCGCCGCCAGCGCCTTCAGCCTGGCCTCGGTGTTCGCGGCGCTGCGCAAGCGCTACCCGGCCGCGCGCCAGCAGGAGGCGCAGACCTTCGCCGAAGAGTTCTACAAGCGCATGGAGGAGGACGAGTTCCCTCACCACAGTGCGCAGGAGTGGGCGGCACTGGCCGCGTCGATGCTGGAGTTCGCACGCAAGCGCAAGCCGGGCACGGTCAACGTGCGGGTGTTCAACCCGAACCTGAAGGACGACGGCTGGGAGTCGTCGCACACGGTGCTGCAGATCGTCAACGACGACATGCCGTTCCTGGTCGATTCGGTGAGCATGGCGCTGGCCGAGCTGGGCATCGGCGTGCACGTGCTCGGCCACCCGGTGCTGCGCATGCAGCGCGACAAGGGCGGCACGCTGGAGAACGTGGGCGAGGGCAAGGCGGAATCGCTGATGGCGCTGGAGATCGACCGCCAGCCGCCGGAAGACATGGCGCAGGTGGAAGCGGCGATCCGGCGCATCCTTGGCGAGGTGCGCAACATCGTGCGCGACTGGGGCGGCATGCGCGAGAAGATGCTGGCGCTGGCCGACGACCTGACCACGCGGCGCCTGCCGGTGGACGACAAGGGCCGGCGCGAGGCGCAGGAATTCCTGCGCTGGGCCGCGGCCGACCATTTCACCTTCTTCGGCTACCGCGAATACCGCGTGGAGAAGCAGGGCGGCGAAGACGTGCTGGCGCCGCTGGAAGACAGCGGCCTGGGCCTGCTGCGCGGGCAGGACAAGTCGCCGGCGCGGCCGGTGCGCACGCTGGCCGCACACGGCCTCAGCGAGTCCGGCACCAAGGAAGCGCTGATCCTGACCAAGACCAATGCGCGCTCGCGGGTGCACCGCAGCGGCTACATGGACTACATCGGCGTGCTGGAGTTCGACGCCAAGGGCCGCATCGTCGCCGAACAGCGCTTCCTCGGCCTGTTCACCTCCAGCGCCTACAACCGCCGCCCGTGGGAGATCCCGCTGGTGCGCGAGCGCTTCGACTACGTGATGCGCAAGTCCGAACTGACCCCGAGCAGCCACAGCGGCAAGGCGCTGCGCCATATCCTGGAGACGCTGCCGCGCGAGGAGCTGTTCCAGTCCAACGAGGAAGAGCTGTACCGCACCGCGATGGGCATTCTGGGCCTGCAGGAGCGGGTGCGCAGTCGCCTGTTCCTGCGCCGCGACAAGTACGGCCGCTTCATTTCCGCGCTGGTGTACATCCCGCGCGAGCGTTTCAACACCGACGTGCGCCTGCGCATCGAGGCCTTGCTGAAGGACGCGCTGCACGGCGAGTACATCGATTCCAACGTGGTGCTGGGCGAATCGCCGCTGGCGCAGCTGCACATGATCGTGCGGCCCAAGCCCGGCGAGGCGCTGGAGTTCGACACCACCGAACTGGAATCGCGCCTGGCGCACCTGCTGCGCAACTGGCATGACGACCTGCGCGAGGCGTTGGTGGCCAGCTGCGGCGAGCGCGATGGTCTGCGCCTGGCCGCCGGCTACGGCCGCGCGCTGCCGGCCGGCTACATCGAGGAGTCGACCGCGCAGATCGCCGCGCGCGACGTCGAGCGCCTGGCCGCGCTGCGCGGTCCGGAAGACCTGCACCTGAGCCTGCAGGCGCTGCGCCGCGACGGCGCCGACAGCCTGCGCCTGAAGCTGTACCGCCAGCACGACGACCTGCCGCTGTCGGACGTGCTGCCGATGATGGAGAACCTGGGCCTGCGGGTGATCTCCGAGCGTCCGTACCGGCTGGTGGTCGACGGCACGCCGCTGTCGATCCAGGACTTCGAGGTCGAGCCGCTGGCCGGCAGCATCGATGTGGCCGCGGCCGACGCGCCGCTGTGCGAGGCGTTCGTGCGGATCTGGCGCGGCGACGCCGAGAACGACGGCTTCAACCGCCTGATCGTCGGTGCCAGCCTGAGCTGGCGCCAGGTCGCGGTGCTGCGCGGCTACTGCAAGTACCTGCTGCAGACCGGCGTGCCGTTCTCGCAGGCCTACGTTGAAGAGACCTGCAACCGCTATCCGCTGCTGGCGCGGCTGCTGGTGGAGCTGTTCGAGGCGCGCTTCGATCCGGCCACCGGCAACGAGAGCAAGGCGCAGATCGCCGAGGGACAGGCCGCGCTGACGGCGCAACTGCACCTGCTGGCCAAGGACGATGCCGCGGCGCTGAAGGCGCTGCAGCCGGTGATCGATGCGCGCAGCGGCAGCCGCGACGCGCAGCTGGAGGCGGTCTCGGCCGCGTTGCTGAAGCTGTTCGACCAGGTGGCGAGCCTCGATGAGGACCGCATCCTGCGCAGCTTCAAGGGCGTGATCGAGGCGACCCTGCGCACCAGCCACTACCAGCGCACCGCCGATGGCGGGCTGGGTCACTGCATCAGCTTCAAGCTGGATTCGGCCAAGGTGCCGGACCTGCCCAAGCCGCGTCCGTACCGCGAGATCTTCGTGTACGGCCCGCGCGTGGAAGGCGTGCACCTGCGCTTCGGCGCGGTGGCGCGTGGCGGCCTGCGCTGGTCCGACCGGCGCGAGGACTTCCGCACCGAGGTGCTGGGCCTGGTCAAGGCGCAGATGGTCAAGAACACGGTGATCGTGCCGGTCGGCGCCAAGGGCGGCTTCTTCTGCAAGCGCCCGCCGGTCGGCGGCGACCGCGACGCGGTGCTGGCCGAAGGTATCGCCTGCTACAAGCTGTTCATCCAGGGCCTGCTGGACATCACCGACAACATCGTCGGCGGCAAGATCGTGCCGCCGCCGCAGGTGGTGCGCCACGACCAGGACGACCCGTACCTGGTGGTCGCCGCCGACAAGGGCACGGCCACCTTCTCCGACATCGCCAACGGCCTGGCGCTGGACCACGGTTTCTGGCTGGGCGACGCGTTCGCCTCCGGCGGCTCGGTCGGCTACGACCACAAGGGCATGGGCATCACCGCGCGCGGCGCCTGGGAGTCGGTCAAGCGCCACTTCCGCGCCCTGGGCCGCGACTGCCAGAGCGAGGACTTCACCTGCGTGGGCATCGGCGACATGTCCGGCGACGTGTTCGGCAACGGCATGCTGCTGTCGCGCCACATCCGCCTGCTGGCCGCGTTCGACCACCGCCACATCTTCCTCGACCCGAACCCGGACGCGGCGGCGTCCTTCGCCGAGCGCGAGCGCCTGTTCAAGCTGCCGCGCTCCAGCTGGGCCGACTACGATGCCAAGCTGATCAGCGCCGGCGGCGGCATCTACCCGCGCACGCTCAAGTCGATCGAGATCAGCGCGCCGGTGCGCGAGGCGCTGGGCCTGGAGCCGGGCGTCAAGCAGCTCTCGCCGAACGACCTGATGAACGCCATCCTCAAGGCGCCGGTGGACCTGTTCTGGAACGGCGGCATCGGCACCTACGTCAAGGCCGCCAGCGAGACCCACGGCGACGTCGGCGACCGCGCCAACAACGGCCTGCGCGTCAACGGCGGCGAGCTGCGCTGCAAGGTGGTGGGCGAGGGCGGCAACCTCGGCCTGACCCAGCTCGGCCGCATCGAGGCCGCGCAGGTCGGGGTGCTGCTCAACACCGACTTCATCGACAACTCGGCCGGCGTGGATACGTCCGACCACGAGGTCAACATCAAGATCCTGCTCAACGACGTGGTGCAGGCCAAGAAGCTGACCCTGGACGCGCGCAACAAGCTGCTGGCGTCGATGACCGACGAAGTGGCCGAGCTGGTGCTGTGGGATAACATCCGCCAGAACCAGGCGCTGAGCCTGATGGAGCGGATGAGCGTCACCCGCCTGGGCTCCAAGCAGCACTTCATCCGCACCCTGGAGGCGCAGGGCCTGCTCGACCGGCAGATCGAATACCTGCCCTCGGACGCGGAGATCTCTGCGCGCAAGGCGCGTGGCCAGGGCCTGACCCGGCCGGAACTGGCGGTGCTGCTGTCCTACTCCAAGCTGGTGGCGTTCCAGCAGCTGCTGGAATCGGACATCCCCGAGGACCCGTACCTGTCCAAGGAACTGCAGCGCTACTTCCCGCAGCCGCTTCAGAAGAAGTACGCCGATGCGATGGAGCGGCACCGCCTCAAGCGCGAGATCATCGCCACCGCGGTGACCAACACCACCATCAACCGGATGGGCGCCACCTTCCTGATGCGCATGCAGGAAGACACCGGCCGCAGCATCGCCGAGGTCGCCAAGGCCTACACCATCAGCCGCGAGACGCTGGATGCACGCGCGCTGTGGACGCAGATCGACGCGCTGGACGGCAAGGTGCCCGAGTCGGTGCAGATCGACGCGCTGGAGGTGATCTGGACGCTGCAGCGCGCCTTCGTGCGCTGGCTGCTGTTCCGTCCGGGCCCGATGCCGGGCATCACCGCCGCGGTGGAGCGCTACTACGAGCCGTTCAACGATATCCGCGTCGCCTCCGGCGTGCTGCCCGATTCGCAGCGTCCGCGCTACGAGGCGCTGGTGCAGGAGTGGCAGGACAAGGGCCTGCCGCCGGCGCTCGCCCAGCAGCTGTCGGAACTGCGCTTCCTGGAGCCGGCGTTCGACATCATCGAGATGGCGCGCAACCGCAAGCTCAAGCCGGTGGAGGTGTCGAAGGTGCACTTCCGCCTTGGCGAGGCGCTGCAGTTGCCGTGGCTGTTCGAGCAGATCGACGCGCTGGAGGTCAACGGCCGCTGGCATGCGGTGGCCCGCGGCGTGCTGCGCGACGAACTGGCCAAGCACCACAGTGCGCTGGCCGGCCAGGCGCTGAGCCTGCCGGGCGGCACCGCCGAGGCCAAGGTGCAGCACTGGCTGCAGCGCGACGACAGCAGCCTGCGCTTCACCCTGAGCATGCTGCAGGAACTGGCTGCGCAGAAGACGCTGGACTACCCGACGGTGTCGGTGGCGGTGCAGCGACTCGGCCAGCTGGCGGCGCACGGCGTCTGACCGATCGCGCCGATGGCCAGGCCCGCGCGCGCGGGTCTGGCCCACTGCGGTACCGCGTCGCCCGATGGCGACGCATGGCGCGTGGCAGGCGATTGCTGTCGCGCGTCCTTGGCGGGGATCCGCGCTCGCCCCACGTTCTTCGTTGGAGCCAGGCCGGCGGCGCACCGCTGCGGCGACCGACCGCGTCATGCAAGGCCGCGGGATTCTGACAGCCCGCGCTGATACGATCCGCGCCATCGGGCGAGCACACGGCTGCAGCGCCGCATTTCGAGGCGTACATGCTGTACCTGGCCATCCCCGCAGTACTCCTGTTGTTGATCGTCTTCCTGGCACTGCAGCCTCCGCTGGAGCTGCGGCTGCAGCGTGCGCTGCAGCAGGCAGGGCAGGGCGACCTGCGACGCTTGCGTGCACTTGCCAGGAAATCGGTGGGCGATGCCGCCTATGCGCTGTTTCTGCAGCTGGACGCCAACGGCGAGCAGGCCGCGGCACTGGCGGCACTGAAGCGTGCGGTCTATGCCCGCACCTGGCTGGACATCCGTGGCTGCAGCGTGGCCATGCGCGCGTACGGCCGCCGTCGCTTCCTGGGCGTGGGCACCATCCCGGACCATGCCGCGCTGCTGGCCGAATGGAGCCACCCCGGCTGGTGCTCGGGTGCCGGCTGGGAACCCGAACTGGCCTGGATCCAGGCCTGCGGCCCGGAGCCGTGCCGGGATCTGGCGCGCGCCTGGTATTGGCTGTGCCTGGCCGATGCGCGCACGCAGGAGGGGATGGGCGAGATCCGGTCCGTGGAACTGGCGCAGCAGGTGCGGGAGCATCTGGGCCCGTTGGTGCCGGCATCGGTGCGCCAGGCGATGCAGGAGCAGGCGACGGAGACTGCGTGCCGCGACTTCGTGTCCGGCAGATAAGGCGGGCGGAGCGACTCGGCCCGGTACCGGGCACCGGCCTGCAATGGCTGTCGCGGCAGGTCCCATCACAGCGCGGTGCGGACGCGGCATGCAACTGCCGCGGATTGGCCGCTGCCTCGGCTGCAAGCGCGTGCCGCCGGTTCGCCGCCGCGCGCCGGTCATGGCGCCCCGGGTATGATCGGGGCCATGAATGCTTCCGTCCTGCCGTCCTCGCCCCGCATCTGTTTCCTCGCCAGCGTCGCGCCGGAGGCGCAGCACGCGCGCACTCAACTGGTCGGGCGCTACGGCGATTGCGAGCCGGCCGACGCCGATGTGCTGTGCGCGCTCGGCGGCGACGGCTTCATGCTGCAGACCCTGCATCGCCACGGCAGCCTGGGCAAGCCGGTGTTCGGCATGAAGCTGGGCACGGTCGGCTTCCTGATGAACCAGTTCCGCGACGACGACCTGGTCGCGCGCCTGGCCCTGGCCGAGCCGGCCAAGCTGCGCCCGCTGGAAATGCTGGCGCAGACCGAATCCGGCGCCACCACCGGCTCGCTGGCCTACAACGAGGTCTCGCTGCTGCGGCAGACCCGTCAGGCCGCGCACGTGAGCATCGATCTCAACGGCCAGACCCGGGTCGATGAACTGATCTGCGATGGCGTGCTGGTGTCGACCCCGGCCGGCAGCACCGCCTACAACTCCTCCGCGCACGGACCGATCCTGCCGCTGGGCTCGCACACCCTGGCGCTGACCCCGATCGCGCCGTACCGGCCGCGGCGCTGGCGCGGCGCGATCCTCAAGGCCGACATCGAGGTGCGCTTCCGCGTGCTGGACCCGTACAAGCGCCCGGTCAGCGTCACCGCCGACTCGCACGAGACCCGCGACGTGGTCGAAGTCACCATCCGCGAATCCCGCGACCGCCTGGTCACCCTGCTGTTCGATCCGGAGCACAATCTGGAGGAGCGGATCTTGAGCGAGCAATTTATGGTGTAGGGGCGGGGAGTGGGGAATCGGGAATGGGGAATCGCAAGAGCGGTTTCCTGACAATTCCCTTTCCCTGGATAACTTCCACGCCCGCAAACCGCTTTTCCCTATTCCCCATTCCCGATTCCCCACTCACAGCCCAAAATGTCCGACAACTCCCCCCGTCTGCTCACCGTCGCGGTCACCTCGCGCGCCCTGTTCGATCTGGAAGAGGGCCATGCCCTGTTCGAGCGGGAGGGGGTGGAGGCGTACAGCGCGTATCAGCGCGAGCGCGAGGACGATGTGCTGGCGCCCGGGGTGGCGTTTCCGGTGGTGCGCAAGCTGTTGGCGCTGAACCAGGGCACGCCGCCGGAGACGCCGCCGGTGGAGGTGATCCTGCTGTCGCGCAATTCCGCCGATACCGGGTTGCGCATCTTCAACTCGATCCAGCACTACGGGCTGGGCATCGTCCGCGCCACCTTCACCTCCGGCGAGGCGACCTGGCCCTACGTCAAGCCGTTCGGCACCGATCTGTTCCTCTCGGCCAACCCGGAGTCGGTGCGGCGCGCGCTCAGCCACGGCATCGCCGCGGCGACCATCCTGCCCAAGCCGCCCGGCGAGCATGCGCAGGAAGCCGCCGCCGCCGCCGGCGCGATCGATGCCGACCGCCTGTCCACCCAGCTGCGCATCGCCTTCGACGGCGATGCGGTGATCTTCGGCGACGAGGGCGAGCGCTTCTCGCGCGAGCAGGGCGTGGAGGCGTTCGGTCGCTACGAACGCGAGAACGCGCGCGAGCCGCTGACTGGCGGGCCGTTCCGTAATTTCCTGTCGGCGCTGCACGCGCTGCAGTCCGCGTTCCCGGCCGGCGAGGCATCGCCGATCCGCACCGCGCTGGTCACTGCGCGCTCGGCACCGGCGCACGAGCGGGTGATCCGCACCCTGCGCGAATGGGGCGTGCGCCTGGACGAGGCGCTGTTCCTCGGCGGCCGCCACAAGGGGCCGTTCCTGCAGGCCTTCGGCGCGGACATCTTCTTCGACGATTCGCAGCACAACATCGACAGCGCCGCCCGCGAGCGCGTCGCCGCCGGGCATGTGCCGCACGGGGTCGCCAACGACATCGCCAAGCCGTGAGCGCGGCGCCCGGCGGCGGCCGCTGGGCCGCGCTGCGCCGCCTGCTGCGGCAGGGAGCGGGCGTGCCCGCCGACCTGCGTCCCGGGCGGCCTTACGTGCGCCACGGCTGGCGCTACACCAGCCTGCAGTTCAAGGGCGAGGTGACCCAGAGCCGCATGTACACCTGGTGGCCGGACGTGCTGCAGGTGGGCTACACCCGCAGCATGCTCGGCGCACTGTTGCTGCGCCCGGACCCGCGGCGGATCGGCATCGTCGGCCTCGGCGGCGGTTCGCAGGCCAAGTTCTGCTATCGGCACCTGCCGCAGGCGCGGATCGAGGCGATCGAGGCCGACGCCGACGTGCTGGCCCTGCGCGCGGCCTTCCGCATCCCGGACGACGATGCGCGCTTCGAGGCCGTGCACGGCGACGGCGCGCGGTTGCTGCGGCAACGGCGCGATCGCTACGACCTGCTGCTGCTCGACGCCTACGACGCCGACGGCATCCCGGCCGCGCTGCTCAGCCGCGGCTTCTACGAAGACTGCCACGCGGCGCTGGCGCCGGGCGGGGTGCTGGCGGTGAACCTGTACGACACCGACACCCGCCGCCACCTGGCGCATCTGCGCGCGCTGTTCGGCGGCCGCGTGCTGCGCCTGGACGAGCCACAGATGGACAACCATGTGGTGCTCGCCTGGACCGGTGCGCTGCCGGCGCTGGACGCGCACGCGGCCCTGGCACGCCTGCCGTGGTCGGCGCGTTGGCAACTGCGCACGCCGTTGCGGCGCGTGCAGCAGGCGCTGGCGGGCAGGACGGGGCCGGACGGGGTGCGTTAGCCGGGGCTGCGCTGTCGGGGGATGGCTGCGTCGGCCAGACGGTTCAGTCCACGCCATGCCGCCGCCGGTGCAAGCACGACCGGGGGAGACAATGCATGCGGTCCCGGGCGACACCACGCGCCAGGACGATGGCAAGTCGCCCTACAACGGCAACAGGATGTTGCTGAGCTTCCAGTGCAGGCCCTCGCGAGTGAACACGAACGGCACGGCGGTGCCGTCGGCGGTATGCACGGTGGCGACGAAGCGCGTGGTCGATTCGAAGCGGTGCTCGGCTTGGCGCAGCGGTTGTGGCGGGCGCGGCGCGGCGTAGGTATCGCCGCCAACGGTGTCGCCGCTGGCGCGTTTCCACAGCGCGTCGCCCTGCATCAGCGCGCCGATGCCGGTCGGGGTGACCATCGCATCCACGCTCATGCCGCCGAGGCCGCCGGCCAGCGACAGCAGCGCCCCGCCGAACAGGCTGGACTGCAGGTCGGGGCCGGCGCGGCGCACCAGCGCATCGTCCACCTGGGCCTTGAGGTTGACCCGCAGCGTGGGAAAGTCGACGTAGCGCTCCAGTGCCGCCGCATCGCGCTCGCGCAACGCCTGGTCGATGCCGCGGATGGCCAGGTACGGCCCAGCGACGACGTAGCCGCCGAGGGCGAGCAGGGCGAGGAACAGCAAGGCCAGCCATTTCTTCATCGCATGTCTCCTTGCGTGTGGGCATTCTGCAGGACCGGATTAGCCGCGACGCGTGACCGGGAATGCCTGTCGCCGCTGAAGCAGCTCCGACGGGGAAGCACTGCCGTTCTAGAACTCCAGGTCCAGCGCCGCGCACAGATAGTCCACGAACGGGCCCAGCGTCTGCAGGTCGGCGGCGACCTGCGTGCGCAGCCGCGGGCCGGTCATGGTCGCGTCGTCGAGCTGGCGCCAGAACACCCAGTTCTTGTGCTTGAGGTCGTCGATGCACTCGAAGTCGGCCGGGAAGCCGCGCGGCGGGCGCACCAGCATCTCGCTTTCCTCGAAATCGAAGCGGCGGCGCAGCGCCGGCGCATGCGCGGCGGCCTTCCAGCTGCCGGGGTTGTCGAAGATGAACTGGCGCACCTTGCGCTGCGTGTCCGGTTCCGGATGCCACAGCCCGGCGCCGACGAAGCTCTCGCCCGGCTGCAGGTGGATGTAGAACGACGGCGCCGGCACCTGCTTGCGCCGCTCGTGGAACAGGCGCGCACCCTGCCAGGTCTTGTACGGCGACTTGTCGTGGGAGAAGCGCGCGTCGCGGTGGATGCGGAACAGCGAGCCGCCGACGCCGCGCGGGTCGGCGCGGAAATGCTCGCTGACCTGGGCCAGGTCCGGCTGCAGGTCGGTGATCAGGCGCAGGAACGGCTGGCGCACGTGTTCTTCGTACTTGTGCCGGTTGTCGTTGAACCAGGCCTTGTCGTTGTGCCGCGCCAGGGCACGCAGGAACTTGAAGCTGGCGTCGCTGAAATAGCTGGTCATAGGCTGCGTTGCAGGTCGTGGCCCCAGGCGGCCAACTGGTCGAGCAGGGCTTGCTTGGTAGCATCCTGCGGGTGAGCCAGGCGTAAACCGGCCAGTTCCGCGTAGAAGGCGTCGAAGCTCAGTTCGGACAGGCCGCTGTCCTGCTGCAGGCGCTGTCGCCGGTAGTCGTCCCAGCGCGCCTGTTCGGCGATGGACAGGCTCTGCGGCCAGTTGCGCGCGCGGTAGCGGAACAGCAGCTCGGGCAGGCGCGGATCGCGGAACTGGCCTTCCAGCGCGGCCAGTTGCGCCGGCGGGGTGGCGCGGACCTGGGCCATCGTGCGCTTGTCGCCATCGGCCAGGAAGCCGTCGTACAACGAGGCGTCGACATCGGCCGGCACCGCGGCGCGCTCGCTGGCGAACACCCGCCGCACCTTCTCCGCCAGCGCCGGGCCGGCCTCGCGCAGGCGCTCTGCCTTGGCCAGCAGTTGCGCGGGGTCCAGCCGCAGCCGGGCGAAATCCGCTTCGCGCAGGTGCGCCCAGGCGACCAGTGCGGGCGCCTTGTTCAGATGCACTTCCTTGAGCGGGATACGCTGTTCGCCCTCGGGCAGGTCGGCCTGCGGGGTGTACAGGCGGTCGGCGATCTGTTCCGGCGTATAGCGCAGCAGCGGCTCGATGTCGCCTTCCAGGTCGAACACCAGCACCCGGCTGTCGATGCGCGGATGCCGCGCCAGCGGCAGCACCGGCGCCGCGCACAGGCGCGCGGCCGGATAGCGCATCGACACGTGCAGCACCGGTTGCATCGCCACCGCGTCGAGCAGGCTGCCGCAGAAGCGCTTGTCGCGCAGCTTCAGCGCGTACTCCCACAGCCGCGGCTGGCTGCGGCGAAAGTGCCGGGCCATGCCGATGGTGGCATAGACGTCGGACAGCGCCTCGTGCGCATCGCCATCGCGCACGCCGTTGGCCAATGCCAGTTGCTCCAGCTTGAACGAGGTGGCGCCGTCCTCGCGCTGCGGCCAGACGATGCCCTCCGGGCGCAGCGCGTGCATCAGCCGCAGCATGTCCAGCAGGTCCCAGCGCGAGTTGCCGTTGCGCCATTCGCGTTCGTAGGGATCGTAGAAGTTGCGGAACAGGCCGTGGCGCACGAACTCGTCGTCGAAACGCAGCGAGTTGTAGCCCAGCGTGCAGGTCTGCGGCCGCGCCATCTGCTCGGCGATGCGCGCGAACGCCTCGGCTTCGCTCACGCCCTCGCGCAAGGCCTGCTGCGGGGCGATGCCGGTGATGAGGGTGGCGACCGGCGAGGGCAGCAGGTCGTCGGCCGGTTTGACGAAGAAACTGATCGGCTCCTCGATCACGTTGAGTTCGGCATCGGTGCGCACCGCGGCGAACTGCGCGATGCGCGTGCGCCGCGGATCGGCGCCGAAGGTTTCCAGGTCGTAGAAGAGGAAGCTGTCGGGCATAACGAATCGAATGGTGCGAGGCAGGCGAGTCTAGGAGCGTGGGGATGCTTGTAGGAGCGGGTGTCCGGATAGGCTACGCCGGTTCAATGCGCCCCCTCCAGCGGTGCCAGCCGTGCGTGCACGATGCGCTCCAGCCAGCTCCAGTCGATCCGCGACAGATCGCTGTGGCCCTGCGTGGCCTGGACCAGGATGTCGCGCTGCACTTCGCTGCGTTCCAGCGCCTGCGCGTACGGCGTGCGCAGGAAGGTGACCATGGTGTAGTGCGGCACGAAGCGGGTCGGATGCCGCGCCTGCAGGGCCTGGCCGAGTTCGCGCTGCAGCAGGAAGCCGGCGTCGCCGACGCGGTCGCGCATTTCCACGTAGTTCTCCAGCGCCATCTGCTGGATCGCGCCGGCATTGGGCTTGCGCTCGGCCTCGAAGGCGGCATACGCGCGCGCCAGGTCCGGCTCGCGCTGCAGGTGCGCGGCCAGCGCGGCGCAATCCTCGAACGCGCAGTTCATGCCTTGCCCGTGGAACGGCACCATCGCGTGCGCGGCGTCGCCCAGCAGCACCGCGCGGCCGCCCAGGTGCCAGCGCTCCAGGCGCAGCGTGCCGAGCAGGCCCGGCGGGTGCTGCTCCCAGTGCTCGGCCAGTTGCGGCATCAGCGGCAGCGCATCGGCGAAATCGCGCGCGAACAGCGCCAGCGCCTCCTCGCCGTTGCGCACGGTGGCGAAGCTGGGCTCGCCCTTGTTGGGCAGGAACAGGGTGACGGTGAAAGTGCCTTCGTGGTTGGGCAGGGCGATGCACATGTAGTGCCCGCGCGGCCAGATATGCAGGGCGTTGGCTTCGATGCGGAAGCCGCCGTCGGCGCCGGGCGGGATCTCCAGTTCCTTGTACGAGTGGTCGAGGAACTCGATGTGCTCGGCCATCGGCGCCTTGCGCTGCATCGCCGCGCGCAGCGCCGAGCCGGCGCCGTCGGCGCCGATCATGCTGTCGAAGCGGATGTCGTGCGGCTGGTCGTCGCGGTCGTCGATGAAACGCGCATGGCCGGCATCGAAATCCACCGTGTGCAGGCGCCGGTAGAAGTGGATGCGCGCACCGGCCTGCTCGGCCAGCTGCAACAGGGTGATGTTGAGATCGTTGCGGTGGACCGACCAGATCACCTCGCTGTCGTCGCGGCCATAGCGCTGCAGCTGCTGGTGGCCGTCGGCGAAATGCACCATGCGCCCGCGCATCATCACCGCCTTGGCCATCACCGCGGCATCGGCGCCGGCCTGGCGCAGCACGTGCAGGCCGCGTTCGGCCAGGGCCAGGTTGATCGAGCGGCCGCGCTCGTAATCGTGCACGCGCGGGTCGCCACGACGCTCGTAGACGGTGACCTGCCAGCCCTGGCGCGAGAGCAGGATGGCGAGCAGGGAGCCGGCCAGGCCGGCGCCGATCAGGGTGATGCTGCGGGGGGATGCGTTCAATGCGGTGTCCGGAAGGCGCGGCAGGCCGCCGCGCGAAGAAGGCGGCTCAGACGCCGGCCCAGGTTTCCACTTCCTCGACGAAGCGGTAGACGTCGCGGTAGCGGTTGTACAGCGGCACCGGGCTGATCCGGATCACGTCCGGCTCGCGCCAGTCGCCGAGCACGCCGACCGATTGCAGGTACTCGAACAGGGCGCGACCGCGCTCCCGCCCGCCGGCCACGCGCAGCGACAACTGGCAGCCGCGTTGCGCCGGGTCGGACGGGGTGATGATCTGCAGGGTGTCGGCCAGGCGGGCGCGGATCAGCGTCTCCAGGTAGCCGGTCAGTTGCTGCGATTTCTGCCGCAGCGCGTCCAGCCCGGCACGCTCGAACAGGTCCAGCGAGGCGCGCAGCGGGGCCATGCTCAGGATCGGCGGATTGCTCAGCTGCCAGCCGTCGGCACCGGGCGCGGCGACGAATTCGGGCGCCATGCGGAAACGGGTGCGCTTGTCGTGGCCCCACCACCCGGCGAAGCGCGGGGTGTCGCCGTGGCCGTGGCGTTCGTGCACGAAGGCGCCGGCGACCGCGCCGGGGCCGGCGTTGAGATATTTGTAGTGGCACCACACCGCGAAGTCCGGCGCGGCATCGTGCAGGTGCAGCGGCACGTTGCCGATGGCGTGGGCCAGGTCGAAGCCGACCGCGGCGCCGGCCGCGCGCGCCAGCCGCACCACCGCGGCCAGGTCGAAGGCCTGGCCGGTGCGGTACTGCACGCCCGGCCACAGCACCAGCGCCAGGCGCGGGCCGTGCTCGGCGATGGCGCGCTCGATCGCCGCCAGCGACACGGTGCCATCAACGCCGTCGGGCTGCACTTCGATCAGGTCGGTGGTCGGGTCGAAGCCGTGGAAACGGATCTGCGAGGCCACCGCATGCTGATCGGAGGGGAACGCGCCGGCCTCGATCAGGATCGCCGGGCGCTCGCGGGTGGGCCGGTAGAAGCTGACCATGAGCAGGTGCAGGTTCACCGTCAGCGTGTTCATCGCCACCACTTCGTGCGGGTGCGCGCCGACCAGGCGCGCCAGCGGCGCGGCCAGCAGTTCGTGGTAGGTCATCCACTGGGTGTCGCCGTTGAAATGGCCTTCCACCGCCAGCGACGACCACTTGTCCAGCACCTCCTGCACCGCGGCGCGCGCGCCGCGCGGCTGCAGGCCCAGCGAGTTGCCGACGAAATAGGCCTGGTCGGCGCCCTGGTGCTGCGGGAACAGGAACTCCTGGCGCAGGGCCCGCAGCGGATCGGCGGCGTCGAGGGCGATGGCGTGCTGGCGGGACAGGATCTCGTTCATCGGCATTGGATTCCGGGAAGCAGGGCGAGAGTCTAGAGCGTGTGGGACGACGGGAGGTGAGTGCATGGCATGGCGCGGGGCACGGCCGCGTGGACCTCTGCAACAGCGAATGCGCGGCCGGCGCGAGGCGACGGCGCGTTCATCCGCTGCGGCGCGCGGTCACCTGCGGTTGTTCCTTGGCGGCCGCGGCAGCCGGCAACAAGGCGCTGCGGACCAGGTGGGTCAGGGTGCCGACGCTGTCGGCGACGCGGTCGCTGGTGTCGGCCAGCGCGGGCAGCGCGCCGCCGTCGCTGCCGTCCTGCGGCTGCGCGGCCAGCGCCTCGGCCAGGCGCCGCTCGTCCGCGCGCAGGCTGGCCTGCGCCGGCGGCGTGCCGCTGCGCAGGCTTTCGGCCAGTTCGGTCAGTGCGGCATGCGCCTGTTGCCGGAACTGCTGCAGTTCCGGCAACGGCGGCAGCGGCGGCGCATCGCGCAGCACCGCCTCCAGCGCCAGCGAGGCGCGGATCAGCCGGTTGCCGTTGGCCAGCACCGATTCGGCCAGGGTCAGTTCGCGCAGGTTGCGCTTGCGCCGCGGCTCGCCGCGCAGGCGTTCGATCGAGGCCTGCGCGTTGGTGCGCGCGGTGCGCGAGGCCGCGCGGGTGTCCGGCAGCGCCTGCAGGCGGCCTTCCAGCACCGCATCGAGATGGTCGCGGTAGGCGAGCAGCAACTGCGCCAGGATCGCGCGGATGTGCTTGCGTTCCCAGGTCGGCCACAGCGCGTAGGCCGCCAGCGCCAGCGCGCTGCCGAGCACGGTGGCCTGGATGCGCTCGCCGATCGCCTCGCCCGGGGCCATGCCCTCGAACGACAGCAGCAGCACCAGCATGCCGGTCAGGCAGGCCACGCCGAGCCCGTAGTTGACCTGGGTCAGCAGGCGGAACCCCAGGCAGAACACGGTCAGCAACAGCAGCCGCACCACCGCCCCGTCCATCACGAAGTGCGCCAGCACGGTGGCCAGCAGCAGCCCGCCGAAGGTGCCGGCCACGCGCAGCGCGCCGAAGCTGAGGGTGCCGCCGAAATCCGGCTTCAGCACGATCGCCGTGGTCATCGGGATCCAGTAGCCGTGCGGGATCGCCTGCCAGCGGGCGAACAGCACCGCCAGCGCCAGGCACACGCCGCAGCGCAGCGCGTGGCGGAACGCCACCGAGGACAGCTTCAGATTCGCCCGCAAGGTCTGCAGCGGCGCCAGCGGACGCAGCGCCGCCGGCAACTGCGCCTCGGCCAGTTCGGCCTGGATCTCGCCGCGGCTGCTGGCCCAGCGGCCATTGCGCGCCAGCGCGCGCAGCTGGCCGCCCAGGCCCTGCGCACGGGCCACGGCGATGCGCAGCAGGCGGCGTTCGCGGGTGTCTTCGGTCTGCGACTGCACTTGCGCCAGCGCATCCACCAGATCGTCGAATCCGGTCATCGAGGCGGTGGCCGCGTCTGGGTCCTCGGCGCTGTCCAGCGCGTGCGCGAGCTGGTCCAGCACCACCGCGCTGCGTTCGAGCACGCGTTCGATCGGCAGCCGCGCGGGCGATCCTGCGTCCAGGCGTCCGTGCAGGTCGGCCAGGGTCAGCAGCTCCAGCCGCGCGCGTTCGCACAGCTCGGCGATGACCCGGAACGCCTGCACCGCACGTCCGCGCGAGCGGTGCTCGCCGTGCAGCATCACCATCGCCTCGAGCACCGCCTCGGTGGCCGGCGGTGCGGCGGTCGCGCCGGGTCGCTGGCGGGCGATGCCGGCCAGTTGCCGCATCAGGTCGGCCAGGGCGAAGCGTTCCGGGCGGTAGCGCTGTAGCGGCCAGGCGGCCAGCGCCATCAGCATCTGCAGCACGCCGCCGGCGAAGATCAGCGTGGCCACGCCGACGCTCTGCAGTGGCGGCAGGCGCACGTCGGCGCTGACCACCAGCAGGATCATGCTGGTCAGCCCGACCCGCGCCGCCACCGGGCCCAGCGCCACCAGCAGGCCGCCGCCGAGGCCGAGCAGCAGCGCGCTCAGCGCCAGCGCCACGGTGTGCGCGCCGATCAGCATGCCCAGCAGCGCGGCCACGCCTGCCGCCAGCGCGGCCATCAGCATGCGCTGCATCCGCGCCCGGTACGGGCCGGGCTGGTCGGAGAACATGGTGTTGAGCGCGCCGGTGGACACCGCCAGGCCCAGCTCGGCATGGCCGGCGGCCACGCCCAGCGCCAGCGGCGCGACCACCGCCGCGGTGTTGCGCAGGGCCACGCGCACCGGCACGTCGCGCGGCTTGAGCGCGATCAGGCTGCGCAGCATCGCGAGCCGGAACGGCGCGGGGGCAGGGCGGTCACGGCGCGTCGGCCGCCGGCCGCGGATGCACGTGGCCGCAGCGGGCGCAGGTGCGCAGCGATTCGGAGGCGTAGAAGCGCGCGAACACCGGCGGGAAGTCGGTCTCGATGTCCTGCAGCGGGAAGTAGGCTTCGTACAGCAGGTGGTTGCAGCGCTCGCAGAACCACAGCAGGCCGTCCTGCTCGTGCGGCAGGCGCCGCCGCTCGATCACCAGGCCCACCGAGTTCGCGCCGCGCTGCGGCGAGTGCGGCACCTTCGGCGGCAGCAGGAAGGTCTCGCCGGCGCGGATCGGGATCTCGCGCACCGCGCCGTCTTCCTGGATCTTCAGCACCATCTCGCCTTCGAGCTGGTAGAACCACTCCGGGCCTTCGTCGTAGTGGTAGTCGCTGCGCGCGTTCGGCCCGCCGACCACCATCACGATGAAGTCGCCGGCGTGGATGCACTTGTTGCCCACCGGCGGCTTCAGCAGGTGCCGGTGGGCGTCGATCCAGGCGTGCAGGTTGAGCGGGCCGGGGAGCATGCGGATCCTTGATCGAGATGGCGGAGCGGCGCGCCGCTCAGCGGTCCTCGCGGTCCTGGCTGATGCGCGCCAGGGCGGCATCGTAGCGCGGCGCCAGGTCGTCGATGCGGTCAAGTTCCATGCCCAGGTCGTGCACGCGGCCGTCGCGCAGGCTGTAGACCCAGCCGTGCACGGTCAGTTCCTGGCCGCGCGCCCAGGCGTCGAGCACGATCGAAGTGCGGCTGACGTTGACCACCTGCTCGAGCACGTTGAGCTCGCACAGGCGCGCATGCTGCACGTTGAGGTCGCCGGCCTGCTGCAGGCAGTGCTCGTGCTTCTCGGCCACGTCGGTGACGTGGCGGATCCAGTTGTCGACCAGGCCCAGCCGCGCACGGGTCAGGCCCGCGTGCACGCCGCCGCAGCCGTAGTGGCCGACCACCAGGATGTGCCGCACCTTCAGCACCTCGACCGCGAACTGGATCACCGACAGGCAGTTCAGGTCGGTGTGCACGACCACGTTGGCGATGTTGCGGTGGACGAACACCTCGCCCGGCGCCATGTCGATGATCTGGTTCGCCGGCACCCGCGAGTCGGAGCAGCCGATCCACAGGTACTCCGGGGTCTGCTGCTTGGACAGGCGGCTGAAGAACTCCGGATCCTCGCGGTTGATGCGTTCGGACCAGGAGCGGTTGTTGTCCAGCAGTTGTTCGATTTTGCTCATAGCCCGGCATTATTCCAGAAGCCCGCGGCCGGTGCGCGGCGCGCGCCGACGCCGCTGCCCGGATCGCGGGGATCCGCATGCACACGGCGTCTCAGTGCGCAGCCGCCGCCGGATCGGGCTTTTGCCGATCCCGCCGATGCGGCGCGCTGCGCAGACTTCCTCCACGCCCACACCGGGCATCAGCGGAGGATCCCATGGCCGACTTCAACGCGTTCTTTCCGACCCTGCTCAAGCACGAGGGCGGCTTCGTCAACGATCCGGTGGATCCGGGCGGCGCCACCAACAAGGGCATCACCCTGGCGACGTTTCGCTTGTACGCCAAGAGCCTGCTGCAACTGGAACCGACCCTGGACAACCTGCGCGCGCTCACCGATGCGCAGGCCGGGGTGATCTACAAGACCTGCTACTGGAATGCGGTGCACGGCGACGAGATCGCGCTGCAGCCGCTGGCCAACATCCTGTTCGACTTCCAGGTCAACGCCGGCAACAACGCCATCAAGCTGCTGCAGCGCGTGCTCAACGCGCAGGCGCCGGCGCTGCAGCTGCCGGAGGACGGCAAGTTCGGCCCGGCCACCCTGGCGGCGCTGAAGGCCGCCGATCAGCGCGATCTGTACGCACGCTACAAGCAGGGCCGGCGCGACTACTACCAGCGCCTGGTCGCGGCCAGGCCGCCGCTGGGCAAGTTCCTCAAGGGCTGGCTGGCGCGCACCGACTCCTTTCCCGACCTGAGCTGAGCGCGCGCGCGGCAAGCGCCGCCGATCCGCTGCCGTCGCCGACGGCGGCCTTCTTTCTCCAGGAGCGACCATGGCTGGACCGACCGCATTGAACGACCTGATCGAAGCGCTGGCCGGCGCCGTGATCGAGGCGCAGGACCGCATCGAGCAGCACCAGATGGCCAACCTCGGCGATTACTTCGACGAGTTCCACCGGCCCAAGAGCGTGATCATCCGCCTGCCGTCGCAGCACCCGCAGGCCGCCGAAGGCGACGAGGACTACTACCGCGCGCCGCTGCTGCCGCTGGTCTCGACCAACGTGCTGCGGATCAAGGACGTGGAGATCAGCTTCGATGCGCAGCTCGGCGACCTCGGCGGCCTGCAGTCGGCCGACGGCTTCTTCGCGCCGGAGTCGCCCGGCCCGCGCGGTGCCTGGCAGGCCAAGCGCACCGCCACCCGTTCCAGCGTGCGCGTGGATACCAGCGCCAGCGCGCGGAGCCAGCGCCAGAGTGCCGTCCACGTCGTGTTGCGCGTGGAGGGGACCGAACCGACTGACGGAGCGGCCAGATTGCTGAACCATCTGGCGCAGACGCAGGGCGTGTTCAAGACGGTCATGGCCGACAAGCCGGACGTCGCGGGCACGGACGATGTAACCAATCCCACCAACTGAAGGAGTCACTGCAATGGCTGACGAACTCGTCAATATGTCAAGTCAATTCAAGGGTCTGCCGATGGGCGACCTGATCGGCGGCCCGCTCGATGCGGCCTGCGACGCGCAGGTCAAGCTGGCCCGCGCCACCGCCGATTTCATCCGCGTCATCGGCTTCCTGCCGCCGGACAACCCCGACCCGAAGAATCCGCAGGCAACCGGCGCCACCCGTACCGCCAGCTTCCGCTTCAAGCGGCCGGTCGACGACCCGGACAAGGCCGGCGGCATCGCCGAGGAGGAGGTCGAGCTGGAAGTGCCGCTGCTGGCCATCGTCAACGTGCCCAGCCTGAGCATCCAGACCGTGGACATCACCTTCGACATGGAAGTGAAGTCGTCCTTCTCCTCGAAGGAGAAGACCGATGCCTCGGCGTCGATGTCGGCGGACGTGGAATACGGCTTCGGCCTGTTCAAGGCCAAGGTGCATATCCAGGGCTCGGTCTCCACCAGCAAGGAGAACACGCGCAGCTCGGACAACTCGGCCAAGTACCACGTCTCGGTGCATGCCGCGGACAAGGGACCGCCGGAAGGTCTGGCGCGGGTGCTGGACATCCTGCAGACCTCGGTGGCGCCGCGCAAGATCGGCAAGCCCGAGCCGGTTCCCGCGTAAGTCCATAGCGGTCCGTTGAACCATCTCGTCGGGGGACTCGTCAACGATGTTCGACCTTACTGAAGTCAAGTTCGTCAAGCGGGTCGTGGTCGGCAGCGACAACCCGACGCAGATGCAATCGCCCGAGCAGATCGAAGCCGCGCGGGCCTTGCTCAACCGCTGCCTGAGCGATTCGCCGAAGGGCGCGATCATCGGCACCGAGAAGAATTTCGCCGTGCTGCAGATCGGCGAGCACCAGGTGGTGATGCAGTGGCTGTGCTACCACGTCGGCTTCCCGCGCAAGCCTGGCTGGATGAAGGACGACTGATGGCCAGCCTGCGCTGCGAGTTCGACCTGCTGCTGCAGGGGCTGTCGGCGGCCCTGCTGGATGCGCAGCGGCGCTGCCGCGCGCGTCACGCACAGGCCTTGCGCGCCTGCTTCGGCGCTGGCGAGACCCTGCCGGTGGCGACGGACGCGGCCGAGCCGCCGTCGCTGCAGATCCCGTTGTGGGAGCTGCGCGCCTGGCAATTGCCGCAGATCGGCGAACTGGCCCTGGCCTTCGACGTCGAACTGGACGTGGAGGAGGTGCCGGACGAGGCGCCGCGCCTGCTGCTGCAGGTGTTGCCGCGCCGGCCGCGGCGGCCCGGGCACCGCCTGCAGATCCTGTTCCGCGGCACCCACACCCCGGTCGGCGAGGTGCTGTTCGACGGTCAGCGGCTGAAGCTGTGGCAGCTGTCCGATGCGCCCGCCCCGCACGATCCCGCCCAGGAGACCGCACATGCGTAGACACGGCTTCATCCTGTCCCGGCACGACACCGACCTGTGGTGCCGAGAACTGCACATCGACCTGCGCTCGCTGGCCCGCGCGCAGCGGCTGCGCCGGCGTCGACGCCGGGCGCTGTGGCTGCTTGCCGTACTGTGCCTGGTGGCGGCCGTGGTGGCGCTGCTCTGGTTCGGTCTGTCCTGACCGTGCCCATCGTTTCCTTTCGTATCCAACAGGAGAGTCGCATGCGTATCCGTTCGCGTGGTGTTGCGCGTTTCCCGCTCTGGCTGGCGCTGTGCCTGGCCATGCCGTTCGCCGCCGGTGCCGCCGGTGCCGCACCGCAGGCGCCGACGCCTGCTGCGCCGGCCAACGCAGACGCGCTGCCGCCCGGCGAATGGAGCGGCACCCTGGCGCTGGATGCGCAGCGCCTGGCCGCCGTGCGCCTGGCCCAGCGCGACGGCAAGGCCAGGCTGATGTTCGGCTCGCCGTTGAACTGCGCCTTGCTGGTCAAGCCGCAACCGGGTGCCGGTTTCGCACTGGAATCGATCAATGGCGGCGCCTACTGCGACAAGCTGATGGGCAAGCCGCTGCGCGTGCAGCGCAGCGGCGACGACCTGCGCTTGAACGTCGACGGCAAGGACCTGCCGGTGGTGCTGCATGGCGATCCGGGCCAGCCCAGCCCGCTGCAGGGCACGTGGCGCGGGGTGACGCGTCCCGACTACAGCAATCGGGGCGTCGCTGTGCAACTGAGTGTCGCTGCGACGCCTCAGGCCCCCGGTAGCGCCACGGTGCAGCTGCGCTACGGCGCGCCGCGCGAGTGCAGGGTGCAGGGCCGCTACCTCGGCATGCGCGAAGGAGACGCGCTGTACACGTTGGACATGGACAATCAGGGTGTCTGCACGCGTTTGAGCGACGGCCAGCTGACCCTGCGCGCAAGGCCGGACGGCGAGCTCGAACTGCAGACCGTTGACGGCGGCGGGAAGGGTCGGGAAAGCGCGCTGCTGGAACGCGTCCCCGCCAACCCGTAATCCGTCGCGCAGACGCGCCGGCCGTCGTTTCCGTCCAGGAGTCGTGCGATGAACCTCGTCTGGATCAAGACGCTGGCCGGCGCCGCGTGGCGCCGGCTCACCGCGGCCCGCCGTGCCGGACCGCGGCTGCCGCCGCCTGGCATCCTGCCGCAACTGCGCGCCGAATGCGAAGCGATGGCGCGCTATGCGCTGGAGCACGGCATGGCGGTGCCGCCGGAGCTGATCGCCCGCCTGTCGGCGCTGCTGGGCGCCGGCACGCCGGACGCCGATGGCGGCGACATCGAGGTGCACGCGCACGAACTGGCGGTCACCCACCGGCGACTGGCGCAGCTGATCCGCCCGGCCACACCGCAGGCGGTGTTCCTGCTCGATGCCGAGCGTCGCCGCCCGCACTGGGCGACCCTGCTCGGCCCGCTGCCGCTGGTGCGCGCGCTGACCACGACCTCGCTGCTGTTCCTGTTCGCGGTGGTGGCGACGGCCCTGTCCAGCAAGGTCAGCGCGGACAACGTGCGCCTGGGCTTCCTGGATTCCTCGGGCAGCGTGCTGCTCTGGAATGCGCTGTTCCTGCTGTTCTGCGCCGGCCTGGGCGCCTCGTTCTCCTCGCTGTTCCAGGTGCACCGCTACGTCGCCGACGCCAGCTACGACCCCAAGTACGACGCCTCCTACGGCGCGCGCATGATCCTGGGCCTGATCGCCGGGCTGATCCTGGTCGAAGTGTTGCCGCCGGATCTGTTCGAAAGCGGCAGCATGCGCAGTTTCGGCAAGCCGACTCTGGCGATGCTGGGCGGCTTCTCCGCGACCGCGGTGTACCGCCTGCTGCAGCGTCTGGTCGATCTGATGGAGACGCTGGTGCGCGGCGATACCTCGGCGCAGGCGCAGGCGTCGCTGGAAGTGCAGCGCGCCAGCAACGACACCGAGCGCATGCGCTGGCAGGGCGAGTTGGCCGCGCAGTTGATGGCCCTGCAGCAGTCGATCGAGGCCGGCACACCGCCGGCGGCGATCCAGCAGCGGCTCGCCGAGTTCGCCCGCGGGATGCTGCAGGTGGAAGCCGCGCGTCTGCCGCCGCCGCCATCGCCATCGCCGGCAGCGGAATGAACCCGCCGGCGCGGCACCGGCGTATCGCCGGTGTTCCCATCATCGTTCGTCGGCGCAGGATTTCGTTCTGCGTCACAGCGCGTGCGCGGTAGCACGGGATTCTGTCTACGAACCGAGACGAATGCGGCAATCCGCACAAGTTCAGCCGTCGTCGCCATCCATATCAGCCTGAAACCGATGGCCGCCATGACGCAGCGTGACAAGCTGAGAACGTAACGCAAGCGCAGGTTCAGCGCTGTCGCATCGAGTGAAAAAAGGGGCGCGTCGCGCTGCAGGGGGACGCGGATTGCCGCGCGGTCGCGCGTTGGGAGTTCCATTGCCAACACAGGTAGAGAATGAACACACGTATCGTGATTGCCGCCGAACGCAGCATTGTGCTGGAGGGCATGGTGGCCCTGCTCAACAACACGCCGGACATCGACGTGGTCGGCCACGCGGTCGACGGACTGGAGTGCGTGCAACTGGTGACCCGACGGCAGCCGGATATCGTGCTGATGGACGTGATGCTGCCGGGCCTCAACGGCATCGAGGCCACCCGCCGGCTGCTGCAGCGCAGCCCACGCAGCAAGGCGATCTGCATCGCCGCCTCCGATGCCGCGGCCAACGTGCGCGCCGCCATCGACGCCGGCGCCAAGGGCTACCTGGCGCGCAACAGCACCTTCCACGAATTGCTGCGCGCGATCCAGCAGGTCGGCAACGATCAGCTGTACATCAGCCCGCAACTGTCGCAGTCGCTGGTCAGCGAGTATCGCTGTCCGCCCGGCGATGCCGTCTCCGCCTACACGCTGCTGACCTCGCGCGAACGCGAGATCGTGCAGTTGCTGTCCGAGGGGCTGTCGACCAAGGAGATCGCCGCGCGCCTGCACATCAGCGTCAAGACCATCGGCACCCACCGCGAGCACATCATGCTCAAGCTGGGCATGCAGAGCATCGCGCAACTGACGCGCTACGCGATCCGCGAAGGTCTGTCGCCGCTGGAGGGAGGCAGGGCCAGTGCGCGCCATGCCGGGCACGACCGGCAGGGACCGGCCAGCCGTTGTGGGTGAGGCGGCGCGCGCCGCCGCGCGTCCCGTGGCGGTGCGCACAACTGCATGGTCGGCCGCGCTGCGTGGCGGCGTGGTTCAGTCCGGACGTCGCGCGTGCATCAGCGCCGCGACGGCCTGCGCGCCGGGATCGGCCTGGCCCTGCAGCGCCTCGCGTACCGCGGCCTGGTTCGCTGGCGGATGGTTCTGGCTGAGCTTGAACTTCAACTCGACCCGCTCGACCTCCAGGCGGAAGCCGACGATGCCGCGCAACTGGCGCCGGTGCGTGTCGTTGTCCGGCTCGTAGCGCCAGTCGCTGCCCAGCGCGCGTTCGTGGCGTTCGCTCAGCCGCGCCACCACATCGGCCAGCAGTGCTTCGTCGTCGCTGGGGTGCAGCTGCCCGTGCAGGTGCGCGGTGGCGTAGTTCCAGGTCGGCACCCGCGCCATCGCCTCCTTGTCCGGATACCAGCCCGGGGAGACGTAGGCATGCGGGCCGTGCACGATCAGCAAGGCCGGCCCGGCGTGCCGCGCCTGCGGGTTGGCCCGCGACCAATGGCCTTCGACCAGGATGCGTTCGCCGTCGCGCCGGTACAGCACCGGCAACGGCGTGGCGCAGGGCAGGCCGTCGGCGACGGTGACCAGGGTGGCGAACGGGTGGTCCGCGATCAGCGCATCGAGCGCGCCCAGGTCGTGTTCGGCGAAGGCGGGTGCAACGTGCATCCCCGGATCAGGCGCGCGCGCCCAGGGTCTGGGTCATGCGCCCGCGCAGGCCGGCGTCGTCGTCGGCCTGCGGCGGCGACACCTCGCCCAGTGAGAAGCCGCGCGCCCGCGCATCGTCCTCGTCCAGGCCATCGAAGGCGACGAATTCGGCATCGAACAACGCCGCGCGGGCGGTGTCCTCGCTGTCGTAGCTGAGGGTGTTGCCGTCGCTGTCCAGCACCTCGGCGGTGCCGGCGTCGCGCACGCGCAGGCGTGCCCACACCAGCAGGCGGCCGAGGCTGGCCAGGTACCACTGATCGTGGGCGGGAGAATCTGAGGTCATGGAATCACCAGGGAAAGCAGCCAGAGCAGGGCGGCCATGCCGAGGCCGAAGAAGATGGTCATCAGCGACAGCCAGGCCGGCGTGGCCAGCCCGGACAATCCGCGGTCGCCGAGCGGACGGTAGCGCCGCGCCAGCAGCCAGCCGAGCGCGACCGGCTTGAGGAAGGCACCCGGCCCGAACGCCGCCACCAGCGGCGGATGGCGGTCGCGGATGTGCACCAGGGTCAGCGGCCAGAAGATCAGGAACGCGCTGGCCCCGGCGATCGCCACGCCGACGAAGCACAGCGCGAAGAACAGGATCATGGCGCGCGCTCCCCGTGCCGGCTCAGAACTCGGCGCTGCCCGGCGCGCGCGGGTAGGGGATGGCGTCGCGGATGTTGCTCAGCCCGCACACGTACACCACCAGGCGCTCGAAGCCCAGGCCGAAGCCGGCATGCGGCACCGTGCCGTAGCGGCGGAAGTCGCGGTACCAGCCGTAGTGCTGCGGATCCAGGCCGAACTGCAGCATGCGCGCGTCGAGCACGTCCAGGCGCTCCTCGCGCTGGCTGCCGCCGATGATCTCGCCGATGCCGGGCGCCAGCACGTCCATCGCCGCGACGGTCTTGCCGTCGTCGTTCAGGCGCATGTAGAAGGCCTTGATGTGCTCGGGATAGTTGGTCACCACCACCGGGCGACCGACGTGCTGCTCGGTCAGCCAGCGCTCGTGCTCGGTCTGCAGGTCCAGGCCCCATTCCACCGGGAACTCGAACTTCTGCCCGGACTTCTGCAGCAGGCCGATCGCGTCGCCGTACTCGATGCGCTCGAACGGCGAGTTGATGAAGGTCTCCAGCTTGCTGATCGCGGTCTTGTCCACGCGCTCGGCGATGAACGCCAGGTCGTCGGCGCGCTCGTCCAGCACCGCGCGGAACAGGTACTTGAGGAAGTCCTCGGCCACGCGCGCGTCCTCGGCCAGGTCGGCGAAGGCGATCTCCGGCTCGATCATCCAGAACTCGGCCAGGTGGCGGGTGGTGTGGCTGTTCTCGGCGCGGAAGGTCGGGCCGAAGGTGTAGACCTTGCTCAGCGCCAGGCAGTAGGCCTCGACGTTGAGCTGGCCGGACACGGTCAGGAAGGTCTCCTTGCCGAAGAAGTCGCGGCCGAAGTCGACCTGGCCCTGCGCGTCGCGCGGCAGGTTGGCCATGTCCAGGGTGGAGACGCGGAACATCTGCCCGGCGCCTTCGGCGTCGGAGGTGGTGATGATCGGCGTGCTGATCCAGTTGTAGCCGTTCTGGTGGAAATAGCGGTGCACCGCCTGCGCCAGGCAGTTGCGGATGCGCGTCACCGCGCCGAACAGGTTGGTGCGCGGGCGCAGGTGCGCGACCTCGCGCAGGAACTCCGGCGACATCGGCTTGGGCTGGATCGGGTAGGTCAGCGGGTCCTCGACCCAGCCCACCACCTCGACCGCGCTGGCCTGGATCTCGTACGACTGGCCCTTGCCCTGCGACTTGACCAGCACGCCCTTGGCGATCAGCGAGCAACTGCCGGTGAGCCGCTTGACCTCGTCGAAGTTGGGCAGGGCGTCGGTCGCCACCACCTGGATCGGGGCGAAGCAGGAGCCGTCGGACACGTTGATGAAAGCCAGTCCGGCAGATCCGCGCAGCGTGCGCACCCATCCCCGCACCGTGACTTCGCCGCCTTCCGGGATCTTCCCGGCCAGCGCATGTGCAACGCTCACCACCGTCATGACTTGAATCCTCGCCGCAGCGACTCGATATGGAAGGGGCAAGTGTACTGGCTGGAGCGCAACGCTTGCGAGGCGTGGCGGCGATTGGCCGCCAACCTTCCTATAATGTCCGCTCGCAGTCGCCGGAGTCGTTCGTCATGGCCATCCGTCTCACCCCCGTCGCCCATGCCCGCGTGCAGCGCTTCGTCGCGCAGACGCCTGGCGCGCTGGGCTTGCGTTTTGGCGTGGAGCGCACCGGCTGTTCGGGGTGGGGCCACGTCACCGACCTGGCGCGCGAGGCGCGTGCGGACGACGCGGTGTTCGAGCAGGACGGCGTGCGCATCTATGTCGATGCCACCAGCCTGCCGCTGGTGGACGGCACCGAGATCGACTTCGCCAAGCAGGGCCTGGGCGAGACCTTCGTGTTCCGCAATCCGAATGCCACCGCCGAGTGCGGTTGCGGCGAGAGCTTCACCACCGACGCCGCGCACGCCGGCGCGGCCTGAGCGTCGCCGCTGCGGCGGCGCGGCCTCCTTGTGGAGGACGCGGGGCAGGGCGGCCCGGTTGTCGCAGTAAGTGCCTGAGTTCCTCCATCACCCCAACGCATAAGCGCTGTGCTTCGCGCAGGAACACGGCGTCTGCGACGGCTGCGGCGAAACCCGCGCATGGCGCTACAAGGGGGCGTTCTACTGCGCCGGCGACGCCCCGCAGTCTCTGTGTCCCTGGTGTATTGCGACGGTCGCGTGCGTGTTCCGTTGCCTGCAGTGCGGCCAGCATCGCCTGCATGTGGCTATGGGTTGATCCAAGTCGTTGATTCGATTGGTTTCGTGCGCTGCGGTGGCGTCCCTGTCCGGCGCCGCGGACGGCTGGCTTGTCGGTGACCGGGCATCTCGGTCATAATGTGCGGCTTCCTGCCTTCCCGGCAGGAGTCCTTGCCCCACCGCCGTCGCACCGCGGGGGGCTGTCCGGCCGCAAGGCCACATCCGAAAGGTACACACCATGAGTCGTCATTACGAAATCGTGTTCCTGGTCCACCCGGATCAGAGCGAGCAGGTCCCGGCCATGATCGAGCGCTACAAGTCGCTGGTCGAGAACGGCAAGGGCACCATCCACCGTCTGGAAGACTGGGGCCGCCGCCAGCTGGCGTACCCGATCCAGAACCTGGTGAAGGCCCACTACGTCATGCTGAACATCGAAGTGGACCAGGCCGTGCTGAGCGAGCTGGTCGAGAGCTTCCGCTTCAACGACGCCGTGCTGCGCCACCTGGTGATCAAGCGCGACGGCGCCGACACCGAGCAGTCGCTGATCATGAAGAGCAAGGACGAGAAGGCCGACAAGCCCGAGCGCGGTGAGCGCCGTCGTCGCGACGACGAAGAGGGCGATGCGCCCGCCGCCGCCACCGAAACCGACGGCGACGCCGCCGAAGCCGCCTAAGGAGCACGCTCATGTCCAAGTTCTTCCGTCGTCGCAAGTTCTGCAAGTTCACCGCCGAGGGCGTCAAGGAGATCGACTACAAGGATCTCAACACCCTGCGCCAGTACCTCACCGAGAACGGCAAGATCGTGCCGAGCCGCGTGACCGGCACCAAGTCCAAGTACCAGCGTCAGCTGGCCACGGCGGTCAAGCGCGCGCGTTTCCTGGCGCTGATCCCGTACACGGACAACCACGACGTTTAATTCCGGGTTTCCCGGAGCGATACGGCCCGCACCCTCCGGTGCGGGCATTCAAGCGAAGTCTGGCGATTAGAAAAGTGCGGTGCCGTCGGGCGCAATCCCGACTCCCCAATCCCCAATCCCGGCTTCTCCTATTCGGACA
The DNA here is from genome assembly GCF_034105445.1 of Xanthomonas sp. LF07-6. NCBI lineage: Bacteria > Pseudomonadati > Pseudomonadota > Gammaproteobacteria > Lysobacterales > Lysobacteraceae > Xanthomonas > Xanthomonas sp. LF07-6. Next base: position 82,871 of record NZ_JAXGGI010000003.1, read on the forward strand.
GCACCCGTTGCGCCGGCCGCGTGCCGACGCTAACGAATAACGGAGCAAGACCATGCAACTGATTCTTCTGCAGAAAGTGACCAACCTGGGCGGCCTCGGCGACAAGGTCGACGTCAAGCCGGGCTACGGCCGCAACTACCTGGTGCCGCAGGGCAAGGCCGTGCCGGCCACCGCCGCCAACATCGCCGAGTTCGAAGCCAAGCGCGCCGAGTACGAAGCCAAGGCCAAGTCGATCCACGACGACGCCGAAGCCCGCGCCGCCAAGCTGGAAGGCGCCAGCGTGACCGTCAAGGCCAACGCGTCGACCGAAGGCAAGCTGTACGGCTCGGTCGGCCCGCGCGACATCGCCGAGGCCTTCACCGCCGCCGGCATGCCGCTGGAGAAGGGCGAAGTGGTGCTGGGCGAAGGCGCGTTCCGCAACATCGGCGAGTACGAGGTGCTGGTGCGCCTCCACGCCGACGTGGAAACCACGGTCAAGGTCGTGGTCGAAGCCGACGCCTGATCCTTGCGTCATCGCTGTACCGACACGGGCACCGCAAGGTGCCCGTGTCGTTTTTGCCGACCGGCGCCGCCCTCGGCGGGCCATGCGGCCCTGGCCGGGCGCGGCCGGCGCAAGACCCGCCGGCTGCGAGTGCGACCGCCGTCGCATCACCGCCGCCCGGCGCAGGCCGCCCCAGCCTCGCGCGGGGGCCGCTATACTCAGCGACTCGTGTCCGATGTCGGCCCGGCGGTGTAGCCGCATCAATGGGTTGGAAGCAGGACCTCACCTGGATCTTCATTAGCGGCAGCGCAGCTCGGAATGCCGGCGGCGTCTGCCATGGATTGCCCGCACCATGCGCCTGTCGACCATCAAGCTGTCCGGCTTCAAGTCCTTCGTCGATCCGACCACGCTGCACCTGCCGACCAACATGACCGGCATCGTCGGTCCGAACGGTTGCGGCAAGTCGAACATCATCGACGCGGTGCGCTGGGTGATGGGCGAAAGCTCGGCCAGCCGGCTGCGCGGCGATTCGCTGACGGACGTGATCTTCTCCGGTTCCTCGGCGCGCAAGCCGGTGTCGCAGGCCACGGTGGAACTGATCTTCGACAACACCGACCACACCATCGCCGGCGAGTACGCCTCGTTCAACGAGATCTCGGTCAAGCGCCAGGTCAGCCGCGACGGCAGCAGCAGCTACTACCTCAACGGCACCAAGTGCCGGCGCCGCGACATCACCGATCTGTTCCTGGGCACCGGCCTGGGCCCGCGCAGCTACTCGATCATCGAGCAGGGCATGATCAGCCAGATCATCGAGGCGCGTCCGGAGGACCTGCGCGTGTACCTGGAGGAGGCCGCCGGCATCTCCAAGTACAAGGAGCGGCGCAAGGAGACCGAGACCCGCATCCGCCACACCCGCGAGAACCTGGAGCGCCTGGGCGACCTGCGCGAGGAGATCGGCAAGCAGCTCGAGCACCTCAAGCGGCAGGCGCGCCAGGCCGAGCAGTACCAGGCGCTGCAGGAAGAGCGGCGGATCAAGGACGCGCAGTGGAAGGCGCTGGAGTACCGCGGCCTGGACGGACGCCTGCAGGGCCTGCGCGAGGCGCTGGGCCAGGAAGAGACCCGCCTGCAGCAGCTGATCGCCGAGCAGCGCGATGCCGAGGCGCGCATCGAGACCGGCCGCGTGCGCCGCGAGGAGGCCGCCGAGGCGCTGAGCACCGCGCAGGCCGAGGTCTACAAGGTCGGCAGCACCCTGGCCCGGATCGAGCAGCAGATCCAGCACCAGCGCGATCTGTCGCAGCGCCTGCACAAGGCGCGCGACGAGGCGCAGCTGGCGCTGGCCGAGCTCGGCCAGCACATCGGCACCGACGAGGCCAAGCTGGCCCTGTTGCGCGAATCGGTGGACGTGGCCGGCCCGCAGCTGGAGCAGCTGCAGGAAGACAACGAATACAAGCAGGAAGCGCTGCGCGAGGCCGAGGCGCGCCTGGCCGACTGGCAGCAGCGCTGGGAATCGCATCAGCGCAACACCGCCGAAGCCTCGCGTGCCGGCGAAGTGGAGCGCACCCGCGTCGATTACCTGGACCGGCAGTCGCTGGAGGCCGAGCGCCGCCGCGAGGCGCTGCTGGCCGAGCGCGCCGGGCTGGACCTGGACGCGCTGGCCGAGGCGTTCGCGCAACTGGAACTGCAGCACGAGACCCAGCGCGCCGCGCTGGACGGCCTGACCGAGCAGGTCGAGGCGCGCAAGCAGGCGGTGGCGACGCTGCAGGACCAGCAGCGCACCGCGCAGGCCGAACTGGCCGACGTGCGCAAGCAGGCGCAGGCCGCGCGCGGCCGGCTGTCGTCGTTGGAAACCCTGCAGCAGGCCGCACTCGGCCAGGAGCAGGGCGCGGCGGTGGCCTGGCTGCAGGCGCGCGGGCTGGATTCGGCGGCGCGCGTCGGCGAACGGCTCAACGTCGAGAGCGGCTGGGAGAACGCGGTCGAAGGCGCGCTCGGGCAGTTGATCGAAGGCGTGTTGGTCGAGGCGCCGGAACAACTGGTCGACGCGCTGGGCGAACTCGGCGAAGGCCGCATCGCCCTGGTCAGCGGCGCGGAGGCGGCCGAGACCTTCGCGCCGACTTCGCTGGCGGCCAAGGTGCAGGGACCGATCGCGATCCGCCGGCTGCTGGCACGGCTGCACGCGGCCGAGGATTTGAGTGCGGCGCGGGCGCTGCTGCCGCAACTGGGCGAGGGCGATTCCATCGTCACCCGCGACGGCGCGCGCCTGGGCCAGGGCTGGCTGCGCGTGTCGCGTTCCGGCGCGGCCAAGCAGGGCGCGCTGCTGCGCGAGCGCGAGATCCAGAGCCTGCGCGGGCAGATCGAGACGCTGCAGGAGCGCGAGGCCGACCTCGAGCACCGCCTCGGCGAGATGCGCACGCAGTTGCTGGCCGGCGAGCAGCAGCGCGAGGACGCGCAGCGCCAGCTGTACCAGGCGCACCGCAGCGCCTCCGAACTGGCCGGACAGTTGCAGAGCCAGCAAGGCAAGGTCGACGCCGCGCGCACCCGCATCGAACGCATCGAGCTGGAGGTCGCGCAGCTGCTGGAAACCCTGGACAGCAGCCGCGAGCAGGCGCGCGAGGCACGCTCCAAGCTGGAGGACGCGGTCACCAGCATGGGCGACCTGGAATCGGTGCGGCACGCGCTGGAAAGCGAGCGTCGCCAACTCACCGAGGCGCGCGACCTGGCCCGCGACGCTGCGCGGCGGGTGCGCGAGGCCTCGCACGCGCTGGCCCTGACCCTGGAGTCGCAGCGCACCCAAATCGCCTCGCTGAGCCAGGCGCTGGAGCGGATGGGCAACCAGCGCGGGCAACTGGACGCGCGCCTGGGCGAACTCAGCGCGCAGTTGAACGAGGGCGACTCGCCGGTGCTGGCGCTGGAGGCCGAACACCAGGCCGCGCTGAGCGAGCGCGTGCGCACCGACCGCGCGCTCGGCGAGGCGCGCGCGCTGCTGGACGGCATCGACAACGAACTGCGCGCGCTGGAGCAGACCCGCCAGCAGCGCGACGAACAGGCGCTGGCGCAGCGCGAACGCATCGCCCAGCGCCGGCTCGACCAGCAGGCGCTGGTGCTCAGCGCCGAGCAGCTGTCGGCGGCGGTGGTCAAGGCCGGCTTCGTGCTCGAGGACGTGATCAACGGCCTGCCCGAACATGCCGACCCCGTCGAGTGGGAGCAGGCGGTGCAGCAGATCGATGGACGCATGCGCCGGTTGGAACCGGTCAACCTGGCGGCGATCAGCGAGTACGGCGAGGCCGCGCAGCGCGCCGAGTACCTGGAAGCGCAGGACGTCGACCTGAATACCGCGCTGGAGACCCTGGAAGACGCCATCCGCAAGATCGACCGCGAGACCCGCGGCCGCTTCAAGGACACCTTCGACCGGGTCAACTCCGGCGTGCAGGCGCTGTATCCGCGCCTGTTCGGCGGCGGCCACGCCTACCTGGAGCTGACCGGCGAGGACCTGCTGGACACCGGCGTGGCGATCATGGCGCGGCCCCCGGGCAAGCGTGTGTCCAGCATCTCGCTGCTGTCCGGCGGCGAGAAGGCGATGACTGCGGTTGCCCTGGTGTTCGCGATCTTCCAGCTCAACCCGGCGCCGTTCTGCCTGCTCGACGAGGTGGACGCGCCGCTGGACGAGGCCAACGTCGGCCGCCTGGCGGCGATGGTCAAGGAAATGAGCGAGAAAGTGCAGTTCCTGTTCGTCAGCCACAACAAGGCGACGATGGAGGCGGCGCATCAGCTCAGCGGCGTCACCATGCGCGAGCCCGGCGTCAGCCGCCTGGTCAGCGTGGACCTCGAGGAGGCCGCGCGTTTGGCGGGCGCGGCCTGACGTGACATGCTAAAGGACGTGATGCGCGTCGAGGCTTGGTTCCCGCGTTGGCGGACCCGATGCGCACCCGCCAGTTATTTTCCCCCTGTGTACCCTTGCCGGAGTAACCCCTGAATGTCCGACATGGCAATGCTACGCATCGGCATCCTCGCCGCCGGCTTGCTGTTGATTGCGGCGATCTTCCTGTTCGGCCGCCCGAAGAAACCGAGCCAGGGCAGGCGCGTGGAGCCGGCCGATCCGGCCGCGCCGCGCCGCGAACCCTCGCTGGGCGACGCCGCCCCGGCCGCCGGCGACGACGCGCTGGCCGCGCCCGGCGCGGACGGCGAAGCGCACCAGCCCGACCTGGGCCTGCCAGCGGCGGAGGCGCCCGGCGCCGACCTCGGCAAGCGGCCGAGCCAGGATTTCGACAAGATCGTCTCGCTGTATGTCGCCGCCCGTGCCGGGCAGGTGTTGCGCGGCGAGGACATCGTGGTGGCCGCGGAGAAGACCGGCCTGACCTTCGGCCACATGAACGTGTTCCACCGCCTGGTGGAAGGGCATCCCGAGCGCGGCCCGATCTTCAGCATGGCCAGCATCATGAAGCCCGGCAGCTTCGACATGGCGCACATCCGCGAGATGGAGACCCCGGCGATCGCCTTCTTCCTGACCCTGCCGGCGCCGCTGACCGCGCTCGACGCCTGGGAGAAGATGCTGCCGACCGTGCAGCGCATGGGCGAACTGCTCGACGGCGTGGTCCTGGACGACAGCCGCAACGCCCTCGGACGCCAGCGCATCGCCCACATCCGCGACGACCTGCGCGCCTACGACCGCCAGCACCAGGCACCGCCATTGACGAAGGCGCCGCGCTGGTAGCTTGGTGCCGGGAATGGGGAAACGGGAATGGGGAATCGTAAAAGCGATTCCCTGGTGCTGATTGCCATGAGAGTTTTTCCCTTCTCCCTCCGGGACCATGGCCCCCTTCTTGGGGGAAGGTGCCCCGAAGGGGAGGATGAGGGTACGACCGCCGCCGATGCCACTGACAGCGCTGGCTTTTCTCTTGATAGCACCAAGTACCGACTCACCACTCTTGGCGCGCTACGCCAGACCTAGCGAATCGTGAACCGAGAACGGGAATGCCAGGGCAAGACCATCCACGTCTCAGCCGCACGACAACCCGCTTTTACGATGCCCGATTCTCCATTCCCGATTCCCGGCCCCCAAGCTACTTGCGCGCCTTAACAAACGCCTCCCGAAACCGCAGCATCTCCGCTTCGGTGCCCACGGTGACGCGCACCAGCTTCGGCCAGATCGGCCAGCTGCGGCCGAGGATCACGCCTTGCTTGGCCATCGCCGCGGCGAAGGCGGCGCCGTCGCGCTTGACGTCGACCATGAAGCAATTGGCCTGCGACGGCAGGCACTTGTAGCCCTTGCTCTGCAGCCAGGCGATGGTGGCGTCGCGAATGCGCGCGTTCTCGGCGCGGCGGGTCGGCACCAGTTGCAGGTCCTGCAGGCTGGCGATGCCGGCGGCCAGCGCGGGCACCGACACCGGATTCTGGCCGAACGCGGCCAGCCTGGTCTGCAGCCCCGGCGCGGCCACTGCCAGGCCCAGACGCAGCCCGGCCATGCCATACAGCTTGGAGAAGGTGCGCAGCACCAGCAGGTCCTGGCGCTGGCCGATCAGGTCGATCACCGACGGCTCGTCGCTGTAGTGCAGGTAGGCCTCGTCGACCAGCAGCACGCTGGACGCAGGCTTGTTGGCCAGCAGCCATTCGATGTCGGCGCGCTTGGTCACCGACCCGGTCGGGTTGTTGGGATTGCACAGGTAGATCAGTCCGGCGTTCGGATCGGCGCTGGCCATGGCCTTGACGTCGTGGGCGCCGTCGGCGCGCAGCGGCACCCGCCGCACCGGTGCGCCATGCGCGGCAGCCACATCGGCCACCGCCTCGAAGGTCGGATCGGCCACCACCACGCCGGCGCGCGGCGTGGTGAAGGCGCGCGCGGCGCGGGCGAGCGGCTCGCTGGAACCGGGATACACCGCCACATGGTCGGCCGGCAGGCGCTGCTGGCCGACGAAAGCGGCGATCAGTTCGTCCGACAGCTCGAACAGATAGCGCCCGCTGCGCGGCAGGATCGCCTGGGCCGCCGCCAGCGCCGCGGGCGAGGGCCCCAGCGGGCATTCGTTGAAGTTCAGGTACACCGTGCCGGTTGCTGGCACTACGCCAGGTGTTGCCGCCGCAGTGTCGGCGACCTTGCGCCGCGCCGCCTCGGCGCTGGGCGCCAGGACCACGGCGCCCAGCGCCAAACCGGAGGTAGCCAGGGACAGGAAGGAACGGCGCGAGACCGGTAGCGACACGTGGCTCTCCAGAGCGGGTGGGGGAGGTCACGTTAACGAGGTGTTAATGGTGGGGCAAGGGAGTGAGGGGCCGGGATTCGGGATTTGGGATTTCGGGATGGGCTTGAGGCTGGGATTGGGATTGGGGATTGGCAAAAGCCAGGTGGTGAGGTTGATGGCGCTGCGCGCTCCGTACCCTCACCCCAACCCCTCTCCCGGTGGGAGAGGGGCCTTGGCTTCTCCCTTCTCCCCTCGGGAGAAGGTGCCCCGCAGGGGCGGATGAGGGTACGACCGCCGCCGACGCGAGAAGTCCGAGCTTGGGCTCTTGCGAATCCCCACTCCCAACTCGCCAATCCTAGCCTTCAAGCCAACCCCAATCCCGACCCCCCAATCCCAGCCTTCAAGCTACTATCGCCCCCTCTCCGTTACCCCCATTTCCGCTGCGCATGACCGCAATTCCCGATCCCCAGCAGCGTGTCGCCGAGTTGCGTCAGCGCATCGACGACGCCAACCATCGCTACTACGTGCTCGACGACGCGTCGATTCCCGATGCCGAGTACGACGCGCTGATGCGCGAGTTGGAGGCCCTGGAAGCCGCGCACCCGGAGCTGGCCAGCGCGGATTCGCCGACGCGCAAGGTCGGCGCGCGCCCGGACGGCGGCTTTCCCGAAGTGCGCCACGCGATCCCGATGCTCTCGCTCGCCAATGCTTTCGAAACCCTGGGCGTGGCCGAGGACGCCGACGACCGCACGCGCTTTGCCGAGGTCGCTGATTTCGAGCGCCGCATCGAGCGCGAACTCGAACTGGCCGCGCCGGTGTTCTCGGTCGAGCCGAAGCTGGATGGCCTGGCGATCAGCCTGCGCTACGAGGATGGCGTGTTCGTGCAGGGCGCCACCCGCGGCGACGGCAGCACCGGCGAGGACGTCACCGCCAACCTGCGCCAGGTGCGTTCGGTGCCGTTGAAGCTGCGCGACCTCGGCGTGCCGCCTCCGGCGGTGCTGGAGGTGCGCGGCGAAATCTACATGCCGCGCGCCGCCTTCGCCGCGTGGAACGCGCAGGCGCTGGAGCGCAACGAAAAGCTGCTGGCCAATCCGCGCAATGGCGCCGCCGGCTCGCTGCGCCAGCTCGATCCGGCGGTGACCCGGCGCCGGCCGCTGGCGTTCTTCGCCTACTCGGTGGGCGAGGTCCGCGGCCTGGAACTGCCCGAAACCCATTCGCAGACGCTGCAACTGCTGCGCGACTACGGCTTCCCCGTCGCCCCGGAGGCGGACACCGCCACCGGATTCGACGGCCTGATCGCCTATTTCCGCCGCATCGGCGCCGCTCGCGACAGCCTGCCTTACGACATCGACGGCGTGGTCTACAAGCTCGACGATTACGACCAGCAGGAGGCGATGGGCTTCGTCTCGCGCGCGCCGCGCTGGGCGCTGGCGCACAAGTTCCCGGCGCAGGAACAATCCACCGTGCTGCGCGCGATCGAGGTGCAGATCGGCCGCACCGGTGCGGTCACCCCGGTGGCGCGGCTTGAGCCGGTGCAGGTCGCCGGCGTCACCGTCACCAACGCCACCTTGCACAATGCCGACCAAATCGCGCGGCTGGACGTGCGCGAAGGCGACACCGTGATCGTGCGCCGCGCCGGCGACGTGATCCCGGAAGTGGTGCGGGTGATCGAGGAACGGCGTCCGCCGGGCACCGCGCCGTGGACGATGCCGGCGACCTGCCCGGTGTGTGGCTCCGAGCTGGTCAAGGAAGAAGACGCGGTGGCCTGGCGTTGCAGCGGCGGCCTGGCCTGCGCCGCGCAGCGCAAGGAGGCGGTGCGGCACTTCGCCTCGCGCCGCGCCATGGACATCGAAGGCCTGGGCGAGCGCCAGGCCGATGCCCTGGTCGAGTTCGGCTTCGTGCAGTCGCTGGCCGACCTGTACGCCTTGAGCGTGGAGGACCTGGTACGGATGAAGGCCGCGCTGGACGCGGCCACCGCCGCCGACCTGCTGCAGGCGGTGGAGGACAGCAAGGGAGCGCTTGCGCTGGACGCGGGCGGCCGCGCCGCGTTGGAGGACGAGGCCGCCCAGTGGCGGCACGCCGACTTCCTGCGCGCGCACCTGACAGTGGACCTGGGCGGCAAGCTCGCGACCAAGTGGGCCGAGAATCTGGTCGCCGGCATCGACGCCAGCCGCGCCACCACGCTGCCGCGTTTCCTGTTCGCGCTGGGCATTCCGCACCTGGGCGAGACCACGGCCAAGGCGCTGGCCTACTGGCTGGGCTCGCTGGCGTTCGTGCGTAGCACCCCGGCGGTGCTGCTGCAGGCCTTGCCGGACATCGGCGGCGAGGTGGCGCGCTCGATCGCCACGTTCTTCGAGCAACCCGGCAACGCCGCGGTGGTCGATGCGCTGATCGCCGCCGGCATTTGCTTTTCCGACGAGGGCACGCCGCCGGCGGAATTGCGCGAGCGCCTGGACCTGGCGCACCTGCTGGGCACGCTGCCGGTGGACAAGCTCGGCGGGAAGAGCGCGCAGCGCCTGGCCGCCACCTACGGCACGTTGGACGCCTTGCTGCGCGCCAACGAAAGTGGCTGGACCGGGGCGGGGCTGTCCACGGCCGGCGCCGCCAACCTGGCCGCATACCTGGCCGATCCGGCACAGAAGCAGGCGCTCCTGGATGCCGAGGCGGCAATGCAACGCCTGCTCGATGCCGCCCCTGCGCAGACGCAGCGCCGCGCCGGCCCGCTGGATGGGCAGACCGTGGTGCTGACCGGCACCCTGACCGCGCTGACCCGCGACGAGGCCAAGGCGCAACTTGAGGCGCTTGGTGCCAAGGTCGCCGGCAGCGTGTCGAAGAAGACCGCGTTCGTGGTCGCCGGCGAGGCTGCCGGTTCCAAGCTCGACAAGGCGCAGGAGCTGGGCGTGGCGGTGTGGGACGAGGCGCAGTTGCTGGCGTTCCTGCAGTCGCAGCGGCAGGGCGCATGAGCGCGCTCGGCATGAAGCAGGAAGAGTTGCGCTGGCGTACTGCCGGCGCGGCCGATCAGCCGGCCCTGCTGGCGATGCTGCAGGCGTTCTACGCCGAGGACGGCATCGCGTTCGACGCCGAGCGGGTGACGCGCGGCCTGCAGGCGCTGCTGGCGCAGCCGGCGCTGGGCGAGGCGCTGTTGTGGCTGGCGCCGGACGGCGCGGTGGTCGGCTATGCGCTGATCACCGCCTGCTTCAGCGTCGAACTGGGCGGGCGCTATCTGCTGCTCGACGAGTTGTACCTGGGCCCGGCCGCACGCGGCCGCGGCTGGGGGCGGCGGGCGGTGGCGCTGGTCGAGGCGCGCGCCCGCGCGCTGGGCGTGGACGTGCTGCGGATGGAGGTCAATCACCACAACGCCGCCGCCAAGCGCCTGTACCTGGGCCTGGGCTATCGCGACGACGCCCGCGACCAACTGAGCCGCCGGCTCGACACGGCGCCGTGATGGAGCTGCTATCTGTCCTGCAATTGCGCGCCCGGCTCAATGCCGCCATCCGCGGCTTCTTCGCCGCGCGCGGCGTGCTGGAAGTGGAAACCCCGATGCTGTCGGCGGCCGGCAACACCGAGCCGAACATCGACAGCTTCCAGACCCGCTTCAGCGGCCACGTCGACGCCGGTCCGGCGCTGCGCTGGCTGCGCACCTCGCCCGAGTACCCGCTGAAGCGGCTGCTCGCCGCCGGCATCGGCGATTGCTACGAACTGGGGCGGGTGTTCCGCAACGGCGAGGCCGGCGGCCGCCACAATCCCGAGTTCACCATGCTCGAGTGGTACCGGGTCGGCTGGGATCACCGGCAACTGATCGAGGAAACCGTGGAGCTGGTCCGCACGGCGCTGGCCCTGGTCGGGCGCAGCGCCACGCTGCAGGTGCTCAGCTATCGCGAGTTGTTCCTGCAGGGGCTGGGCCTGGATCCATTCGCTGCGCCGTTGGAGGCGCTGCAGCAGCCGCTACGCGAGATCCGCATCGATGCCGACGGCCTGGGCCGCGACGACTGGCTGGACCTGCTGATGACCCACCGCCTGCAGCCGGCGTTCCCGGCCGACCGCCTCACCGTGGTCCACGACTGGCCGGCCAGCCAGTGCGCGCTGGCGCGCGTGCGCGACGGCGACCCGCCGGTGGCCGAGCGCTTCGAGCTGTACCTGGGCGGCTACGAACTGGCCAACGGCTACCACGAGCTCAACGATGCCGCCGAGCAGCGCCGGCGCTTCCTGCGCGACCATGCGCTGCGCCAGGCGCGCGGCGCGGTGCTGCCGCCGCTGGACGAGCGACTGCTGCAGGCGCTGCCGGCCTTGCCCGACTGCGCCGGCGTCGCGGTCGGCGTGGACCGGCTGCTGATGGCGATGCGCGGCACCGCGCAGATCGGCGAGGTGCTCGCCTACGATTTCGCGCATGCCTGAACCGGCCGTCACGTGTTTTCGCGGCGCGTTGTTGCGTTGTCCACACCGATGATGGTTTGATCGGGCACGGCATGCGCACGCCGCGCGCCAGCAGGTCTTCGTTGTTCAGGTTCTAGGCATAGGGGCAGAGCCAAGCATGAAGTGGGCGTACGGGCTCGGTGGCTGGTGTTGGCTGGGGTTGGCGGCAAGCGTGTGGCCGATGCCGTCGCCGGCGCAGGACGCCGATGCGTACGATGCCGCGGTGGTCCGCTGCGAGTCGCGCGACATGACCTGGGTGCATTGCCCGATGCCCACCGACCAGGGGGTGCAACTGGTGCGGCAACTCTCCGACAACGACTGCATCCGCGGCAGCGAGTGGGGGTCTGACGCCACCGGCGTGTGGGTCACCCTCGGTTGTCGCGCCGAATTCCGTCCCAATCCGGTGGAAGCGCCGCGCAGCGCGATGCGCCGCGTGTTGCGCTGCGAGTCCGACGGGCGCTTGGAAAGCTGCCCGGTGATGCTGCGCGGGGCGCCGGTGCGGCTGATGCGGCAGTTGTCGTCGGTGCCGTGCCGCGAGGAGCGCAGCTGGGGCGTGCGCCGCAACGAGATCTGGGTCGCGCGCGGCTGCCGCGGCGAGTTCGAGATCGGCGCCGCCGACGGCTCCGGCTTCCCCGCCGGCCCGCGGCCGGTGCTGTGCGAATCCAAGGGCAAGGCGCGGCGCCGCTGCGGCGTCAGCGTGCAGGATCGTGTCGAACTGCGCCGGCAATTGTCCGGCGCGCCCTGCGTGCAGGACGACAGCTGGGGCTGGGACCGCGACGGTATCTGGGTGGACAAGGGCTGCCGCGCCGAGTTCAGCGTCAACTGATCGCTGGCGCGGCGTCGCGACACCGCGCGGCGTCCTCAATCCGCAATCGCCGGCGTTTACAATGGCGCGATGAACGCCGCCCTCGATATCGATTACGCCCGCTACGACCATATCCGCCCGATCCTGTGGACCGGCGACGCGCTGGAACTGCTGGACCAGCGCAAGCTGCCCTTCGCGGTCGAACACGTGCGCTGCACCGACAGCGACCAGGTCGCCGCGGCGATCCACGCCCTGGCCGTGCGCGGCGCGCCGGCGATCGGCATCGCTGCAGGCTGGGGCACGGTGCTGGCCGCGCGCCAGGTGCAGGCCGAGAACGGCGCCGAGGCGTTGCTGAAGCTGGAGCCGGCCCTGCAACGGCTCAATGCCGCGCGCCCGACCGCGGTCAACCTGGCCTGGGCGCTGGCGCGCATGCGCGGCGCGCTGGGCGCGGCAGGCAGCGACTGGCCGTCCGTGCTGGAGCGCGAGGCGCAGGCGATCGCCGAAGAGGATCTGGCCGCCAACCGGCACATGGGCGCGCTCGGTGCCGGCCTGATCGTGCCGGGCAGCGGCGTGCTGACCCATTGCAACACCGGCTCGCTGGCCACCGCCGGCTTCGGTACCGCGCTGGGCGTGATCCGCGCCGGCGTCGCCAAGCAGCGCATCGCCAAGGTGTTCGCCGGCGAGACCCGGCCGTGGCTGCAGGGCGCGCGGCTGACCGTGTGGGAACTGCAGCAGGACGGCATCGACGCCACCCTGATCGCCGATTCGGCCGCCTCGCACCTGATGAAGACCGGTGCGGTGCAGTGGGTGATCGTCGGCGCCGACCGCATCTGCGCCAACGGCGACACCGCCAACAAGATCGGCACCTACCAGCTGGCGATCGCCGCGCGCCACCATGGCGTCAAATTCATGGTGGTGGCGCCGTCGTCCACGGTGGACATGGACACCGTCGACGGCGCGCAGATCGAGATCGAGCAACGCGATCCGGGCGAGCTGTTCGGCGTCGGCGGCACGCGCACCGTGGCCGACGGCATCGCCGCCTGGAACCCGGTGTTCGACGTGACCCCTGCGGACCTGATCGATGCCATCGTCACCGAGCGCGGGGTCATCGAGCGCCCGGACCCGGCGCGCATGCGCGCCGCCTTCGGCGGCTGAGTTCCAGGGGAGCGCTGCCGCGCCCGGCAGAGGCGGCCGATGGCGCGCAAGTGCTTGTTCGCGCCGGCAAAAACCGGGCAATCGGGCGCCCGTCATGATAGAATCCGGCGGTTCGATCGACCGCCGTGCGCCCTAGGCGTGCGGCCGCGGCGGGCCCGCCTGTCGCGGGCCGGCGTGGTGGTCGATCCGCCACCAGACTTACGGAACCCGAATGGCAGAATCCGCCAAGGAAATCATCCAGGTCAACCTGGAAGACGAGATGCGCAAGAGCTACCTCGATTACGCCATGAGCGTGATCGTGGGGCGTGCCCTCCCGGATGCGCGCGACGGCCTCAAGCCGGTGCATCGCCGCGTGTTGTTCGCGATGAACGAGTTGGGCGCGCACAGCAACAAGCCCTACTACAAGTCGGCGCGTATCGTCGGCGACGTCATCGGTAAGTACCATCCGCACGGCGACCAGTCGGTGTACGACACCCTGGTGCGCATGGCGCAGCCGTTCTCGCTGCGTTACCTGATGGTGGACGGGCAGGGTAACTTCGGTTCGGTCGACGGCGATTCCGCGGCGGCGATGCGTTACACCGAGGCGCGCATGTCGCGGCTCGCGCACGAGATGATGGCCGACATCGACAAGGAAACCGTCGATTTCCAGCCCAACTACGACGAAAAGGAACAGGAACCGTCGGTGATGCCGACGCGCTTCCCGAGCCTGCTGGTCAACGGCTCGGCCGGCATCGCGGTGGGCATGGCCACCAACATCCCGCCGCACAACCTGACCGAGTCGATCAACGCCTGCCTGGCGCTGATCGACAATCCGCAGATCGACGTCGACGGGTTGATGGAGCACATCCCCGGCCCGGATTTCCCGACTGCCGGCATCATCAACGGCACCACCGGCATCGTCGCCGGCTATCGCACCGGCCGCGGCCGCGTGCGCATGCGCGCCAAGGCCGAGATCGAGATCCAGGACAACGGCCGCGAAGCGATCGTGGTCACCGAGATCCCGTACCAGGTCAACAAGGCGCGGCTGATCGAGAAGATCGCCGAGCTGGTCAAGGAAAAGAAGCTCGAAGGCATCAGCGAGCTGCGCGACGAGTCCGACAAGGACGGCATGCGCATCTACATCGAGGTCAAGCGCGGCGAAGCCGCCGACGTGGTGCTGAACAACCTGTACCAGCAGACCCAGATGGAGTCGGTGTTCGGCATCAACATGGTGGCGCTGGTCGACGGCCGCCCGCAGCTGATGAACCTCAAGCAGATGCTGGAGGCGTTCGTCCGCCACCGCCGCGAAGTGGTCACCCGCCGCACCATCTTCGAACTGCGCAAGGCGCGCGCCCGCGCGCATATCCTCGAAGGCCTGACCGTCGCGCTCGCCAACATCGACGAGATGATCGAGCTGATCAAGACCTCGGCGAACCCGAACGAAGCGCGCGAGCGCATGCTGGCCAAGACCTGGCAACCGGGCCTGGTCGGCGCGCTGCTCAACGCGGCCGGCGCCGAGGCCTCGCGCCCGGAAGACCTGCCCAGCGGCGTCGGCCTGGTCGGCGGCGGCTACCAGCTGACCGAGGTGCAGGCCACGCAGATCCTGGAAATGCGCCTGCACCGCCTGACCGGCCTGGAGCAGGAGCGTCTGACCGAGGAATACAAGCAGCTGCTGGAGGCGATCGCCGGACTGATCCGCATCCTGGAAAACCCGGACGTGCTGCTGCAGGTGATCCGCGAAGAGCTGGTCAACATCCGCGAGGAATACGGCGATGCGCGCCGCACCGAAATCCGCCACAGCGAAGAGGATCTGGACATCCTCGACCTGATCGCGCCGGAAGACGTGGTGGTGACCCTGTCGCATGCCGGCTACGCCAAGCGCCAGCCGGTCAGTGCCTACCGCGCGCAGCGTCGCGGCGGCCGTGGCCGCAGCGCGGCGGCGACCAAGGAAGAGGATTTCATCGACCAGCTGTGGCTGGTCAACACCCACGACACCCTGCTGACCTTCACCAGCAGCGGCAAGGTGTTCTGGCTGCCCGTGCACCAGTTGCCCGAGGCAGGGCCGAACGCGCGCGGCCGCCCGATCGTCAACTGGATTCCGCTGGAGAACGGCGAGCGCGTGCAGGCGGTGCTGCCGGTGCGTGAGTACGCCGAGGGCCGCTACGTGTTCTTCGCCACCCGCAACGGCATGGTCAAGAAGACCCCGCTGAGCGAGTTCGCGTTCCAGCGCAAGATCGGCAAGATCGCGATCAACCTCGACGAGGGCGACGCCCTGGTCGGCGTGGCGCTCACCGACGGCGAGCGCGACGTGCTGCTGTTCGCCTCCAACGGCAAGACCGTGCGCTTCTCCGAGCGGCCCAAGGACGACGAGGCCGATGATGCGGCCATCGACGAGGCCGGTGCCGACGACGGCGCCGTGGCCGACGACGAGGCCGCGGGCGAGGAGGGCGACGACGCCCGCGGCGCGCGGCGCAAGAGCCGCGGCGGGGTCAAGCCGACCGGGCGCAGCAGCCGCGGCGTACGCGGTATCCGCCTGGCCAAGAGCGAGTACGTGGTCAGCCTGATCGTGGCCGAGCCGGCCGTGGGCCAGGACGAGGATGCCGAGGACGTCGACGCCGCGGCGGACACCGAGGCCGATGCCGAGGCGCGCAACGGCGACGAGGCCGATGCCTACATCCTCACCGCGACCGAGAACGGCTACGGCAAGCGCACCCCGCTGGGCGAGTATCCGCGCAAGGGCCGCGGCACCCAGGGCGTCATCGGCATCCAGACCAGCGAGCGCAACGGCAAGCTGGTCGGTGCGGTGCTGCTGAGCACCCGCGACGAAGTGCTGCTGATCTCCGACGGCGGCACCCTGGTGCGGACCCGCGCCTCGGAAATCTCCCGCGTCGGCCGCAACACCCAGGGCGTGACCCTGATCCGCCTGTCCAAGGGCGAGAAGCTGCAGGCGGTGGAACGCCTGGACGGCTCGCTGGTCGAGGAGGACGTGCTGCCGGGCGAGGAGGGCGCCGCCGAAGGCACTGGCGAGGCTGCACCGCCCCAGGCGTGATCCGCTGCTGAGCGAACGACGACGCCGGCCTCGTGCCGGCGTCGTCGTTTTCGGGGCTGGCCACCGCGGCGAGGCGGATGATCTGCTGCGAGCGTATGCACGCGGCGCCAAGGCAGCCATTTGTACGGCCGCTGCGCCACACCGACTGCACATATCGTCGGGTCGTCGTCGCTCTCGACGACCCAGGCCGCGTGATGCCCAGGTCGATGCTGGATCACGAGGACGACAAGGTTGCGTGTCAGCGTGTGTCAGCAGGAAACGCGCGGCATTCACCGGCTGCCTGGGATAAGGATGCGCGGCGCGCATGCGCCGCTGCCACGGCGGATGTTCCGCGTGGCCGTGTCCTGCAAGGAGTGGCAATGAACGAATTCGAACGAACGCAGCGTCGCGGCGGCTGGCCGCTGCGCCTGCTCGGCGGCGCCTGCGCGCTGATCGGCGTGGTGCTGGCGATCGGTGGCGCCTGGCTGCTGGCGATAGGCGGCTCCTGGTACTACCTGGTCGCCGGCCTCGGCCTGACGATCTCCGGCGTGCAACTGTGGCGCGCGCGGCGCAATGGTGCGCTGTGGTTTGCGGCGACCTTCCTGCTGTCGCTGCTGTGGGCGGCATGGGAGTCGGGCACCGATTACTGGCGCTGGGTGCCGCGCATGGGCCTGATGGTGTTCCTGGCGCTGCTGCTGGCGTTGCTGCTGCCGCGGCTGGACCGGCCGTTCTCGCGCAGGTTGTCGCGCTCGCTCGCCGCGGTGCTGGCGCTGGTGTTCGTCGGTGCGTTCGCGCTGGCGTTCCTGCCGTACGGCGTGACCGAGGCCGACGGCACGCTGGCGCATGCGGCCGGCATGGCCGCGGCGCTGGCGACCCCGCGCACCGGCGCGCAGCCGGCCGACGCGCCCGCCGATGCCGACTGGGCCTCCTACGGCCGCGACAACGCCGGCAGCCGCTACACGCCGCTGCGGCAGATCGCCCCGGACAACGTGGCGCAGTTGCGTACCGCCTGGACCTTCCGCACCGGCGACCTGCCGGACAAGCGCTGGGGCGCGGAAACCACGCCGCTGAAGATCGGCGACAGCGTGTACCTGTGCAGCGCACGCAATCAGCTGATCGCGCTGGATGCGCGCAGCGGCCGCGAACGCTGGCGCTACGACCCCAAGGTGGCGGACAAAGCGATCCCGTATACCGCCGCCTGCCGCGGCGTCAGCTACTACGCGGTGCCCGACGCCCAAGCCACGGCATCCACGGCCTGCCGCCAGCGCATCATCGAAGGCACCCTGGACGGACGCCTGATCGCGGTCGATGCGGCCGACGGCAAGCCCTGCGAGGACTTCGGCCAGCACGGCCAGGTCGACATCACCGTCGGCATGGGTTCCACGCCGCCCGGCTATGTGTCGATCAATTCGCCGCCGACCATCGTGCGCGGGGTCGTCGTCACCGGCCACCAAGTGCTGGACGGACAGAAGCGCTACGAGCCGTCCGGCGTGATCCAGGGCTTCGATGCGGTGACCGGCGCGCTGCGCTGGGCCTGGGACATGACCCATCCGGACTGGACCGGCGCGCCGCCGCCGGGGCAGACCTGGACCCGTGGTACGCCCAACATGTGGACCAGCGCCGCCGGCGACGAACAGCTCGGCTACGTGTACCTGCCGATGGGCAATTCCTCGGCCGACTACTGGAGCAGTTCGCGCACCCCGCAGGAAGACCGCTATGCGACCTCGCTGGTCGCGCTGGACGTCACCACCGGCAAGCCGGTGTGGAATTTCCAGACCACCCATATCGACGTGTGGGACTACGACCTGGGTTCGCAACCGACGTTGCTGGATTTCCCGCACGACGGCACCACCGTGCCGGCGGTGCTGCTGCCGAGCAAGCAGGGCGAGCTGTACGTGCTCGACCGGCGCACCGGCAAGCCGCTGGTCGGGGTCGAGGAACGCGCGGTGCCGGGCGGCGGTGTGGAGCCGCAGCGCCGCGCCAAGACCCAGCCGTTCTCGCTGTACCACTCGCTGCGCAAGCGCGACCTGACCGAGCGCGACATGTGGGGCATGACCCCGATCGACCAACTGGTGTGCCGCATCCAGTTCCGCAGCGCCAGCTACAAGGGCATCTACACGCCGCCGGAAGCCGACCGCCATTCGATCGAGTACCCCGGCTACAACGGCGGCTCGGACTGGGGCAGCGTGGCGGTGGATCCGCGGCGGGGTGTGATCGTCGCCAACTACAACGACATGCCCAACTACAACCTGCTGGTGCCGCGGGCCAAGGCCGACAAGATGGGCTGGGCGCCGCGCGACCAGGTGCGCGGCGACAGCGGCGGCGCCGAGGGCGCCGGCGATCCGCAGGCCGGCACGCCGTACGCGATCAACGTCAACGCCGGCTGGCGCCTGCCGTTCACCGGGCTGCTGTGCAAGCAGCCGCCCTACGGCGGCATCCGTGCGATCGACCTGGCCAGCGGCAAGACCCTGTGGGACCGTCCGTTCGGCAGCGCGCGCGGCAATGGCCCGTTCGGCATCCACTCCGGCTTGCCGATCGAGATCGGCACGCCCAACAACGGCGGCGCCGTGGTCAGCGCCAGCGGCCTGATCTTCATCGCCGCGGCCACCGACGACCTGATCCGCGCGATCGACCTGGCCACCGGCAAGACCCTGTGGCAGGCCAAGCTGCCGGCCGGCGGCCAGGCCACGCCGATGGTGTACGCGGTCGACGGGCGCGAGTACCTGGTCATCGTCGCCGCCGGCCATCACTTCATGGAGACCAAGCGCGGCGACTACGTGATCGCCTATGCGCTACCGCCGGCAGGCTGATGCGGGCCGTCGCTGCGAGGTCGCGATGCGGCGTCGCGGCGACGGGACGGGGTGGATGCGGGAAGGGTGTGATTGGCCTTGTGCCGCGAACACGCCGATCCCGTCGCGGTGCGTGCGTTTACGCATGTGTGATTTGTCGACGGAGCGGCTTCAGCCGCGACAGGCGTTCACCGGAAGGCCTGTCGCGGCTGAAGCCGCCCCTACGAGAAAACATCGCGATACGCTCAACTTGTGCCGGCGTCTACTCCAACTGGTCGCGGGCAAACGCCGCGTCCAGCGCTTCCATCGCATCGCGCGGCTTGAGCTTGGCGGCCTTCTCGAACGCCGCGGCGGCGGCGTCCTCGCGCTTGTCCCCATGCAGCAACAGCAGCACGTTGGCGTGTTCGACGTGGGCGATCGGCGCGTCCGGCACCAGCTTCAGCGCCTGCTGGATATGCTGTTCGGCGGTGGCGGCCTTGGCCCCGTAGGTCAGGCCGCCGATCATCGCGCCGACCTTGCCGATGATCTCGGCGTGGTACAGGGCCAGCGCCATGTGCGCCTCGGCATGCTTGGGCTCCAGCTCCAGGGCCGCTTCCAGCGAGGCGCGCACCTTGCTGGCGATGCCCTGCTTGAGCGCCTTGACGATGCTCAATCCCTGGCTGTAGCGGCCAAGCGCGAAGGCGTGGCGGTAGTGGCTGTTGGCCTCGTCCGGCAGCGCGGCGATCGCCGCCTCGGCCAGCGTCGCGGCCTGCTGCAGCCGCTGCAACTGCTCTTTTTCGTCCTCGACCAGATAGCCGGCGTGGATGCCGATCGCCTTGACCGCGACGGAGGCGCCGAACACGCCCAGCGCCTTGCCGGCCTCGTAGGCCTGCTGGAACTGCCCATGGTGGAACGCCCGCCAGGCCTCGATCAGCGCGGCCGACAGGGTCTGCGCGTCGTGGCCCTTGCCGGCCTTGCCGGCTGCGTCGAGCAGCGCCTGCGCGCGTGCCGGGTCCGGATAGGGCTCGCGGTCGCCAGCGTGCAGCTTGGGCCACGCTTTCTTCAGCGCCTCGCCGGCGTAGGCGTAGGCCTTGGCGTCGTACGGAAACGGCGCCCACGCGCCCGATTTTGCTGCCATGTGGATCTCCCTGTGCGGCGCCGGGCCACGGCGTCCGCGCCGAGCATGGCGCCGCTGCCGGCACGTGGCAAGGGTGGGGCGCCGATAGTGTGTTTGCTCAAGCCGCCGGCGCCAGCATGGTGCGCATCGGGGCCACTGCCGGCCCCCTCTGGAGATCCTGCGATGGCGACCAAGAAGCGTTCCCCCTCCGCGCTGCGGCCGGACCGGCTGAACCCGCGGCACCTGTGGCTGGCCGGGCTGGGCGTGGTCGCGCTGACCCGCAAGCGCGCGCTGGCCGCCGCCGCCGATGCCGCGCAGGGCGCTGCCACGCTCAAGGCGCTGGCCACGCAACTGGCCGACGAGGCCGAGAGCAGCGTGCGCGAGGGCGCGGCGGCGCTGCGTGGTCAGGTGCAGCCGTTGAGCGCCGAGGTCGAGGCGCGCCTGCAGCCGGTGCTGGTCAAGCTGGGGTTGCAGGCGCGTCCGCAGTCGCGCAAGCGCGCCGCGACGGGCAAGCGCGGCGCCAAGCCGGCGGCTGCCAAGCGCAGCCCGGCCAAGCGCGTGACTGGCCGTCGTCGCGCTGGCGCCTGACCCGGCGCCTCCGTACGCATGGCGGCCGGCCACGCTCGGGCATACTCGCCGGCCACGACCTGACGAGAGACGGCACCATGCAGATCCGGCCCGCCACGCTTGACGATGCCGAGGCGATGCTCGCGGTGCAGGACGCGATCTTCGCGGCCGGCCTGCGCAAGGCGCCGACCGATCTGGCGACGGTGCGCGCGACCTACCTGCAGCATCCCGATCGTCTCCAGTGCGTGCTGGCCGAGGACGCCGATGGGCGTGTCCTCGGCTTCCAGTCGCTGCGCATCGCGCGTCCCGGCAATGCCTACGACGTGGCCGAGGGCTGGGGCATCATCGGCACCCACGTCGACCCGCGCGCGGCGCGCCGTGGGGTCGGCAGCGCGCTGTTCCGGGCCACCTGTGCGGCCGCGCGCAGCGCCGGGCTGGCGCAGATCGACGCCAGCATCGCCGCCGACAATGCGCTGGGGCAGGCGTACTACGAGGCCATCGGCTTTCGCACCTACCGCACTCCGCCGGGCCTGGTCTGCAAGGTCTACCGGCTCGACGGGCCAGCCGCGCAGGCTGCCGCCGACTGAGCGGCACCGCCCCGCCTGCGCTTGCGCGCAGGGCAGGGCGCTTCAATCCAGATAGGCGTCCATCAACGCGGTCAGGTGCGCGCGTTCGGCGTCGCGCAGGAACGGCGCGATCAGTTGCATCACCTGCACGATGCCGTGGCGGATCGCCACTCGCTCGTCCTTTTCGCCGCGCGCGGCCGCATAGTTGAGCCAGAACGTGGCCACCACCAGCACGTTGGTGGCCACGCCGCCGCGTTCCTGGGCGCTGGCGCGCATCGCGCCGGTCTGCGCCAGTCCCTCGAACACCGCCTGCACGCTGGCGTCGGCACGGCGCAGGATGCGCGCGAAGCGCAGGCGCAGGCGCCGGCTGCGGCTGAGGATCTCGACCAGGTCGCGGTACAGGAAGCGGTAGTCCCAGATGCACTCGAACACCAGGTGCAACTGCAGCCAGATATCCTCCAGCCCCGGCAGGCGCGCGCTCGGCAGCGCCAGCGCCGTGTCCATGCGCTCCTCGTAGCGCGCGAACAGGTGCTCGATGATGTCGTCCTTGTTGCGGAAGTGGTAGTACAGGTTGCCGGGGCTGATCTCCAGCTCGTCGGCGATGTGGTTGGTGGTGACGTGCGGCTCGCCCTGCGCGTTGAACATCGCCAGGGCGGTCTCGAGGATGCGCCGCCGGGTGTCGCGGGCCATCAGGCCAGCAGCTTCTTCACCAGGTCCACGTATTTCTTCTGCGCTTCCGCCTGCGGCACGCCCTTGAGCTTGGCCCAGGCCTCGTACTTGGCGGTGCCTACGAAGTCGAAGAAGCCCGGCTTGGCGCCGCTGACGTCGCCCTCCGAGCCTTGCTTGTACAGCGCGTACAGCCGCAACAGGGTGTCGTTGTCGGGGCGCTCGGCCCGCTGCTTGATGTCCTGGACCGCTTTCTCGAAGGCCGCCTTGCTGTCTGCCATGATCCCGCTCCGCCCTGACCGGCAGGCATCACAGCACGGGCGGGAGGCCGGGTCAACGCGGGCCGCGGCCGGTGGCCGGCGAGGACGCCGCGGTTACAGTATCGACAGGGCGTCGGCCTGGCGGCTGTCGGCGACGCGTTCGTGCGCATGCGCGGCCTCTTCGTGGGCGGCCTGCGCCTGTCGCGCCAGCGAGGCCTTGGCCGCGATGGAACGGATTGCATCGGTGACTTCGGCCAGCGGCACCTGCGTGCTGAGCCGCTGGAAGGTGTCGCGGCTGTTGTAGCCGGAACCGTCGCGCAGGTACTGCTCGTACATGGTCAGCAGTTCGGTGCAGGCGGCGGTGAGGGTTTCCATGTTGTTGCGCGCCAGCGCATGGCCGACCTGGTCCAGGTTGTGCAGGCAGTCGGAGAGCCAGTGCAGGTCGTAGCGCGCGCTGGCCGGCTCCGGGCCGTTGTGGCCGCGGCTGTAGGCGCTGTAGCGGCGAATGCTGCGCGCCACGCGGGCGACGTGGGCGAGCAGGGTGCCGACTTCGTCGGCGATGTCGATCTGCGCCAGGGCTATGGTCGATGGCGGCGCGGCCGGGGGAACCGCCGGTGCCGGCCCCGGCTTCGGGGGGGCGGGCGAAGGCGCCGCGGCCGGTGCGGCGTTGGCGGACGCCGCCGCTGCGGGCGCTGCCTCGTATTCGTAGGTCGCGCGCAGGCGCTCGTGGTCCTGGCGCAGCGTTTCCAGTTCCTGCGCGCTGGCGGCGGCCTGCGCCTTCAGTTGGCTCAGCGCCGCCTGATACCGCGCGATCGTCTCCTTCGCAGTCGCGTCGCGCCGATAGGCATGCCCCAGACGCTGGAACAAGCCATGCGCGAACGCTGTGGCAACGGCAGCCCACAGCGCCACGGCAGGAGTGAGGTAGATCAGGATGCCCATGCAGGCTCCTTGAAACGATGCATCCCTTGTCGGCGCAGCTCGGCCGAACTTGAGGCTGCATCGTGCGAGGGGTGACGCAGTTCCGCTTTGCCGCGTCGTGCGCCCGCCCGCCGCGCGCAGGCGGCGGACGGGCGCCGGCCTCAGCGCAGGATGCCGGGCAGGTCCAGGTGCTTGTCGCGGGCGCAGTCGAGGGCGATGGCATACCCCGCATCGGCATGACGCATGACGCCGGTCGCGGGGTCGTTCCACAGCACCCGGGCGATGCGCTTGGCCGCCGCCTCGGTGCCGTCGCAGACGATGACCATGCCGGCGTGTTGCGAGAAGCCCATGCCGACGCCGCCGCCGTGATGCAGCGAGACCCAGGTGGCACCGCTGGCGGTGTTGAGCAGGGCATTGAGCAGCGGCCAGTCGGAGACGGCGTCGGAGCCGTCGGCCATGGCCTCGGTCTCGCGGTTCGGCGAGGCGACGCTGCCGCTGTCCAGGTGGTCGCGGCCGATCACCACCGGCGCCTTCAGTTCGCCCTTGGCCACCATTTCGTTGAACGCCAGCCCCAGGCGGTCGCGGTCGCCCAGGCCGACCCAGCAGATGCGCGCGGGCAGGCCCTGGAACCGGATCTTCTCGGCGGCCATGTCCAGCCAGCGGTGCAGGTGCGGGTTGTCGGGAATCAGTTCCTTGACCTTGGCATCGGTCCTGGCGATGTCCTCCGGGTCGCCGCTCAGCGCCGCCCAGCGAAACGGGCCGACGCCGCGGCAGAACAGCGGGCGGATGTAGGCGGGGACGAAGCCCGGGAAGTCGAAGGCATTGGCCACGCCTTCCTCCAGCGCCATCTGCCGCAGGTTGTTGCCGTAGTCCACGGTCGGCACGCCCAGGGCGTGGAAACCGAGCATGGCGCGGATGTGGTTGGCCATCGAGGCGCGCGCGGCCTGTTCCACCTCCTTCGGCGCGGAGACGCGCTTGGCGTCCCACTGCTCGACCGTCCAGCCCTGCGGCAGGTAGCCGTTGACCGGGTCGTGCGCGGAGGTCTGGTCGGTCAGCAGGTCCGGCTTGATCCCGCGCGCCAGTAGCTCGGACAGCACGTCGGCGACGTTGCCGAGCAGGCCGACCGAGCGCGGCGTCTTCGCCGCGCAGGCCTCGGCGATCAGGCGCAGCGCCTCGTCCAGCGAGTCGGTCCAGGTATCCAGGTAGCCGGTGCGCAGGCGCATGTCGATGCTGCTCTTGCGGCACTCCACCGCCAGGCACGAGGCGCCGGCCATCACCGCGGCCAGCGGCTGCGCGCCGCCCATGCCGCCGAGGCCGCCGGTGAACAGCCACTTGCCGGACAGGTCTCCGCCGTAGTGCTGCCGGCCCATTTCGACGAAGGTCTCGTAGGTGCCCTGGACGATGCCCTGCGCGCCGATGTAGATCCAGCTGCCGGCGGTCATCTGGCCGTACATGGCCAGGCCTTTCTTATCGAGTTCGTTGAAGTGGTCCCAGTTGGCCCAGCGCGGCACCAGGTTGGAATTGGCGATCAGCACCCGCGGCGCGTCGGCATGGGTGCGGAACACGCCGACCGGCTTGCCCGACTGCACCAGCAGGGTCTGGTCGTCGTCCAGGCGCTTGAGCGTCTCGACGATGGCGTCGAAGCTCTCCCAATCGCGCGCGGCGCGGCCGATGCCGCCGTACACCACCAGTTCCTGCGGCCGCTCGGCCACGTCCGGGTGCAGGTTGTTCATCAGCATGCGCAGCGGCGCTTCGGTCAGCCAGCTCTTGCAGGTGAGGGTGCTGCCGGTGGGCGCTTGGATGGTGCGGGTGGCGTCGAGGCGGGTCATGCGGGAATCCTCAGGTGGATGCGCGGAAGGCGGAACGCGCTGCGCGCGCGTCAGTTGGCGGCGCGGGCGGATGCGGCGGGGCTGCGGGCGAAGTCGAGGCAGGCCTGCAGCACCTGCTGCAGCACCGCGCGCAATGGCGCGGCGTATTCGGGTTGCCACGGCGAGGGCCAGTTGCTGGGGTCGACCGTGTCCGGCTCGTGCATGTAGCCGCGGCAGGCCAGTTCCATCTGGATCGCGTGCACGCCGTCGGCCGGCGCGCCGTGGTGGCGGGTGCTCCAGCCGCCCTTGAAGCGGCCGTTGCGCACGTGGCTGAAGCCGCTGCCGGCGCAGACGCGCTCCACCGCATCGGTCAGTGCCGCAGCGCAACTGCTGTCCACCGCGCCGGAGGCGCCGGCGCTGCCGATGTTGAACTGCGGCAGCTCGCCGTCGAACAGGTGCGGAATGCGCGAGCGGATCGAATGCGCGTCGTACACCACGATGGCCGGGTGCAGGGCGCGCAGGCGCGCGATCTCCGCGTCCAGTGCGGCGTGGTAGGGCGCGAACCACTGCGCGCGGCGCGCGTCGATCTCGGCCGCATCCGGCTCGGCCCCGGGTCGGTACAGCGGCTGCGCGTCGAATGTGGTCAGTGGGCACAGCCCTGTGGTGTTCTGCCCGGGATACAGCGACACCCCGGCCGGGTCGCGGTTGACGTCGATCACCGAGCGCGAGATCGTGGTGCGCACGGTGGTCGCGCCCAGCGCGTTGGCGACGTCGTACAGCAGGTGCACCCACCAGTCGGCATCGCGCTGCGCCAGCCATGGCGAGACGAAACGGTCGGCCAGCGCTTCCGGCAGGTCGGTGCCGGTGTGCGGGAAGCTGAGGATCAGCGGCGCATCGCCGCGGTGCACAGTGAGCCACTCGGGCAGGGATGTCATACGGCCTCGCGTTGTGCTGTTCTGTGGAAGCGGCTTCAGCCGCGAACGGGGCATTACCCGGTAAAGCCCGGTTGCGGCTGATCCCAAAAAGGGGCAGAGCTGCTCCTACGGCGGGGTCTTCAGATCAGACGCTAACCTCGGGCAGCCGCATCCCCACCGCCGCGGCCAGCGCGCCGTCGCGCACCAGCGCGGTGGCGGCCAGCATGTCCGGATGGAAATAGCGATCGTCCTGCAGCGCCGGGACGCGGACGCGCAGCAGCGCGCGCGCCGCTTCCAGGGCGGCGCTGGAGCGCAGCGGCGCGTGGAAGTCGCAGCCCTGCGCGGCCGCCAGCAGTTCGATGCCGACCACGTTGGCCGCGTTCTCGGCCATCGCCAGCAGGCGGCGCGCGCCGTGCGCGGCCATCGACACGTGGTCTTCCTGGTTGGCCGAGGTCGGGATCGAATCGACGCTGGCCGGGTAGGCGCGCTGTTTGTTCTCCGACACCAGCGCCGCGGCGGTGACCTGCGGGATCATGAAGCCGGAGTTGAGGCCGGGCTTGGGGGTCAGGAACGCCGGCAATCCGGACAGCGCCGGATCCACCAGCATGGCGACGCGGCGCTCGCTGATCGAGCCGATCTCGCATACCGCCAGCGCCAGCATGTCGGCGGCGAAGGCCACTGGCTCGGCGTGGAAGTTGCCGCCGGACAGTGCCTCGCCGGTGTCGCTGAACACCAGCGGGTTGTCCGACACGCCGTTGGCTTCGGTGGCCAGGGTGGTGGCGGCCTGGCGCATCACGTCCAGCGCCGCGCCCATCACCTGCGGCTGGCAGCGCAGGCAGTACGGGTCCTGCACGCGCACGTCGTTGTCGCGGTGCGAATCGCGGATCGCCGAGGCGTGCATCAAATCGCGCAGCGCCGCGGCGGTGGCGATCTGCCCGGGCTGGCCGCGCAGCGCGTGGATGCGCGGATCGAACGGGGTGTCCGAGCCTTTCGCGGCCTCGGTGGACAGTGCGCCGGCGACCAGCGCGGCATGGAACACGCGCTCGATCTCGAACAGACCGGCCAGCGCGTAGGCGGTGGAGAACTGGGTGCCGTTGAGCAGGGCCAGGCCCTCCTTGGCGCCCAGCGTCAGCGGCTGCAGCCCGGCCTGCGCCAGCGCCTGCGCCGCCGGCAGGCGTGCGTCGCCGACGAAGGCCTCGCCGACGCCGAGCATCGCCGTGGCCAGGTGCGCCAGCGGCGCCAGATCGCCGGAGGCACCGACCGAGCCCTGGCACGGCACCACCGGGATCACCTCGTGGCGCAGCAGCGCTTCCAGCAGCGCCAGCGTCTGCGGCTGCACGCCGGAGGCGCCCTGGGCCAGGCTGGCCAGCTTCAACGCCATCATCAGTCGCACCACCGGCACCGGCATCGGCGCGCCGACCCCGGCCGCGTGCGACAGCACGATGTTGCGCTGCAGGGCCTCCAGGTCCTCGCGCTCGATGCGCACGCTGGCCAGCTTGCCGAAGCCGGTGTTGATGCCGTACACCGGCGCGCCGGTGGCGACGATCGCCTCCACGGTGCGCGCGCTGCGCAGCACCGCGTCGGAGCAGGCCGGGTCCAGGCGCACGCTGGCGCCGCGGTACACGGCGCGCCACTGCGCCAGGCTCACCGCGCCGGGGCGCAGCAGGATCTCATCGTCGCTCATTGTCCTCTCCAGATACGCGCATGCAGCGGGTTGAAGCCCATGCGATAGACCAATTCGGCCGGTTCGGCGATGTCCCAGATCGCCAGGTCGCAGGCCAGCCCGGCGCGCAGCCGGCCGACCTGGTCCTGGCGCCCGAGCGCGTGCGCCGCCTCGCGGGTGAAGCCGGCGATGCATTCGGCCACGGTCAGCCGGAACAGCGTCGCCGCCAGGTTCATCGCCAGCAGCGGGCTGGTCAGCGGCGAGGTGCCGGGGTTGCAGTCGGTGGCCAGCGCACGCGGCACGCCGGCGGCGCGCATTGCGGCGATCGGCGGCAGCTGGGTGTCGCGGGTGAAATAGAACGCGCCCGGCAGCAGCACCGCGACGGTGCCGGCCGCGGCCATGGCGGCGACGCCGGCGTCGTCCAGGTATTCGACATGGTCGGCCGAGCGCGCGCCGTAACGCGCGGCCAGCGCCGCGCCGCCCTGGTGGGACAGCTGTTCGGCGTGGATCTTCAGCGCCAGGCCATGGCGTTGCGCGGCCTGGAACACCTGCTCGGTCTGCGCCGGGGTGAACGCGAGGTGCTCGCAGAACACGTCCACCGCCTCGGCCAGGCCCTGCGCGGCGACCGCCGGGATCATGCGCTCGCAGACCTCGTCGATATAGGCCTGGGCCTCGGCGCCGGGCGGCACCGCGTGCGCGCCGAGGAAGGTCGGCGACACGTCCACCGGGCGCAGCTCGCCCAGGCGCCGCGCCACGCGCAGCAGGCGCAGTTCGTCGTCCAGGGTCAGGCCGTAGCCGGACTTGATCTCCACCGTGGTCACGCCCTCGGCCAGCAGCGCGTCCAGCCGCGGCAGGCTGGCGGCGAGCAGGGCGTCCTCGTCGGCGGCGCGGGTGGCGCGCACCGTGGAGACGATGCCGCCGCCGGCGCGGGCGATGTCGGCGTAGCTGGCGCCGAGCAGGCGCTGCTCGAACTCGCCGGCGCGGTTGCCGGCATAGACCAGGTGGGTGTGGCAATCGATCAGGCCGGGGCCGATCCAGCGTCCGCCGCAGTCGATGCTGCGTTGCGCCGACAGCGGACCAGGCAACTGCGCGGCGGCGCCGGCATAGACGATGCGGCCGTCGCGGCAGGCCACCACGCCGTCGTGGACCAGCCCCAGGCCGCCGTCCTCGGCGTCGAGCGTCATCAGGTGCGCGTTGTGCCAGAGCGTGTCGCAGGGCATGGTCACGGGCAGGCTCGTCGGTTATTTTGTATATACAATATTGTGGTCGATGGAGGGTGTCCAGTGCAGACCCAGGCGCAGCAGCAGGCCAACGGCAACGCGGGATCGGGCGAATTCTGGTGCGCGCACGCGCTGCTGCCACAGGGCTGGGCGCGCGACGTGCGTATCGGCGTGCGCGGCGGCCGCATCGCCACGGTGGAGCGCGACGTGGCCGCAGCCCTTGGCGATCAGCGCCTGGACATCGTGGTGCCCGGGTTGGGCAATCTGCACAGCCACGCCTTCCAGCGCGGCATGGCCGGCCTGACCGAGATCGGCGGGCGCAGCGGCGACAGCTTCTGGAGCTGGCGCGAACTGATGTACCGCTTCCTGCAGCGGCTGAGCCCCGACGATCTGCAGGCCATCGCCGAGCAGGCCTACGTGGAGATGCTCGAGGCCGGCTTCACCCGGGTCGGCGAGTTCCATTACGTGCATCACGCCGCCGACGGCCGGCCCTACGCCGACCGCGCCGAGATGGCGCAGCGCCTGGCTGCCGCGGCGCAGATCAGCGGTATCGGCATGACCTTGCTGCCGGTGTTCTATGCGCATGCCGATTTCGGCGGCGCCGCGCCGAACCCGGCGCAACAGCGCCTGCTGCACGACGTCGACGGCTTCGCCGCGCTGCTGGACGGCAGCCGCCGCGCCCTGCAGGGACTGGACGACGCGGTGCTGGGCCTGGCCCCGCACAGCCTGCGCGCGGTCACCCCGGACGAACTGGCGGCGCTGCTGCCGTTGTGCGACGGCCCGGTGCACATCCATATCGCCGAGCAGACCCGCGAAGTCGACGCCTGCCTGGCCTGGAGCGGGCAGCGCCCGGTGCAATGGCTGCTGGCGCACGCGCCGGTGGATGCGCGCTGGTGCCTGGTGCACGCCACCCATGTCGACGCCGCGGAAGTGCAGGGCATCGCCGCCAGTGGCGCGGTGGTCGGGCTGTGCCCGATCACCGAGGCCAACCTCGGCGACGGCCTGTTCCCGATGCAGGACTTCCTGCGCGCCGGCGGCCGCTTCGGCGTGGGCTCCGACTCCAATGTGCTGATCGATGCGGCCGAGGAACTGCGCCTGCTCGAGTACGGCCAGCGCCTGAGCCTGCGCGGGCGCAATGTGCTCACCGGCGACACCGCGCTGTCCAGCGGCCGCCTGCTGTTCCAGTCCGCCGCACAGGGCGCGGCGCAGGCGCTCGGCGTCGCCCAGGGCCTGTGCGAGGGCGCCCCGGCCGATCTGGTCGAACTGGACGCTACGCATCCGGCCTTGCAGGCGCGCGACGGCGACGCCTGGCTCGACAGTTGGCTGTTCGCCGCGCGCGGCGGTGCGGTGCGTTCGGTCTGGCGCCACGGGCGTGCGCTGGTCCGCGAGGGCCGCCACCTGCAGCGCGAGGGCGTGGCCGCCCGCTACGCGCGTGCGCTGACCCGGTTGCTGGACGCATGAGCCGCGACCCGCGCGCGCTGTGCGCTGCCTGCAGCGGTACGAACTGCCGATGACGCAGGCCGCGCCGACGCTGCCGCTCAGCCAGCGCATCCGCCGCGACATCGAGGCGCACATCCGCAGCGGCGCGTGGCCGCCCGGCCATCGCATTCCGTTCGAACACGAACTGATGGCGCAGTACGGCTGCTCGCGGATGACCGTCAACAAGGTGCTGGCGCTGCTCGCCGACGCCGGCATGATCGAGCGCCGACGCCGCGCCGGTTCGTTCGTGGCGCGGCCGCATCCGCACATGGAGCAGGTGGCGCTGGAGATCCCGGATATCCCGGTCGAGGTCGCCGCGCGTGGCCATGCCTACCGTTTCGAACTGCTGGAGCGGCAGCAGCGCGCGCCGCGCGCGGCGTTGCCGCAGGAGGCCGAGGTCGCCGCGGGCGGCAGCCTGCTGGCGCTGCAATGCCTGCACTACGCCGACGGCCGTCCGTTCGCGCTGGAAGAGCGGGTGATCAATCCGGTGGCGGTGCCGGAGGCCTTGCAGATGGACTTCGCGGTGACCGTGCCCGGCAGCTGGCTGCTGCAGCACGTGCCCTGGACCCGCGCCGAACACCGCATCAGCGCGGTCGGCGCCAGCGCCGCGCAGGCGGCGCGCTTGCAGGTGCCGGCCGGCACCGCGTGTCTACTGATCGACCGACGCACCTGGCGCGGCGAGCAGGCGGTGACCTTCGTGCGCCAGGTGTTCCTCGGCGACACCTACGACCTGGTCGCGCGGTTCTCGCCCGGCGCGCGCTGAGCTTGGCGCGCGGCGACTGCAGGCAACTCACGTACGCCGGCGCGACGAAGGTGTCCGTGGAAGGCCGTCGCGGCTGACGCCGCTCTTCCAGGACGCGACACGACGCGCGACGAGCACGGATGATGAGGCACGCGCAGTCGCCTCTCCGGTGCGCGATGCTGCGATGCCGCACGTTCGCCATACGCCGGCGTGCGTTTGTCCTGCCCGCCGCACTCTGGCAAGTTAGCGCCGGGGCCGGGCGAGGGGCCGTGGCCGCGGAACGAGGGATGGTTCGGCATGACGTATTTCGTGACAGGCGCCACCGGTTTCATCGGCCGCTACCTGATGGCCAAGCTGATGCGGCGCAAGGGCGTCGTGCATGTCCTGCTGCGTAAGGAGTCGCAGCGCAAGTTCGATGCGCTGGTGCGTGAGCAGGGCTGGGATCCCAAGCGCCTGGTGGTGCTGCACGGCGACGTCGGCGCGGCGTACTGCGGGTTGACCACGGCGCAGCGCAAGACGCTGCAAGGCAAGGTCAAGCATTTCTTCCACCTGGCCGCGCTGTACGACCTCACCGCCAAGGCCGAGGACCAGCGCATCGCCAACCTCGACGGCACCCGCAATGCGCTGGAACTGGCCGCGCAGCTCGGCGCCGGCATCTTCCACCACACCAGTTCGATCGCGGTGGCCGGGCTGTACCCGGGCATCTTCCGCGAGGACATGTTCGAGGAAGCCGAGGGCCTGGACGATCCCTACCTGCGCACCAAGCACGATGCCGAGGCGCTGGTGCGCGCCGAGACCCGGATCAAGTGGCGCATCTACCGCCCGGCGATGGTGGTCGGCGATTCGCGCACCGGCGCTATCGACAAGATCGACGGCCCTTACTACTTCTTCCCGCTGATCAAGAAACTGCGCCAGCTGCTGCCGCCGTGGGCGCCGATGCTGGGCATCGAGGGCGGGCGGATCAACCTGGTGCCGGTGGACTTCGTCGCCGACGCGATGGATCACATCGCGCACAAGCCCAAGCTCGACGGCCACACCTTCCACCTCACCGACCCCGAGCCGCTGCGCGTGGGCGAGGTGCTCAACGTGTTCTGCCGCGCCGGCCACGCCCCGGAGATGACCCTGCGGGTGGACGCGCGCATGTTCGCGTTCGTGCCCTCCAGCATCCGCGCCGCGGTCGGCAGCCTGCCGCCGATCCGCCGCTTCACCGGCATGCTGTTGCGCGACTTCCGCATCCCGCGCGAAGTGCTGAAGTTCATCACCTATCCCACGCGCTTCGACAGCCGCGAGACCGAGCGCGCGCTCAAGGGCAGCGGCATCGCCGTGCCGCGGCTGGAAGACTACGCCTGGCGCCTGTGGGACCACTGGGAACGGCACCTGGACCCGGACCTGTTCGTCGACCGTTCGCTCAAGGGCAAGGTGCGCGGCAAGGTGGTGTTGATCACCGGCGGCTCCTCGGGCATCGGCCTGGCCACCGCGCAGCGCGTTGCCGAGGCCGGCGCCATCACCGTCATCGTGGCCCGCGGCGAGCAGGAATTGCATGCCGCACGCGATGCGATGAACGCCAAGGGCGGCAAGGTCTTCGCCTATACCGCCGACCTGTCGGATCTGGCCGACTGCGACCGCCTGCTCAAGACCGTGCTGGACGCGCATGGCCATGTCGACGTGCTGATCAACAATGCCGGCCGCTCGATCCGCCGCTCGATCGAACTCAGCTACGACCGCTTCCACGATTTCGAGCGGACCATGCAGCTGAACTATTTCGGCAGCCTGCGCCTGATCATGGGCGTGCTGCCGGGCATGACCGCGCGGCGCAAGGGCCACATCATCAACGTCAGCTCGATCGGCGTGCTGGCCAACTCGCCGCGCTTCTCCGCCTACGTCGCCTCCAAGGCGGCGCTGGACGCCTGGAGCCGCTGCGCGCAGGGCGAGCTGTCGGGCAAGGGCATCAGCTTCACCACGGTCAACATGCCGCTGGTGAAGACCCCGATGATCGCGCCCACCAAGATGTACGACAGCGTGCCGACGCTGAGCGTGGACGAGGCCGCCGACCTGATGGTCAAGGCGATCATCGAACGCCCCAGCCGCGTGGCCACGCGCCTGGGCATCTTCGCCGCCCTGGTCAACGCCGTGGCGCCGAAGGCCTACGAGGTGGTGATGAACACCGCCTTCGAACTGTTCCCCGACTCGGCCGCGGCCAAGGGCGACCGCAAGGCGCTACGCGAGACCAAGCCGAGCCAGGAGCAGATCGCGTTTGCGGCGTTGATGCGGGGCGTCCATTGGTAGGAGCTGGGAATCGGGAATTGAGAATCGGGAATTGCAAAAGCGCTGGCTGCACGCAGGGCCGCTACTGTGCTAGTCGGGCAGGAAAGTCGCTCGTGCATGCTCGTCGCATGCCGATAGCCCGCTCTACCGATTCCCCATTCCCGATTCCCCAATCCCCGCTCAAAACGTCCTGCATTGCCGCCAGCGCACCGGTTCCTCGTGGCCCGGGCGCGGGTTGAGCTGGATGCGGACGGTGCGCAGGGACGGGTAGCGCTCCACTTCGCGGCAGATGCGCGGCCACACCTGGGCGTCGTCGCCGCTGCGGTCGACCACCAGGGTCATTTGCGTCTGCCAGATGCCGCGGATCACGCCCGGGGTGCCGGCCAGGGCCTTGGAGAGGTCCTGGCGGTTGCGCTGTTCGGTGGCGGGATCGGGGTCGGCCAGGTCGCCGGCGTCGTCCAGCGCCGGTTGGGGCGCGACAGCGGTGGTGCTCGTTGGCGTGGTTGCGGCCGGCGTAGGCGCGGCTGCGGCAGCGGGCGTAGGCGATGATGCCGTTGCGGTCACGGCTGCCGGAGGCTCTGCGGGCTGCTGCAACGCCAGCGCACCGACGCCGGTCACCACGCCTAGGGCCAGCGAGGCCAGGCCGGCGATGGCGATGTGGCGCTGCGCGCGGCGGCGGCTGGCGCCGATCACGCCGTCTTCCAGTTCGCTGGGCAGGTAGGGCTTGAGCATCGGCCAGATGCGCGGGCCGTCGAGGATTTCCACCGCCTGCTTCTCGGCCGCGGCGATGCCGTCGCGCTGCACCTTGCCCTCGGTGATCAGGATGCCGCCCTGCGCGCCCATCAGCCGTGCCGCCGCGCCCAGTTCGTTGACCGCGGCCGAGCCGATCCGGTAGGCCCGGCCGTGCTTGCACGACAGCAGCCAGCGCGCCTCGCCGCGGGTCATCACGAAGTCGCTTTGCGGTTCCTGGCTCGTGTGCTCGTCGACGGTGGCGTCCTGCAGGTCGCGCTGTTCGCGCATCGCGCGCCGCACCATGTAGGAGAAATCGCGCCAGTGCAGGCCGGCCAGCGCGTGCAGCCCGGCCATGGCCTCATTCTCGCGGCGCCGTACCAGCCACAGGTAGAGGCTGGCCGCCAGCCATGCCGCGACTGCCAAGATCGCTGCCGCTATCCAGGAAAACATGCTCGCACCCGCACACGCGCCGTAAGGAAGTCAGTGTATCGCCAGCGTGTCACGGCGCCGGCAAGGCGACAGCGGTGGACGGCGGACAAAAAAGACCCGCCAGTCCGAAGCCGAGAGGGGAGGGGAGCAAACGGTCTTCTGATGGACTGGCGGGTCCGTTTCGATTGTCTGGAAAAACGTGTTGCTTTGCAACAATCCGGTTACTCGGCCGTGGTCGGTGTCTCGCTGCGCTTGCGGCTGGCGCGCTTGGGCGCGGCCGCGCGCTTGGCTGGCGCGACCTTGGCGACCACCGGGCCGGCAGGTCGGCGCGCCGGTGCTGCGCGCTTGGCGGCGCCGGCGGGCGACGCCGTGGTCTTCCTGGCGGCCTTCTTCGCCGCCGGCGCCTTGCTCGCCGCCTGCGTGGCACGGCCACCGCGCAGATGGCGCAGTTCGCCATTGAGCGCGTCCACGCGCTCGATCAGCGCACCCAGGTCCTCGCGGCTGGGGACTTCCAGGCGGCGCAGCGCGCGCTGCACGCGGTCCTCGAACACCTTCTCCAGGCGGTCCCAGGTGTCGGCGGCGCGCTCGCGGGCCTGGCCGACCCGGTTCTCCACCGCATCGCGCACCGCATCGACCCCGCCGCCGGCCAGCTTGCGGGTGCTCTGCTCCAGGCTCAGGCCTTCCTTCACCAGGGTCTCGAACAGCTTGCCGCCCTCGGCCTGCGCACGGCCGAACGCGCCGACCCCGGCCAGCCAGACCTGCTGCGCCGATTCGCCCAGGCGCTTGGACAGCTTTTCCGCCTGCGCCTGCAGGGTGTCGTCGGCAGCGGCGGTGCTGCGCTTCTTGCGGGCGGACTTCTTCAGAGTGGCCATGACGGTGCGGTTCCTTCGGCGGGTGAGTGGCGGGGTTCGAGACTCGGGACTGTGACTAGAGTAATCACACCAGCGTGCGCAGTGCGCGGGGAGCGATGGCGCCGTCGGCCGGGGCGGCAGCGCTACGCCTCCGGCGAACGGCGGGTGCGGCGCCTGGCGCGGCGGCCGGCGATGACCTGGTCGACGTCGTCCAGCGCACGCCGCAGCCGCGCGGTGGTCTCGGTCATGCGCCGCGGCTGCACGTCCACGCCATCGAGGAAGGTGCGCTTGCGGTCGTTGAGGATATCGTGGCGCAGCGCGATGCCGTGTGCGGCCAGCAGCGGTTCCAGCGTCTGCGCGTTGCGGCGCAGGTCGGACAGGGTGTTGCGGTAGGCGAGCTGGCACACGCGGTGGCGCGCGGCGTAGCTGAAGAGATTGGTGAAGAACAGCTCGCCGTTGTCGGCGTTGGGCTCGAAGACCAACTGATCCACCTGCGGGTACTGCCGCGCGTACTTCTCCAGCCCCACCTGCATGCGCGATTGCAGCAGGGTGCGGAAGGTCTGCGACAGCACCGCCGGCAGGCCGCCGGCGAGCAGCCGCGCGCGGTCGATGTGGCCATTGCGGCGCGGCGCGTGGGTGGCGTCGTAGGGCACCAGCGGGTTGATCCCGATCATCAGGTCGATGCCGCGCTCCAGCAGGGTGGAGGCATGCATGGTGCGGCGCAGCGCGCCGTCCACGTAATGGTGGCCGTCGATCTGCACCGGCGGATACAGCCCCGGCAGCGCCGCGCTGGCCTGGATCGCCAGCGAGATCGGCACGTGGTCCATGCCCGGCTCGCCGAAGCGCACCGCACGGCCGCTGTCCAGGTCCACCGCGACCACGAACAGATTGGCGTCGAGGTCGCGGAAATCGTTGCTGCGGCCGCGTCGGCTGAACACGTCCTGCAGGAAACGCTCGACCCCGGCGTTGTCGAACAGGCCGCTGGGCACCAGTCCGCCGAAGCGGGTGATCAGGTCCGACCAGCGGGTCTTGCGCGGTTCGGTGAGCAGGTCGTGCCACCAGCCGTAGGCCAGCCCCGGCAGGGTCGCGGCACGGCGCAGATACTCGTAGACGTTGGGCCGCAGGAAGTCTTCCGGGCGGAACCGCGCATCGTCGCTGTTGCCGGTGACGAAGATCCGGCAGATCTCGGCGCTGCTGATGCGGTTGGCCAGCCCGGCGGTCAGGAAGGCGCCGGAGCTGACGCCCACGTAGCAATCCAGGCGGGTCAGGTCCAGTCCGTCCAGCGCCTCGTCCAGGGCGCGCAGCGCGCCGAGGCCATACATGCCGCCGATCGGCCCGCCGCCGGCGATGGCCAGGCCGATGCGGCCGTTGGAATGGGGACGGGGCGAGGCGCTGTGGAGGGAAAGCATGCGCGGTCCGCAGGAGGCAGTGGCGCGAGTGTAGCCGAGCGCCGTGACGCTTGCGGTCGTGCCGGGCTGCGACCATCATCGGCGCCCATGGCGCGCAGCACTCCCGTCCTGGAACGACTCGGCCGCCGCCTGGCGTGGCACCAGGCGCTGCACGACCCCGTGCGTGAACCGCGCAATGCGCTGCGCTGGCTGCAGGAACTGCGGCGCTGGCAATCGGAGCGGCTGGAGCGCAGCTTCGAGCATTTCCTGGAGGATCCGCAGCGGCGTCCGGCGGCGATGTTCTTCCTGACCGACGTCTATGGCGACCGCGACTTCAGCCGTCGCGACGCCGACATCGTCAAGGTGTTGCCGATGATGCAGCGGCTGATGCCGGCGTCGTTGCTGGACACGGTCGCCGACGGCATCGAGCTGGGTGCGCTGACCCACGCCCTGGACCTGCGCATGGCCGAGGCGCTGCAGGACCTGGCGCCGCGGCGCAAGCGCCTGGACGAAGCGTTGTATGCCGAAGCCTATCGGCAGACCGGGCTACCCCGGCTGCGCCAGCGCCAGATCGACCTGATCGCCCGCGTCGGCCTGGGCCTGGCCAAGGCGGTGCACACACCCGGCGTGCGCATGCTGCTGCGCTTCGCCCGAGGCCCGGCCAAGGCAGCGGGGCTGTCGGAACTGCAGGGATTCCTGGAGCGGGGTTTCGACGCGTTCTCCAAGCTGGGCGATGCCGAGGGGTTCATCGGCGATATCGAGACCACAGAGCGCGCCGTGTCGGAACGATTGTTCGCGGGCGATCCGGATCCGTTTGCGTTGGAGTGAGTCAGCGGTCGGACCCTCACCCCAACCCCTCTCCCGGCGGGAGAGGGGCTTTGGCTGCTCCCTTCTCCCCTCGGGACCATGGCCCCCTTTTGCGGGGGAAGGTGCCCCGAAGGGGCGGATGAGGGTACGTGCGAAGCCTCGTGCAACTGATCGCGTCAGCGCTTGCTACCGCACCCTCACCCCAACCCCTCTCCCGACGGGAGAGGGGCTTTGGGTGCTCCCTTCTCCCCTCGGGAGAAGGTGCCCCGGAGGGGCGGATGAGGGTCCGGGCGAAGCCTCGTGCAGCTTGATTGCGTCAGCGCTTGACGCCGTACCCTCACCCCAACCCCTCGCCCGAGGGGAGAGGGGCTCGATGCACTGATCAGCCCAGCTTTTCCGACAGCACGCGACGAATCTCGCTTTCCACCGTGCCCTTCATCGCCGACAGCAGGAAGCCCAGCTCGGCAGTCACGTGCACCTGCTTGGGCAGCAGTTCGATGCGTCCGTCCACGCCCGAGCGCGAGAACAGCAGGGAATCGCCATCCCAGTGCGATTCCAGGTCGAAGCGCTCGGACAGTTTCTTGGCGGCGGTTTCGATGGCCTTGCGGGCCTGCGCGGGGGTCTTGTCGTGGTCGTGGCGGATGTCGATGCTGGACATGCTGGCTCCTGTGCGGGCGGGTGCCCGCGTGAACGATCAGGCATTGTGCGTATGCGCGGTGCATTGTCCAGCGCGCGCGCTTCTGCACGCGCAGGCAACCTGCTAGGCTGCCCGCCGTGCACGATCTGCAAGTCCATTTCAGCAACCGCCAACATCCCGACCGGCCCCTGCGCGCGGGCGTGCATCGCATCGTGCGGCTGGCCTCCGGCCAGGTCAGCGTGGTCGACGACACCCAGGGCGCGTTGCTGCTGGCGCAGTTCTGCCTGGACCGGCGCGGCCTGTGGCTGCAGGTCGCCAACGGTAGCCGTGGCATCCACGTCAACGGCCGCCCGGTGCGGCGCATGGCCCTGCTGCGCGCCGGCGACGCGGTCTACGCCGACGGCGTGGAGATGGTGGTGCAGGGCAAGTGCGAGCCGCTGCAGCGCCTGCCCGAGGTCAGCGAGGCCGAGCACGACGATCCGCGCCTGGTGCTGCGCGGCGTCGGCGGTCCGCACCATGGCCGCAGTTTCACTGTGGACCGCGTACGCAGCATCGGCCGCCTGCGCGAGTGCGACATCCGCATCGACGATCCGGCCTGCGCCGAGCAGCACGCGCGCCTGGAACGGCATGGCGAGCGGGTACTGCTGCGCGGCTTCGGTGAGGCGCAGACCCAGGTCAATGGCGTGGCCGTGCGCAGCTGCTGGCTGCAGCCCGGCGACCAGGTGGTATTCGATGCCCAGCACCGCTTCGTGCTGGAAGTCCCGCAGGTCGTCGGTGCCGAGCCGCTGCGCGACGACCCCGCCTTGGCCGCGCTCACGCTGACCCCGGCGGTGGCGCCGCGCCCGGCCACCGCGCGGCGCTGGCCGTGGCTGTTGCTCAGCGCCTTGTTGCTGGCCGCCGCGCTCAGCGGCCTGCTGTGGTTCGGCGCGCGCTGAGCGCCCGCCAGCCGCGCCAGCCCAGCAGCACCGCCAGGATCGCCGCGTACAGCAGCGGTTCGCGGATGTCCGACTTCACCAGCCACCAGAAGTGCAGCACGGCGAGCACGCCGATCGCATAGATTGCCTTGTGCAGCTTGCCCCAGTTGCGCTTGAGCCGGCGCATCCAGCCCTGGGTGGAGGTGATCGCCAGCGGCACCAGCAGCAACCAGGCCAGGAAGCCGACGGTGATGTACGGGCGTTTGACGATCTCCTCGAAGATCTGCGTCCAATAGCCGCGCAGGTCCAACCCCAGATAGGCCGCCAGATGCACGGTCGCGTAGAAGAACGCGTACAGCCCGAGCATGCGCCGGAAGCGCAACAGCACCGATTGCCCGGTCAGTTGCCGCAGCGGGGTGATGGCCAGGGTCAACAGCAGCAGCCGCAGCGCCCACAACCCGGTGCGATGCTCGACCTCGGCCACCGGATCGGCACCGAGCGCATCGCTGCCGGTCTGCCACACCTGCCAGAACTGCCAGCCCAGGTACGCCATCGGCGCCAGCGCCAGCGCGTGCACCACCGCCTTG
Organism: Xanthomonas sp. LF07-6; assembly: GCF_034105445.1. Taxonomy (NCBI): domain Bacteria; kingdom Pseudomonadati; phylum Pseudomonadota; class Gammaproteobacteria; order Lysobacterales; family Lysobacteraceae; genus Xanthomonas; species Xanthomonas sp. LF07-6. Next base: position 122,197 of record NZ_JAXGGI010000003.1, read on the forward strand.
GCGGCGATCAACGAAGCGGAGGTCTTAGCCATGCGCCGTCATCGCGCCGTGTTGGCACAGGCGCCACGCGGCACACCGACTGCGACTCCAGCCGTCGCGCGAGGCAACCACCAGGCGCCGCGCTTTTCCCATTCCCGATTCCCAGTTCCCCATTCCCAGCCTCTCCTCAATACCATTTCTTCAGATCCATCCCCGCATACAGCGACGCCACCTGATCGGCATAGCCGTTGAACGGGCGGGTGGGGATGCGCTCGGCGAACAGCTTGCTGGCCTTGCCGGCGATGCGGCGCTCGGTCTTCTGGCTCCAGCGCGGATGGTCCACCGCCGGATTGACGTTGGAGAAGAAGCCGTACTCGGACGGCTGCAGCTCGTGCCAGGCGGTTTCCGGCATGCGCTCGACGAAGCGGATCTCCACGATCGACTTGATGCTCTTGAAGCCGTACTTCCACGGCACCACCAGCCGCAGCGGCGCGCCGTTCTGCTGCGGCAGCGGCTTGCCGTACAGGCCGGTGGCGAGCAGAGTCAGCGGGTGCATGGCCTCGTCGATGCGCAGGCCTTCCTTGTACGGCCAGTCGATCGAGCTGTAGCGGATGCCGGGCATTTGCTTGGGATCGGCCAGGGTGGTGAAGGCGACATACTTGGCCTTGGAGGTCGGCGCGAAGCGCTTGAGCACGTCGCCCAGCGGCACGCCCAGCCACGGGATCACCATCGACCAGCCTTCCACGCAGCGCAGCCGGTAGATCCGCTCCTCGGGCGTATGGCCCTTGAGCAGGTCGTCCAGGGACAGCGTGCCGGGCTTCTCGCATTCGCCGGAGACCTTCACCGACCATGGCGAGGTGCGCAGGGTCTTGGCCGCCTTCGACGGATCGGTCTTGTCGGTGCCGAATTCGTAAAAGTTGTTGTAGCTGGTCACGTCCTCGTAGCGGGTCAGCTCCTCGTTGGTGCGGAACCCGCTGCGCGCCTGCTCCGGCGTCACCACGGTCTTGGGCGGGGCCGGCGGCTCGGCGTCGGCGCAGCCGACCAGGCCGGACAGCGGGGTCAGCGCCAGGGCCTGCAGCAGGCGCCGCCGGTCGCGGTAGACCGCCTCGTCGGTGATCTCGCGGCTGGGAACGGTGAGGGCATCGCGCAACGACATGGCGGACTCCTGGAGCGAAGGGGGCGAGCAGTGGCGGGGACTTCACCACAGACTACGCATGCGCAGGGCGAATGGATGCAAATGCAACCTAAATTGCCCGGGCCGCAAGCTGTTGCGCTGCGGCATACTAGGGGTCCTGTCCGATAGGTGCCCCATGACGCGCGCGTTCAATTTCAGTGCCGGCCCCGCTGCCTTGCCGGAATCGGTCCTGCGCCAGGCGCAGGCGGAGATGTTGGAGTGGAACGGCGTGGGCGCCTCGATCGTGGAGCTGAGCCACCGCGGCGCCGAGTTCATGGAGGTCGCGGCGCAGGCCGACGCCGACCTGCGCCGGCTGATCGGCATTCCCGACGACTATGTCGTGCTGTTCTTGGCCGGTGGCGCCACCACCCAGCAGGCGCTGCTGGCGCTGAACTTCGCCGCGCCCGGGCAGACCGTGGACTACGTGGTGACCGGGCACTGGGGCAAGACCGCGATCAAGCAGGTCGGGCCGTACGTCGACGTGCACGTGGCCGCCAGCAGCGAGGCCGACGGCTTCCGCGACATCCCGCCGCGCGCGGCCTGGCAGTTGCGCGAGGATGCCGCCTACGTCCACATCACCGCCAACGAGACCATCCACGGCGTGGAGTTCCGCGACACGCCCGACGTCGGCGACGTGCCGCTGTTCGCCGACTTCAGCTCCAGCATCGCCTCCGAGCCGATCGACGTCTCCAGGTACGCGCTGATCTACGCCGGCGCGCAGAAGAACCTCGGCCCGGTCGGCGTCACCGTGGTGATCATCCGCCGCGACCTGCTCGAACGCGCCGGCCAGCCGCGCGCGGACATCTTCGACTATCGCTCGCACGTGGCGCGCGACTCCATGCTCAACACCCCGCCGACCTGGAACTGGTACCTGGCCGGGCTGGTGTTCAAGTGGATGCTGGCCGAGGGTGGCGTGGAGGCATTCGCCGCGCGCAACCAGGCCAAGTCGGCGCTGGTGTATTCGGCGATCGACGCCTCCGGCGGCTTCTATCGCAACGAAGTCGCGGCGGCGGTGCGCTCGCGGATGAACATCCCGTTCTTCCTGCCGGACGAGACCCTGACCACGCGCTTCGTCGCCGAGTCCAAGGCGGCCGGATTGCTGGCGCTGAAGGGCCACAAGGCGGTCGGCGGCATCCGTGCGTCGCTTTACAACGCCATGCCCCTGGCCGGCGCGCAGGCGCTGGTCGCGTTCATGCACGACTTCCAGCAGCGCCACGGCTGAGTCGCCGATTTTTGTAGGAGCGGCTTCAGCCGCGACCGGATCGCGCCGGCGATCCGGACCACCGAGGAACCCCCGATCCATGGCCGCAAAGCCGAAGAAATCTCCCGCCGCCGACGCCAAGCCGGCCAAGTCCGCGAAACCCGCCGCCACGCCGGCCCTGGCCGACGTGCGCGCCAAGATCGACGAGATCGATCGCACCATCCAGGCGTTGATCGCCGAGCGCGCGCAGTTCGCGCACCAGGTCGGCAAGGCCAAGGGCAAGCTCGCCGCGGCGGTGGACTACTACCGGCCCGAGCGCGAGGCGCAGGTGCTGCGCATGGTGGTGGACCGCAACCAGGGCCCGCTCAGCGACGAAGTGCTGGTGCACGTGTTCCGCGAGATCATGTCCGCGTGCCTGGCGCAGCAGGAGCCGCTGAAGATCGGCTACCTGGGGCCGGAGGGCACCTTCAGCCAGCAGGCGGTGCTCAAACACTTCGGTCGCTCGGCGGTGGGCCTGCCGATGGCCACCATCGAGGAAGTGTTCCAGGAAGTGGAAAGCGGCAACGCCGACTTCGGCGTGGTGCCGGTGGAGAACTCGGGGCAGGGCACGATCCAGGTCACCCTGGACATGTTCCTGACCTCCAACCTGAAGATCTGCGGCGAGACCGAGCTGCGCGTGCACCAGTTCCTGCTCTCGCGCAGTGGGCGGCTGGACGCGATCGAGCGGATCTACGCGCATCCGCAGTCGTTCGCGCAGACCGCCGGCTGGCTGCGCGCGAATCTGCCCAAGGTGGAGAAGATTCCGGTCTCCAGCAACGCCGAGGGCGCGCGCCGGGCGCGCAATGCCGACGATGCGGCGGCGATCGGCGGGGAGAGCGCGGCGCATGTGTATGCGCTGAAGAAGGTCATCATGAAGTCGATCGAGGACGACGCGGACAATACGACGCGCTTCCTGGTGATCGGGCGGCAGATCTTCCCGCCGTCGGGGCACGATCGTACGTCGGTGCTGGTGTTCATCCACGACAAGCCGGGTGCGTTGTTCGATGTGCTCAGTCCGTTCGCGCGGCATGGGATCAGCATGAATCGGATCGAGTCGCGGCCGTCGCATCAGGCGAAGTGGGAGTACGGGTTCTTCATCGATCTGGCGGGGCATGTGGAGGATGAGGCGATGAAGTTGGCGTTGGCGGAGTTGAAGGCGCATTCGGCGCAGATCAAGGTGTTGGGGTCGTATCCGGTGGCGGTGCCTTGAGTTGGTTGCGGGGTTGCTTCGGTTCTGACCGCGGTGGGGCGCTTGGGCCACGATGAGATGTGCACGTGTAGGAGCGGCTTCAGCCGCGACGGGGCGTTCCCTGGAATGTGAAACCGCTTCTTCAGCAGCAACTTCTTCAGCAGCAACAGCTTTAACGTCAACAGCTAACGGCAACAGCTTTCGCGCTTGCGCGCGAGTCACTTTTCTTTGCTTGTGCAAAGAAAAGTAACCAAAAGAAACACACCCCCGGGCGGGCTGCCCCGCGCTGCGCGCGGGGTCCGCGGACACGACGGGAATTTTCGGAAGGCACATCCATGTGCCTGCCGAAAACGACGCGCATCCTGCGCGTCGCCCCTCACGGGGTTTTACCCGCCGTGTCCGCCAGCCCTTACGGGGGATTGAGAGCAACAGCGAAAGCAAGAACAACGGCAACAGCAACAGCAACAGCAAGAGCAACAGCAAGAGCAACGGCAAGAGCAACGGCAAGAGCAACGGCAACGGCGGTGGCTGACTTGGTGTAGGCGTCGTGGCAGCAGCGCAAGCGCGCGGTAGCGGCGCCGATGTCGCCGGGTGATGGTGGATCTTCGGGTGGTTGGACTTTCAGGAACGATGATGAGCAACGAGCAAGGCTGGATCGCAACGCGCGGCACTGCGCTGCAGGGCACGCTGACGGTGCCGGGGGACAAGTCGGTGTCGCACCGGGCGGTGATGTTCGCGGCGTTGGCCGATGGCACGTCGCGGATCGAGGGGTTTCTCGAGGGCGAGGACACGCGTTCGACGGCGGCGATCTTCGCGCGGCTCGGGGTGCGGATCGAGACGCCTTCGCCGTCGCAGCGCATCGTGCATGGGGTGGGCGTGGATGGGCTGCAGGCGCCGCAGGGCGAGCTGGATTGCGGCAATGCCGGCACCGGCATGCGCCTGCTTGCAGGACTGCTCGCGGCGCAGCCCTTCGACAGCGTGCTGGTCGGCGATGCGTCGCTGTCCAAGCGGCCGATGCGGCGGGTCACCGAGCCGCTGGCGCTGATGGGCGCGCGCATCGACACCGAGGCCAATGGCGTGCCGCCGCTGCGCATCCATGGCGGCCAGCCGCTGCGCGGCATCGACTTTGTCTCGTCGGTGGCCAGCGCCCAGGTCAAGTCGGCGGTGCTGCTGGCCGGTCTGTATGCCGACGGTGTCACCACGGTGCAGGAGCCGCATCCCACCCGCGACTACACCGAGCGCATGCTGTCCGCGTTCGGCGTGGACATCGCGTTCTCGCCGGGCCAGGCGCGGCTGCGCGGCGGCCAGCGTCTGCGCGCCACCGATATCGCGGTGCCGGCGGACTTCTCCTCAGCGGCGTTCTTCATCGTCGCCGCCAGCATCATTCCCGGCTCGGACATCACCCTGAAGGCGGTCGGGCTCAATCCGCGCCGCACCGGTCTGCTGGCCGCGCTGCGCTTGATGGGTGCGGACATCGTCGAGCACAACCACAGCGAGCACGGCGGCGAGCCGGTCGCGGATCTGCGCGTGCGCTACGCGCTGCTGCGCGGTGCGCGGATTCCGGAGGACGTGGTGCCGGACATGATCGATGAGTTCCCGGCGCTGTTCGTCGCCGCCGCCGCCGCCGACGGCCAGACCGTGGTCAGCGGCGCGGCGGAACTGCGGGTCAAGGAGTCGGACCGCCTGGCGGCGATGGCCACCGGGTTGCGCAGCCTGGGCATCGTGGTCGACGAAACCCCGGACGGCGCCACCATCCACGGTGGCACGCTGGGCGCCGGGACCATCGAGAGCCACGGCGACCATCGCATCGCGATGGCCTTCGCCATCGCCGGGCAACTGGCGCAGGGCGAGGTGCGGATCGAGGATGTCGCGAACGTGGCGACGTCGTTTCCGGGCTTCGACACGCTGGCGCGCGGCGCCGGCTTCGCGTTGCGCACCGCCTGATGGCGTGCGCAACACCGGCCGCGTGCAAGCGCGGCCGGGGGAAGAGGCAAGTCTGGTTTCGGAACGTCAGTGCGTCGGCTGCGGACGCGGCGGATCGTTGGCGGGTGTCGACGGTGTGGACTGGGTAGCACGGTAGCCGCTGCCGTCGTCGTCGCGGTCCACGGCCAGCCACCAGCCGGCCACCGCCAGAGCCAGTGCGATCACGATCATCCAGGCCCAGGGCGACCCGCGATCGGCCCGCGCATGCGCTTCCCCGCGCGCAGACGACGGGCGGGCGGGGCGCTTCCACGCGTCCAGCGGCTGTGTCGACTTGTACGGGGTGGGCATGGCGGCAACTCCGGTGCCGTGGGACGGGTCCAGTGTCACCCAGGACCCGCCTCAGGGGTGTCACCCCCATGTGAACGCCGCCCGCGCGTCCGGGCGGCGGTTCAGTTACGGCCCCGGCTTGAAGTCGAACGGAATCTCGATGCTGGCCGGCACTGCACGGCCGTTCTGCTGCGCCGGGCGGAACTTCCAGCGGCGCACGGTTTCCATCGCCGCGCGGTCCAGATCGCGCGAGCCGCTGCGCCGGAGCAGGGCCACGCCGGCGGGCGCACCGCTGGCATCGACCTCGACCCGCACCACCACCGTGCCGGCATCGCCACGGCGCAGCGCCGCCGGGGGATAGCGCGGCGGCGGGGTCTGCCCTTCCAGCGGCACAGGGCGGTTGCCCGGTGCCAGCGCGGTGGCCGTGTTGCCGGCGACATCGCCGCCTGCGGCCGGCGCCGGCGCTTCGGTGGTCGGCGGCGGCGCCGGTGCGGTCTCCACCAGCTTCGGCGCGTCGCCGGCGGGCGCGGGCTTGGCCTGCGGCATGCTGCTGGCGGCGCTGCCGGCGGGCAGCGGTTCGGGCAGCGGCTTCACCTGTTCGGTCTCCTGCTGCACCTGCGCCGGCTGCGGCTTGTAGAAATCGTTGTCCTTGCGTCCGACCAGCCACACCACCAGGAACAGCAGCAGGCCGGCGGCGAAGGCGATGCCGACGATCGCGAGCAGGCGCCGCGGCAGATGCAGCACGATGCCGGACTTGGAGGACGAGGGCGACGTGGACATGGGACTCACCGTAGGGAACCGTTCGATTCTGGCATAGCCGCAGTGAATCGCGCGCCGCGGCGGGCGCGAGTCGGCAAAACCGCGACGGACAGGCGATAATCCCGGGTTCGTTCCCCTGGCACCCCGCGCCCATGCTCGATCCCGCTCTGCTTCGCCAACAGCCCGCCGACCTCGCCGAGCGCCTGCGCATCAGTCGCGGCTATGCGCTGGACGTGGCCGCCCTGGAGGCCCTGGAGGCCGACCGCAAGCGCATCCAGGTGCGGACCCAGGAACTGCAGAGCCTGCGCAACAGCCGTTCCAAGGCGATCGGCCAGGCCAAGGCCAAGGGCGAGGACGCGAGTGCGCTGATGGCCGAAGTGGCCGGCTTCGGCGACGAACTGAAGGCCTCCGAGCAGCGCCTGGACGAGATCCGCGCGCAGTTGGAGACGCTGGCGCTGGAGATTCCCAACCTGCCGCAGGCCGACGTGCCGGTGGGCAAGGACGAAGCCGACAACGTCGAACTGCAGCGCTGGGGCAGCCCGCGCAGCTTCGATTTCGAGGTCAAGGACCACGTCGAACTCGGCGCGCGCCACGGTTGGCTGGACGGCGAGGCGGCGGCCAAGCTGTCGGGCGCGCGCTTCACCGTGCTGCGCGGGCCGATCGCGCGTCTGCACCGCGCCCTGGCGCAGTTCATGCTGGACCTGCACACCGGCCCACATGCCTACCAGGAAACCAACGTGCCGGTGATCGTCAACGCCGACAGCCTGTACGGCACCGGCCAGTTGCCGAAGTTCGAGGAAGACATGTTCGCCACCGCGCTGGGCGAACAGAAGCGCTACCTGATCTCCACCTCGGAGATCTCGCTGACCAACCTGGTGCGCGACGAGATCGTCGAGGCCGAGCGCCTGCCGTTGCGCATGACCGCGCACTCGCTGTGCTTCCGCTCCGAGGCCGGCAGCGGCGGCCGCGACACCCGCGGCATGATCCGCCAGCACCAGTTCGAGAAAGTGGAACTGGTCAGCGTGTGCCGCCCGGAAGACAGCGCCGCCGAACACGAGCGCATGACCCGCTGCGCCGAAGTGGTGCTGGAAACGCTCGGCCTGCCGTACCGCAAGATGCTGCTGTGCACCGGCGACATGGGCTTCTCGGCCAGCAAGACCTACGACCTGGAAGTCTGGCTGCCGTCGCAGCAGACCTATCGCGAGATCTCTTCCTGCTCCAACTGCGGCGACTTCCAGGCGCGGCGCATGCAGGCGCGCTGGCGCAACCCCGCCACCGGCAAGCCCGAGCTGCTGCACACGCTCAACGGCTCAGGCACCGCGGTCGGCCGCGCCATGATCGCGGTGATGGAGAACTACCAGAACGCCGACGGCTCGATCACCGTGCCCGATGCGCTGCGCCCGTATATGGGCGGGGCCGAGCGGATCGGCTGATCGCTCGCGCCCGGGGCGTCGGCCCCGGGCGCGCCTCGCGTCGCCGTTGCTGCGGCGACGTCCTCCTGTCCGTCACTGCGCTCAGGCAACGTGTCCTGATGCGGGCAGTGCCCCGCCTTGCGCCACGGTGGGGCTTCGACCCGGACGGGGCAGGGCGTTCGCATGCAGTGCCCGCTGCAGCACGCGCCGCAGCGGCGTTCCGCGTGCGCCGAGCTCCCGTCCCCGTCACTTCGCGCTAGCCCGGCCGGGGTTACCCTGCGTCCGTCTCTATCCGTGCCTGAGCCACCGCGCGAGCGCGACGGGCGTCCCTGCAGCGCAAATCGTTGTAGGAGTAGAATGAACCGGATCCGATTGTCCCCATCGTTCTAAATATCGAAAGAACATGCACGACCTCAACGATCTGTACTACTTCGCCATGGTGGTCGACCACGGCGGGTTCGCCGCCGCCGAGCGCGCCCTGGGCATCCCCAAGTCGCGCCTGAGCCGCCGCATCAGCCAGCTGGAGAGCGACCTGGGCGTGCGCCTGCTGCAGCGCTCCACGCGCCGTTTCGCCGTCACCGACCTGGGCATGAGCGTGCACCGCCACGCCCAGACCATGCTGGCCGAGGCGCAGGCCGCACGCGAAGTGGTCGACCGGCTCAGCGCCGAACCGCGCGGGCTGGTGCGGGTGAGCGTGCCGGTGTCGCTGGCGCAGATGCAGTTGCCCAAGCTGCTGCCGATGTTCCTGGACCAGTACCCCAAGGTGCGGCTGCAACTGAACATCAGCAACCGCCGCGTCGACATCATCAACGAAGGCTACGACGTCGCCCTGCGCGTGCGTTCGCGCCTGGACGACGACGGCAGCCTGGTGATGCGCAGCTTCGGCCAGGTGCAGGAACTGCTGGTCGCCAGCCCCAAGTACCTGGACCGCGCCGGCCGCCCCAAGGATCCCGAGGAGCTGACCTCGCACGTCACCCTCAGCATCAGCGAGGACGAAGCCCGGCAGCGCTGGGAACTGCACGGCCCGGCCGGCGAAGTGCGCCGCGTCGACCTGCAGCCGCGCGTGGCCGGCTTCGACTTCCCCCTGCTGCAGTCCATGGTCAAGGACGGCTTCGGCATCACCCTGCTGCCCGAGACCGTCTGCGCCGAAGCCGTGCGCAACGGCGAACTGGAAGTGGTGCTGCCGGAATGGTCGCTGCCGCAGGGCATCTGCCACGCCGTGTTCGCCTCGCGCCGCGGCCTGCTGCCGGCGGTGCGCGTGTTCATCGACTTCCTCGCCGAACACCTGCCGCGACAGATCGAAGCCTCGCGCCTGGACTGCGGCGGCAACTGCCCCGAACGCACCAAGGCCCGGCACTCGACCCTGGGCGCCATGGCGGTCGAGGCGGGTTGATCGAGCTGCCGGCCGAACACGTCGGTCGAGCAAAACCGCCGCGGGCGTGCGAAAATGCGCGCCCGGGCCGGTGGTCCTGGGTTCGGGGTGCATGTGGTGCCATCAGTGGCACCGGCTGCGTCGAGCGGGACAGGCACTGCAGCGTCGCGCTTCCGCGGCGTTGTGCTTCAAGCGGCTGCGACGCTCTTCCGCAGCACCGCCGCGTTCGCAAACGGAGAGATGGCCGAGCGGTTTAAGGCACCGGTCTTGAAAACCGGCGAAGGGTCAAACCTTCCGTGGGTTCGAATCCCACTCTCTCCGCCATTATTTATATAAATCAATGGCTTAAATTGTTTTTTTGTTGAGGAATTGAGATCCGGGGCGGGACACAAATCGGGACACATCTCCCGATGCGCATCCCTCATCATCTCGTCCGATCCTTCGCCGGTCACTGGTCCTTCCGCCAACGCGTTCCTGTCGATCTGTAAAGGGCCTTGGGACGGAAGGTCATCAAGCACACCCTTCATATGAAAGAATTGCCTAGCGCGCGACTGCGGGCGCTGATGCTTGCCTCAGGCAATCCGGCATCAGGCCATGTGAGCTATTCGCAGCGGGAAAAGCGTGCTCGCCGTAAGCTCGGCCTCAAGGCCTACGACCGAGAGCAGATCCAGGCGATCTTCTCGCCTGTCAACTTCCCAAGGCTTTCTCCAAATGCCCGCTGGGCAGCCCTCATTGGGGCTCTACATAGGAGCGCGTGCCTCTGAGGTCGGGCAGCTGCTGGTGGCGGATGTATTCAAGGAAGGCAATATCCCTTGCATCCGGATTTCGGACGAGGGAGAGCACCAGAAGGTCAAAACCGAAGTCAGCTTGCGCGCGGTGCCGATTCATCCCGAGCCGTTGGCGCTGGGGTTTTGGGACTGGGCGGAGAGCCGAAAGGCTGCTGGTCACAAGCGCTTATTCTCGTAAGCCAAAGCAGACGCTATGAACGGGCAGGGGAACTGGATCACGAAGGCGTTTAGCCGGTATCTGGGCGAGATTGGCAAAAATTGGCCCAAGGCCAAGCTCGGGTTCCATTCGTTGCGGAAGACCTTCATCCAGGAGCTGCAAGGGCTTGGTGTGCCGTCAGAGCTTCGTGCGCAGATCGTGTGCCACGAACTCGATGATGGCATCATGCGACTTACAGTCGGGATTTCACTGTCAGAGAAAATTTGAATGGCATCGGCAAACACTCGCCCGGAATCGCTTCTCTGAGCTGCGACCTGAAACTGAGGTCTGTCTAGCCGCCCAGGTCAGTCCTGCAAAAAAGCACCGCCGCCGAGTGGGTCTTGGATTATCACGCCTTTTTCTGCGTGCAGATAGTCTTATTCCAGCGACCCAGGGCGCGCCATCTTAAAGCGCCACGATCGGTTGGAGGAGGGAGTTTGTGTCATGGCCAAGAACGAGAAAACCAGCCCTAAGGCGGCAGCCGCAGCCAGTAAGGTGCTCAAAAGCGGGGGAACGGGGAAAGACTTTAAACCGCAGCAGGATCGGCTTTGAGTCAAGCGCCCGACAAGGGCAAGAAGAAGTAAGGCGTTGACCGGCCGTCCTGTGGACGGCCGTTTCAACCGTCGAGCACCGTCACGGTGAGGCTCAAAGTGCGGTCTTACCTGTGCCAGAGCGAGCTTGTATACCTGCGCGCGCTTGCCAAGCTCTTTCGTGAGGCTGAGCGGGAATGGCTTGAAAGCGAGACCCCGTTCGCACAAGGTAAAAGTTAGCCAAGAAGGTTGTAGTGCCGCATTGACGATGCGCTTCGCTATTGGGCAAAGTGCGAAGATGAACCCTGATCCCAGAGCTATAGCTGTCGTCGATCATTTTGACGAAGACCAAGAGCCGGTTGTGCTTGAAACGCTTGATCCGGTTTGGTTTGGCTACATCGAACGCTTTTTCAAAAAAAGTGCTCTTGGGACAAAGGAAGACGCGGTGGTCGTGCACAAGCTTCAAGAGTTGGCTTTGCAGAAGCGCTGGCTGATCTGTGGGTGCCAAGGGATGCATTCGGCAAAGTCCCCGGTCTTCTTCCCTAAGCAAGTGCCCAACGGCGCCATTCGGAAGGCGACGCTGGTGCATCTTTACGAGCGCCCGGCACATCATCCGGACTGCAAATTGTCGCGAGACCGGCCTTTGTCATTGGGCGGTATCTCAGGCCTTCCACGCGTTAAGAAGGTCAGGGGGCTTGCGGTTCTAAAAGCGATGGAACGAGAAGGCTCTGATGCTGGGAGCTCTACGCATCAGCCACCGGAGCAAACGAGTCGCGCCCAAGCGATGCCAACGCTAGCGCGCGTGCTGTTTACCATCTTGGAAGGAGCATCGCTGCATCGCATGGCCTTTACGAAGAAAGCCATCGAGGACCAGATGAAAGCGTTGTCCTCCTACCTCGATGGTCGGTTCCTCGACGCCGCCAAAGCGGTGCCAGCAAGGCCTTGGTTCAAACTGTCATGGGGCCATCTCGATGAACTGAAAGCGAAGATCGCTGCCCGGCAGGCAGATTTTGGGAAGGTTCAGCCCCAAGGCTTTGTGATCGATGTCGTCGATGATCACACCAGCGCTGGTGGTGAGCATGTCCTGACCAGGTGCAATCAGACCTATTCTTTCAAAGGGCGATTACTCATTCCCGGAGAGGGCACGGAAGGTCCCTGGCTTGCCATCGCGCTGGTGGCATTGGTCCCAGGACAGCCTTCGCCGCAGATCTATCAGGCCTACTTGCATCCCTTGGCCAAGCTTGGAAGCTATGTGCTGGTTGACTCAGGACTTGAAAGGAAGACGCTTGATTTGCTTGAAAAAATGCTCTGGAAGTTCAACGGAATGAACAAGCCCTTTGAGATCATCAAGCCTTTGATCGACTTGAAGCAAGATGGCCAGGGCGTTCGTCCTGATTTCATCTTGGATGCCCAGGCCAAGCGCTTGATCGTTGAAACGATGGGCTTTAAGAACGAGGAGTATCTTGAACAGAAGGAGCGTATGCACGAGTTGATGCGGAAACTGCCTGGCGTGGTTGATCTGTTTCCTCACGACGGTAGTAACGATCGCGAACTTAAGGCATTCGTCAACCAGCTGGCCTAGACAAGAAAAAAAGTGGCAGGCTTTTCGACCTACACCGATGACTTGCACATCTCTAACAAAATTCGTCATCTCTATTGGTTCAAAAACGTCTCGGTAAAAAGGGGACGAGACCTGCGCAGCTTTTACGTCCTGGAGACATCCACAACGTCAGGGCTTGGCCGGCGCCGATTGCGCGCGATACTGCCTGGGCGACGCATCGAAGTTGCGCTTGAATGCAACCGTGAACGCGCTTTCAGACGAATAACCGACGGAAATGCCGATCGCACCGACCGACAGCGTCGACGTCAGCAGACGATGAGACGCCAGGGCCATGCGCCACCGGGTCAGATAATCCATCGGTGTCTCGCCGGTGACGCGCTCGAAATGGGCGGCGAAGCTGGAGCGCGACATCCGTGCGGCGGCGGCCAATTCTGCGACCGTCCACCGATGGCTGACGTTCGCGTGCATGGCCGTCAGGGCACGATGCAGTGCGGGCACGCCGAGCGCGGCCAGCCATCCCATCTGCTGCTGGCCTGTCTCCAGATGGGCGCGCAAGGCCTCGATCAAGAGCGCCTGCGCAAGGTGTCCAGCGAGCAGATCGCTGCCTGGCCGAGGTTCGCGCAGTTCGACGATGAGGCGCCGTACGCTGGCTTGAAGCGCCGCCTTGTGATCTTGAGACCGGATGTGGACCACCGGCGGTACCGCTGAAAGGATGGCCGCAGCATGTTGGCCGCGCAACGAAAAGAATCCCCCGATGCCTCGACACACCCCGCCGCCATTGAGTTCAGCGACGTGGCCAGGCGGCACCTGTGTCAGGAACGAGATGGCGTCCTGCCACGTTACGGGGGCGCCCGCATACAGCTGCATGGCGGCTCCTCCTTGCACAAGAATCACATCACCCGGTTCCAAGGCGATATGAGAGCGGGCGTCCTGCAGCACGATCCTGCATTCCCCCGAATCGATGGCAAAGCATCGGATGCCGTCGGCTGGTGGGAAACGCAGTCCCCAGTCGCTTCCAGCGTCCAACCCGCGAAATCCATACGAGTCGAGCTGAACGAGGGTGAGGATGTCGGAAAGCGGGTCGGTCATGTCTGGACGATAGCGACAGATGTTTCGACGATCGAACATGGGCTCGGCTGCCCGGCACCGATAGTGTTGCACTTGAAGGACGCGGCGGACATGCCGCGGCTTGAAGTCCGGCCCATGGCCGCATTTGTCACTCCAGGGGGCAGCATGATGCATTCGGCGTATCGGTCGCAGGCAAGCACGACAGCGAAATCCAGACGGTCGGGCTATGCATGGGGCGTGCTCGCTGTATTGAGCGGCACGGTCGCCCTGCTGTCCTATCGCTATCTGTTCGACCGAGGTCCGGTGCCACCTGGGGTCGCAGCCAACCGGCACGTGCATCCCTGGTTGATCGTGCACGCGACCAGCGCCGCGACGGCGCTGCTCTGTGGGCCCCTCCAGTTCGTTCGCCGGCTTCGTCTGCGTCACCCAGGGTGGCATCGGGCGACCGGACGCGTGTATGTCGCGGGTTGCATGGTCGGAGGCCTCTCCGCCGTGTTTCTTGCTGCCGGGATATCCACCGGGCCTGTCGCTGGCGCGGGATTCGGTGCGCTTGGAATCGCGTGGATGGCGACAACGGCCATCGCGCTGCGTAAGGTTCTGACAGGTCGGCTGGCTGAGCATCGGCGCTGGATGATGCGCTCGTTCGCCTTGACCCTGTCTGCGGTAACGCTGCGTCTTTACCTGCCTTTCTCGACGTTTGTCTTGGGCATCGAATTTGTCGTGGCCTATCGGGCGATTGCCTGGTTATGCTGGCTACCGAATCTTCTGGTGGCCGAGTGGCTGATGAAAGCGCACCCATCGGCCCTCGGGCGAGATGACGTTAGCCCCGATTTCAAGCGCTCAGAATAGGCACCCGCGTCGTGGGATCCGCGATAAGCGCCTTGTCTCTCGCTTGGAGCATTTGCAAGGTGGTCTGGAAGTAGGATCCACAGTGCGGACGGTATAATGTTTCTCTTCATTCAGTTGCGGGTTGCACGTCTTCGCAAACCGGTGCTACCGTCCGGCCGAGCTTCCAAAAGGGTCACCCGGTTTGGCGAGCAAAGCGTCTCTAGGACAGTGGCGGACACGGATGCTGGCCGGGATCGGTGGCATTGCCGCGATCGTGGTGGGGTGGGGCATCGGCTTGTTCGAGGCCAAGGAGGTGCCGGTGCCGCCCGCGCTGCAGGCCGGGAAGGACGTTGCCGCAGGCGAATGGTCGCTGCGCCTCGATCACGTAGAGATCAGCGACCGGCTGCCGAATGGCGAGGTGGTGTCGCGCGACGGTCGCAAGGCGATCGTGCTGTATCTGCAGGCCACCAATCGCACCACGCAGACCAGCGGCTCGCTGGTGCAGGCTGTGGCGTTGAAGACGCCGCCGCGCGGGGCCGATGCGCGGCCGACTGCTTATCTCTTGCGCGATCGCGCGGCGACTACCGAATTGCAACCGGGTCTGCCGGAACAGATTGCCCTGGTCTGGACCTATCCGGCGACGGAACAGGTGGCTGGGCGCGTGCGCTTCGACATCACCGCCAGGACCTTCAGGGCCTTCGACAATCTCTACGCGCAGCCGATATGGACCGATCCGCATCCGGTCGGCGTCGTGGAGTTGCCGCTTGGCGCAGCGCGTGCCGGCGCACAGGCGGGTGAACCGTGAAGCGGCTGGCCGCCATCGCGGTCCTGCTGCTCGGCTTCGTGCTGCTTGCCGGGATGCGCTGGACGATGCCGCGCTACGAACGCATCACCGGTCCGATCGCGGTGTCCGGAGCGCCGGGCAGTTGGGTGCAGACCGACAATCTGGCCGTGAATGCCGGCACGCCGCAGCTCGCGCATACGATCCGCTTCAAGGCGGCGGGCGCGCTGCAGCAGCGCGACAGCGGCGGCGTGTGGCTGGTGGTGCCGGTGCGGTCGAAGGTCGCGCGCGCGACCGCGCGCGTGTACGGCCGGGCCTGGGCAACGCCTGATGGCCGCCGCTACCGCGCCAGCGGCCGCGCGGAGATGGGCGATGCGGTGCTGTCGTCGATCAAGACCCTGCAGCCCGGCTTGGAGCGCAAGGACGTGCTGGTGTTCGAACTGCCGACCGCGCTCGCCAGGGCCGGTGGCACGCTGTTGCTGTCGGAGGACCGCGACCCGCAGTTGACGGCCGAGGCGCAGGTGCGCTATCCGCCGCTCTCGCCCGCAGCGGCGGTCACCGATGTGCTCAATCTGGATGCGCTGCATGCACGCCTCTGACCGCGACGTGGCCCCGGCCGTTTCCGAGCGGCGCATGCGCTGGGTCGCACTGGCGGCATTGGTGGTGCTGGTGCCGTGCACGATGGCCGCGACCGGCTGGCGCGACGTGCGTGAACTGCTGCATGCGCGCGAATGGCGGCCGGTGGATGTGGCGATGGCGCAGACCGTGGACTACGACAGTGCCGCCGTTCGCCTCGCCTCGGTCGACGTGCTGCCGTTCGAGGCGGGGCTGCCCGCCGATCGCACCTTCGTGCGCACGCGCCTGGCGCTGGTGCCGGGCGCCGCCGGCGCGCAGTGGAACGATTGCACGCTCAAACTGATCGACAGCACTGGCCGATCCTGGTCCGCGATCGATACCGTGCCGGACCTGCTGCAGCGTGCCTTGGCCAAGCCTGGCGAGTCGCCCGGCGCGGCCTGCGATGGACTGGCCGTGTCCGCGGCCAAGCCGGGCGTGCCGTTGGCGATCGACGGCTACTACCTGGTGCCGCGTGCGGTGGCCGCGCAGCTGCAACTTACCGTGAGCACGCGCGGCGGTCGCCCGCATTACCTGCGTTTCGCAAGAGGAGCAACGCCATGACCGAGATGGCGCTGCGCGGCGGCCCGCTGGGGTTGATCGGCGACACGCTGCGGCTGTGGTTCCGCTATCTGCCGCAACTGCTCGCTGTGGCGCTGGCCGGCGTGTTGCTCAACGAACTGCTGCTGCAGGCTGCGGTGTGGATCGGCTACCAGAATCGGCTCGCCGGTCTGTTGTCGCTGACGCTGGTGGTACTGGTCAAGCTGGTGATCTTCGTGCTGCTGTTCGAGACGCTGCGCCCGGCCCTGCCGGGGATCGCCAGCGCTGCGTTGGCCGAGCAGGCCGACGCGACGACAGCGCAGGACGAGGGCAGGGCGCGCTGGCGTCGCCTGTCGGCGATCGTCTCGCAGGCGCTGGTGCCGTTCTTCGCCTACTACGCCGCCTGGGGCTTCCTCGGCGAGACGATCCGTGCCTACGGGCGCGAGGGCATGGGACAGTTCAATCCGTTCGACCCGACCTACCGCGGGTCGCTGTTCGAGGTGTCCGGCGGCTGGTGGCTGGCGGCGTCGGTGGCGCTGCTGTGGCTGATCCGGCGCGGCGCGAAAAAACAGAAGCAGCGCAGCGCGCATCCGGCGTGGAACGTGCTGATCGTGCTGTGCGAGGCCGGCTGGACCTTCGTCGGCATGTACGTGCTCACCGAATGGAAGGGCGGCGTGTTCCGCTGGCTGGCGCATCTGCGCATCGCCGATCTCGGCCAGCAACTGTGGCAGGGCATCAGCCATCCGATCGGTGTCGCGCATGCCGCGTTGCCGGGCGCGGTGGAGCAGGCGCCGCCGGGCGTGGCGGACACGCTGGTGGTGATCTTCTTCTCGGCCTTGTTGCCGGTGGTCTGGCTGGCGTTGGCCGCGCTGATCTACCGCTACGACGTGCACAACGCCGAATTCAATGCGCCCGGCAAGTGGTCGAGCAAGGTCGACGGCACGCTGGGGCTGTGGCGCAAGCTGCCGACGTGGTTGCGCGACTTCATCGGCCATTTCTGGGCGGGCACCGTTTCGCGCTATCGCGCTGCGGCCAACAGCGTGCAGTTGGCCGGCGCCACCGGGCTGGCGGCCCTGGTCACCTTGATCGTGCTGTATCGCGCCCTGGACTGGGCCTCGGCCTGGGCCTGGATGGGACTGACCCGGTTGATCGGCCCGCACCCGCAGGTGGTGTGGCAGGCGATCGCCAATCAGCTCTCGTTGGTGCTGGGCACGCCCAGCGA
Source organism: Xanthomonas sp. LF07-6 (assembly GCF_034105445.1). Lineage (NCBI taxonomy): Bacteria > Pseudomonadati > Pseudomonadota > Gammaproteobacteria > Lysobacterales > Lysobacteraceae > Xanthomonas > Xanthomonas sp. LF07-6. Next base: position 139,698 of record NZ_JAXGGI010000003.1, read on the forward strand.
CCCGGGCGACGGCATCCTGCCGCAGACGCTGAAGATCTGCCTGCTCGCGGCGACCCTCGAGCGCGCCTTCCGTGCCGGTCGGAGTTGGCGGGCGTTGAAGTAGTCCGCGCCGCCCGAGTCGTCCGCATCGGGCGGTGACGCGTCAGCCGGCGGCGGTCGGCACCGATGGACTCAGGGCTGCGACGCCGGCAGGGCGAACTCGTCGAACAGCGCCTGCAGGACCGGCGTCCTGGGCATCCTGTCCAGCGGGATCTCGGCCTGTTCGAACCAGCTCCGGTCAGCCTCGGGATGCGGACCGCTGAGCACGACGGTGCCGCGGCCGAAGCCGTAGCGCGCCGCGGCCACATCGCCATTGGCGTAGGTGGCGAGCGCGCGGAAGCCACCCTGGGTGCTCTTCGGGAAGTAGGGGCCGTCCTGGAAGAACACGCTGTCGGGGCGGCCCTTCCAGCGAACCGCGACGGCCTCCTCATCGATGGTGGTGACGGGGAAGCCGGGTCGGCCGACCTCGCCATCGAGATCGTCGCCGATCAGGCCCATGTTGGTGTCATCGGCAAGATAGGCGCCCATGCACAGGCCCAGATAGCCGCCGCCCTGCGCGACGAAGTCGCGGATGGCGGCGATCCGGCGCTCGCCCATCGCCCGCAATGCGGCCGGAATGTCCTGCCCGCCGCCCGGTTGCACATAGATTGCATAGCCGCGCAGGGTGGCGGGCGTGACGTCTTGCGCCTCCTTCGGGCCGATGATGTCGACCTTGTGCTGCGGACTCAGTGCCTCGATCGCTTCTTTGGCGGTTTCTGAGCAATCGTCGCAGCCGGCTGCGCCGCGATAGACCGCGACACGGATCGTGGGTTGCGCATTCGCCGCGGACACGCAGGCGAACGCGAGGCAGCACAGCGCCGCCAGTCGCAATGGAAGTTTCATGGTCGGCGCTCCTGGCGCAAGTCGGAGATTCAGTGTTTGTGCGAATGCGGCAATGCGACCAGTCGGTAGTCGCCGTCGCCGATCGACGGCCCGATCTTGCAATCGGTGAGGCGAACCGCCTCCTTGCCGGCCACCATGCGCGGCAGGCAACTGCCGCCATGCGTACAGAACGCGCCGCCCGACGGCGTGTCGCGCGCGATGTCCACCGGCAAGGTCTGGCCCTTGTTCCAGGTGTTGTGCATGTCGTCCTTCACCGTGGCAAGCATCATCGCGTGACAGTCCGGCGCCGGCGTGCGTGCGCTCGCCAGGGCGGGTACTGCGGCCAGCGCGATGATCGTGGCCAGAAGGGTGTTGCGCATGGGTGTCTCCTGTTCGTTGTGGGGCGGCACGGCAAGGACGCAAGGAGCGACGCGGCTGTCGCTGGAGGCGTACATTCGGCCGATCGGCCTGCAACCAGGTATGAACAGGCCAGTGCCTCGCTGCGCAGGCAACTGGTCGGAGGGTGGATCGCGCCGCGGCAAGCGCGGACGCGCGCATGAAAAACGCCGCGACGGGTCACCGTCGCGGCGCTTGGAACAGGACTGGGATGCTTCCAAAAGCGACGCTGGGCGTCGGCATCAGGACAGGCGCGCTCAGCCGGCAGCCGGCGCCTTGGTATCGCCGGCCTTGATATCGCCCGGCTGGCACTCGCCCAGGCGCTTGCCGTCCATCTTCATGTGCGTCTTCATCGACATGCCGCCCGGCAGGCCGGTGATCGTGGAATGCGATTCGGAGGCCATCTCGGTGGCGCTGAAGGTGCCGGTGCTGGTGCCGGCAACCTTGATGTCGCCCATCGTGCAATGCATCTTCGCGTCGATCTTTCCGTCCTTCATGCTGAAGGAGTCGTACACGCAGTTCTTCTGCATCGGCGAGGCGCTGCCGAAGAGGCTGGTGGGGTCGTTGATCTGCTCGGCGGTGAGGCAGACCTTGGCGGTGCTCGGCGGCACCTTCGGCATCTGCGGCATGTTGCCGGAGCCGCCGCTGGTCTCGCTGCTCACCTGCTCGATCCGCATTTCCCACTGGCCGGGCTGCAGCTTGGCCGCCTGCACCTTGGCCACGTCGGCGACCGAGGCGTTGGACATCGCGACGTTGTCGCCGTTCTTGTCGCCACCCTTGCCGCAGGCAGCGAGCAGCACACACACAGCAACCGTTGCCGGCATGGTCAGACGCATGAACTTCTCCCTAAGTTATGTGAGGTGCGCGGAGCATAGCCGGGGGCGTAATTAAGATGACGTCGACGCCGGGCGCTGCCGTTGGCGCGTGCCTGGTCACGCAGGAGGCGGCGGAGAGGCTGGATCCGACCGCCGCAGGCACGCGCGTCGGCGGCAGAAGAAGCAGCAAACCCTGCGCAATCGCACGCCGCCACCGCGCCTGCATGCGGTGCGTGGCCGCGCGATCCCCGCGATCACTGCGTATGTTGTCCAGGTGCCTGCCGTGCACGGACCATTCCGTTCGGCTCTGCTAGCGTCTGCGCCGCCGCGCGTGACCCCCACGCCATCCGCTCCAGGTCCGACCTTCGATGCCCAGCCTCGCCGAACGTCCCGTCATCCTCGAACGCAAACGCACGTTGAAGATGGCCCGCTCCGCCCACGCCTATGTCCGCGGCAACACGCTCAAGTTCTACGAATGGCTGGCAGCGTCGCCGGCGGCGCGGCGCGTACCGATGGGACCGGCGATCTGGATCTGCGGCGACTGCCATCTCGGCAACCTGGGCCCGGTCGCCGACGGCGAGGGGCGCGTCGAGATCCAGATCCGCGACCTCGACCAGGGCGTGATCGGCAATCCCGCGCACGATCTGATCCGCCTGGGCCTGTCGCTGGCTACCGCGGCACGCGGCTCGGACCTGCCCGGCGTCACCACGGCACGGATGATGGAGGCGATGATCGACGGCTATGGCGCCGCCATCGAGGATCCGACCCGCGATCACCCCGGTGCCGAACCCGAGACCGTGCGCAGCATCCGCCGCGAGGCCTTCGGCCGGCGCTGGCGGCATCTGGCCAAGGAGCGACTGCAGGCGGTGGAGCCGTGTATCCCGCTTGGCGAGAAGTTCTGGGCGTTGGCGCCGGAAGAGCGCGAGGCGCTGGAGCGGTTGTTCGCCGATCCGAAGGTGGCGCAGATGGTGCTGTCGCTGAAGGGAAAGCCCAAGGATCGCGAGGTGCGCCTGGTCGATGCGGCGTACTGGATGAAGGGCTGCAGTTCGCTCGGCCTGCTGCGCTACGCGGCGATCGTCGGCCTGAAGACCGGCAAGGGCCACTGGTCCTATGCGCTGGTCGATCTGAAGGAGGCGGTCGCACCGATCGCGCCGGCAGCGCCCGATGCGCGGATGCCGGCGGACAACGCCGAACGCGTCACCGCCGCGGCGCGGGCGCTGTCGCCCTATCTGGGCAGCAGAATGTTGCCGGTGCATTTGCTGGGCCGCTCGCTGTTCATTCGCGAACTCTCGCCGCGCGACCTGAAACTGGAAGTCGACCAGTTCAATCACGTCGAGGCGGTGCGCTCGGCGCGCTACCTCGCCTTCGTCGTCGGCAAGGCGCATGCGCGGCAGATGAAGCCCAGGACGCGGGCCGCGTGGCTGCAACAGTTGGACGCCGACCGGCGCAAGGCGATCGACACGCCGTCGTGGCTGTGGGAGAGCGTGGTCGCGCTCGCCGGGCATCACGAAGCCGGTTATCTGGAGCACTGCCGCCGCTATGCGTTGGCCGCCTGACGGCGACTTCTTGAGGCGCGATCCGTTTCAGCCGCGCGTGCGGTCCAGGTCCAGCGCCATGTCCCAGCGGTCCAGCCCCGGGCCGTAGCCGCTTGCGACCACGCGCTCGACCGTGAAGCCGAACCGCGCATAGAACGCCTGGGTGTGCTGGCTGGTGTCCAGTTCGATCCGCGCGACGCCGGCACTGCGGCAGGCGTCGAGCCGGGCTTCGGTCAGTGCGCGGCCCAGGCCCTGGCGGTGCAGGCGGCGGTCGACCATGCCCCAGCCGAAGCTGGCGACGCGGCCGCCGGCACGCAGCGCGTGGCCGCCGCAGGCCACGACCGCGCCGGCGCGGGCGATGACCAGGTAATGCCAGGCGCCGACGTCGTGTTCAAGGAAGCGCTCGAAGGCGGCGTGTTCGCTGCGGTCGAAGAACTGCGGGACGTTGCTGTCGAACAGCGCCAGGCAGGCCGCGCGGTCCTGCAGGACGTAGGGACGGATCGTGTTCACTCGGGCAGTGTGCCGCAGGCGGCCAGGCATGTCGTGGCTGCGCCGGGTGTGGAGGTCGCATCGGCCATTTCCGACGCGAGTGTCGGAAAATTTCGCCGGGCCTGTCCGGGATCCGCAGCGGGGTGGTGTCCGGAAGCGGGAAGGGGGAGGGTCAGATAATTCTGACGTGAGATCAGGATTGTCCTGATAACGCTTTTCCCGCCGCACCAGCATACTGGCCTCGGCCTGACGCAGGGACCGTCGCGCGCCTTACGGGGAGAGCGCTGGCAGGTCACTCGACCCTGCGTGCCGAGCCTTGAGTAAGCTCGGCAGGGTTTTGATGACGACACGATGACGCTTCGCGAAGTGCAGATGAGCACTCCGTGAAGCGTCGTCGTTTGTCTACAAATTCGTATTGCCCTGAATAATTCACGCAGATAGTCTGGATGGTGCGGTATCCGCTGCGTTGGGGTTATACGAGATGGCCATCAGTGTTTTTCTGGTCGATGATCACGCTCTTGTGCGTACGGGCATGAAGCTGATCCTGTCGAATCAAACGGATATCGAGATCGTCGGCGAGGCCGACAGCGGCGAAAATGCGCTCCCGCAGATCCGGCAGCTGAAGCCGGACATCGTCCTGTGCGATCTGCACATGCCCGGCGTCAGTGGGCTGGAAGTCACCGAGCGCATCGTCAAGGGCGACCACGGCACCAAGGTCATCATCGTGTCGGTACTGGAAGACGGTCCGCTGCCCAAGCGCCTGCTGGAAGCCGGCGCGTCCGGCTACGTGGGCAAGGCTGGCGATGCGCAGGAGTTGCTGCGCGCGGTGCGCGACGTGGCGATGGGCAAGCGCTACCTCGGCGCCAACATCGCGCAGAACCTGGCGCTGGCCAATCTGGAAGGCGGCGGTTCGCCGTTCGACGCGCTGTCGCCGCGCGAACTGGAAGTGGCCCTGCTGCTGACCCGCGGCCTGCGCCAGGAAGACATCGCCAAGCGCCTGAGCCTCAGCGCCAAGACCGTCAACACGCACAAGGCGCGGCTGTTCGAAAAGGTCGGCATCCAGGACAACATCGCCCTGGCGCGCCTGGCCACGCAATACGGCTTGCTGGATCCGACGCATCCGCTGTAGTCGGCGGTTCCTGCCGAGCTGACACGAGAGCGGCCTTCGGGCCGCTTTTGCGTTGTGCTTGCGCCAACGTGCGGACCTGCTCGCAGTGGCTCGATTGCGAACCCGCGTCCGCGGCTATCGCCGACGCCCCCGGCACTGGCGCGTGCCGCGGTCGAAATGGCTGGGTTTGGCGAAAGCGGTGGAGTAGGGAGTGGGTGCTCTGCGCCGATACATCACTCGCGACTGCAGCGAGCGCACAACGACGCGGACGTGCATGTGGTGGTGGATCTTCAAGACACTTCGGTAGCCTTCCGCGCAGCACGTACTCCACGCATCGCGTGTTTTCGCAGGAGCGGTTTCAGCCGCGACCGGCGCATCGGGAAAGCTCCGTCGCGGCTGAAGCCGCTCCTGCGAGGTGATCGTGTAGCTCGTCGAGTCACGGCAAAGCGAGTTTCGCCGTGGCTTTGAAGCCACTGCTGCTGCGCCGAACAGGACGCGCGAAAGGCAGTACGCGTGCAGACGATCGTCTTGAGCCGTAGCGATGGATGCGTTTGATGGGCGCCCAAAAGAAAGAAGCGGCCCGAAGGCCGCTTCTTTCACGCTGCAACGGCAGGGGCGGGGATCAGCCGCGATCCTTGTGCTCGTCGCCGTCCGCCTTGTCCGCGCCATGCGGCGCAGGCGCTGCGGACTGCGCCGCGGCAGCAGCACGTTCCTTCCGCGCCGCCTCGTCCACAGTCGCGATCTCCGCTTGCGCCGGCGTCGCCGGAGCAGCGACGGACGTTGCGCTGTCGTCGCGTGCCGGCGTGACCGATGCGGCCTCGGTCGACGCTGCGGCCGCTGCCTGACCACTGTGCGGAACCGCCGCCGGTGCCTCGGCGAAGGCATCGAGCAGGGTGGTCTGTACCGGTGCGTAGGCCGGCTTGGCCGCGGCAGCGTCTTCCGCACGCGGTTCCGCGGGAGCGGTGGACGTGGCGGCCGGCGCTGCGCTCGGCGCGACGGTGGTCGCCGTCGGCGTGGTCACGCCCGCCGGATCCTCGACGGTGGCCGTGGCATCCGCCGCGTCCGGCTCGGCGACCGGCGCCTTGGCGGCGTTGGCAGTCGGTTGCTCGATGGCGGTGGTGACCGCCTGCGGCTGCGGCGCGACGGCCGGCGTTGCGGGTTCGGCCGGTGCCGCGGTGCGCTCGGTGGCGACGGTTTCCTGCGCGACCGGCTTGTCCTCGGCGACTGCGGCCGCCACCGGTGTGGCCGCGACCACGGTGTCGGCGTGGGCCACGGCGGCATCGCTGACGCCCTGGGCTGCAGCGGCCGGCGCGGTCGGCGCAGGCGATGCGGTCACGGCCTCGACGGGGGCGGCCGGCTGCATCGGTGCGGTGGCCGGCGCAGGCACGGGGTCGGCGGTGATCGGCGCGGGGGCCTGGGCAGCGCCGTCGGCCGGTGCCGGTGCACCGACAGCAGCCGGACGCTCGCGACGCGGCTCGCGCTTCTCCTGCGGCTCGCGCTTTTCCTGCGCGGGCGGCTGCGACTTGGCCGGAGCGGCATCGGTGGCGCCGTCGTCGTCGAAGTCGAACTCCGGCTGGCTGCGGCTCGGCGCGGGCGCGCTTTCGCCGTCGCTGTCGCCGGCATCCAGGTCGGCATCGTCCAGGCCGGCGGCATCGCCGGCAGCACCGGCTTCGCCATTGCCACGGCGACGGCGGCGGCCACCGCGACGGCCACGACGGCGGCGGCCGCCGGCATCGCCGGTACCGTCCTCGCCCTCGGCGCCTTCGCCGGCGGGCACGGCCTGCGCGGTTTCGGCGGCGCTTTCGCGTTCATCGATGCTCGCTGCCGCCGCGGTCTGCGCCGGCTGTACCGGTGCGGCGGCTGCCGCGTCGACGGCTGCTGCCGGTTCCTGCGACGCGGCGATCGCGCCACCGGCGACCGCGGCGGCCGCCAAGGTGGTGGCGTCCTGCACCGGGGTCGCCGGTGCGGTGGCGACCGGTGCGGCCTGCTGCTTGGCGACGGCCTCCTCCGCACGCGGCTGACGCGGCGGCTTGTCGCCCTGCGCAGCGGCTTGCGCCGGCTCCTGCTGCGGCTTCGGCTGGCGCGGCGGGTTCTGCGGCTGCTGCTGCTTCGGCGGCTTCGGCGTTTGTGGCTGCTGCTGCGGCTTGGCCTGCTGCGCGGCCTGCTCGTTGCGCGGCGCCTTGGGCTGCTGGTTCTGCTGCCCGGCCGGCGCGGCGGCGCCGTTGCCGGCGCGGCGCTCGTCGCGGCGCGCGTTGCCGCCGCCGTTGTTGCCGTTGCCGCGCGCGGCATTGCCGCCCTGGCCGCCGTTGCGGTTGCCGTCGCGGCGCGCATTGCGGTCGTGACGATCGCCACGGTCGTTGCGGTTGCGATTGCCGTCCTGCGGGCGCTGGCGCTGTGCCGGCTCGGCGGCGGCCGGGGCCGGGGCCGGGCTCTCGCCGGCGCCGAAGATGCGCTTCAGCCAGCCGACCACGCCGGTGGCCGGCGGCGCGACCGGGACCGGCGCAACCACGGGTGCCGGTGCCGGTGCGGCCACCGGTTCTTCGGCCACTTCGCGCACCGGGGCCGGCTGCGAGTGCTTCACATTGGTCACCGCAGGCGCCGGGATGTTCAACTGCGCCTTGGTCAGCGCGTGCACCGGCAGCTTGCGCGGGGTGCCGCGCTGGTAGCTGGGCTTGGTGCTTTCCTCGCCCAGCTCGTTCTCGCGCAGGCGGGTCACTTCGTAGTGCGGGGTGTGCAGCTGCTCGTCGGCGACGATCACGATCGGCGCGTCGTGGCGCTTCTCGATCTCGCTGAGCGCGCGGCGCTTCTCGTTGAGCAGGTAGTTGGCGATCTCCACCGGGGCCTGCACCAGCACCTGCCCGGTGTTCTCCTTCATCGCGTGCTCTTCGGCGACGCGGATGATCGACAGCGACAGCGACTCGACGCTGCGCATGCGGCCGTGGCCGTCGCAGCGCGGGCAGACGATCTGGCTGGATTCGCCCAGCGACGGACGCAGGCGCTGGCGGCTCATCTCCAGCAGGCCGAAGCGCGAGATGCGGCCGATCTGCACCCGCGCGCGGTCGTACTTGAGCGCGTTCTGCAGGCGGTTCTCGACCTCGCGCTGGTGCTTGTTGGAGGCCATGTCGATGAAGTCGATGACCACCAGGCCGCCGAGGTCGCGCAGGCGCAGCTGGCGCGCGACCTCTTCGGCCGCCTCCAGGTTGGTCTGGAACGCGGTGTCCTCGATGTCGCTGCCCTTGGTGGCGCGCGAGGAGTTGACGTCCACCGCGGTCAGCGCCTCGGTCTGGTCGACCACGATCGAGCCGCCGGACGGCAGGCGCACGCTGCGCTCGTAGGCGGCCTCGATCTGCGACTCGATCTGGAAGCGGTTGAACAGCGGGATGTCGTCGGTGTAGTGCTTGAGCTTGCGCAGGCTCTGCGGCATCACCTGCTGCATGAACTCCTGGGCGTCGCCGTACATCTCGGCGGTGTCGACCAGGATCTCGCCGATGTCGGCGCGCAGGTAGTCGCGCAGGGCGCGGATGATCAGCCGCGATTCCTGGTAGATCAGGAACGGCGCCGGCTTGGCCAGGGCGGCCTCGGCGATCGACTTCCACACCTGCAGCAGGTAGTCCAGGTCCCACTGCAGTTCTTCGGCATCGCGGCCGACGCCGGCGGTGCGGATGATCACGCCCATGTCGTCGGGGATGTTCAGCTTGTCCAGCGCTTCCTTCAGCGCGGCGCGGTCCTCGCCCTCGATGCGGCGTGAGACGCCGCCGGCGCTGGGCGAGTTCGGCATCAGCACCATGTAGCGGCCGGCCAGGGAGATGAACGTGGTCAGGGCCGCGCCCTTGTTGCCGCGCTCTTCCTTGTCCACCTGCACCACGACTTCCTGGCCCTCGCGCAGCAGTTCGCGGATCGTCGCCTTGTTGTGGTCGACGCCGGCCTGGAAGTAATCGCGGGAGATTTCCTTCAGCGGCAGGAAGCCGTGGCGCTCGCCGCCGTATTCGACGAAGGCCGCTTCCAGCGAGGGTTCGAGCCGGGTGATGCGGCCCTTGTAGATGTTGGACTTCTTCTGTTCCTTGGACGGCTGCTCGATGTCGATGTCGTACAGGGTCTGGCCGTCCACGATGGCCACACGCAGTTCTTCTGCCTGCGTGGCGTTGATCAGCATTCGCTTCATTGTTGCGTTCCTCGCGCTGCTACCGCGCGGAACGCCATGGGGTTTCGCTTCTGGTCACGCTTCGTCGCCCATCGCGCAGGCGCGGGGTGGGCGTCTTGGGTTTCCAGCGCTACGACACCACGGCGAGCCGCGGGAGCGCTTCTTGCTTTTAGGTGGTTCAGGACCGGCGGCGACTCCAGCCAGGCTGGGCGCCGCACGGGGCATGTTCAGCGCGGACGCTTGCGGCATCCGGCGATGGCCGGGTAGGCCGGTGAGCCGCTAACATGGCCGCCCCGGGGGCGGTGGTCGCGCACTGTGCCGGAATCGTCGTAAGCCGGGCTTCTGGCCCTCAACTAACTTCCAACGAAATCAAACCCTTATCTCGCCCCCCGAGTGTAACAGAATAAACTGCCTGATGACTTCCCCCCCGATCCCTCCAAAGCCGCGCGATGTCGCGACCAGCGCGGTGCGCATTCTCAAGGTCCCGGAAGACAGGGCCGGACAGCGCGTAGACAATTTCCTGCTCGGCCAGCTCAAGGGCGCGCCGCGCAGCCTGATCTACAAGCTGATGCGCAGCGGCCAGGTGCGGGTCAACGGCGGCCGCACCAAGGCCGAGCGCAAGCTCGAGGCCGGCGACGAGGTGCGCATCCCGCCGGTGCGGCTGACCGAGGAGGGCGAGAAGAGCGCGCCGCCGGATGCGTTCATGGCCCGGCTGGAGGCGGCGATCGTCTACGAGGACGCGCGGCTGCTGGCGCTGAACAAGCCATCCGGCGTCGCCAGCCACGGCGGCAGCGGGATCAGTTTCGGCGCCATCGAGACGCTGCGTGCGCTGCGTCCCAATCAGTCGCTGGAGCTGGTGCACCGGCTCGACCGCGACACTTCCGGGCTGCTGATCGTGGCCAAGAAGCGCTCGGCGCTGACCGAATTGCAGGCGCTGATGCGTGAGGACGACCGGGTCCAGGGCCGCGGCATCAGCAAGCGCTACCTGACCCTGCTGGTCGGGCGCATGCCCGACGGCACCATGAGCGTGGACGCGCCGCTGCACATCGGCCTGCGTCAGGGCGGCGAGCGCCACGTGCAGGTGAACGCGGCCGGCAAGCCGTCGCTGAGCCACTTCCGGGTGCTGGAGCGGCGCGGCGGGCATTCCTATTGCGAGGTGCGGATCGAGACCGGCCGCACCCACCAGATCCGCGTGCACGCCCAGCATCTGGGACATCCGGTCGCCGGCGACGACAAGTACGGCGATCCGGCGGTCAACAAGCGCCTGCGCGAACAGATCGGGCTCAAGCGCCTGTTCCTGCATGCCGCCTCGCTGGAGTTCAGCCTGGACGACGGCAAGACGCCTTATCTATTGAATGCCCCGCTGGCCGACGAACTGGCCGAAGCGCTGAACCGCCTCGGCTGAGGCGAGGCTCCTGAACCCGGGAGCGGCATCGTGGCCGCCCCCGGATCGTGCTCAGCTCTCGTGGTGGTCGTGGTCGTGATGTCCGTCGTGATGGGCGGGTGCCTGCCGTTGCTGTGCCGGATGCGACTCGGCCGGCCGCGGCTCGGGCATGCGCGGTGGCGGGGAGAAGCGGGCCACGCGCTGCTCCTGGCGTTGTTCCTGACGCTGCTCCTGGCGCGGTTCCGGCATCGGCGCACGCATCGCCTCGCGCGGCATCTGCGGCGCGCGCGCCTCGCGCTCGGGCGCCGGCGCATGCCAGGCCTGCGCGCGCGGGGCTTCGCTCGGCAGTGCCTGGCGCGGCGGCTCCGTGCGTGCCATCTCGCGGGCGAAACCGGACGGCTGCATGCCCGGGTCGCCGCGCCGCGGCGGTTCGGCAAAGCGCGCTTCCGGCATGCCGCGATTGGCGATGGCCTCGCGCGGCGCCTGGCTGGGCGTCAGCGCCTGCGGTACCGGGCGGCCATGGAACTGCGGGACCGGCATCGCCGGAGCCGCGCGCGGCGCGTTCGGCTGGGCCATCGCCACGGTGCGTTGCGGAGCCGCGGCATGCTGGGCGAAACCGGGCAGCAGGCGCTGGTCACGTGCGGCGGCCATGGCCGCTGGCGTGCCCGGAGCCGGCAGGCGCTGCACCGGCGGTGGCATCGCTGCCACCGGGCGGCCGGCCTGCAGCATCTGGCTGGTGAAATGCGGCATGGTCTGCGGCATCGCCGGCGGCTGCGCGCGCGCCGGCCCGAATGCGGCTGCCGGCGCACGCGACGCCATTGCCGCGGCGGCCATCGCCGCTCCCGGCGCACGCGCGGCAGCGAAGGCCTGCTGCCCGCCCGGACCGCCCATCGGCGCGACCGGCGGCGGCGCACCGCGGTAGTCGTTGTGCACGTAGCTGCGGTTGTCGTAGTGGTTGTTGATGATGGTTGTGCGCGGCGCGTACACGCTGTTGCGGTAGACCACGTAGTTCGGCGCCGACGGCGGCGCGTTCCAGTTCACCCCCCAGTTGTTCCAGCCCCAGCTGTGCCACGGCGGCGCCGGTTCCAGCCAGCCGAACACGCTGTGGTGGTGGTGTTCGAGCGCGTCGCCGACCAGCACGCCGACGCCGAAGGAGATGATGCCGGCGGTGACCAAGTCGCCGGTGTCGTAGTAGGGGCGCGGCGGGCGATAGCGGTACTCGCGGTAGACGTTGACCGGTGCGCCGTAGACCACGTCGGGGTCGTAACGCGGCACGTAGACCACGTCCGGCTGCGCCGGTTCGATGACGATGGTGCGGGTCGGCGGCGGCACCGCGTCGGCGTAGGCCGGGGCCGGTTCCACCACGGTGCGCTGCACCACCTGCACGCGTTGCTGCGGGGTGCTGCGCAGGTGGCCCTGCGCCTGAGCGCGCTGGCGCATCACCTGCACCGCGTCCAGCACCTGGTTGGGATCGTGGGCATAGGCGTCGCCCAGCGCGCGGGTCCAGTCGCCGTTGCCGGCCAACTGGTCGACCACGTCGGGGAAGGCGGTCAGCGCCTTGACGCTGGGGTCCCAGGGTTGCGCCGCGGCCGCCTGCAGGCGGTCGGTGGCGGACAGGGTACGGTTGTTGCGCAGCCAATCCTGCGCGGACACCACCTGGTCCGGGTACACCGAGGCGGCCAGGGTCTGCGCCAGCAGCTTGTCCGGGAACAGCGCGATCGGCGCGACCAGTTGATAGAGCTGGTCGGCGGTCGGGGCCACATAGGGGGCAGGTGCGGGTGCCGCGGCCGGGGCGGGCGCATCGGCCTGGGCCGCAGGAGTGGGCGTGTCCTGCCGCTGGCAGGCGCCCAGCGCCACCACGCTCAGTGCGGTGAACAGGGCCAGCCTGGCCGGGGGCAGGGGACGGAGATCCATGCGACACCTCATCGAGCGGGGCGAAGGTGGCCGCAGCATGCGCCGCCTTGGGTGTCTGCGACCTTTCTGCGCAGCGCGCTCGCGCAGGCCAGCGAGCGCGCGTTCAGCCGGCGTCGGCCGCTGCCATCAAGCCGGTGCGGACAGGCGGAACAGCACCAGGCTGAGCGCCAGCGTGGCCATGCCTGCGACCAGGCCGTATACCGTCTCGTGCCCCTGCGCGTAGCGCTTGGCGGCCGGCAGCAATTCGTCCAGGGCCAGGAACACCATCACCCCGGCGATCAGCCCGAACACCGCGCCGAACACCGCCTCGGACAAAAAGCGCGCCAGCGCGACGTAGCCGATCAGCGCGCCGATCGGCTCGGCCAGGCCGGACAGCAGGCTGGCGGCGAAGGCATAGGACTTGCGCCCGGTGGCGTAATGCACCGGCACCGCGATGGCGATGCCCTCGGGGATGTTGTGCACGGCGATGGCGAAGGCCAGCGGCATGCCCACCGCCGGACTCTCCAGCGTCGCGAAGAAGGTGGCCAGACCCTCCGGAAAGTTGTGCGCGGTGATCGCCACCGCGGTGAGCAGGCCGACGCGCTTGACGTAGGCGCGGTTGTCGTCGCGGAACAGCGGATCGCGGCTGTTGAGGCTTTCGTGCGGATTGGGCACCAGCCGGTCGATGGCCACGATCAGCACCATGCCGGCCAGGAACGCCAGGGTGGCATAGGCCTGGCCCAGGCGCGGATCGAAGGCATCGCTGAAGGCGGCGATCGACTTGCCGAGGATTTCGGTCAGCGATACGTACACCATCGCGCCGGCGGAGAACGCCAGGCCGAAGGCGAGCAGGCGCGGATTGGGCCCCTTGCTGAACAACACCAGCACGCTGCCCAGGCCGGTGGCCAGGCCGGCGCCGAGGGTCACGGCGAGCGCGACCAGGACATTGTGCAGCGGGATGTCCAGCATGCGCCGGCGGCTCCGAGGAAGAGGCGTCGATCAAACCCGGCGCGGTGCCGGTGTCGCGTGAAGGCGCGCGGTGCGCGCCTGTGGCTCAGCCGGCCTTGTGCGCCTGCGCGTCCAGCGCGAAGCACCGGTCCGGGCGCGGCTGCGGCGGATTGAAGTTGACCGGTACCTGGATGGTCCACGGCACCGCCTGGCCGTTGCGGGTAGCGGGATTGAAGGTCCAGCCGCGCACCGCTTCCTGCGCCGAGGCGTCGAGCTTGGCCTGGCCGCTGCCGGTGACCACGTCGACTTCGGTGGGCTTGCCCTGCACGCCGACCACCACCTTCAGCACCACGGTGCCGCCGATGCCGGCGCAGGCCACGTCGATCGGGTAGTCAGGCGGCGGTGTCTTCACCGCGGCGACCTCGGTCGGCGGCTGGGTCACGGTGTGTTGCTGGGATTGCTGGGATTGACCGCAGGCGCTGAGCAGCACGGCGCTCAGGCAGGCCAGGGGGAGCAGATGGCGGGCGGTGGCGGTCATCGTGATCATTCCGGAAGGGCGGACGCCTTGGCGGCGCAGATGAAGTCGTTCTCGCTGAGGCCACCGACGTCGTGGGTGGAATAGCGCACCACCACGCGGTCGTAGTGCACGCCCAGGTCGGGGTGGTGGTCTTCGCGGTGCGCGATCCAGGCCAGTGCGTTGACGAAGGCCAGGGTGTGGTAATAGTTGGGGAAGCGGAAGGTGCGGCTGATCGCGTTGCCGTTCTCGACCACTTCCCAGCCGGGCACCTGCGGCAGCAGTTCGGCCAGGCGCGCCTGGGTCAGTCTGTATTCGCTGCCCTTGCAGGGCGAGCAATGGGCCTGGGCGAGCGGGATCAGGTCGTTCATGGAAGGTCTCTGCGGTGGAACGGACAGGGCCGGTCAAGATACTGCCCGCGATGAGCGCAGGGCGTGGAAGGGTCTAGAATACCCGCATGATCCAGATCTCAGACAACGCACAGGCCCATTTCCGCAAGTTGCTCGAACGCGAGGCCGTGCCCGGCATGGGCGTGCGCCTGAGCGCGGTCGATGCCGGCACCCCGCGCGCCGATGCGCGGCTGGAGTTCGCCGAGCCGGCGGACCTGGCCGGCGACGAATGGGCGATCGACTGCGCCGGCTTCACTCTGTATGTGGCGGCCGACAGCGTCGGCTGGCTCGACGGCGCCGAAATCGACTACGTCACCCAGGGCACCGGCCAGCAGCTCACCATCAAGGCGCCGAAGATCAAGGGCGAAGCGCCGGGCGAGGCGGCCTCGCTGGTGGAGCGGGTGCGCTGGGTGGTGGAAAACGAGGTCAATCCGCAGTTGGCCCAGCACGGCGGCCGCGTGGCGGTGCAGGAAGTCTCCGCCGACGGCGTGGTGCTGCTGCGCTTCGGCGGCGGCTGCCACGGCTGCGGCATGGCCGACGTGACCTTGAAGCAGGGCATCGAGAAGACGCTGATGGGCCGCGTGCCGGGGGTGACCGCGGTGCGCGACGCCACCGACCACGACAGCGGCAGCGCTCCCTACATCCCGCGCGATTCGGCCGCCTGACGTTTCGCTGCCGGTGACGCGCGCCGCCGACATCCTCGATGTGTTGTTGGCGCGCACGCCGCGCAAGCTGCTGCGCGATCGCCGCACCGGCCTGCCGTATGCATGGGCGCACTGGATCGCGGCGCAGCCTGCGCTGCCGCGGCCGTTCGCGGCCCCCGAACTGATCGCGGTGATGCCGCCGGCGCAGCCGCCTGCGACCCTGCGCCTGCCGGCCTTGCCGCTGTGGCAGGCGTTCCGCCGGCTGTGGTGGCAGCACTGGGATCCGGCGCCGTACGACCAGCGCTGGTGGCGGCGCATCGCCGTGCTGCTCAGCCTGCTGCTGCATCTGCTGTTCGCCATCTTCCTGCTGTGGGTGGCGTTCGTGCGCTGGCTACCGCCGCTGACCGATGCGGGCCAGGCCGGACGCGTGCAGGTGGAATTCGTCGGCCGCGGCACGCCCGCCGAGAGCGGCGGTGGGGCGCCGGCCGAGGCGGCCGCATCCACGGAGGCGACGTCGCCGACCCCGCCGCGTGCGCAGCGCGCCGTGTCGCGTGCGCGCCCAACGCCGCCGGCCGCTGCAGCGCCCGCGCCTGCACCGGCCGCGGAGCCAGCGCCGGCTCCGCCGGTGCCCGCGCCGACCACGGCCAGTGCGCCGCCACCGCCGCCGGTTGAGCAGCCGCTGCAGGTGACCGAAACGCCCACGCCCACCCGTGACTTCGTACTGCCGCCGCCGCCGAGCGTGCGTGTCCCGGTGCCGACACCGCGCCCGGTGGTGCCGCCCGACGTGCAGGTGCCGGTGCGGGAGGTCGAGGTGGTCACCGACGTGCCGACCGTGGCGCAACTGCGGTCGCGCGACATCGCGGTGCCGCGCCCAGTCGCACCGCAGGTACAGGTGCGCGAACGGGAAGTGCCGGCACCGCTGCCGCAGGTGCAGGTTCCCGCACCACAGCTGCGCACGCCGACGCCCACGCCGGTGTTGCGCAGTGCGGACGTGCCGCAGGTGCGGCAGATCGAAGTGCCGACGCCGAGCACCGCCACCGCGAGCGCACCCACGCCGGCACCGGCGGCTGCCCCGGCCGCAAGCCCGGACACGACGCCGGCGAGCGCGCAGACCCCGCAGCCGGCGCCGGCCGGCGCTGCGGCCAGTGCGACTGCCAAGCCGACTGCGCCCGCGGCCGGCACCGCGCCGCCCGGCAGCCAGGCCGCGAGCCCGGGCAGCGGTCCGGCGCCGGTCGCACGTGACGGTGGCTGGGCCACGCCGCAGCGCGGCGACGACTGGGGCGCGGCCGCACGCAACCGCCCCGGCGATGCCGGTGCCGGCGCCAGCAAGGGCGGCGGCCTGTTCAATGCCGACGGCAGCGTGCGCCTGGCCGATGGCCGCGGCAACGACCAGGCACCGGCGCGCAGCGCGCCTGGCTCGGAGACCGACACCTGGACGCGCGAGCGCATCGAAAAGGCCGGGGAATGGCTCAAGCGGCCGCCGTACGACTACACGCCGACCTCGTTCGACAAATACTGGCTGCCGAACGCGACGCTGCTGGAAGAGTGGGTGCGGCGCGGCATCAAGTCGGTGAAGATCCCGATTCCGGGCACCACCAGCAGCATTTCCTGTGTGGTCTCGATCCTGCAGGTGGGCGGCGGCTGCAGCATCACCGACCCCAATCTCAACGAGCAGCCGGCTGGCGCGCGGCCGCCGCCGAACGTGCCGTTCAAGCGCGAGCTGCAGGAAGACAACGGCAGTCGCTGAGTGGCGGGGTACCCGCCCGCTCACACATGCGGGCGCCGCACATCACCAGCTGCGGCACACGCGGACCGGGCGCGGTTTGGTCCGAGTGGACGACTTCAGCTGGCACGGCGTTGCCTGCGAGGGCTCATCGCGGATGAAGCCGCTCTTACGTGTGTGCCTCACGTCGTTGGATAGGGTCGAAGCGCCACCGGATCGCGCACCACGCGAAAGTGGCGGCGAGCTGGTCACGCGTCGATGGCGGCGCATCCGGAGCACGCGCTGTGCGCGGTCCCGTCGCCGCTGCTCGGCGCAGCCTGGTGCAGGCGACCGCGCGCGTCATGTGGCGTGCGAGGTCCCTGCGCGCCGTGCGCTCAATTCACGCCGTGCAAATCGCGCAACTGGCTGCTGCGCGAGCCGAAGTAGGCCGCCAGGTCGGCGATGTCCTGGTCGCTCAGCTGCGCTGCCTGCGGGCTCATCAGCGGATGCGTGCGGGTGCCGCCGCGGTAGGCCTGCAGCGCGTGTGCCAGGTAATCGCCGTACTGGCCGCCGAGCTTGGGATAGGTCGGGTCGATCGGCGCGTTGCCGTCGGCGCCGTGGCAGTCGATGCAGCTCTGCCCGGTGGCCTTGCCCTTGGCGTGAGCGAGCTTGTCGCCGGCGTCGATGCGCCCGCCGGGCAGGCCGGCGGAGGAGCCGGAACCGTGCTCGCCGCTGGCGTGGCCGGGGTCGCCGGCGGATTTGCTGGTGGATTCCACCTGCGATTGCGAACAGGCCCCCAGGCACAGGGCGGCAAGCAGGACGAGGGCGGGACGCAAGGCGTGCGCGGCGTTCGGCATGGGAGGCCTACTTGAGGGTGGACAGGAAAGCGGCGATGTCGGCGATCTCCTGGTCGGAGAAGCTTTCCGCCTGGGCCTGCATGGTCGGATGCTTGCGCTTGCCGAGCCGGTATTCGGTCAGCGCCTGGGTCAGGTACTGCGCCGACTGCCCGCCGATCTTGGGGATGCGGTAGCTGGGATAGGCGTTCTTGTAGCCGGTGACGCCGTGGCAGCCCTGGCAGGTGTAGGTGAGCACCCGGCCGTTGGCCGCGTTGCCCTGAACAGGCGCGGGTGCCGCGGCTGCGGCAGCGGGAGCGGCGGGCGCCGGCGCGGTCTGCGCCATGGCCGGGGCGGCCCCAACAGAAACGAGTACGGCCAGAGCAAAACAAGCGGCTAGCGGCTGCGTGCGCATGGTTTCGTGGTCCGGAGGACGGATTGGGGTTCCGGCGTGGGGGAACACGGAACGGCCCGAGTATAGCCTCACCTTTCGCGGCTTCGAAACTGGCGGTGGTGGGCGACCCGTGACCTTTGGGGCATTCGGCACGACGTCGATTGGTGATCTACTTATCTACAACACCATTCACGCCATCCACCAAGGACACGACGATGACGCGACCGCTCACGCGCCGCACTGCCACTTGCGCTGCCGCGCTGTTGGTCACCACCACGCTGCTGCTCGGCGGCTGCAAGCCGGCGGCGGAGGCCAAGGCCAAGGCCGCCGACAGCGAAAAGGCACCGGAGGCGGTGCCGGTGGAGGTGGCGGCGGCCAGCCGCCGTGCGGTGGCGGCCAGCTACAGCGGCACCGCGGCGCTGGAGGCGCGCGCCGAATCGCAGGTGGTGGCCAAGACCTCCGGCGTGGCCCTGGCGGTGCTGGCCGAGGAAGGCCAGCAGGTGCGCGCCGGGCAGCCGCTGGTGCGGCTGGACCCCGACCGCGCGCGGCTGGCGCTGGCGCAGAGCGAGGCGCAACTGCGCAAGCTGGAGAACAACTACCGCCGCTCGCAGCAGCTGGTGGGCCAGCAACTGGTCAGCGCCGCCGACGTCGACCAGATCAAGTACGACCTGGCCAACGTGCGCGCGCAACACCAGTTGGCGGCGCTGGAACTGTCCTATGCCACGGTGGTGGCGCCGATCTCCGGAGTGATCGCCTCGCGCTCGATCAAGACCGGCAACTTCGTGCAGATCAATACGCCGATCTTCCGCATCGTCGACGATTCGCGGCTGGAAGCCACGCTCAACGTGCCCGAGCGCGAACTGGCCACGCTCAAGACCGGGCAGCCGGTGACCCTGCTGGCCGATGCGCTGCCGGGCAAGCAGTTCCGCGGCCGGGTCGACCGCATCGCGCCGGTGGTGGATGCCGGCAGCGGCACCTTCCGCGTGGTCTGCGCCTTCGACGAAGGGGCGGAGGCGCTGCAGCCGGGCATGTTCGGCCGCATCCGCATCGATTACGACCAGCGCGCCGATGCGCTGGTGGTGCCGCGGCTGGCGCTGCTCGACGACGGCGAGCCGGCGGTGTTCCGCGTGGTCGCCGGCAAGGTCGCGCGGGTGCCGGTGACGCTGGGCTATGCCGAAGGGCCGTGGGTGGAGATTCGCCAGGGCCTGCAGGCCGGCGACCAGGTGGTCACCGCCGGCAAGGTCGCGCTGCGCGACGGCAGCCGCGTGCAGGTGATCGCGCCGCAGCGCGAGGTTGCCGACGCCGCCCCGGCCACCACCGGCGGAGCGCGCTGATGCACGGCGCCGATTCCGACGCGCACGCACCGCCTGCGCCCGCCGCCGCGCAAGGCGGCGGCCTGGTCGAGTTCGCCACCCGCCGTCGCGTGACCATCGCGATGATCACGCTGACCATGCTGCTGTTCGGCGCGATCGCGCTGCACGGGCTCAAGGTCAACCTGCTGCCGGACCTGAGCTATCCGACCCTGACCGTGCGCACCGAGTACGCCGGCGCCGCGCCGTCGGAGATCGAGACGCTGGTGACCGAGCCGGTCGAAGAAGCGGTCGGCGTGGTCAAGAACCTGCGCAAGCTCAAGTCGGTCTCGCGCACCGGGCAGAGCGACGTGGTGCTGGAGTTCGCCTGGGGCACCAACATGGACCAGGCCAGCCTGGAGGTGCGCGACAAGATGGAGGCGCTGTCGCTGCCGCTGGAGGCCAAGGCGCCGGTGCTGCTGCGCTTCAATCCCTCCACCCAACCGATCATGCGCCTGGTGCTGTCGAGCAAGACCGCCGCGCACACCGACGCCGAGGCGGTGCGCGCGCTGACCCAGTTGCGTCGCTACGCCGACGAGGACCTGAAGAAGAAGCTGGAGCCGGTGGCGGGCGTGGCCGCGGTCAAGGTCGGCGGTGGGCTGGAGGACGAGATCCAAGTGGATATCGACCAGCAGCGGCTGGCGCAGCTCAACATGCCGATCGACACGGTGATCGCGCGGCTCAAGGACGAGAACGTCAATCTCTCCGGCGGACGCCTGGAGCAGGGGACGCAGCGCTACCTGGTGCGCACGGTCAACCAGTTCGCCGACCTGGACGAGATTCGCAACCTGTTGCTGACCACCCAGGGCGCCGGCGGCAACGCGGCCGACGTGGCCCTGCAGCAGATGTATGCGATCGCCGCTTCCACCGGCTCGGAAGCGGCGCTTGCCGCGGCGTCGGCGGCGCAGAGCGCGACTTCCAGCACCACCACCACCGTCGCCGGCGGCATGCCGATCCGGCTCAAGGACGTGGCGCAGGTGCGGCAAGGCTACAAGGAGCGCGAGGCGATCATCCGCCTGGGCGGCAAGGAGGCGGTGGAACTGGCGATCTACAAGGAAGGCGACGCCAACACCGTGGCCACCGCGGCGGCGCTGCGCAAGCGCCTGGAACAGCTGCAGGCGCAGATTCCCGCCGACGCCGAACTGACCACGCTGGAAGACCAGTCGCGCTTCATCGAACACGCCATCGGCGACGTCAAGAAGGACGCGGTGATCGGCGGCCTGCTGGCGATCCTGATCATCTTCCTGTTCCTGCGCGATGGGTGGAGCACGTTCGTGATCGGGCTGTCGCTGCCGGTGTCGATCGTGACCACGTTCTTCTTCATGGATCGGCTCGGCCTGAGCCTCAACGTGATGTCGCTGGGCGGCCTGGCGCTGGCCACCGGCCTGGTGGTGGACGATTCGATCGTGGTGCTGGAAAGCATCGCCAAGGCGCGCGAGCGCGGGCTGAGCGTGCTGGATGCCGCGATCGTCGGCACCCGCGAGGTCGGCATGGCGGTAGTCGCCTCGACCCTGACCACGATCGCGGTGTTCCTGCCGCTGGTGTTCGTGGAGGGCGTGGCCGGGCAACTGTTCCGCGACCAGGCGTTGACCGTGGCGATCGCCATCGCGATCTCGCTGGTGGTGTCGATGACCCTGATCCCGATGCTCAGCTCGCTGAAGGGCCGTGCGCCGCTGGCGTTCCCGGTCGAACCGGCGCCGCCGCACTGGCAGCCGCGGCGCGGCTGGCTGAAGCCGCTGGCCTGGAGCCGGCGCGGCGCAGGTGCGGCGGTGCGTGGGGTGTTCTTTGGCGTGGCCTGGTTGGTCGTGCGGCTGTGGCGCGGTGCGGTGGCGGTGGTTGCGCCGGTGATGCGCAAGGCCAGCGATGTGGCGATGGCGCCGTATGCGCTGGCCGAGCGCGGCTATCTGCGGCTGCTGCCGGGTGCGTTGGCGCGTCCCGGCTGGGTGCTGGGGCTGGCGGCGCTGGCCTTCGCCGCGACCCTGGCGGTGGCGCCGCTGCTGGGCGCCGACCTGATCCCGCAGCTGGCGCAGGACCGCTTCGAGATGACGGTGAAGCTGCCGGCCGGCACGCCGCTGCGGCAGACCGATGCGCTGGTGCGCGAACTGCAGGAGGTGCACGGCAAGGACGCGGGCGTGCAGGCGCTGTACGGGGTCAGCGGCAGCGGCACCCGGCTCGACGCCAACCCCACCGAGAGCGGCGAGAACATCGGCAAGCTGACCATCGCCATGGCCGGCGGCGGCAGCGCGCAGTTCGAGGCGCAGCAGAGCGAGCGCATGCGCGCGACGATGCGCAACCATCCGGGCGTGCAGGTCGGTTTCAGCCGGCCGGAGCTGTTCAGTTTCTCCACGCCGCTGGAGATCGAACTGCGCGGCCAGGATCTGCAGACCATCCAGCACGCCGGGCAGAAGCTGGCGGCGCTGCTGCGCGGCAACGGCCACTTCGCCGACGTCAAATCCACGGTGGAGGAGGGCTTTCCGGAGATCCAGATCCGCTTCGACCAGGAACGTGCCGGTGCGTTGGGACTGACCACGCGGCAGATCGCCGACGTGGTGGTGAAGAAGGTGCGCGGCGACGTCGCCACCCGCTACAGCTTCCGCGACCGCAAGATAGACGTGCTGGTGCGCGCGCAGCAGAGCGACCGCGCCAGCGTCGACAGCATCCGCCGGCTGATCGTCAACCCGGGCAGCAGCCGGCCGGTGACGCTGGACGCGGTCGCCGACGTGGTCGCCACCACCGGTCCCAGCGAGATCCACCGCGCCGACCAGATCCGCGTGGCGATCGTCTCGGCCAATCTGCGCGACATCGACCTGGGCACGGCGGTGCGCGAGGTGCGTGAGATGGTGGCGCGCGATCCGCTCGGCGCCGGCGTCGGCATGCACATCGGCGGGCAGGGCGAGGAACTGGCGCAGTCGGCGCGCTCGCTGCTGTTCGCGTTCGGCCTGGCGGTGTTCCTGGTGTACCTGGTGATGGCCTCGCAGTTCGAGTCGCTGCTGCATCCGTTCGTCATCCTGTTCACCATCCCGCTGGCACTGGTCGGCGCGGTGCTGGCGCTGCTGCTGACCGGCAAGCCGGTGTCGGTGGTGGTGTTCATCGGCCTGATCCTGCTGGTGGGCCTGGTGACCAAGAACGCGATCATCCTGATAGACAAGGTCAACCAGTTGCGCGAGGAGGGCGTGGCCAAGCGCGCGGCGCTGATCGAAGGCGCACGCTCGCGGTTGCGGCCGATCGTGATGACCACGCTGTGCACGCTGTTCGGCTTCCTGCCGCTGGCGATCGCCAGCGGCGAGGGCGCCGAGGTGCGCGCGCCGATGGCGATCACCGTGATCGGCGGGCTGCTGGTGTCCACGCTGCTGACCTTGCTGGTGATCCCGGTGGTCTACGACCGCCTGGACCGCCGCGCCGACGCGTACTACGCCGAGCGCGGGCGGCGTGCGCGGCAACGTGAAAACGGCGAGCAGCGCCTGCAGGACGGCGAGGGCGCGCCGGCATGAGCGTCGCCGAGTTCAGCATCCGCCGTCCGGTCACCACCATCATGTGCTTCGTCTCGCTGGTGGTGGTCGGGCTGATCGCCGCCTTCCGCCTGCCGCTGGAGGCCTTGCCGGACATCTCCGCGCCGTTCCTGTTCGTGCAGCTGCCGTACACCGGCTCGACCCCGGACGAGGTCGAGCGCAACCTGGTGCGGCCGACCGAGGAAGCGCTGGCGACGATGACCGGGATCAAGCGCATGCGCTCGACCGCCACCGCCGACGGCGCCAACATCTTCATCGAGTTCTCCGACTGGGACCGCGACATCGCCATCGCTGCGTCCGATGCGCGCGAGCGCATCGACGCGATCCGCGCCGACCTGCCGGCCGACCTGCGGCGCTACAACGTGTTCAAGTGGTCCAGCAGCGACCAGCCGGTGCTGAAGGTACGTCTGGCCGGCGCGGCCGACCTGACCGGCGCGTACGACATGCTCGATCGCGAGTTCAAGCGTCGCCTGGAGCGCATTCCCGGGGTGGCCAAGGTGTCGGTGTCGGGCGCGCCGCCGAACGAGGTCGAGATCGCCATCGCCCCGGACCGGCTCAGCGCGCACAACCTCAGCCTCAACCAGCTCAGCGAGCGCCTGGGCAAGCTCAACTTCTCGCTGTCGGCCGGGCAGATCGACGACAACGGCCAGCGCCTGCGGGTGCAGCCGGTCGGCGAGCTGCGCGACCTGCAGGAGCTGC
This sequence comes from Xanthomonas sp. LF07-6, assembly GCF_034105445.1. Classification (NCBI taxonomy): domain Bacteria; kingdom Pseudomonadati; phylum Pseudomonadota; class Gammaproteobacteria; order Lysobacterales; family Lysobacteraceae; genus Xanthomonas; species Xanthomonas sp. LF07-6. Next base: position 163,340 of record NZ_JAXGGI010000003.1, read on the forward strand.
GCGACCTGGTCATCGATGCCAAGGGCCTGCGCCTGGGCGACATCGCCGAGGTGCGGCTGAAGCCGACCCGGATGAGCTACGGCCGGCGCCTGGACGGGCGCCCGGCGGTGGGGCTGGACGTGTTCAAGGAGCGCAGCGCGAATCTGGTCGAGGTCTCGCGCGCGGTGCTGGCCGAGGTCGAGCAGATCCGCAAGCAGCCGGCGCTGAGCGACGTGCAGATCAAGGTCATCGACAACCAGGGCAAGGCGGTGACCTCGTCGCTGGCGGAGCTGGCCGAAGCCGGCGCGGTCGGCCTGCTGCTGTCGGTGACGGTGCTGTTCTTCTTCCTGCGGCACTGGCCGTCGACGCTGATGGTGACCCTGGCGATCCCGATCTGCTTCGCCATCACCCTGGGCTTCATGTACTTCGCCGGGGTCACCCTCAACATCCTGACCATGATGGGCCTGCTGCTGGCGGTGGGCATGCTGGTGGACAACGCGGTGGTGGTGGTGGAGAGCATCTACCAGGAGCGCGAGCGCATGCCCGACCAGCCGCAGCGCGCTTCCATCCTCGGCACCCGCAATGTCGCCATCGCGCTGTCGGCCGGCACCCTGTGCCACTGCATCGTGTTCCTGCCGAACCTGTTCGGCGAGACCAACAACATCAGCATCTTCATGTCGCAGATCGCCATCACCATCTCGGTGTCGCTGCTGGCGTCGTGGCTGGTGGCGGTGAGCCTGATCCCGATGCTGTCGGCGCGCATGCGCACCCCGGCGCTGCTGCATTCCCCGCACGGGCTGATCCCGCGCCTGCAGCGCCGCTACGCGCGGGTGCTGGCCTGGTCGCTGGCGCATCGCGGCTGGAGCGTGTGCGCGATCGTGCTGATCAGCGCGCTGAGCGTGATCCCGATGCTGCAGACCAAGAAGGACATGTTCGGCGGCGACGGCGGCGAGCAGGTCTTCATCGGCTACCAGTGGAAGGGCGCCTACACGCGCGAGCAGATGGCCGAGGAAGTGACCCGGCTGGAACGCTTCATCGACGCGCGCCGCGCGCAGTACCACGTGACCCAGGTGTACTCCTGGTTCAGCGAGGAGGAGGGCAGCAGCACCACGCTCACCGTCGATCTGAAGCAGGTCCGCGACCTGCCCGCGCTGATGGAACGCATCCGTAAGGAACTGCCGCGTTCGGCGCGGGTCGATTTCCACGTCGGCAACAGCAACGGCGGCGATGGCGGCAACGGCGGCGGGCAGACCGTGCAGGTGCAATTGGTCGGCGATTCCACCGAGGCGCTGCGCGCGCTTGCCGACGACGTGGTGCCGCTGCTGGCGCGGCGCAAGGAGCTGCGCGATGTGCGCGTGGACAGCGGCGATCGCAGCGCCGAACTGACGGTGCGGGTGGACCGCGAGCGCGCCGCCGCGTTCGGCTTCAGCGCCGAGCAGGTCGCCAGCTTCGTCGGCCTGGCGCTGCGCGGCGCGTCGCTGCGCGAGTTCCGCCATGGCGACAACGAGGTGCCGGTGTGGGTGCGCTTCGCCGGTGCCGAGCAGACCTCGCCGGAAGACCTGGACAGCTTCAACGTGCGCACCCAGGACGGGCGCAGCGTGCCGTTGCTGAGCCTGGTCGAGACGCAGCCGCGCGCCGCCGCGACTCAGATCGCCCGCACCAACCGGCAGACCACGCTGACCATTACCGCCAACCTCGGCGCCAAGGTCACCGCGCCGGAAGCCAAGCAGGCGATCGAGGACACCCTCAACGCAGTCAGCTTCCCGGTCGGCTACCGCTACAGCTTCGACGGCGCGGACGGCCAGGACGACGACCAGGCCAGCAAGCAGATGCTGTTCAACCTGCTGATCGCGCTGGTGATGATCTACGTGGTCATGGCCGCGATGTTCGAATCGCTGCTGTTCCCGGTGGCGATCATGAGCGGTGTGCTGTTCTCGGTGTTCGGCGTGTTCTGGCTATTCTGGATCACCGGCACCAGCTTCGGGATCATGGCCTTCATCGGCATCCTGGTGCTGATGGGCGTGGTGGTGAACAACGGCATCGTGATGATCGAGCACATCAACAATCTGCGCCGGCGCGGCCTGGGCCGCACCGAGGCGCTGATCGAAGGCTCGCGCGAGCGCCTGCGGCCGATCATGATGACCATGGGCACGGCGATCCTGGCGATGGTGCCGATCTCGCTGACCACCACGCAGATGTTCGGCGACGGCCCGGCCTATTACCCGATGGCGCGCGCCATCGCCGGCGGTCTGGCGTTCTCGACCGTGGTCAGCCTGCTGTTCCTGCCGACCATCTACGCGATCCTCGACGATCTGAGTAACGGCGTGGCGGGCTTGGTGCGTCGCGCGCGTGGGCGTCGCGACGTGGCCGCGCAGATGGTGTCCTGATCCGGAGGCTTCAGACGACCTGTGGGAGGGGCTTCAGCCCCGACGGCGTACTGCTGAGGCGTCGGGACTGAAGTCCCTCCCACGAAGGTGAAACCCGCGCGGTGACAGTTGCCGCCGCCGCGCGGCGGGCGTTCAACCCGCCAGCTTGCCGAAGATGCGGAAGCCGGCCAGCCACACGCCGAGCATGCTGCCCAGGTTGGTCAGCAGGAAGGTCAGCACCACCCGCGAGACGCGGTTGCGGTACCAGCCGCGCAGGTTCTGCGCATCGTCGCGCAGCGCCAGGAAATCGCCATAGGCCGGCTTGCGCATGTGCACTTCGACCAGGGCGCTGAACGCCCCGGCCGGCACGCCCGGGCGGAACGGCTTCAGCGGCGCAGCGATGGCGCCGGCGATGACGCTCAGCGGATGCCCGCCGGCCAGGATGCAGCCCAGCCCGGCCAGGCCGCCGGTGAACAGCACCCACTGCAGCAGCAGGTCGGTGCCCAGGGCGAAGCCGCCGTGCCAGTAGCCCCAGGCCACGCCGCCCAGCACCAGCGCGGTCAGGGTCAGGGTGATCCACGGCACCTTCTTCTTGGTTTGCACCTCTTCCAGCGCCTTGCGCAGCGTCGCCGGGTCGTCCTGGTCGCCCTGCAGGTGCCGCGCCAGGCCGGCCAGGTGGCCCGCGCCGACCACAGCCAGCACGTCGCGCACGCCGGCACTGGGGGCGCCATCCAGCGGTTCGGCATTGCCGGCCAGCGGCAGCGCGCGCTGTTGCGCCTGTTCCTCGCGCAGGCGCGTGGCCATGTAGCGGTCGCGCTCGGCGATGATGGTGTCATACAGCGCCGGGCTCTCGCTGGCGAAATCGCCGAAGCTGGCTTCGAGCATGTCGCCCTGCTTGAGCTTCTCGATCTCCGCCTCGCCGACCTCGTCGGAGGCGAACAAGCCGCCGAGCAGGCCGCTGGCCAGCTTCAGCTTGCCGAAGAAGCCGAGCCGGCTGGAGGCGCGCTTGAAGGTCAGGCCGACTTCGCGATCGATCAGGTACACCGGCAGTTGCCGTTCGCGCGCCAGCAGGACTGCGCGCTTGAGTTCGGCGCCGGGCTCGATGCCCAGTTGCTCGGCCAGGCGCCGCTGGTAGGCGGCCAGCGCCAGATTGGCGGCGAACAGGGCCACGCGGCCCTTGCGGATCACCTGCACCAGGTCCAGCTTGGTCAGCGCGTCCGGATCGGTCAGCGCCTGCAGGCGCTGCGGATCCAGTTCCACCGCCACCGCGTCGAAACGGCTGCTGCCGATCGCCCGTTCCACCGCGGCGACGCTGGCCAGGGACACGTGCGCGGTGCCGAGCAGGGTGTAGCGGATGCCATCGCGTTCGACGATGCGGTAAGGCTGGCCGTCGAACAGCGCATCGTCGCCGTCGGCCTGGGAAAGTTCGTTCATTCCATCACTCATCGGAGGGCGCCTCGGCAGCGCCGGGGCTCAGCGGGCATGGGGGTGTGAGGGCATCGGCCGCGATCGGCATGGGCGCCTGCGGCCGGGTCGCGCCGCGCCGCACTCAACGGCGCTGCACTAGCAAAGACCCGGCACGGCGCTGCGGGTCAGTCGATGTAGCGCTTCAGCAGGTCGCCGTAGGCATCGATGCGGCGGTCGCGCAGGAACGGCCAGATCCGCCGCACGTGCTCGCTGCGCTGCAGGTCCACGTCGCAGACCAGCACGGTCGGCTCGCCACCGGCCTCGGCGATGAACTCGCCCTGCGGCCCGAGCACGTGGCTGTTGCCCCAGAACTGGATGCCCGACGCGCCCAGCGGCGACGGCTCGTGGCCGACCCGGTTGCAGCTCAGCACCGGCACGCCATTGGCCACGGCATGGCCGCGATGGCTGAGGATCCAGGCATCGCGCTGGCGTTCCTGCTCGGCCTGTTCGTCGCTGGGGTCCCAGCCGATCGCAGTCGGGTACAGCAGCAGTTCGGCGCCGGCCAGGGCCATCAGCCGCGCCGCTTCCGGATACCACTGGTCCCAGCACACCAGTACGCCGAGGCGGCCGACCGAGGTCTGGATCGGGGTGAAGCCCAGATCGCCCGGGGTGAAGTAGAACTTCTCGTAGAAGCCCGGATCGTCGGGGATGTGCATCTTGCGGTACTTGCCCAGCAGGCTGCCGTCCTTTTCGAACACCACCGCGGTGTTGTGGTACAGCCCGGCGGCGCGGCGCTCGAACAGCGAGCCGACCAGGACCACGCCATGGCGCTTGGCCAGCGCGCCCAGGCGCTCGGTGCTGGGGCCGGGAATCGGCTCGGCCAGGTCGAATTCGTCCACCGATTCGTGCTGGCAGAAGTACGCGCCGTTGTGCAGTTCCTGCAGCAGCACCAGCTGCGCGCCCTGCGCGGCGGCCTCGGCCACACGCGATTCGATCGCTGCCAGGTTCGCCGCGGCGTCGCCGTGGTTGCGCTCCTGGATCAGCGCGACGGAAAGAGTGGTTCGGGTCATTGCGGAATCAAGGTTCGCGGTAAACCGGCATGGTAGCGCGGATGGCCGCGCGGCAGGTTCCGGGGAGATGAATCCAGCGCCACGCGTGGCGGCGGCGCGGGTGCTCGGTGCTGCGCCGGCGTGCGGCGCAGGCGCGGCGGTTCAGTCCGCCAGCAGTCCGGCCGGCAGTTGCATGGTGATGCAGTGCAGGCTGCCGTTCTGCCAGATCAGCGCGCGGCAGGGGATCGGCACGATCTCGTGCTGCGGGAAGGCCTGCGCCATCACCGCCTGCGCCTGCGCATCGGCCGCGTCGCCGTAGGCCGGCATCAGCACCGCGCCGTTGACGATCAGGAAGTTGGCGTAGGACGCGGCCAGGCGCCGGCCCTGATCGATCACCGGCTGCGCCCACGGCAGCGGGAACAGGCGATAGGGCGCGCCCTCGGCGGTACGCAATGCGGCCAGTTCGGCGCCCATCGCCTGCAGCTCGGCGTAGTGCGAATCGCCGGCGTCGTCGCAGGCCTGGTAGACGATCGCGTCGGTCCCGGCGAAGCGGGCGAGGGTGTCGATGTGCGCGTCGGTGTCGTCGCCTTCCAGGTAGCCGTGGTCCAGCCACAGCACGCGCTGCTGCGCCAGCCAGTCGGCCAGGTCGTGGCTGAGCGATTCGCGGCTGCGCTGCGGGTGGCGCTCGTGCAGGCACTGCCAGGTGGTCAGCAGGGTGCCGGCGCCGTCGCAGTCGATGGCGCCGCCTTCCAGGGCGAAGTCGATGCGGCGCACGTCGCTGTCGGCGAACAGGCCCTGCTCGGCCAGCACGCTCACCAACTGGTCGTCGCGGCTGGCCTGGAACTTGCCGCCCCAGCCGGTGAAGCGGAAGTCCAGCAACTGGAAGCCGCCGCCGGCGCGCGCCAGGGTGATCGGGCCGGAATCGCGCAGCCAGGTGTCGTCGTACTCGGCCTCGACAAAGCGCACCCGCTGCATGTCCACCCGCGCCGAGCGCAGCCGCGCCTCGGCGTAGATCTGCAGGTCGGCGTCGGCCACGCAGATCAGCACCCGCTGGAAGCGCACGATCGCCGCGACCAGGGCGATGTAGGTTTCCTCGACCTCGGCCAGGCGCTCGGCCCAGTCGGTGCCGGCATGCGGCCAGGCGATCAGGATGGCGGACTGGGGCTCCCATTCGGCGGGAAGGCGAAGACGATCAGACATTGCGACCACTACTCAGGTTGTGCCCGGCATCGCGCCAGGGTGTGTGTCGTTCGTATCCCGCACCGGCGGGGCGCGGGAGCTTTGCGCCGCGCCGCGGCTAGGCGACCGCGACGCGGCAGTGCTGGGGTGCTCGGCCAGGCGCACGCGCGACCGGGCGCAGGGGCGGCGTCAGCGGATCGCGGGTTTCGGGCCGATCTCGTTGGCGTCGGCCTTGTTGGCGACCACGTCCACCACCTTCTGTTTCTCGAAGTACACGGTGAAGGCCGGATAGACCCAGCGGTTGATGGTCGGCCATTGCCGCTTCTGGCCGCCACGCGGCTCCAGCTTCTGCTGCGGTGCGCCGTAGCGCGCCTGCACCTGGGCCATGCTCAGGCCGCGGGTCGGCAGCGCCGCGGCGGGCTCTTCCCTGACCCGGTCGACCAGCAGGGTCTCGGCGTGGGCGCCGCCGGCCAGACCCAGCACGGCCAGCAGCGGCAGGACGGACAGACGATGCTTCATCACGTGTACTCCCCAGAGGACGAGCGCCGATTACAGCAAACTTCGATAACAAAAAACCGCCCGAAGGCGGCTTTCGTCGACGACCGGCCACCGCTGCGCGCGGCGCGGCAGGGCAGGCCGGATCGGATCAGCGCTGACGCGCCTTGAAACGGGGGTTGGACTTGCAGATCACGAAGACCTTGCCGCGGCGGCGGACCACCTTGCAGTCGCGGTGACGGGCCTTCGCCGACTTCAGGGAGGACAGGACTTTCATGGCACACCTCGGCGTAAACTTGTGGATTCGAAGGAGGGCGGCACGGCCGAAACCATGGCGCGGGATCAGTAAGCCGGCGATTGTAGCCTGGTTTTCTTCATGGTTTCAACTGCTTGCGCCAGCCCGGCCGGCGTCGGCGCTACAATGCGCCGCCCCCCCGTCCGAGGAACCGCATGAACGAGCCCGCTCCCGTCCTGACCATCGATGGCCCTTCCGGGGCCGGCAAAGGCACCGTCAGCCGCATCGTCGCCGCCCGCCTGGGCTGGCATTACCTGGATTCGGGGGCGCTGTACCGGGCGGTCGGGGTGGCGGCCAGCTGGGCCAATCTGGACATTTCCGACGCCGCCGCCTTGGTGCGCTGCACGTTCGACACCCGGGTGGATTTCGACGAGGTCGCCGATGGCGGCCTGCGGGTGCGGATCAACGGCGCCGATGCCACCGACGAGCTGCGCCTGGAGACCGCGGGTGCGGTGGCCTCGGCGATCGCCGCCATCCCCGAGGTGCGCGCGGCGCTGAAACAGCGCCAGCGCGCCTTCCGCACCCCGCCGGGGCTGGTCGCCGACGGTCGCGACATGGGGACGGTGATTTTTCCGGACGCCCCGTACAAGGTGTTCCTGACCGCCAGCGCCGAGGAGCGCGCCCAGCGCCGGCATAAGCAGTTGAAGGAAAAAGGGGTTTCGGTTATATTCGACGACCTGCTGCGCGAGATCATGGCCCGCGACGCACGCGATGCGCAACGCGCGGTGGCCCCGCTGAGGCCGGCAGACGATGCCGTCCTCCTCGATACCACCGGCATGGACATCGACCAGGTGGTGGGCCGCGTCCTGCAGTTGCTGCCGATCTGAGCGGCACGCAGGGCAGGGCAGCAGTTTGGTGGCGTCATGCACGCCACCGGTTCCTCGTTACACCCGCAACATCCATGTTCCACCGATAGCGTTAAAGGCTCCGCTGCGCAATTCCGCGCTGCGGTTTTTCCATTCCACACCCGGCCGCTGTTCGGGCCGACTAACAGGTGGACAGTCGCTGTTTTCCAGAAGAAAACGCCCTGTCCGTGTGTCCACTAGAGTAATTTCAAATGACCGAATCTTTTGCCGAACTGTTCGAAGCTAGCCAAGCCAACCTGGCCAAGCTGAAGCCCGGCGCCATCGTCACCGGTACCGTCGTGGAAGTCCGCGGCGACGTGGTGGTGATCAACGCCGGCCTGAAGTCCGAAGGCATCGTGCCGATCGAGCAGTTCCGTAACGACGCTGGCGAAATCGACGTCGCCGAAGGCGACCTGGTCAAGGTCGCGCTCGACTCGCTCGAGAACGGCTTCGGCGAGACCGTGCTGTCGCGCGAGAAGGCCAAGCGCGCCATGGTGTGGGACGAGCTGGAAGAAGCGTTGGAGAAGAACGAGACCATCACCGGCCGCATCAGCGGCAAGGTCAAGGGTGGTTTCACCGTGGACATCAAGGATGTCCGCGCGTTCCTGCCCGGTTCGCTGGTGGATGTGCGCCCGGTGCGCGACCCGGCCTACCTGGAAGGCAAGGAACTGGAGTTCAAGCTGATCAAGCTGGACCGCAAGCGCAACAACGTGGTGGTCTCGCGCCGTGCGGTGGTCGAGAGCGAGCACTCGGAAGAGCGCGAGCAGCTGATGGACAAGCTGCAGGAAGGCGCGATCCTGAAGGGCGTGGTCAAGAACCTGACCGACTACGGCGCGTTCGTGGACCTGGGCGGCATCGACGGCCTGCTGCACATCACCGACATGGCCTGGAAGCGCGTGCGCCATCCGTCCGAAGTGGTCAACGTCGGCGACGAGCTGGACGTGCGCGTGCTGAAGTTCGATCGCGAGCGTAACCGCGTCAGCCTCGGCCTGAAGCAGCTGGGCGAGGATCCGTGGGACAACATCGCGCGCCGTTACCCGGCCAACAGCCGCGTGTTCGGCAAGGTCTCCAACGTCACCGATTACGGCGCGTTCGTCGAGATCGAGCCGGGCGTGGAAGGCCTGGTGCACGTGTCCGAGATGGACTGGACCAACAAGAACGTCAACCCGTCCAAGGTCGTGCAGGTCGGCGACGAAGTCGAAGTGATGGTGCTGGACGTGGACGAAGAGCGTCGCCGCATCTCGCTGGGCATGAAGCAGGTCGCCGCCAATCCGTGGGAGACCTTCGCCGCCACCCACAAGAAGAACGACAAGGTGTCCGGCCAGATCAAGTCGATCACCGACTTCGGCATCTTCATCGGCCTGGACGGCGGCATCGACGGCCTGGTGCACCTGTCCGACATCAGCTGGAACACCACCGGCGAAGACATCGTGCGCAACTTCAAGAAGGGCGACACGCTGGAAGCCGTGGTGCTGGCGGTGGACCCGGAGCGCGAGCGCATCAGCCTGGGCGTCAAGCAGCTGGAGCAGGATCCGTTCGGCCAGTACATGGCCGCCAACCCGAAGGGCTCGAAGGTCGAGGGCGTGGTGCGTGAAGTGGACGCCAAGGGCGCCACCATCGACCTGGCCGACGGCATCGAAGGCTACGTCGCCGCGCGCGACATCGCCAACGAGCGCGTCGACGACGCCAGCCAGCACCTGAAGGTCGGCGACAAGATCGAAGCCAAGTTCGTGGGCATGGACCGCAAGGGCCGCACCCTGCAGCTGTCGATCAAGGCCAAGGACGATGCCGAAATGCGCGAAGTGCTGGAGGAATACCAGTCCGCGTCGGGCGGCACCACCCAGCTGGGCGCGCTGCTGCGTGCGCAGCTGAACGGCAACAAGTCCGAGTAATCCGCCACACGCAGCGTTACTGGCACGGCCCGGTGTTCCCGGGCCGTGCCAGGTTGCGACCCCACTGCACGCATCCGTAAATGACCAAATCCGAGCTGATCGAAATCCTGGCGCGCAAGCAGGCGCATCTGAAGTCGGACGACGTCGATCTGGCGGTGAAGTCGTTGTTGGAAATGATGGGCGGCGCCCTGTCCGGCGGCGATCGCATCGAGATCCGCGGCTTCGGCAGCTTTTCCCTGCATTACCGGCCGCCGCGCCTGGGACGCAATCCCAAGACCGGCGAGTCCGTCGCGCTTCCCGGCAAGCACGTGCCGCATTTCAAGCCCGGCAAGGAGCTGCGCGAGCGCGTGAGCGGCGTCGTCCCGGTCGAATCCGACACGCCCTGAGCCCGGCGTCCGGCGCTTGCCGGAATCCATGCCTGTTCGGCTAATCTAGTGTCTCCCGACGCTGGAGTTGCTCATGAAGATCGCACGACTGCTGATCCTGCTGGTGTTGCTGTTGGCCGGCCTGGTCATCGGGTCGCTCAATTCGCAGCCGATCCAGATCAACTTCGTGTTCTCCAGCATCGCCACCACCTCCGGCATCGCCATCATCGTCTCGCTGTTCGCCGGCGTGCTGATCGGCGCCTCGCTGGTCCTGGCGGCCCTGGTGATCCCCCTGTATGCCAAGCTGCGTCGCGCCAACAAGGCCGCGAACGCCGCGACCCCGGCCGTCGCGCCGGTTTCCACCCATGCCCACCAGCCCTTGGACGGACGCTGATCTTCGATGGACTTTCTGACCGAGTGGTTCTGGTTCTTCCTGTTCCTGCCGCTGGCGGCATTGAGCGGCTGGGTGATCGGCCGCCGTGGCGGCCAGCGCCATGGCGATACCCAGGTCAGCCGGCTGTCCAGCACCTATTTCCGCGGCCTTAACTACCTGCTCAACGAGCAGCCGGACAAGGCGATCGAGCTGTTCCTGCACATCGCCGAACTGGACAAGGAAACCTTCGAGACTCAGGTCGCGCTGGGTCACCTGTTCCGCCGCCGCGGTGAGGTCGACCGCGCCATCCGCCTGCACCAGGGCCTGGTCCAGCGCGGCGACCTGAGCGACGCGCAACGCGTGCAGGCCTTGCTGGCGCTGGGCGAGGACTACATGAAGTCGGGGCTGCTGGACCGCGCCGAAACCGTGTTCACCGAGCTGGCGCAGATCGACCAGCGTGCGCCGCAGGCGCTCAAGCACCTGATCGGCATCTACCAGGCCGAGCGCGACTGGGAAAAGGCCATCGACAACGCCACACGTTACGAAGAGGTGACCGGCGAGCCGATGGGCAAGCTGATCGCCCAGTTCGAATGCGAACTGGCCGACCGCTACCGCGCCTCGGGCAAGAACGACCTGGCGCGGGAGGCGATCGCGCGCGCCTACCAGGCCGATGCCAAGTCGGTGCGTGCCGGCATCCTGGAAGGGCGCATCGACGTCGACGACGGCAACGACGAGGCCGCCATCCGCGCCTTCGAGCGCGCCGCGCGCCACGACCCGGACTACCTGCCGGAGATCATGCCGGCGCTGATGGAGTGCTATCGCCGCGGCAACGATCTCAGCGGCGCGCGCGCGTTCCTGTCGGAGATGACCGAGCACTACCGCGGCATCGCTCCGGTGCTGGCGCTGACCCGCCTGATGGAGTCGCAGGAAGGCATTTCCGCCGCGCGTTCCTACCTGGGCCGGCAGCTCAAGGACCGGCCGTCGGTGCGCGGCGAGTCCGCGCTGATCGACCTGACCCTGGCCGAGGGCGCCGATTCCACCGCGACCCTGCAGGATCTCAAGCACATCACCGACCAGCTGCTGGTGCGCAATCCCAGCTATCGCTGCACCCGCTGCGGCTTCGGCGCGCGCACCCACCACTGGCAATGCCCCAGCTGCAAGGAGTGGGGCACGGTCAAGCCGTTGCTCAACTACGCGGTGGTGTAGTGCCCATTGCAGGAGCCGCGCTGCTCTTGGCGCTCGGGGTGTTCAGCGCGGCCGGCACCTGGCTGTCGCGCCAGTACGCACTCAAACGCAAGTTGATGGACGCGCCCGGCGAGCGGCGCAGCCACACCGTGGCCACGCCGCGCGGCGGCGGCGTGGCGATCGTGGCGGCGGTGCTGCTGGCCTGCGGCTGGGCGGCCCTGCAATGGCCGCAGCACGGCGCGGGCATCGCCACCGTCGCCGCCGGCCTGGCGCTGGTCGCCGGCGTCGGCTGGTGGGACGACCACCGTTCGCTGTCGGCAGCGCTGCGATTGCTGGTGCATGCGGTCGCCGCGACCCTGCTGGCTGCACTTGTCTACAAGGCGAGCCAGCCGCTGTGGATGGTCGCGCTGGTGTGGTTGGCGACGGTTTCGCTAATCAATATCTGGAATTTCATGGACGGCATCAATGGCCTGGCCAGCAGCCAGGCGATGCTCGCCGCCCTGGGATTCGCCTGCCTGCTGCCGGCGCCGCTGCGCTGGCCGTGCTGGGTGCTGCTGGTGGCCTGCGCGGGATTTTTGCCGTTCAACTACCCCCGGGCGCGCATTTTCCTCGGCGATGTCGGCAGTGGCGCGCTTGGCTACCTGATCGCCGCGCTGTTCGCCTGGTGCCTCGTCGCCGGCGGCCAGGCGCCCTGGCTGCCAGCATTGCCGCTGTCGGCCTTTGCCATCGACGCAGGCTTCACGCTCGTCTCGCGCATGCTCGCCGGCGAACGCTGGTGGCAACCGCACGCGCAACATTTTTACCAGCGTTGGGTACACACCGGCAGTAGCCATACTGTCGTCACGCTCGCCTACGGTCTGTTCAGCATTGTCGCGATTACAATTGCGCGGCTGGGCAGGCCCCTGGATGCGGGCACGCAGGCCGGTCTGACGATCGCCTGGTTCTGTTCGGCAGGTGTGCTTTGGCTGGCCTTGCGCAACCGGATGCGCCGAACTCTCACGGATCACTGATGCTTTCCACGCGCGACCGAGTCACCGAACTGTTTCCCAAGGCCTCCGTGGTTGTCCACGATCTGGCCATCGTCTGGGTCTGCTGGCAGCTGCTGCACGCCGCTCGCTACACAATGCTCCCCGGCGAGCACCCGCTGCCGCTGTGGAACCTCAACACCGCCATCGTGCTGCTGGCGCAGGGGCTGGTGTTCTGGAAGGTCGGCCTGTACCGCGGCCTGTGGCGCTTTGCCAGCGTCCCGGACCTGCTCAATATCTTTAAGGCCAGCTTCTATGGCCTGGTGGCGATCGTGCTGGGGCTGGCCTACAGCCGCTTCGACGCGATCCCGCTGTCGGTGCTGATGGTGTATCCGTTCGCGCTGTCGGCGCTGCTGGGCGCACCGCGCCTGCTGTACCGCGCCTGGAAGGATTATCAGATCGCGCACTCGGACGATACCGCGCGGCGGGTGTTGATCGTCGGCGCAGGCCGCGCGGCCGAGGCCCTGGTGCGCGACCTGCGCCGTTCCGGCGCCTATCATCCGGTCGGCTTCGTCGACGATGCCGGTCACCTGCACGGCGCCAAGCTGCAGGGCCTGCCGATCCTCGGCCGCATCGACGAAGCCGGCGCGATCGCCAAGGAAACCGCCGCCAAGCTGCTGGTGATCGCGATCCCGTCGTTGGACGCGGCCGGCATGCAGCGTGTGGTGGCGATCTGCGAAAGCACCGGCCTGCCGTTCCGCACCGTGCCGCGCCTGCTCGACGTGCTCGAAGGCCATTATCTGCCGGGCGAGCTCAAGGAGGTCGCGATCGAGGACCTGCTCGGGCGCAAGCCGGTGACCCCGGACTGGAAGCTGATCAAGGGTTGGTTGTCCGGGCGGACCGTGCTGGTCACCGGCGCCGGCGGCTCGATCGGCTCGGAACTGTGCCGTCAGTGCGCGCGTCACGGCGCGCGCAAGATCGTGCTGCTGGAGATCAACGAGCTGGCGCTGATCACCATCCATGCCGACCTGCACCGCACGTTCCCCGATCTGGAGATCGACTGCGTGCTCGGCGATTGCGGCGATCCGGCGGTGATCCGCCACGCCATGCAGGTGGCCGAGCCGGACGCGGTGTTCCATGCCGCCGCCTACAAGCAGGTGCCGCTGCTGGAGCGGCAGTGCCGCGAGGCGGTACGCAACAACGTGCTGGCCACCGAGAACGTGGCGCGCGCCTGTGTCGCGGCCAAGGTCTCGACCTTCGTGTTCATTTCCACCGACAAGGCGGTCAATCCGGTCAATCTGCTCGGTGCGTCCAAGCGCTACGCCGAAATGGTGTGCCAGTCGCTGGACGACCAGGCGGTGAGCACGCGCTTCGTCACCGTGCGCTTCGGCAACGTGCTGGACTCGGCCGGCAGCGTGGTGCCGCTGTTCCGCGAGCAGATCCGCCAGGGCGGCCCGGTGACGGTCACCGATCCGCAGGTGACGCGCTACTTCATGACCATTCCCGAAGCCAGCCAGCTGATCGTGCAGGCGGCGGCCTCTGCGTCGCATGGCGCCATCTATACGCTGGACATGGGCGAGCCGGTGCCGATCCGCCTGCTGGCCGAGCAGATGATCCGCCTGGCGGGCAAGCAGCCCGGGCGCGACATCGCCATCGTCTATACCGGCCTGCGTCCGGGCGAGAAGCTGCACGAGACGCTGTTCTACGCCGACGAGAACTACCGGCCCACCTCGCACCCGAAGATCCTCGAGGCCGGCGTGCGCAGCTTCTCGCGCGAGGACGTGCTGCGCGGCGTGCAGCAGTTGCGCGCCGCCGTGGCCGATTACGACAGCGACACCATCGAGAAGGTGTTGCGCATGACCATGCCGGAGTTCGCGCCCTTGCGTCAGCAAGACGGTCACGACGGCTCCGCTACCATCGTTCCATTCCCCGCACGCGAGGCCAGAAGGCTCTGATGAGCAAGAGAATCCGCAAGGCAGTATTCCCGGTGGCAGGTTTGGGTACCCGCTTCCTTCCCGCCACCAAGACCGTTCCCAAGGAAATGCTGCCGATCATCGATCGGCCGCTGATCCAGTACGCCGTGGACGAGGCGATCGAAGCAGGGTGCGACACCCTGATCTTCGTCACCAACCGCTACAAGCACGCGGTCGCGGATTATTTCGACAAGGCCTACGAACTGGAGCAGAAGCTGGAGCGTGCCGGCAAGCACGAGCAGCTGGAAATGATCCGTCACGTGCTGCCGGACGGCGTGCGCGCGGTCTTCGTGACCCAGGCCGAAGCGCTGGGCCTGGGCCACGCCGTGCTGTGCGCCAAGTCGGTCATCGGCGACGAGCCGTTCGCGGTGCTGCTGCCGGACGACCTGATCTGGAACCGTGGCGACGGCGCGCTGAAGCAGATGGCCGATCTCAACGAGCGCAGCGGCGCCAGCGTGATCGCGGTGGAAGACGTGCCGCACGAGAACACCGCCAGCTACGGCATCGTCGCCACCGAGGCCTTCGACGGCCGTAAGGGCCGCATCGCGCAGATCGTCGAGAAGCCCAAGCCGGAAGACGCGCCGAGCGATCTTGCGGTGGTCGGGCGCTACGTGCTCAGCTCGAAGATCTTCGAACTGCTGGAAAGCACCGGCACCGGTGCGGGCGGCGAGATCCAGCTGACCGACGCCATCGCCGCGCTACTGAAGAGCGAGGAAGTGGACGCCTACCGTTTCGAGGGCACCCGTTTCGACTGCGGGACCCACCTGGGCCTGGTCGAGGCGACCATCCGGTTTGCGCTGGAGAACAAGAAGCTGGCCAAGCCGGCGCGCGAGAAGCTCACGCAGATGCTCGCGGAGGAATGAGCCTGGTGCTGCGCGCCGCTGCAGAGCGGTGCGCTGGCTGAGTGCCGATCCAGGAGCCTCTGGCGGCTGATTCGATCCGGATAAGCCGAATCGGATGACAAACGGAAAAGGCAGCCGCGCGGCTGCCTTTTCCGTTTGTGCGCTGGTCTGTACAACACGCGCTTGGTGTCGGACCCTCACCCCAACCCCTCTCCCGGAGGGAGAGGGGCTTGAGCGTGCGCGACGCTGCTTCAGCCATCGAGATCTCTCCTTCCTTCTCCCACCGGGAGAAGGTGCCCCGAAGGGGCGGATGAAGGTACGGGTGCCGCTACGTACAACGAAACCCAGCGCTGCCTTGCATCGCGAGTCGCTTCGCGCCGGACCCTCACCCCAACCCCTCTCCCGGTGGGAGAGGGGCTGTGTACTGCTCCCTTCTCCCGTCGGGTGGCCCGCAGGGCCGGATGAGGGGAGGGCGCCGCGCGCTTACAGCGCCTCGATGATCCCCGCGGCGCCCATGCCGGTGCCGATGCACATGGTGACCATGCCGTACTTCTGCTTGTGGCGGCGCAGGCCGTGTACCAGGGTGGCGGTGCGGATCGCGCCGGTGGCGCCGAGCGGATGGCCCAGGGCGATGGCGCCGCCCAGCGGATTGACTTTTGACGGATCCAGGCCGCTGTCGCGGATCACCGCCAGCGACTGCGCGGCGAAGGCTTCGTTGAGCTCGATCCAGTCCAGTTGGTCCTTGCTCAGGCCGGCCTGCTTGAGCGCCTTCGGAATCGCCTCGATCGGGCCGATGCCCATCACTTCCGGACGCACGCCGGCGACCGAGAAGCTGACGAAGCGGGCCAGCGGGGTCAGCCCGTAGTCCTTGATCGCCTGCTCGGAGGCCAGCAGCACCGCACCGGCGCCGTCGCTCATCTGCGAGGAGTTGCCGGCGGTGACGCTGCCGCCGAACTGGCCGTTGCGGAACACCGGGCGCAGCTTGGCCAGGCCTTCGATCGAGCTGTCCGGACGCGGACCTTCGTCCGTATCGACCAGCTTCTTGCGCAGGGCGATGACGTTGCCGGCCAGGTCGGGCTGGTGCGAGAGGATCTCGTAGGGGCTGATCTCGTCGCGGAACTCGCCGGCGGCGATCGCGGCGATGGCCTTCTGGTGCGAGGCGAGGGCGAAGGCATCCTGGTCCTCGCGCGACACCTTCCATTCCTCGGCCACCTTCTCGGCGGTGATGCCCATGCCGTAGGCGATGGCCACGTGGTCGTCGGCGAACACGCTCGGCGACAGCGCGACCTTGTTGCCCATCATCGGCACCATCGACATCGATTCGGTGCCGCCGGCCAGCATCAGGTCGGCGTTGCCCAGACGGATCTGGTCGGCGGCCAGCGCCACTGCCTGGATGCCCGAGGAGCAGAAGCGGTTGATGGTCTGCCCGGCCACCGAGTTCGGCAGGCCGGCCAGCAGCACGCCGATGCGCGCCACGTTCATGCCTTGCTCGCCCTCGGGCATCGCGCAGCCGATGATCGCGTCGTCGATGCGCGAGGTGTCGATGCCCGGCGCCTGCGCCACCACCGCGCGCAGCACGTGCGCCAGCATGTCGTCGGGACGGGTGTTGCGGAACATGCCCTTGGGCGCCTTGCCGACCGGGGTGCGGGTGGCGGCGACGATGTAGGCTTCCTGGATCTGTTTGCTCATGGCTTTCTCCGAAAGCCGGGAATAGGGAATGGGGAGTCGGGAATCGTAAAGCGATTCGCGCGATCTGCAGCAGTCCTATTTCCGGCAGAAAATTAGGGGTAGAAGGAGGAGCTGGGAATGCGTTTCCATTCCCGATTCCCCATTCCCGATTCTCAGTTCCTAAGCGGCTTACCCGTCTTCAGCATGTGCCCGATGCGCGCCTGGGTCTTTTCCTGCTGGGCCAGTTCGACGAAGTGCTTGCGCTCGAGCTTCAGCAGCCATTCCTCGTCCACCAGCGCGCCGCGGTCGACCTCGCCGCCGCACAGCACGGTGGCGATGCGGGTGGCGATCTCGTAGTCGTATTCGCTGATGAAGCGGCCTTCCAGCATGTTGACCAGCAGCATCTTGAAGGTGGCGATGCCGACGTCGCCGGCGACCTGGATGCGTCGCGCCGGCAGCGGTGGGCGGTAGCCGCCCTCGGCCAGGGCGCGCGCCTCGGCCTTGGCGATGTACAGCGATTCATAGCTGTTGAACACCACCTTGTCGGTGCCGCGCAGCAGGCCCAGTTCCTTGGCGTTGACCGCCGAGGTGGAAACCTTGGCCATGGCCACGGTCTCGAAGGTCTTCTTCAGCTCGGCGAACACGTCGCCGCCCGGACCCGCCGCCTGCGCCGCGCGCACCGCGATCTCCTTGAGGCCGCCACCGGCCGGCAGCAGGCCCACGCCGGCCTCGACCAGGCCGATGTAGCTCTCCAGCGCAGCCACGCTCTTGGCGCTGTGCATCTGGAACTCGCAACCGCCGCCCAGCGCCAGCCCGCGCACCGCCGCGACCACCGGCACCAGCGAATACTTGATGCGCTGGCTGGTGGCCTGGAAGTTGGCGACCATCGCCTCGAACGCATCGACCTTGCCGGCCTGCAGCAGGCCCAGCGCGCCGGCCAGGTCGGCGCCGGCGGAGAAGGGTTCCTTGTGCTGCCACAGCACCAGGCCCTTGAAGTCCTTCTCGGCGCGGCCCACCGCTTCCTGCAGGCCGTCCAGCACCTGGTCGGAGACGGTGTTCATCTTGGTCTTGAAGCTGACCACGGCGATGTCGTCGCCGTCGTGCCACATGCGCAGGCCGTCGTTCTCGAACACGGTCTCGCCCTGCGCGAACTTCTCGCCCAGCAGCGGATCGGGGAAGCGCTGGCGCTTGTACACCGGCAGCGCCGAGCGCGGCAGCTTGGCGTCGCGCGCCGGGCTGTACGAACCTTCGGCGGCGTGCACGCCGTCGCGGCCATCGAACACCCAGTTCGGCAGCGGCGCGCTGCTCATGCTCTTGCCGGCGGCGATGTCGTCGGCGATCCACTGCGCGACCTGCTTCCAGCCCGCGGCCTGCCAGGTCTCGAACGGACCCAGCGCCCAGCCGTAGCCCCAGCGGATCGCCAGGTCCACGTCGCGCGCGGTCTCGGCGATGTCGGCCAGGTGGTAGGCGCTGTAGTGGAACAGATCGCGGAAGGTCGCCCACAGGAACTGCGCCTGCGGATGCTGGCTCTCGCGCAGCTTGGCGAACTTCTCGGCCGGGTTCTTGATCTTCAGGATCTCGACGACTTCCGGTGCGGCGGCGCGGTCGGCCGGGCGGTAGTCCTGCTTCTGCAGGTCCAGCACCACGATGTCCTTGCCGACCTTGCGGAAGATGCCGGCGCCGGTCTTCTGGCCCAGCGCGCCCTTGCCGATCAGCGCCTCCAGCCACTTCGGCGCCTTGAAGAAAGCATGCCACGGATCGTTCGGCAGGGTGTCGCCCATGGTCTTGATGACGTGCGCCATGGTGTCCAGGCCGACCACGTCGGAGGTGCGGTAGGTCGCCGACTTGGGGCGGCCGACCAGCGGGCCGGTGAGACCGTCGACCTCGTCGAAGCCCAGGCCGAACTGCTCGGTGTGGTGGATGGTGGACAGGATCGAGAACACGCCGATGCGGTTGCCGATGAAGTTCGGGGTGTCCTTGGCGTAGACCACGCCCTTGCCCAGGGTGGTGACCAGGAAGCTTTCCAGGCCTTCCAGCACCGACGGCTCGGTGTGCTTGGCCGGGATCAGCTCGGCCAGGTGCATGTAGCGCGGCGGGTTGAAGAAGTGCACGCCGCAGAAGCGGTGGCGCAGCTGTTCCGGCAGCACGTCGGACAGGGCGTTGATGCCCAGGCCGGAGGTGTTGGAGGCCAGCACCGCATGGTCGGCCACGAACGGCGCGATCTTCTTGTAGAGGTCCTGTTTCCAGTCCATGCGCTCGGCGATGGCTTCGATGATCAGGTCGCAGCCGCGCAGTTGCTCCAGGCCGGAGTCGTAGTTGGCCGGGGTGATGGCCTCGGCCAGCGCGGTGCTGGCCAGCGGCGCCGGGCTGAGCTTGGTCAGGTTGGCGATCGCCTTGAGCACCACGCCATCGGCGGGGCCTTCCTTGGCGGGGAGGTCGAACAGCACGGTGTCGACGCCGGCGTTGGTCAGGTGCGCAGCGATCTGCGCACCCATCACGCCCGCGCCCAGGACGGCGGCACGGCGGACGAGCAGGGGATTGGACATAGCGATCAGCCTCTGTGGGTCAACGTTTGCGGGATCAGGGAACCGAATGGGCGAGGAAGCCGGCTTCGGCGAAACGGATGAGTTCGCGGGCGGCGTGGGCACGGTGCGCGCCCTCGCTGACGCCGGCGGGGCGCTTGATCAGGCCGAAGTCGGCCATGGCGTAGGTCAGGGCACCGGCCAGGAAATCCAGGCGCCAGTACAGTTCCTGCTTGCTCAGCCCGGGCACGCAAGCGGCGATGGCCTTGCCGAATTCGCGCAGCACATGGCCGTAGTGGTCGGACAGGAACTGGCGCAGGCTGTCGTTGTTCTCGGCATAGGCGCGGGCGATCACCCGCACGAAGGCGCCGCCGCTCTGCCGCTCCTGGGCCATCGCCAGGGCCGGCTCGACGAAGGCGGCCAGCACCGGGCCGAGCTGGCCGGGATGCTGCCGTTGCGCGGTTTCCAGCTGCGCCATGCGTGCGGCGGTCATTTCGTCCATGCGCCGCCGGAACACCTCGTTGACCAGGTTTTCCTTGGACCCGAAGTGGTAGTTCACCGCGGCGATGTTGACGTCGGCCTGGCTGGTGACCTGGCGCAGCGAGGTGCCGGAAAAGCCGTGCTGCGCGAACAGTTCCTCGGCCGCGCTGAGGATGCGGTCCTTGGTCGAGAAGTGCGCTTGCTTTGCCATGCGGCCGCCAGAATCAATCAAACGATTGTTTGAGTCTAGGCCCGGGCGGTGGGCACGTCATGCTGCTTTGCAGCACAATTCAGCCTGGCCGTGCAAAGCCGGCGCCGATTGGATAGAATTGTCCATCGCAATTCTGGCTAAGCCCGCGTTTTGACGCGGGTTTTTTTCATGTTAACCTCGGGCCTTCAGTGGCCCGCCCAACGGAGAACTTCCCATGGCGCTGGAGCGCACCCTGTCCATCATCAAGCCCGATGCCGTCGCCAAGAACGTCATCGGCGAAATCTACTCGCGCTTCGAGAAGGCCGGCCTGAAGGTCGTGGCCGCCAAGTACAAGCAGCTGTCGCGCCGCGAGGCCGAGGGCTTCTACGCCGTGCACCGCGAGCGTCCGTTCTTCAATGCGCTGGTCGAGTTCATGATCTCCGGCCCGGTGATGATCCAGGCGCTGGAAGGCGAGAACGCCGTGGCCGCGCACCGCGACCTGCTGGGCGCCACCAACCCGAAGGACGCCGCGCCGGGCACCATCCGCGCCGACTTCGCCGATTCGATCGACGCCAACGCCGCGCACGGCTCGGATTCGGTCGAGAACGCCGCCAACGAAGTGGCGTATTTCTTCGCCGCCACCGAAGTGGTTTCGCGCTAAGCGAGGTCGTCGTGAACGAGGTCGTCCATCCTCCCTTGGCCATCGCCGATCCCGTGCGGACCGGCGCGGCGGCCAAGCAGAATCTGCTCGACCTCGATCGCGAGGGGCTGGAGCGCTTCTTCGCCGAGACCCTCGGCGAAGCGCGCTACCGCGCCCACCAGGTGATGAAGTGGATCCACCACCGCTACGTCACCGACTTCGACCAGATGACCGACCTCGGCAAGGCGCTGCGCGCCAAGCTGCAGCAGCATGCCGAGGTCGTCGTCCCCAACATCGTGTTCGACAAGCCTTCCGCCGACGGCACCCACAAGTGGTTGCTGGCGATGGGCGTGGACGGCAAGAACGCGATCGAGACCGTCTACATCCCCGACAAGACGCGCGGCACGCTGTGCGTGTCCTCGCAGGTCGGCTGCGGCCTCAACTGCACCTTCTGCTCCACCGCCACCCAGGGCTTCAACCGCAACCTTTCCACTGCCGAGATCATCGGCCAGGTGTGGGTGGCGGCGCGGCATCTGGGCAACGTGCCGCACCAGATGCGCCGCCTCACCAATGTGGTGATGATGGGCATGGGCGAGCCGCTGATGAATTTCGACAACGTCGTGCGCGCGATGAGCGTGATGCGCGACGACCTGGGCTACGGCCTGGCCAACAAGCGCGTGACCCTGTCCACCTCGGGCCTGGTGCCGCAGATCGACCGCCTGTCCAGCGAGAGCGACGTGTCGCTGGCGGTGTCGCTGCATGCGCCCAACGACGCGCTGCGCGAGACCCTGGTCCCGCTCAACAAGAAGTACCCGATCGCCGAACTGATGGACGCCTGTGCGCGCTACCTGCGCGCCAACAAGCGCCGCGAGTCGGTGACCTTCGAATACACCCTGATGAAGGGGATCAACGACCAGCCCGAGCATGCGCGGCAACTGGCGCGGCTGATGCGCCAGTTCGACAATGCGGTGCAAGCGTCGAACGCTGGCAAGGTCAACCTGATCCCGTTCAATCCGTTCCCGGGCACGCGCTACGAGCGCTCCGGCGAGACCGAGATCCGTGCGTTCCAGAAGATCCTGCTGGACGCACAGGTGCTGACCATGGTGCGGCGCACGCGCGGCGACGACATCGATGCGGCCTGCGGGCAGCTCAAGGGGCAGGTCATGGACCGTACCCGCCGGCAGGCCGAGTTCAAGCGCGAATTGCAGACGCGGGCGGATCGGGATGCGGCGGCGTAGCCAAGGGCGTTCCATCGCGGTGGTGGCGATCGCAGTGCTGGCCTTGCCGGGCTGCAACTGGATCGCTGCCAAGACCGGCACCGTGCGCACCGCCGAACAGGTGCAGCCGCATTATTCCTTCCGCGACAGCCGCGCGGTGAAGTCGCGCGTGGCCTTGCAGGAACAACTGGGCCTGGCCGCCAACGGGCTTGCCTCCAACGACCTGGACGCAGCGCAGACGCATGCGCGCAAGGCGCTGGCAGTGGACGCCGACTCGGTCGACGCACTGACCGTGCTGGCGGTGGTCGCCGATCGCAAGGGCGATGCCGCGACCGCCGGCGGGTACTACCGCAAGGCCGCCGAGCTGGCGCCGAGCAACGGCGCGACCTTGAACAACTACGGCGCCTGGCTGTGCGCGAACGGCTCGCCGGCGGAGTCGCTGGCCTGGTTCGACCGCGCGCTCGCGCTGCAGGACTACGCCACGCCGGCCTCGGCGCTGGCCAACGCTGGCGGCTGCGCACTGCAGGTCGGCCAGCGCGAGCGTGGCGAGCGCGACCTGCGCAAGGCGCTGGAGCTGGATCCGGACAACGCGTACGCACTCGAGGCGATGGCCCGCAACGAGGTCGCGCAAGGGCGCTTTTTCGAGGCACGGGCCTTCTCCGAGCGGCGTCTGGCGGCTGCGCCTGCCACCGCTTCCGTGTTACAACTTGCTATTCAGATTGAGCAAAGGCTGGGCGACAAGGCTGCCGCCGGCCGTTACCAACAGCGGTTGCGCAAGGAGTTTCCCGACGCCGCGACCACGACACCCGGGGCTAGTGCATTGTGATCAGTGATTCCAATCCGAACGCTTTCGATGGCGCCAAAGGCTGCGGGCAACAGCTCCGCGAAGCGCGCGAAGCGGCCGGCCTGAGCATCGACGACGTCGGCAGCCGACTGCGCATGCCGGTGCATGTGGTGCAGGCACTCGAGTCGGAGCAGTGGCAGCGCCTTGGCGCGCCGGTCTTTGTCCGCGGGCAGCTGCGCAGCTACGCGCGCCTGCTCGGCGTCGACCTGGAGCCGTTGCTGCAGACCGCGCAGATCGCGCCGGTGCAGCCGGTCGAATTGATCAGCCACACGCATACGCCGCCGCTGCGGCGCATGCTCGAAAGCGCCACGCGGCGCATGGTCTACGTGGTGATCACCGCCGGACTGGCGGTGCCGGTGTGGTACGCCACCCGTAGCCATTTCGCCGACGACAACGGCCCCAGCACCGCCTCGCTGGACGTGGTGCCTGGCACGCCGGGCACGACCGCTGCCGCGACGGCGACGCCGGCCAACGGTGCTGCTGCGCCGGTGCCGACCACGCCGGCGGCCACGCGTCCGGCGCCAAGCGCCGCGGCGCCGTACATCGCTTCGCTGACGCCGATGCCGCGTCCGGCGGCAGAGCCGGAGAAGAACAGTCTGAGCCTGTCGTTCCAGGGCGACAGCTGGGTGCAGATCCTCGCGCCCGACGGCACGCCGGTGGAGAAGGCACTGCTGAAGGCCGGCGAGACCCGCACGTATGCGCCGGGGCAGGTCGGGCGTGTGGTGCTGGGCAATGCCTCCGCGGTCCAGGTTCAGCAATCCGGGAGTACCGTGGATCTGACCCCGTTCAGGCGCGCGAACGTGGCGCGCTTTGCGGTATCCTCTGACGGTTCCGTGGTGCCCGCCTCCGAGTGACGGCGGCGCGGTTCCTCATCTTCAACATTTCATGTCCCGTCGCAGCGGCGGGGCGAGAGTACGCATGGCGATTGACGACCTGCTCGACGAGCACGAACAAAGCGAACGCGTCCGCACTTGGCTCAGGAAAAACGGCGCCGGCCTGATCGGCGGCATCGTCCTGGGCCTTGGCGCGATCATCGGCTGGCAGTGGTGGACCAAGCAGCGGTCCAACGATCTGGCCCAGGCCAATACCCGCTACGAAGCGGTGCTCAAGAGCATCCAGGCCAATCAGCTGGACAAGGCGGCCAAGGACATGGCCGAACTGCAGCAAGGCTCGACCAACATCTACGCCGAACTGGCGGCGCTGCGCCTGGCCAAGGCGCAGGTCGATGCCGGCAAGTCCGATGCCGCGTTGACCACGCTGCGCGCGCTCAAGGCCGACGGCGAAATGAAGGTGCTGGTCGACCATCGCGTGGCGCGGTTGCTGATTTCCGGCGGCAAGCCGCAGGACGCGCTGGCGCTGGTGGCCTCGGCCACCGATTCGCAGGGTCTGGAGATTCGCGGCGATGCGCTGATCGCGCAGGGCAAGCGCGATGCGGCGCGCGATGCGTACGCCAAGGCGCTGACCAGCCTGGACGTGGCCTCGCCGCAGCGGCGCGTGGTCGAAACGAAATTGATGGATGCGGGCGGCAGCGTGCCGAATGCCGCGGAGCCGATCTGATGAAGGTAGTCATGTTCAAGCGTGTCGCCACCGTGGCCCTGCTGGGTCTGGCCTTGTCGGGCTGCACCACCGTCAAGGGCTGGTTCGCCGGTAAGGATGCGGCCGCCAAGAAAGCCGCCGAGCCGGCCGAACTGGTGAAGTTCACCCCGTCGGTGAAGGTGGTGAAGCTGTGGTCCACCGACGCCGGCAAGGGTGAGCGCCAGATTGGCGTGCGTCAGCGCCCGGTAGTCGCCGACGGCAAGGTGTATGCGGCCGCGACCTCCGGCACGGTGTACGCGCTGGATCTGCAGACCGGCAAGACCATTTGGGAATACGACGCCAAGCAGGCGCGCAAGCAGCAGCTGTCGCAGGCCGAGGACCAGCCGAAGAGCCAGGTCGAGAGCGAGTCCGGCAAGAACCTGTCCAAGGACGAGCGCGCCGCCTACAAGCAGCGTCTGCGCAACGAGAAGCAGCAGGCCAAGGAGCGCAAGCGGCTCGAGAAGAAGCGTCCGCTACCGCGTTTTGCCGGTGGCCCGGGCGTGGGCGACGGCCTGGTGGTCGTCGGTGCGCTGGACGGCGCCGTGATCGCGCTCGATGCCGCCAACGGCACCGAGAAGTGGCGCGCCAAGGTGCCCAACGAAGTGATCGCCGCGCCGGTGATCGCGCAGAACATGGTGTTCGTGCGCAGCAACGACGGCCGCACCACCGCCTTCGATGCGGCGACCGGGCAGCAGCGCTGGTTCAATGCGCAGGAACTGCCGAGCTTGACCGTGCGCGGCAATGCGCCGGTGGTGGCGGGTCCGGGCGTGCTGTTCATCGGCAACGACGACGGCACGCTGGCCGCGCTGGCGATGCAGGACGGTCGCGTGCTGTGGGAGCAGACCATCGGCGTGCCGGAAGGCCGCACCGAGCTGGAGCGCATGGCCGACGTCGACGGCGCTCCGGTGCTCGACGGCACCACGCTGTATGCGACCAGCTTCAAGAACGAGACCGTGGCGCTGGAAGGCCCGAGCGGCCGCCCGCTGTGGAACCGCGATCATGGCGGCGCCGGCGGTGTCGGCGTCAGTTCCGGCAACGTGGTGGTGGCCGACAACGCCGGCACCGTGTGGGCGCTGGACAAGGCCTCCGGATCGGCCATGTGGTCGCAGCCGGGGCTGGCGCGCCGGTCGCTGACCGGCGTGGCGATCCAGGGCGATTACGCCGTGGTCGGCGACTACAAGGGCTATCTGCACTGGCTCCGGCTCGACAACGGCGAGTTCGCCGCGCGCGAGCGGGTCGGCCGCAAGCCGCTGGTGGCGCAGCCGGTGGTCGCGGACGGGATCCTGCTGATGCAGAACACGAAAGGCGACCTGACCGCGTTCCGGTTGGGTCAATAACAAGAGAAGGATGTCGCGATGCTGCCGCTGGTCGCCCTGGTTGGACGGCCGAATGTCGGCAAGTCCACGCTGTTCAATGCGCTGACGCGCAGCCGTGACGCGCTGGTCCACGACCAGCCCGGCGTCACCCGCGACCGCCACTACGGGGTATGCCGGCTGCAGCCGGACACCCCGTTCGTGATCGTCGACACCGGCGGCATCTCCGGCGAAGAGGAAGGCCTGGCCGGCGCCACTGCCGAGCAGGCGCGCGCCGCCGCCGGCGAGGCCGACCTGATCCTGTTCGTGGTCGATGGTCGCGAGGGATCGTCCGCGCTCGACGACGAGATCCTGGCCTGGCTGCGCAAGCTGGCGCGGCCGACCCTGCTGCTGATCAACAAGATCGACGGCACCGACGAGGACCAAGTGCGCGCCGAATTCGCGCGCTACGGTCTCGGCGACGCCATCGCGGTCTCCGCCGCGCATCGCCACGGCATCGACGACCTGCTCGACGAGGTCCTGGAGCGGCTGCCGGAAGAGGGCGCTGGCGAGACCCTGGACACCGACCCGGCGCGCATGCGCATCGCCTTCGTCGGCCGCCCGAACGTGGGCAAGTCGACCCTGGTCAATCGCCTGCTGGGCGAGGAGCGCATGATCGCCTCCGAAGTCCCCGGCACCACCCGCGACTCGATCGCGGTGGATCTGGAGCGCGACGGCCGCCTGTACCGTCTGATCGACACCGCCGGCCTGCGTCGCCGCGGCCGCGTCGAGGAGGCGGTGGAGAAGTTCAGCGCGTTCAAGACGCTGCAGGCGATCGAACAGTGCCAGGTCGCGGTGCTGATGCTCGATGCCGGCGAGGGCGTGACCGACCAGGACGCGACCGTGCTCGGCGCGATCCTCGACGCCGGCCGCGCCCTGGTGGTGGCGATCAACAAGTGGGACGGGCAGAGCGACTACCAGCGTGCGCAGGCCGAAGACCTGCTGTCGCGCAAGCTCGGCTTCGTCAGTTGGGCCGAGGCGGTGCGCATCTCCGCCAAGCATGGCTCGGGCCTGCGCGAGCTGTTCCAGGCGATCCATCGCGCGCACGCCTCGGCGGTGCGCGAGTTCAGCACCAGCGAAGTCAACCAGGCGCTGGAAATCGCCTACGAAAGCAATCCGCCGCCGAGCATCCGCGGCCACGTCTCCAAGCTGCGCTACGTGCATCCGGGCGGCAGCAATCCGCCGACCTTCATCGTCCACGGCACGCGCCTGAAGGTGCTGCCGGAGTCGTACAAGCGCTACCTGGAGAACTTCTTCCGCAAGCGCTTCAAGCTGGTCGGCACGCCGGTGCGCTTCATGTTCCGCGAAGGCGCCAATCCGTACGAAGGCAAGAAGAACGTGCTGACCGAGCGCCAGATCGCCAAGAAGCGGCGCCTGATGAAGCACGTCCGCGGCAAGTAGTCGCACGATGGATACGCGGCGCGCGATCACCCTCGGCATTCTCGCCGGCGGCCGCGCGCAACGCCTGGGCGGATGCGACAAGGCCTGGCTGCAGCGCGACGGGCAGGCGCAGGTGCAATGGCTGGTGCAGGCGCTGGCGCCTCAGGTCGCCCAAGTGCTGGTCAGCGCCAACCGCAGCTTGCCGCGCTATGCCGCCATTGGCCTGCAGGCCGTGCCGGACCGCGTCGCACCACCGGCCGGGGCGGAACGTTCCTTGGGACCGATCGCCGGGCTGGACGCGCTTGCCGCCGCCTGTGCCACGCCCTGGCTGCTGACCGTGCCGGTCGATATCTGCGTGTTGCCGCGTGATCTGCCTGCGGTGCTGGCCGCAGCCGCTGACGAGTGCGATGGCGCCTGGGTCGAGGATGCCACCGGCGCGCAGCCGCTGGTGGCGCTGTACCGATTGGCCGCGCTGCGCCCGGCGCTGGAGGAGGCGCTGGCAGCCGCCCGCTACGCGCCACGCTCATTGCAGCAGCGCCTGCGGATGCGGCCGGTGCCGCTGCCGGAAATCGTGCTGGGCAATCTGAACACGCCGCAGGATCTGGCTGCAGCGGGTATCCTGCCGCCACCATGACCGACTATCCCTCCCGGATCGCCTACACCGACGCGCTGGCGATCGTCGCTGCCGCTGCGCGTGCCCGTCCCGTCAACAGCGAGCGCCTGGCGGCGTCGCGCGCCGATGGCCGCATCCTGCTGGAACCGCTGGATGCGCCGATCGACCTGCCGCCGTTCGCCAACAGCGCGATGGATGGCTTCGCGCTGCGCCATGCCGATCTGACCCCGGGGGCGGCGACCGACTTGCGGCTGGCCGGCGAGCAGTTCGCCGGCGCCGATCGGCACCAGGCGCTCGCGCCCGGCGAATGCCTGCGGGTCACGACCGGCGCGCCACTGCCGGCCGGGTCCGATACGGTGGTCATCAAGGAGAACGTGCACGAGCGCGATGGCCTCGTGCAGGTGCCGGACGGGCTCGCCGCTGGCGCGCATGTGCGGGCGCGCGGCGAAGACGTGCGCGCCGGCGAGCGCGTGCTCGAGGCCGGCATGCTGTTGACGCCTTCGCGCATCGGTCTGGCCGCGGCCTTGGGCGTGGACCAGCTGATGGTGGCGGCGCGGCCGACCGTGGCGGTGTTCGCCACCGGCGACGAACTGGTCGAGCCGGGCCTGCCGTTGCAGCCGGGGCAGATCTACAACAGCAACCGCGACATGCTGATGGCGCAACTGCGCCTGCTCGGCCTGGCGCCGACCGCGTGGCCGACCCTGCCGGACGATCCGCAGCGCATCCAGGCCATGCTCGCCGACGCCGCCTCGGCGTTCGACGTGGTGCTGACCTGCGGCGGCGTCTCAGCCGGCGAGAAGGACTACCTGCCGCGGCTGCTGGCCGAGCACGGCCGCATCCTGTTCTGGAAGGTGCGCATGCGCCCGGGCATGCCGCTGCTGTTCGGCGAGTGGGACCGCGCCCTGTTCCTGGGTCTCCCGGGCAATCCGGTGTCGGTGCTGGCGACCTTCCTGGCGATCGGGCGACCGTTGCTGGATGCGCTGCAGCGGCGCAGCGAGCCGCATCGGGCCTGGCGCGCCCGGCTGGCGGCCGGCTGGGACAAACGCCACGACCGGCTGGAGTTTCTGCGCGGGCGCATGCGCTGCGACGCCCACGGTCAGCTGTGGGCAGAGCCGAATCCCGCGGACGGCTCGCATCGCCTGCGCGGCGCCGCCGACAGCGACGTGCTGCTGCGGCTGGAGGAGGGCGCACGCCAGTTCCAGGCCGGCGACGTGGTCGAGGTGGTGCCGTACTGAGGGCACCCCCTAAGCACCTGCATCCAACATCATCAAGCCGGATACAGGATGCCTGTGGGACTGGTTTCAGCGGGACGGGGCGTTCCCGGGCAAGCGCGTCGCGAGGTTCCTTCAGCCGCGCCGTCGACAGCGGACGCGGAACCGGTTTGCGCCGATAATGCGCGCATGGGCATTCGAGAACTCACTCCTGCACAGGCGCAGGCGCGGCAGGCGCATGGCGCGCGCCTGATCGACATCCGCGAGGAGCACGAGCGCGTCACCGGCATGGCCGAGGGCGCGCAGGGCGTGGCCCGCGCGCAGTTGCAGGCCGACCCGGCTGCCTATCTTGGCGCCGAGACCGAGGTGCTGCTGATTTGCCAGAGCGGCAAGCGCTCGCACGACACCGCATTGTTCCTGGAGCAGGCCGGTTACACCCATGTCGCTTCCGTGCTGGGCGGCACCACGCGCTGGCAGCGCGAAGGCTTGCCGTTGCAGCGACCGACGCTGGAACCGGCGCAGGAAGACTTCTTCGACCGCTATTCGCGGCATCTGCGCCTGCCCGAAGTCGGGGTCGAGGGCCAGCGCCGGCTGCATGCCGCGCGCGTGCTGCTGGTCGGTGCCGGCGGCCTGGGCTCGCCGGCCGGTTTCTACCTGGCCGCGGCCGGGGTGGGGCACTTGCGTATCGCCGACGACGACGTGGTCGAGCGCAGCAATTTGCAGCGGCAGATCCTGCACGGCGACGCGCGGATCGGCCAGGCCAAGGTGGACTCGGCCGCGGCGAGCCTGGGCGCGCTGAACCCGGGCGTGCGGGTGGAGGCGGTGCGCGAGCGGGTCACCGCGGACAACGTCGAGCGGCTGCTGCAGGACGTGGACGTGGTGCTGGACGGCTCGGACAACTTTCCCGCGCGCTACCTGCTCAACGATGCCTGCGTGAAGCTGGGCAAGCCGCTGGTGTACGGCGCGGTGCAGCGCTTCGAAGGCCAGGTCAGCGTGTTCGATGTCGGCCGTCGGCGCGGGCAGGCGCCATGCTACCGCTGCCTGTTCCCGGAGCCGCCGCCGCCGGAGTTCGCACCGAACTGTGCCGACGCCGGCGTGCTCGGCGTGCTGCCCGGCATCGTCGGCCTGCTGCAGGCCAACGAGGTCTTGAAGCTGCTGCTCGACATCGGCGAACCCCTGCGCGGCCGCCTGCTGCACTTCGATGCCCTGGCGATGCGCTTCCGCGAAACCCGCCTGTCCGCCGATCCGCAGTGTCCCTTGTGTGCGCCGGAGCGGCCGTTCCCTGGCTATATCGACTACGCGCGGTTCTGTGGGGCTGAGGGTTAGCTGCTACTAGGTGTCCCTGTTCGCAGCGGCACTCGTACCCTCATCCGCCCCTGCGGGGCACCTTCTCCCGGTGGGAGAAGGGAGATGCGGTCTCGATGGCTGAAGCAGCGTCGCGCACGCTCAAGCCCCTCTCCCTGCGGGAGAGGGGTTGGGGTGAGGGTACGGCGCGAAGCGACTCGCGATGCAGGGCAGCGCTGGCTTTCGTTGTACGCAGCGGCACCCGTACCCTCATCCGCCCCTTCGGGCACCTTCTCCCAGTGGGAGAAGGGAGGCGGGGTCTCGATGGCTGAAGCAGCGTCGCGCACGCTCAAGCCCCTCTCCCTGCGGGAAAGGGGTTGGGGTGAGGGTGCGGCGCACAGCGCGCGACCGCTTGCATGTCGCACAAAAGGTTCCTTGCGCGCAGCACGCAGTGCGCCGCGTCTCATGTCGCATCCCGCTCCATGGGGATGCTGCGGCCTTGTGCGTAGAATCGGCGCATGACCAGTGCAGCCGACAGCAGCGAATTGATCAAGGTGGTAGCGCTGCTCGGCGCGGCCGTGGTGGCGGTGCCGGTGTTTCGCAGGCTCGGCCTGGGGTCGGTGCTCGGCTATCTCGCCGCCGGCCTGGCGATCGGGCCGTTCGGCCTGGGCTGGTTCTCCGATCCGCAGGCGATCCTGCACGTCGCCGAATTGGGCGTGGTCATGTTCCTGTTCGTGATCGGCCTGGAAATGCGGCCCTCGCACCTGTGGAGCCTGCGCAAGCAGATCTTCGGCCTGGGTACCGCGCAGATCATCGTCTGCGCGAGCGTGCTGACCGGGGTCGGACTGGCCTTCGGCTTTCCATTGCCGGTGGCCTTCATCGCGGCCTCCGGCTTCGTGCTGACCTCTACCGCGGTGGTGATGCAGTTGCTCGGCGAGCGCGGCGACATCGCTTTGCCGGCGGGGCAGAAGATCGTCGCGATCCTGCTGTTCGAAGACCTGTTGATCGTGCCGCTGCTGGCGGTGGTGGCGTGGATGGCGCCGGTACCGGTGGACGCGTCTGCGCCGTCGCGCTGGATCGGCATCGGTATCGGCGCCGCGGCGATCGTCGGCCTGCTGGCGGCGGGGCGCTGGCTGCTCAACCCGCTGTTCCGGCTGCTGGCGGCGGCCAAGGCGCGTGAGGTGATGACCGCGGCCGCCCTGCTGGTGGTGCTGGGCGCGGCGCTGCTGATGCAGCTCGGCGGGTTGTCGATGGCAATGGGCGCGTTCCTGGCCGGCGTGCTGCTGTCCGAATCGACCTTCCGCCACCAGATCGAAGCCGACATCGAACCGTTCCGCGGCATCCTGCTGGGGCTGTTCTTCCTCGGTGTCGGCATGGCGCTGAACCTGGCGGTGGTGGCGGCCAACTGGACGCTGATCCTCAGCGGTGTGCTTGCCTTCATGGCGGCCAAGGCCGCGTGCATCTACCTGGTCGCGCGGCTCACCGGCAGCGGCCATGCGCAGGCGCTGGATCGCGGCGTGCTGATGGCGCAGGGCGGCGAGTTCGCCTTCGTGCTGTTTGCCGCCGCCAGCGGTGCCGGCGTCATCGACGCGCAGATCAATGCCAACCTGACCGCCATCGTGGTGCTGTCGATGGCGCTGACGCCGCTGTTCGTGCTGCTGTACCGGCGCTGGGCACCGGTGGAGGCACCGTCGATGGAAGGCGTAGATGCAGCCGACGGCCTCACCGGCAGCGTGCTGATCATCGGTTTCGGCCGCTTCGGCCAGGTCGCCAGCCAGTCGCTGCTGGCGCGCGACGTGGACGTGACCATCATCGACAACGACATCGAGATGATCCAGAGCGCGGCCAAGTTCGGCTTCAAGATC
Organism: Xanthomonas sp. LF07-6; assembly: GCF_034105445.1. Classification (NCBI taxonomy): domain Bacteria; kingdom Pseudomonadati; phylum Pseudomonadota; class Gammaproteobacteria; order Lysobacterales; family Lysobacteraceae; genus Xanthomonas; species Xanthomonas sp. LF07-6. Next base: position 195,391 of record NZ_JAXGGI010000003.1, read on the forward strand.
TACTACGGCGACGGCACGCGTCTGGACGTGTTGCACGCCTCCGGCGCGCACAGCGCTCGCGCCATCGCGGTGTGCGTGGACAACCGCGAGGCGGCCAACCGCATCGTCGAGTTGGCCACCACCGAGTTTCCGCAGGCCAAGCTGCTGGTGCGCTCCTACGACCGCGAGCACGCGCTGGAGTTGATCGCCGCCGGCGTCGACTACCACATTCGCGAGACCTTCGAATCGGCGGTGGAATTCGGCCAGGCCGCGCTGATCGAACTGGGCATGGACGAGAGCGAGGCGCGCTCCATCGCCCGCGAGATCCGTCGCCGCGATGCAGAGCGGCTGGAACTGGAGATCGCCGCCGGCGACGTGCGTGCTGGCAGGGGCCTGATGTACGGCAACATCACCCCAGTGGTGCCGACCCCGACTCCGTTCACGCCGCCACGGCGCGAGAGCCGCACGCTCAATCCGGAAGGCGTGCCGGTCGAGCCCGGCGAGCCGCGTCGCGGCGATTAGCCACGGCAAGGCAGCATTGTGTGCGGTGCCCGTGTGGGAACCGATAGGGACTTGCGGCGAGCCCGCCGGATGCACCGTGGGAGGGACTTCAGTCCCGACGCATTGCGCTTTCGGAAGCACACACCACTTTGCGCGTCGTGGCTGCATGACAGTCGACTCCCGGGTACCTTTCGAGTACCCCGCCCGAGCGATGCCGCCTCAGCGCAGGAACGCCTGCAGCGCCCGAACGTAGCCCGGATCGTCGCTGATGTCGTTGTGGTCGGCCTGCGCGAAGGCGACCACGGTCGGGCGTTGCGCCAGGGCCTCGAGCAGGGCATCGGTGCTGCTCGGCGGCACCACCTGATCGCGGCCGGCGCGCAGAATCAGCAGTGGGCCGCCATAGGCGCGCAAGGCGCGCGCAGAGTCGTAGCGATCGCGCAGCAGCCAGCGCACCGGCGCCCAGGGGTAGTGCGCCTGCGCCGCCGACATCAGGCTGTCGAACGGCGTCACCAGCACCAGCTGCGCCACCGCGCGCCGCGCCGCCAACTGGCTGGCCACGCCGCTGCCCAGGCTGCGCCCCAGCACCGCGATCTGTGCCTGTGGTTGCGCGGCGCGCACATGGTCGTACAGCGCCACGGCATCGCCCACCAGTGCGGTCTCGCTGGGCTTGCCGTCGCTGGCGCCGTAGCCACGGTAGGCGAGCAGGTAGAGGCTGTGGTCGGGCAGGGCGGCCTGCAACTGCGCGCGGGCGACACGCAGATCCTCGGCATTGCCGCCGAAGTACAGCAGCACCTTGTCGCGACCGGGATTGACCTGCCAGCCGCGCAGCTCCACGTCCGCGCCGCGACGCAGCGCGAAATCGGTCTGCGCCGGTGCCACCCGCGTGCCCTGCGGGAAATACAGCAGGTCGCGCTGGCCCAGGTAGAGCAAGGCACAGACCAGCACATAGGCCGCGGCGAGAATGGCCGCCGCGATCGCGGTGTAACGCAGCATCGCGCTAGCCGTGCTTGCGCTGCGCCTCGGCGAAGGCGGCCAGTTGCTCAGGTGTGGCCTCGGCCTGGTGCTGCGCCTTCCAGTCGGCGAACGGCATGCCGTAGACGCGCTCGCGCGCCTGCTCCTTGCTGAGGTCTTCGCCTTCGGCGGCCGCCGCCTCGCGATACCAGTCGGCCAGGCAGTTGCGACAGAACCCGGCCAGGATCATCAGGTCGATGTTCTGCACGTCAGGGCGGACCTGATTGAGGTGCTGCAGCAGGCGACGGAAGGCGGCGGCCTCGATGCGGGTGGTGTCGGTCATGGCGGAATCGGGGACAATGGACATCCCCCGACTCTACACCCGCCCGCCCCGATGACCGATTCCGTGCCCGTCTCCTCCGTCCCGGCCCGCATCCTCGACGGGCGGCGCATCGCCGAAGACCTGCTCGACGAGCTCAAGGCGCGGGTCGACGCGCGGCTGGCGGCCGGGCAGCCGCGGCCCGGATTGGCGGTGGTGCTGGTGGGCGGCGATCCGGCCTCGGCGGTGTACGTGCGCAACAAGCGCCGCGCGGCCGAAAAGGTCGGCATCGAGGCGTTCGACTACGACCTGCCGGCGGGCACCAGCGAAGCCGAACTGCTGGCGCTGATCGACCGGCTCAATGCCGATCCCAAGATCCACGGCATCCTGGTGCAGTTGCCGCTGCCGGGCATCCCCGATGCCAGCCGGCTGATCCACCGCATCGATCCGCGCAAGGACGTGGACGGCTTCCATCCGGAAAACGTCGGCCACCTGGCGCTGCGCGAATTCGGCCTGCGCCCGTGCACGCCGCGCGGCATCGTCACCCTGCTGGCGCACACCGACCAGCCGGTGCGCGGGCGCAACGCCACCATCGTCGGCGTCAGCAACCACGTCGGCCGGCCGATGGCGCTGGAACTGCTGATCGCCGGCTGCACGGTCAGTTGCTGCCACAAGTTCACCCCGCCGGAGGTGCTGCAGGCGCGCGTGCGCGACGCCGACATCCTGGTGGTGGCGGTGGGCCGGCCGGGGCTGATCCCGGGCGAGTGGGTCAAGCCCGGTGCGGTGGTGATCGACGTCGGCATCAACCGCCTTGACGACGGCCGCCTGGTCGGCGACGTCGGCTTCGACGCGGCGGCGCAGCGCGCCAGCTGGATCACCCCGGTGCCGGGCGGGGTCGGGCCGATGACCGTGGCCACGCTGATGCAGAACACGATCGAGGCCGCTGAGGCGGCGGGGAGTCGGGATTCGGGATCGGGGATTCGTTGAGGGCAGTGGCCGGGATTGGGGAGTGGGGATTCGGGATTCGTTGAAGGCTGCGCGGGATTGGGGATTCGGGATTCGGGATTCGTTAAAGGCAACAGCAAAAGCGCATGCGCGGCCTTTCCGGTTTGCATGCGGGATCGGCAGGCCGTCGAGATCGCCCTGCTGAAAGAGAGGCAAACGGCACGACCGCGCAGGGCGAGGTCTTGACGAATCCCCACTCCCGACTCCCAAATCCCCGCCCCAATGCGTTAAAATGCCGCGCTTCCCCACACTCGGGTCCGCCGATGCTGCGCATCCAGGCTGAAGCTCTCACCTACGACGACGTCTCGCTCGTCCCCGCCCATTCGACCGTCCTGCCCAAGGACGTCAGCCTGGAAACCCGGCTGACCCGCGACCTGCGCCTGAAACTGCCGATCCTCTCGGCCGCGATGGACACGGTCACCGAGCACCGCCTGGCGGTGGCCATGGCCCAGCTCGGCGGCATCGGCATCATCCACAAGAACCTGACCCCGGCGCAGCAGGCGGCCGAAGTGGCCAAGGTCAAGAAGTTCGAGGCCGGCGTCATCACCGAGCCGTTCACGGTCGGTCCGGAGACCACCATCGGCGAGGTGCTCAAACTCACCCGCGCCCGCAACATCTCCGGCGTGCCGGTGGTCGACGGCAGCGAACTGGTCGGCATCGTCACCAGCCGCGACATGCGCTTCGAGAAGAAGCTCGACGATCCGGTCCGCCACATCATGACCAAGAAGGATCGCCTGGTCACCGTGCGCGAAGGCGCCAGCGACGAGGAAGTGCTGCAGCTGCTGCACCGCCATCGCATCGAGAAGATCCTAGTGGTCAACGACGGCTTCGAGCTGCGCGGCCTGATCACGGTCAAGGACATCCAGAAGAAAACCGACAACCCCAACGCCGCCAAGGACGCCGCCACGCGGCTGCTGGTCGGCGCCGCGGTGGGCGTCGGCGGCGATACCGAGCAGCGCATCGAACTGCTGGCCGCGGCCGGCGTGGACGTGGTCATCGTCGACACCGCGCACGGCCATTCGCAGGGCGTCATCGACCGCGTGGCCTGGGTCAAGAAGACCTACCCGCAGCTGCAGGTGATCGGCGGCAACATCGTCACCGGCGACGCCGCGCTGGCGCTGATGGACGCCGGCGCCGACGCGGTCAAGGTCGGCGTGGGTCCCGGCTCGATCTGCACCACGCGCGTGGTCGCCGGCGTCGGCGTGCCGCAGATCACCGCGATCGACATGGTCGCCGAGGCGCTGCAGGACCGCATCCCGCTGATCGCCGACGGCGGCATCCGCTACTCCGGCGACATCGGCAAGGCGCTGGTCGCCGGCGCCTCCACGGTGATGGTCGGCGGCCTGTTCGCCGGCACCGAGGAAGCCCCGGGCGAGGTCGAACTGTTCCAGGGCCGCAGCTACAAGAGCTACCGCGGCATGGGCAGCCTGGGCGCGATGGAGAAGGGCAGCAAGGACCGCTACTTCCAGGACGCCTCCGACGCCGACAAGCTGGTGCCGGAAGGCATCGAAGGCCGCGTGCCGTACCGCGGTCCGCTCAGCGGCATCATCCACCAGCTGATCGGCGGCCTGCGCGCGACCATGGGTTACGTGGGCTGCGCCACCATCGAGGACATGCGCACCAAGCCCAAGTTCGTCACCATCACCGGTGCCGGCCAGCGCGAAAGCCACGTCCACGACGTGCAGATCACCAAGGAACCGCCGAACTACAGGATGGGCTGACGCCCATCCGGGAATGGGGAATCGGGAGTCGGGAATCGATGAACCAGCGTCTGCACCGCTTTGCCCATTCCCGATTCCCCGTTCCCGATTCCCGGCCCCAATGACCAACATCCACAGCGACAAGATCCTCATCCTCGATTTCGGTGCGCAGTACACGCAGTTGATCGCGCGGCGCATTCGCGAACTGGGCGTGTATTGCGAGATCTGGGCGTGGGACCACGATCCGGCCGAGATCGCCGGCTTCGGGGCGAAAGGCATCATCCTCTCCGGCGGCCCGGAATCGACCACGCTGCCGGGCGCGCCGGCCGCGCCGCAGGAAGTGTTCGACAGCGGCCTGCCGATCTTCGGCATCTGCTACGGCATGCAGACCCTGGCCGCGCAGCTCGGTGGCGCCACCGAAGCGGCGGACCAGCGCGAGTTCGGCCATGCCGAGGTCGAGGTGGTCGCTGCCGATGCGCTGTTCTCCGGGTTGACCGATCACGCAGGCGCGTCGCGTTTGAACGTGTGGATGAGCCACGGCGACCACGTGTCGCAGGTGCCGCCGGGCTTCACCATCACCGCCGTCACCGACCGCATCCCGGTCGCGGCCATGGCCAACGAGGCCAAGCGCTGGTACGGCGTGCAGTTCCATCCGGAAGTCACCCACACCCTGCAGGGCCAGACGCTGCTGCGCCGCTTCGTGGTCGACGTGTGCGGCTGCGCCACGCTGTGGACCGCGGCCAACATCATCGACGACCAGATCGCCCGCGTGCGCGCCCAGGTCGGCGACGACGAAGTGATTCTCGGCCTGTCCGGCGGCGTCGATTCGTCGGTGGTCGCCGCGCTGCTGCACAAGGCGATCGGCGACAAGCTGACCTGCGTGTTCGTCGACACCGGCCTGCTGCGCTGGCAGGAAGGCGACCAGGTGATGGCGATGTTCGCCGAGCACATGGGCGTCAAGGTGATCCGGGTCAACGCCGCCGACCGCTACTTCCAGGCGCTGGCCGGCGTCAGCGATCCGGAAGCCAAGCGCAAGATCATCGGCAACCTGTTCGTGGAGATCTTCGACGAAGAGTCGAACAAGCTCCGCAACGCCAAGTGGCTGGCGCAGGGCACCATCTACCCGGACGTGATCGAGTCGGCCGGCAGCAAGACCGGCAAGGCCCACGTCATCAAGAGCCACCACAACGTCGGCGGCCTGCCCGAGCACATGAAGCTGGGCCTGGTCGAGCCGCTGCGCGAACTGTTCAAGGACGAAGTGCGGCGCCTGGGCGTCGAACTCGGCCTGCCGCGCAGCATGGTCTACCGACACCCGTTCCCCGGGCCCGGCCTGGGCGTGCGCATCCTCGGCGAAGTGAAGCGCGAGTATGCCGAACTGCTGGCCAAGGCCGATGCGATCTTCATCGACGAACTGCGCAAGGCCGACCTGTACGACAAGACCAGCCAGGCCTTCGCCGTGTTCCTGCCTGTGAAGTCGGTCGGCGTGGTCGGCGACGCCCGCGCCTACGAATGGGTGATCGCGCTGCGCGCGGTGGAGACCATCGACTTCATGACCGCGCACTGGGCGCACCTGCCTTATGATTTCCTCGGCACGGTGAGCAACCGCATCATCAACGAACTGCGCGGTGTCTCGCGGGTGGTCTACGACATTTCGGGGAAGCCGCCGGCGACGATCGAGTGGGAGTGAAATCAGGTCCTTCGGGGACTATCGCCAGCTATCGAAAAGTCGCCGCAACGTGTTGATCTGAAAGGAAAAAGTTCGCGGCTTCTATCGGTGGCTATCGCTGGCCAGCACGACAGGTTGGCGGTAGCGCTGGCGGTACGAACCGGAGGTCGGATCAAGACCCTCCCGTTTACTATTGAGGCCAAAACGGTCTTTGACGGTAAAAACCTCTTGAGGAAAGCTTATTTCATGCGGCTTTCCGAGCATCAGCGGGTCTCCAAGTCCCTGACGGTAAAAGCCGTCACGAACAGGAGTGAAAACCTCGATGCTGACCGACACTGCACTGCGTAATCTCAAGCCTAAGTCAAAGATTTATAAGGCTTTTGATCGAGATGGAATGTACGTGACGGTATCGCCTACCGGTACCGTCACCTTCCGCTACGACTACCGTCTCCATGGGCGCCGGGAGACGCTCACGATCGGGCGCTACGGGCCTGCCGGCCTGTCCTTGGCGATGGCCCGCGAAAAGCTCATCGATGCCAAGAAGACCATTGCCCAGGGCAAGTCGCCCGCGATGGAGAAGCAGCGCGAGAAGCGCCGGCTGACCGCCGTGAAGTGCTTTGGGGACCTGGCGGTGAAATGGTTGGATGAGGCGCGGATGGCCGACAGCACTCGCGCGATGCGCAAGCATGTCGTTCAGCGCGACATCCTGCCGGTCTTCCAGAAGCGGCTGCTCAACGAAATCACCCCGGACGACCTACGTGCGCTGTGCCAGAGGGTGAAGGCCCGCGGCGCGCCTGCCACGGCGGTGCACATCCGCGACATCGTGAAGCAGGTCTATGCCTTCGCGATCCTGCACGGAGAGAAGGTGGACAACCCGGCCGAGGGTGTGGCCGCGTCGTCGATCGCCACCTTCGTTGCCAAGGACCGCGCCCTGTCGCCGCTGGAGATCCGGTTGATGGCGCGGCAGATGGAGTCGGTGGCGACCTATCCGACGATCCGGCTCGCGCTGCGCATGATCCTGCTCACGCTGGTACGCAAGAGCGAACTGATCGAGGCGACCTGGGACGAGGTGGATTTCGAGAACGCGACCTGGACGATCCCGAAGCAGCGGATGAAGGGGCGCAATCCGCACGTCGTGTACCTGTCGCGTCAGGCGCTGGACATCTTCGTGGCGCTGCACACCTGCGCGGCGGGGTCACGTTTCGTGCTGCCCTCTCGCTATGACGCCGACCGCTGCATGTCGCATGCGACCTTGAACCGGGTCACGCAGATCGTGGCCCAGCGCGCCAAGGAAGCGGGATTGCCGCTGGAACCGTTCACGGTCCACGATCTGCGCCGCACAGGCTCGACACTGCTCAACGAGGTGGGCTTCAACCGGGACTGGATCGAGAAGTGCCTGGCTCACGAGGACGGGCGCTCGTCCCGCGGCGTCTACAACAAGGCAGAGTACGCCGAGCAACGCCGGCACATGCTGCAGGAGTGGGCCAATATGGTCCATGCGTGGATCGAGGGCGAAACCTACGTGCCGAAGCTGCTGCCCGAGAACATGGCGGTGCCGATGCTGAGCGCGGTAGCATGACCATGTGTTGGTTGTCACTTGACAACTTTGGTTGTCGTCTCCACACTGGAGGCCGCTGATGGTTCGCCCCTCCCATCCGAAGAAGGAAGTCGAGGAGGCGCTTCGGCATGCCGAAGGGCAGGGCTGGCGCGTTGCGGTCGGCGGAAGCCATGCGTGGGGGCGGATCTATTGCCCCTACAACGACCAGGAATGCCGATGCGGCGAGTTCTGCATCACCAGCGTGTGGAGCACGCCGAAGAGCCCTGGTAACCATGCGCGCGCCTTGCGGCGCGTCGTGGACAACTGCACCACGCACCGCCGCCAGCAGGATGCTGGCGAGGGCGCCCAGGAGTAGAGCGATGGAATACACCTTCACCCTGAAGTACCAACTGGCCGACGAGGACCGCGACATCGATGCGCTGGTCGAGCGCCTGGGCGAGGCCGGCTGCGACGATGCGCTGGTCGGCATTGGGCAGCCGGGACGTCTGGCGCTGGAGTTCACGCGCGAGGCGGTCGATGCCGGGGAAGCTGTGCGCAGCGCATTGGCTGACGTACGCGCGGCTGTGCCTTCGGCTCGCCTGATCGAGGTGGCTCCGGACCTGGTGGGGTTGACCGACGTGGCCGAGATCGTGGGCGTGTCGCGGCAGAACATGCGCAAGCTGATGCTTGCGCATCCTGGAAGCTTCCCGGCCCCGGTGCATGAGGGCAGCACGTCGATCTGGCATCTGGCCGACGTGCTGGCCTGGCTGCAAGCTCGGGGAGGTTATGCGCTAGCGGAGGATGTGCAGGACGTGGCGCGTGTGGCCATGCAGGCCAATGTGGCGAAGGAGCGTCTGCGACTGCCAAAGGCCTCTACCAAGGAACTGGACGCCTTGGTCGGATGAACGGCTTCGCGAGCGACTAGACCTTTTCCGAACCCGCCCGGACAGGGCGGGTTTTTCGTTGATGTACGTTGGGCTTGACGATGCCGGTGCGAGGCGCCTGCTTGCGTTGTTCGATCCACGTTTCCACTTCGGCTAGGTCCCATACGACGCAACGGGGCGTCAGGTTGAAGCGGCGGGGGAACTCGCCTCGGCGCTCCATTTCGTAGATCGTCGTTTCGGCCAGTGGGACCATCTTACGCAATTCGTGGCGTCGGATGGTGCGGCGAAAGGGAAGGGGGCTGCGCTGGGGAAATTGCGGCAGCGCCGCGTAGGCGTGGGTGCCTGGGGCCGGGAGAGACTGTGCTGCATTACTGTCCTCAACCGGTGCCTGTGATCGTTGCTCCACTTGGACCTCCATCGGTTTTTACTGCATGGGGGTATGGTGGTTTTCGGTGGCTATCGGCACAACCAGTTGGGGCGTAGCTGGGCACGGCTGTTTCGCTACAAGGTCTTGATTGTCTCCGCCAAAGGTTTGTCGTAGAGGTAGCGCTAAGATTGGTTGACGTGCTACCGATCGCGTTTCCGACGCCGAGCGAGCCTTGCTTTGCCGAGAATTGCCGCGAACGCTATAACCTGCTCGATAGATTCTGTCTCGTCAAGGCAGCGATTGAACAAGGTGCCCACAATCGCAGGATCAAAATTTGATCTGATTGCTTCGTCGGTTGCCCGGTCAATGGACCAAACGCCATGCTCGATGTATGAGTTTGCCTGTTTCGAGCGCTCATCCATATTGTTGCGGCCGTCTTCGAATGAAAGGGCGCCTTGGTCGCCCGGTTGATTTCTGCTCTTGGGGCTCTGAGTAGCTTTTAGGCGGGCGGATTCCCCCGGCATCTGATCTTGAGCCACTTTTGGCAGCGTCGCCTTGCGCTTCGCGAGGATAGTTTGTCCGAAAGGCAGTCTGTACCACTGCCAGATCGAGTCGCCAGACCGATAATCTTGTCCCTCAGCCCTAATCATTCCCAGGCCGGCCAAGGCCACATTGTCACCCAGTTGGCCGACTGCGGCATGCTGATTGGCCGGCGGACTCCAACGTGCCAGATCAGGATAGATGAAATACTCACTGGGCTGGCCCGCGGCAATGCGGGCAAGCCTCGCTGCTTCGCGAACGATGTAGTCATGGTCCTGGATAGGCCAGTTGGGTGCTTCTTCCACGCAGGCGCCGAGGATCGCACCCGCCATCGTCGCAATAGTGTCGGTATCACTCTCTAGTTCATTGGCGGATTGCACCAGCGCTTGCGCAGGGGAACTGCTGCGATGCATGTGGGCCAAGACCGAAGCTGCTAGCGCTGTCTTGAAGCCCGCACCACGAAATTCTTGCGAGGTGCACCCCAGCGCATCCAGTACGCGGGGGTACTCCTCCGGCTCCATAGATTTCGCGAGGCTATGAATAGACTCAATGTCTTTCAGTGAGGCATCCCGCATTGCCTGCAAAGCATCAGGCAGACTGTTTCCCGTCTTGCTCTCCCAAGCTGCACGCCAGAAGGCCGCCAACTGAGGGTCATTGTCGAGGATTTCTGGGATATCCAAGAAGGTTTCTACGAGGTCAGTCCACACGTCAGGGCCGGCAACCGCACCGGCGGAGATCGTTGCGTGTAAGGTCAACGCGTGAAAGACCGCTCCGCAGAACCCCTGAGGATGCCCGTGTGTGATCAGAGCGTCCTGCAAAACTGTCAACACCAGTTCAGGGCCTGAAGACTTGCGGGCCCAGACATGTGGCTGCACTCTCATGGCAGCGCCATTGCCGCCGCTGCTCACATAGCGCTGTGAGCCAGACTCGAAGAAATTCGAGTACCAAGTCGTGTTACGGCGTGCAAGATTAGCCGCTGCAGCCTTTGTTCCCCGACCAGCGCCGAGGGCGTACGACGGCCACACTGTCAGTTCAATCTTCGCGAAGGCCTCGGCGTCAAACGTGCCGCCATTGCGGATGCATCTGGAGACTGCCAGCCTGAGTTGCGTGTCATCGGAGTACGTGCCGGCAGGCAGCGCGACTTTGGGTCCCGTTCGACCTCCTATGACCCGTTCCCAAGCCACAGGTCGCTGGACCGTAGCGGTCCCACTGCGGCGCATCACGTTGGCCGACCCGTGGGCCAGCTCAGTGATCCAACCTAACGCATCGCCAGCGGCTGCCCACAGGGCAGAGTTGATCACCATCCGCTCACGCGGACTGGTTTTTTCAGTGTGGATCACAGGCCGCCTCTTTCAATTCTTGCATCCCTCAAACTTCGCGGGGTTGATGGCAACGTCGACTGTTTGAAGGCCGAACTCAGTCAGCCAACCACGAGCTTGGTCCTGATGCTCGCCTTCACGAACATAGATCCGCCGTAGGAAGTCGACTGAAACCCGTTGAGGATACAGAACCTCAGCCTGCTCGCAAGTCGTCAGGTGGGCCGCACGGCCCATCCGACTTACCGTCCAGTCACTCTTGCGCCTGACTCTATCGTCAAACAGCTGTGTGAAGCCGGAGATGCCTGGTGCACGGGAGCAAAATGGCTCATAAGCATTGTTGGTGGTGGCAAAAAATACCCCGTCATGCGTCATTATGACTGGATCAAATGCCAGGATAGCCCACCATACTTCAGAATCTTTGTGCCATTTTGATGAAAATTCAAAGTATCTTCGGTTGATCTCGGAAATCGACAAGTTGACATAGTCGAGCCAGTTCTGACTTTTATCAAAGTCATGCCAAGACTCAGGGCGGTTCGCTGCATTGACGTGTAAAACTTTTTCCAGATACTTTTCCTGTGGCAAAAGATGCCTGGACAAGAGCGCTCCAGTGGCTAATGTTCCAACAATCCCACGATTGGTCGTGAAATGAATGACCTCCGAAATGCCGCGCTGTTTGATGGCGTCAGCAAGGGTCATAAGTCCACCTCTTGGAACGTATTTGGAGTGAAAAATTTCACGAGTTCAGATTGCTCGCCTATCTTGTAGCCGATAAAAACTTGTTTTCGCGCTCTCGCGACCGCGACTGCCAGTAGCCTCCTGAGTACCCACAGCTGGTCATCATGGTCTTCATCGCCATGGGGTGTGGTTTCACTACTCAGTCCAAGAATGAAGACATAGTCAAACTCTAGCCCTTTGGCGGAATGAAATGTGCACAGAGCTACATTCTCGGGTCCCTCTGGCCATTCGGACTCCCGGGTAATATTTACAGACCCTATGCCCGCTGCAGCAAGGTGTGCACTGATCGTTTCGAACCATCTGCCACCCTTGGGTTTTAGAAATGCAACTGACTCTTGAGTGAGGTCAACATGGTTTCGTATAAAATTAATCGCAGCTGATATTTGTTGGCTGTAAAGGCCTCGCATCACTACAGGAAGAGGGCCGTTAGAATCAGTGGTTGTCAGGTTAGGCAGCGCGCCATCTCCGTCAACATTGATTCCATTAAGAATTCCTGCAGCGAAATTGGCGATTTGATTCGTATTGCGATGATTCGTCGTAAGCCTGTGGTAGCGTTCAGGGCGCACTTCGAAGCCAGCCTCAGACCACGTGAAGCCGCGCGCATAGATCCTCTGCACGGTGTCAATCACGAATGTCATCGTGTGGTCTTGCGCCAAATGGTGACGTATGGCGCGCAATTGGTTGGCTGAGAAATCCTGACTCTCGTCAATGATTACAATCTCATATCCGATGGGAGTGAGGTTCATCATAGACACTGCCAGCGTATTCCAATCAAGGACATTGTTGCTGGACAGCTGCGCTTGGTACGGAAGGATGACCTCATCCAGTAGCCTTCGGCGCAATGCACGATCTACCCGCGGTTGTAAGCCGCGTCCAGTTCGCTCGGAGGTCAAGTAGGCAGCCAACTCACTTGGTGAGAAACGGCCCATTGCGTACTCTGCTTCACTTGCTACATATCCACTGTCAAGACCAGAGAAGCGGCGTGCAAAGACTGCTAAGTCCTCAGTTGAACTTTCGCTGATCGCAGGCCGCCCCAGCTTTTCCATCGCCCATTTAGAAAATGTAGAAACCTCAAGATCTACCCTTGCGTCCGCAGAAATTTGATTTTCCACAAGGGAACTTACGTAACCAGATAGCGTCCTGTTAAAAGTGAGAACAAGCACCTTAACTGGATTTGCTAGGCCCATGCGCTCGTGCCTGTGCACATGCATGTGAACCAAAGACCGCAGACGCAGTAGTGCAGTCGAGGTCTTCCCACTTCCGGCCGCGCCGCAAATGACCTCGACGCCAAGCCGGTTTTGACTCATTAAAGGCAGTTGATCGCCTGTGGCGCGAACGACAGGTAATTTTTTCATCTTGGATGATCCGGTTACAGATGGTTCAGTATGCAGTAAAAAATTCCGCAAAGAAGAATCTGCGTGATGACCAACGTCAAGAACGCTTCAATTTCTGCAAGTTTAGGGTTTGCTATCTATTCTGTGATCTGAAAAATTTGGGATAACTGTCACTCGGCTGGTCTACGCAGGTAGAACTCGCGTAACGCGCTCCCATGCCGTCCCCGGCCTCGCAGCGCCGCGCTCTCGTGCTTCGCACCGTGCCCTGCTGTGCGCAGGTCTCGCCCCTGGCGGGCCTCCATCGTTCCCTCGCTGAGCTCAGCTGACGCCTTTGGCGTGCCCCGTGGGCCGTGCCTGCGCGCTCCGCTTGCCGGTTTTGGCTTCGTTTGGGGCCGGGTGGGCGGAGTTGCCGTTCCCTTGACCGTACCACGGCGTTCTCGCCGTCAAGGGCTGCGCGTGCCTGTGGGCACGCTGGCGGCCTGCGGCCGTCTGCGACCCCTGACGGCTTGCGCTGCGCCGTGATGGCGACGGTGCCGGGCAATTCCGCCCGAGCAACCGGAGATCGCTATGAACGAGAAATCGCACGTTTCGCTGGAACAACACGTCTGCCTGGTCTGTGGCAACGCGTTCGAGACCGGCTCCCTCCTGCTGGATAGGCGCCTGCGCGCCAGCATGGAGCGCCACACGAGGACCGGCTGGGGGCTGTGTCCCGAGCACCGGAAGTTCGCCGACGATGGCTTCGTCGCGTTGATCGAGTGCGATCCTGAGCGCAGCACAGTGGCGGCCGATACGGACCGTCTCAAGCCGGAGCATGCGTACCGGACAGGCCACGTGGCGCACCTGCGGCGCGAACTGTTCGCGAAGCTGTTCGATGTGCCGCTGGAATCCTGCCAGGACTGCGTGTTCGTCGAGGTCGGGCTGATCGATCAGTTGGAGTCGCTGCTGAAGCGCGAGGCCACCTGATCGCAGTCATGTGCGCTGCCTGCCGTGAGGCAGGCGGCGCCTTTTCGTTTGCGTTCGATCTTGCGCCGCTGCTTCCGATTGCGGTCGCTGCATCTTCGGCCCGGCGAGGTTCGCCGGGCCTGCGCGCTCCGCTTGCCGGTCCTGGCTTCGTTTGGGGGAGGGTGCGGAGTTGCCGATCCCTTCACCGTACCACGGCGTTCTCGCCGTCAAGGGCTGCGCGTGCCTGTGGGCACGCTGGCGGCCTGCGGCCGTCTGTGACCCCTGACGGCTTGCGCTGCGCCGTGATGGCGACGGTGCCGGGCAATTCCGCCCGAGCAACCGGAGCTGATCATGGCCATGTCGAACCTGTCCATTCTCGATGTCGATGCGTCGCTGCACGTGCGCGACGGGCGGGGGCGCTACCGTCCTGCGTCCGTTGACCAGATCCTTGCGGCTGCGCGGCGCGTGGCTGACCTGAAGTTGCAGCGGGGCGCGGAGTTCACCTCGCCGGTTTTGGTGAAGAAATACCTCTGCGCGAAGCTGGCTGGCCTGGAGTGCGAGGTGTTCGCCGTCCTGTTCCTTGACAACCAGCATCGGCTGATCGAGTACGTGGAGATGTTTCGGGGGACCATCAATACTTCGGAGGTACATCCGCGCGAGGTGGTGAAGGAGGCACTGCGCTTGAATGCGGCCGCGGTGATCTTGGCGCATAACCATCCCAGCGGGAACCCGACGCCGAGCGAAATGGACAGGCAGATCACCGAGCGCCTGCGCAGCGCCCTGGGCCTGGTAGACGTGAGAACCCTCGACCACTTCATCCTCGCGGGGTCGCGCGCGGTCTCGATGGCGATGCGAGGCTGGAGGTGAACTTCGGGGCTTCGGCCCCTTTTCTTTTGGGTGCGGCTGTCGCCGCACCCGTTTGCGTCGCCGAGGGCGTGGGCCTCCGCTCAGGTGCGGGGCTGGCGACACGCCCAGGCGAAGCTAGGACAATGGAGCCATGTTGAAGCCTGGGAATGAGGCGCAGGAACGATGGCAGGGTGTGCGCGGCGAGCGCGCACCGCTCGCCATCCTCTATCTCCATGGATTTTCGGCAAGCCCCGGCGAGGCGGGGGACCTGCCGGAGCAGATGGCCCAGGCGCTCGGGGCCAATCTGTACATGCCGTTGTGGCCCGGCCATGGCGAGGATGTGCCGGAAGCGATGCGCGGGCTGACTGCCGATGCGCTGGAGGCCTCGGCGTGGGCCGCGCTGGACCATGCCTGCGCGATGGGGAAGGCCGTTGCGATCGTGGGATGCTCGCTCGGTGCCACGCTGGGCTTGCGGCTGGCCGCCGCGCGGCCTGCCGACATCGCTGCCGTCGTTGCCTGGTCGCCTGGTGTGCAGCCGGCGGCCCCGGCGCTGCTGGACCGGATGTGTGCGATGAGCGAGGCGTGGACGGGCGATCAGGAGCGGTCGCCAGTCGTCCGCGCTTATTGGTCCGATGCCATCCACCCCGACGGGTTCAAGGCGCTGCGCGAGACATTCCGCCGATGCGCCGCCGAGCCGCCGTGGCCGAAAGTGAAGTGTCCTGTGTTCCTGGGGTACTACCGCGGCCCCGATGGGCGCGAGGATCCTGTGGCGTCCGTCCCGGCGATGCTGGCCATGTTCGATGCGTTGGGCAGCCGTGCGGAGCAGAAGCGGGCGCAGGCCTTCGCGGCAGGTGCCCATGCCATCGGTTCACCGCACAAGACGCAACTCGCGGGGGCGGTGGCTGCGGCGTCCGTGGAGTTTCTGCGGGAGATGCTTGCTGGGACGAGTCCTCGCCGGAGCACCTAGCTTGCGCGGCGCATGCCGCCCAGGTTGGCGCTGTGTTATTGCCGGCGTGGCGCTGCTCAGGCGCTCGCGGGAGGAGCTGCCAATGGCGCCCGCGTCCGGCATGGTCAGATTTCCACGGGATCGCGTGCGGCGGTATCGGGAAGTTGCCCGGTGCCGTGTCGGGATTTTCCTGGGGCTGGCGCCGTTGGCTGGTTGGGAGCGTCGGAGCTGAGGTGCCTCGGCGTCAGACCCAGGGAGGGTTGGACTGGGTCCGGCAGGGAGGTGTTGCCTGGGGCGGCTGGTTCGGGTTGGGCGATGGCGTATTCGAGCAGGTCGAAGACCTGGGCGCGTCGCTCACCTGAAGCGATCACGAGGAAGGCCATGAGATAGAACCCGCCCGTCATCGCGACTGCTGGCCAGATCCAGGTGCTCCAGGGACCCTCCCATAGCTTTGGGGTCGCCACGAGGATTGCCAGAAGGCCGGGGAACAGGCCCAGTTTCTTGACGTCGCCCGACAGCAGCATGACCCTGCCATCGACGCGGCTCCAACGGTGGCGGTACTGGACCAAGGCGTACTTCAGCATTTCCTTCGAGAACGCCCTCAATTGCTCGATGTAGGCCGCGTCGAACACCATGTCGGCCTGGAACTGCTTGTAGATCGTGCCCCAAGGGTTGCGTCTTTGCTCCAGGAGCATCTTCCCGGCGTCGTAGAAGAACAGCAGGAAGTAGGCCATGGACGGGACGAGGGTCACCAGTGCCCAGTTCGGCGAGATCCTCGCTGGCAGCAACCCTGGATAGCGCCGCTCGATTTGGAGGGCGATGGCGAGCAGCGCCGTGTTGACGACGATCATGATGATGAGCGTGGGCTCAATCCACTTCTTGTGCTGGCTACCCATCGGAAGATGGCGCGATCTGCCATCCGGGCGCGTCATGCGCTCGATGAGTGCGGAGAGGTCCTTGAGCGAGCTTTCTGGAAAGGACATGGTTCTGGATCGGATGGGAGTGCGTTGAAGTCTAGATAGCCTGCCGCCGAGTGGGCTTGGTCCATCCTGCTTCCGGGACGATGTGCCAAGTTTTGCTGGCGCCGCGATCATCGCTTCCGCTGCAAGAGAGTCGAGCTCATCGACCCCGCGCAACGTGCATGGCTGGAATGCATCCGATTTATGACCTGGTCGGGGCAGGGCGTCCCCGGCCCTCTGGGAGATGGCCGGTCGCGCTGTCGTGCTGCGCATCGAGCCCCGCTGCGCGGGTCTCGCCCCTGGCGGGCTTCCATCGTTCCCTCGCTCCGCTCGGCTGACGCCTCCGGCCCGGCTTCCAGCTTCGGGCCTGCGCGCTTCGCTTGCCGTGCGGTTCGGCGCAGCGGGGTGGTCACCGCCGTGTCCAGCCGTCCTCCCTGACTTCATCACCTTGTCCGCGACTGTAGCCCGCGTCCGTGCGCCGTCAAGGCGCGCAGGGCCGTGTCCTCGGCTGCGCCTGCGGGCCGCACCACCCCTGCGCTTTTCTCCTTGACGGCTTCCGTCCGCGCGCTCCTGGCCGTCGCGGGCGATGAACTCAGGAAAGACGGTGGCAACAGGGCCAACCGGGTTTCTCGCGCCAACCGCACAGAACAGCCGGAAGGCTGGGCTCCGAATCTAGGAATCCGGTGTGCGGTTTTCTTCAACAGCCTTTTCGTCAGGAGAAAGACCATGCAACTCGCATCCCGTTTCGCTTCCCGCTCACCATCGCTGCGCAGCGACTCCCCGCTGTCCGATGACCAGATCCGCAGGGTGGCCCCGTCCATCTTCGCCGAGGCCCCGCATGAGAGCCGATCCCGCCGGTACAGCTACATCCCCACCGCCGCCGTGCTGACCGAGCTGCGCAAGGAAGGCTTCCAACCCTTCGCGGTGACGCAGACCCGCGTGCGCGACGAGGGCAAGCGCGAGCACACCAAGCACATGATCCGCCTGCGGCACGCCAGCCAGATCAACGGCGCGGAAGCCAACGAAATCATCCTGCTGAACTCGCATGACGGAACCAGCAGCTACCAGATGCTGGCCGGCATGTTCCGGTTCGTGTGCTGCAACGGGTTGGTGTGCGGGGACACGGTGGCGGACGTGCGCGTAGCGCACAAGGGCGACGTAGCCGGGTCCGTCATCGAAGGCGCCTTCGAGGTGCTGAGCGGCTTCGAGCGGGTGAAGGAATCCCGCGACCTGATGCGCAGCGTCACGCTGGACGAGGGCGAGGCCGAGGTGTTCGCCCGCGCCGCACTGACCCTGAAGTACGACGACCCGAACAAGCCCGCGCCCGTGACGGAATCGCAGGTGCTGATGCCGCGCCGATTCGATGACCGCCGGCCCGATCTGTGGACCACGTTCAACCGCGTGCAGGAAAACATCATCAAGGGCGGGCTGTCCGGGCGCAGCGCCAACGGACGCCGTCAGCAGACCCGGCCCGTGCAGGGCATCGACTCCGACGTGCGCTTGAATGGCGCGCTCTGGCTGCTGGCCGATGGTCTGCGCCAACTGAAAGCCTGACCTGTTTCCCCCCGTACATGGAGGGGAACGGTCCCCTCCATCCCCTGTTTCTTTCTGGATTGGAGATACGCCATGAATGCCATTACCCACAACGAAATCCGCGCCGTCGATGCCGTCACCGTGCCGCTGGAAGCCGCCGACCCGACCAAGAACCTGATTCTCGTTCCGCTGTCGCGGCTGGTGCTGCGCCCGAAGGGCCGCAACGTGCGCAAGACCCCGCGCGTGTCCATCCCCGAGCTGGCGGCCAGCATCCTGCGGGTAGGACTGCTGCAAAACCTGATCGTGACTGCATCCGCCGATGGGGAGCATTACGAAGTGGAGGCCGGTGGCCGCAGGTTTGCCGCGTTGAAGCTGCTGGCGAAGAAGCGCCGCATCAGTAAGGAGTGGGAGGTGCCTTGCCTGCTGGTGGCCGACGGCACGGCGCGCACGGCGAGCCTCACGGAGAACGTACAGCGCGAGGCTATGCACCCCGCCGACCAGTTCGAGGCCTTCGCGGCGCTGGTGGCCGAGGGCCGGCCCATCGAAGACATTGCGGCCGACTTCTCGGTCACCCCGCTGGTGGTCCAGCGCCGGCTGAAGTTGGCGAACGTCTCGCCGCGCCTGATGGCCGACTACCGCGCGGATGCCGTGAGCCTGGACCAGTTGATGGCCCTTGCCATCACCGATGACCATGCCGCACAGGAAGCCGCCTTCTACGATGCGCCTACGTGGCAGCGCCAGCCCGCCATGCTGCGCGAGCGCCTTACCGAACGCGAGATTGATGCCTATCGGAATCCGCTGGCGCGCTTCGTGGGGCTGGCTGCCTACGAGGCTGCGGGCGGCGGTGTGCGCCGCGACCTGTTCGCCGAGGCCGATACGGGGGTGTACCTGAGCGATGCCGCGCTGCTGGATCGGCTGGCCCATGAGAAGCTGGCTGGGCTCGCTGCCGAAGTGAAAGCCGAGGGCTGGGCCTGGGTGGAAGCCGTGCCGGCCACGACCTATGCGGACCTGCACGCCTTTCAGCGCGCGCCGCGAGAGCACCGCACCCCGACCAAGCGCGAAGCCCAGCGCATCGAGAAGCTGCAAGACAGGATGTTGGAAATCGACGAGGCCATCGAGGCCGCGATGGATACCGACGATGAAGAAGCGGCGGAATCCTTGCAGGGGGAAAGCGAACATCTGCGCCGCCAACTGCACGTGCTGGAGGACGGCTTGCTGTGCTACGCCCCGAACGTGCTGGCCGTGGCGGGTGCCGTCGTCACCATCGACCGCAATGGGGAGGCGGTCGTCCATCGCGGGCTGATGCGCGAAGCCGAGGCCAAGGCACTGCTGACGCTGGAGCGGCTGCGGCAAGGCTTTGCCGATGGCGATGCCAGCAACGACGACGATGGGGAGGAAGGCGAGGGCGCTCCGCGAGTCGCCCCCGTGTCCGACCGGCTGGCGCAACGCCTGAGTGCGCACCGCACGGCGGCATTGCAAATCGAGGTGGCCCGGCATCCGCATGTGGCCCTGGCCGCCCTGGTGCATGGCATGGTGCAGTCCATCTTGCAGGACGGTCACTTCCGCCGCGATCTTCTGGTGGGCGTGTCCGCCACCGCGCAAGACCGGCTGGAGCGCGTGGCCTCCGACTTGCCCGAGTCGCCGGCGGCCGAGGCGCTGCGCGACCTCAAGTGCGGCTGGGCCGCGAAGCTGCCCGAAGATAGCGCCGAACTGTTCGCGGTGTTGCTGGCGATGCCGCAGGACGAACTGGTCAAGCTGCTGGCGGTATGTGTGGGGGCCACCGTGGACGTGGTGACGCTGCGCGCCGTGCCGCGTCAGCCGGGCGAAGTGCTGGCGCGGGCGGTGGGCCTGGACATGGCTGCATGGTGGCGGCCCACTGCGGAAGGTTACTTCCGGCACATTCCCAAGGCTGCGATCCTGCATGCCCTTGCGGAGTTCGCACCGGAACACGTCACCAGGCTGGCGAAGCTGAAAAAGGCTGACATTGCCAGCGAGGCCGAGCGGCTGGCCGAGGGCACGGGCTGGATGCCGCCGATCTTCCGTTCCGAAGACCTGTCGCAGAACCAGGAGGAAATGCAGCCAGAGAATCCGGCACAAGACGTTCCCGAAGACACCGGGGACGGCGAGAACGAGGTGGCTACCCGAGCGATGGCCGCTTGATCCGCAATCGGACCAGCGCCCCGGCCCCGGCCGGGGCGTTTCGTTGAAGGAGCAACCCCATGTCTCGCAACATCGACCGCCGCCCGCGCATGGCGGCGATCTACGCACCGGGCACCGTGCGCGCACGCCGTTGGCGTGGCGCTGGCGACGTGCGCGGTTACCGCCCGCCCTCGGGCTGGTCGGCCCGGGCGGACCTCACCGATATCCACCCCATCACCGGCCGCGTCCTGCCGCGCGCACAGTGGTGGATCATCGAAACGAAGGAATAGCCGCGATCGGTACCGCGCCCAGCCCGTTCCGGCCTGGGCGCGGAGAAAAAATCCGGGCGCGGCTACTGCCGCGCCCGGTGTTGAATGCAGCTTTCGAGCAGCCTGTGAGGCTGCGAATTTTCTGGCCGAGGCCGTGCCGCCGGTGGCGTCAGGCCTCGGCTTCAATGCAAGTACCTCCGCGCCCGCGGCGCTGCGCTTGCTTTCAATGCATGGCGTCTGGCAACGCCAGCCGCGCGATGCGCGACTGCCATGCCATGCGCCGCCGTGTGACGGCGTGCAAGGCGGATGCCACGCGAAGGCTTGCTGCGTAACCAGAACAGCTCGTGATTGCCGCCTTCGACGGCGGCGGTTCCATACCAGGAAGCGATGAAGAACGGTTCCCGTACGCGCGTCCCGCTGCCAGCCGGCTTCGCCGGTCTTCTTCCTGTAGCCGCCATGCGCTGCGCCGCTGTGCGCGGCGGGACGCATGCTCGTTGCCGGCCTTGCCATTGGGGCGGACATGTCGATGCCGGAGGGGAGGCATGCCGGTGCAGCCGTCGTTTGGAGGCGCCGAGTTGGCCATGCCACCTTTCGGGGAGGGCCGGCACCAGTACGTCCTTGTTTGTCGTGAATCCTGGCGAGGGCGCGGCTGCGCCTTGGCTTCATGCCCGCAACCTTCCAGCGAAAACAATTTCCCCGGCGCTGCGCGCCTTCCTCGCGCAGCAAATTCTTTTCGCTTCCAGGTTCTCCACTGCGTTGCGACCGCCGCGCGGTGCGGTCAGCCCATCCCCCGCCGGGCGGATCACAACAAGGACGCACTGGCGCGACCTTGGGTCACCCCGAAAGGAGAAATCACCATGGCAAACATCGGCACCTTCACCACCCAGAACGACGGCTACACCGGCACGCTGCGCACCCTCACGCTCAACGCGAAGGCCCGGCTGGTCCACAACGACAAGGCCGACAACGAGAAAGCCCCCGACTACCTGCTGCAGGTCTCCGGAAGCGATGTTGGCGCCGCGTGGAAGAAGACCAGCGAAGCCGGCCGGCACTACCTGTCCGTGACCCTGGATGACCCTTCGTTCCCGGCGCCGATCTACGCCCGCCTGATCGAAGGCGAGGAGGGCAAGCACGAGCTGTTCTGGTCGCGCAGCAAGCCCCAGGCGTCCTGAAGGCCGCCACCGAGCCCCGCCCATCGGCGGGGCCGGATTGCCCCGGTCACAAGGCCGGGGCAAGGCGTAGAGCCACAGAACCGCGCAGAAGCGCAGAAGCGCAAGAGCGCAAAAGCGGAGAAGAAGAGAAGCAGAGAAGCAGAGAAGCGCATCACCATTGAAGCACAAATCCGTAAATCCGCATCTGTGCAATCGGTCGTTCGATGCCATCCGTACAAGCGCATGCGTGCTTGCGCACGCATGCACGAAGCCGCTTCCGTGACGATGCACGAAAGCACGCATGCGTGCGTCTGACGCGGCCAAGGCGCTCGCACGCGCATTGCCGCGATCCTCGGTCTCGCCGCAGACGGCGTGCGTCTCAATCGCGTTCCAGACGCGGAGCGGCGCGATTCGGATCGAAACGGACATGCGCTGCGGTGCCGTCCTCCAGAGACTGCCCAAACCCGACCTGCTTTCGCGGTCGGGGCTGTGAATCGATGGAGAACACCATGATGCGACCCACTCCCGTGCGGCCCCCGGCCGCCCCCGGCGCTGCGCCGCAGGCTGCTACCGCCGCCGCCACGAACCCACCGCGCTACCTCACCAACGACGAAGCCGCAGCGCACCTGCGGTTGTCCCCACGCACGCTCGAAAAGCTGCGCGTGATCGGCGGCGGCCCGAAGTTCCGCAAGTTCGGCCGGCGCGTGATGTACGCGGCGACCGACCTCGATGCCTGGGCGGACGCCCGCAGCTTCGAGGCCACGTCCGATCCCGAGTACGCCGAGCACCACTCGGCGGACAGCCGTGCGCGGTGACGGCCGCCGCACGGCGGGCTGCCGCGCCGTGCGCGCCGGAATCGCCGGAGCGGGAACAGCTGGACCTGTTCCGTGCCTTGCCTGGCGACATGGCGCCGCGCGACAGCCAGGACCTGATGGCCTATCCATTTTTCTCGCTCGCGAAGTCGCGGCGCACGGCGCCGATCGACTTCCAGGCCGGGAACGTGAAGATCCGCGTGGAGGGCACGCACGAGCACGGCATCGCCACGATCTGGGATGCGGACGTCCTAATCTGGGCGGCCTCGCAGATCGTGCAGGCGCGCGATGCCGGCCTGCGGCCGTCGCGCCTGATGCAGGCCACCCCTTACGAGATCCTGCGCTTCATCGGCCGCGGCACGTCGCTGCGCGACTACCAACGGCTCAAGGCGGCGCTGGACCGGCTGCAGTCCACCACGGTGGCCACGTCCATCCGCGAGACGACGGGGCGCCGGCTGCACCGCTTCTCGTGGATCAACGAATGGAAGGAGTTGGCCGACGCCCGCGGCGCGCCGCTGGGCATCGAACTGATCCTGCCGGACTGGTTCTTCTCCGGGGTGATGGATTCGGCGCTGGTGCTGACCATCGACCCGGGGTACTTCAGGCTGACCGGCGGCATCGAGCGCTGGCTGTACCGCCTGGTGCGCAAGCACGGCGGGCGGCAGCCCGGGGGCTGGCAGTTCGACTTCCAGCACCTGTATCGCAAATCGGGCAGTGTGGCGCGCTACTACGACTTCGCGGCAGACCTGCGCGCGTTGGTCGCCCGGCAGGCGTTGCCGGGGTATCGCCTGTGCATCCTGCCTGCCGATGGCGCGCAGTCCCCCTTGCTGTCGTTCCGGCCCGTGCTGCCGACGGCACGGGGATAACCGCGGTAATTCCTGTGGACGGCCTCGTGCTATCAGGCAACACGGGCATCGTGCTATCGGGCAACGAATCCTCGTGCTATCAGGCAACAAAATCCGCCGGAAAGCCACGGCTGGTGCGGCTTTCGACTCCCCGTAACGTACCTAACCTTGTTTCTAACATTGGTGGTAGAAGCGCCGCGATTCGGTGGATAACCGCCAGCCGGCACGCGCTCGCCTCCGCAATGGGGAGGGCCGCGCCATGATCTTCGCGTTGCTCAACCAGAAAGGCGGCGTCGGCAAAACCACGCTCGCCACCCACATCGCCGGCGAGCTGGCGATGCGCGGCGGGCACGTCATCCTCCTGGACGCCGACCCGCAGGGATCGGCGCTGGACTGGACGCAGCGCCGCGCCCAGCAGGGGCTGCCGCGGCTGTTCAGCGCGGTGGGCCTGGCGCGCGAAACGCTGCACCAGGAAACGCCGGAGCTGGCGCGTCGCGCCGACCACATCGTGATCGACGGGCCGCCGCGCATCGCCGCGCTGGCGCGTTCGGCACTGCTGGCGGCCGACCGCGCCTTGATCCCCGTGCAGCCCAGTCCGTATGACCTGTGGGCCAGCGCCGAGATGGTGGCGTTGATCCGCGAGGCGCAGGTATTCCGGCCTGCGCTGCGCGCGGCCTTCGCCGTGAACCGGCGCGTGAGCACCACCGTGATCGGGCGGGAGGCACGTAGCGCGCTCGCGGAGCAACCGTTGCCCGCGCTGCGCGCCGAGGTGCGCCAGCGCATCGTCTTCGCCGACAGCGCGGCCGCCGGCCGGCTCGTCCGCGAGACGGCGCCGGGCAGTGCCGCTGCGCGCGAAGTCGCCGCACTGGTGGACGAACTGTTGCGGTGGACCACATGACCGCGAAGCCCACACCTCGCGCCAAGCGCGTCGGCATCGGAGCGCGCCCGCCCGCGAATCCCCATGCCGAGGCATGGATCCGCCAGGGCGACGCCGATGCGCTCGCCAAGGGCGACATCTACACCGCACGGCTGACGCTCGACATCACTCCAGCGATGCGGGCGCGCATCAAGGTGTCCGCGTTCACGCAGGGCGTGACCGTGGCGGAGCTGTTGCGTGGCCTGCTGGAGCGCGAATTCCCCGAGTCCACGGAGACACGACCATGAACGCATCCGATTCCCCAAAAAAGGCATCCGAGGCTGGTGCCGCACGCCATGCGCCGTTGCCAGCCGCACCGCGCTCGCGACGGCGCCCCCGCGCCATGCTCGCGGCTCTGTCGGCCGCAGGGCTCGCTGCGCTCGCCTGGGCCTCGTTCGCGCATCCCGATCCGCGGCTCATCTACAACCCGTCCGACAGCGTGCCGGTTGGCTGGTACCGCGTCGATCCGGTGGCGTCGGCTGCATCCCGGTCGCCGGAGCGGATGCGGGTGGGGAGCACCGTGCTAGTCCGCCTGCCGGCTGGCGTCGCCGCGCTCGCGTCGCAGCGCGGCTACCTGCCGGCGCACATCCCGCTGCTCAAGCGGGTCGGTGCCGTGGCGCCGCAGCATGTCTGCATCGTCGGCGGACATGTCTTGGTCGATGGCGTGGCGGTGGCGAGTACCTTGCAGGCCGACCGCATGGGCAGGCCGCTGTTGTCCTGGCCGGAGTGCCGTCCACTCGAACGGGATGAACTGTTCCTGCTGAGCGTGACCAATCCGGCGTCCTTCGACAGTCGCTACTTCGGCCCGGTCAGCGCATCCGCCGTGGTCGGCGTTGCGCGCCCGGTCTGGTTGGAGACACGCCCGTGAGAACCGCCGATTCGCTGCACGGTGCCGTGCATCCCACCGTGCCATCGGGTATGTCGTCGCGTTGGTCGCCGCCGCGTCGTCGCGCGTGCAGCGCGCGCGCATCCGCGCCGCGCTCTGCGCAACATCCGGCGCAGCCGTCCGCCTTGCAGCGTGCTTGCCCCGAACGCGCGCGACCTGCGGTCCCCAGCGCGTCCTTCGTCGCGCTCGCCGGCCGGCTGGCCGCACGCAACACAGCGCCGCCGGGCCGCCGGTGCCTGAAGCCGCAGCAGAAGGCAAAGGGGGAAGGCAAGACAAAAGGGCGCGGCACCGGGCCGCGTCGAAAGCCAGTCTGCACGTGGGGTTGGCGCGGCACGCGGCGGCTGCGCCGCCGTGCCGCGTGGGGTGCTGGAGCTGGGCCGCTCCTGGCATGTCCGCGTGCCTCGCGCGCCCTGGCGCGCTGTAGCTCGCCGGGAGCGCGGGCATGACCCGCGACCGCGACGACGACTTCCGGGTGCGCCTCAGCGCCCCGAAAAACCGTGGCAAGGGGCAGAGCCAACGCTTCATCTCCAAGGTGCTGAAACAGGCTGGCAAGGCCAGCGGCGGCAAGCCTGCGATGCGTCGTCCCACGACTGGCGGCCGAGGCGCGCGCACCGGCCAGCGGCCCGGCTCGCGCCTCGGGCGCGGTCATACGGCGGCCCGCTTCGCGGGTGCGAACCTGACGCCCATGTCGCGGCGAGTGACCATCAAGACCTTGCTGGTCAACCAGCGCCAGGCCAGCCCCCAGTCGCTCGCCAAGCACCTGCGCTACATCGAGCGTGAAGGGGTGGGCCGCGATGGTGAGCCCGGGCAGGCCTACGGGCCACAGACAGACACCGCGGACCTGGACGCCTTCAAGGAGCGCTGCGCTGACGACCGGCACCATTTCCGATTCATCCTCTCGGCGGAGGACGCATCGGAACTGGAGGACCTGAAAACCTATACCCGGCACCTCATGGGCCGCATGGAGGCCGACCTGGGCACAGGACTCGATTGGGTCGCGGTTGACCACTGGAACACCGACAACCCCCACACGCACATCCTCGTGCGGGGCAAGGACGACACCGGCAAGGACCTCGTCATCGCCGGCGACTACATCGCGCATGGCTTCCGCCACCGGGCCGCCGAGCTGGCGACGGAATGGCTAGGGCCGCGCACCGAACTGGAGATCCAGCAGACCTTGGGGCGCGAGGTAGAACAGGAGCGATGGACCAGCCTGGACCGCACGCTGCAGCGCGAGTCGGGGGAGGGTGGCCAGGTGCAGATCGAACGCTTCAACCGGCCGGATTTGCAACGCCAACGCCTGTTGCTGATCGGCCGGCTGCAGCGACTGCAGCGGCTGGGGTTGGCCGACGAGGTGCAGCCCGGGACGTGGACCATCCATGCCGACGCGGAGAAGACCTTGCGGACCCTGGGCGAACGGGGCGACATCATCCGCACCATGCAGCGGGCCATGTCTGGTGCTTCGCGCGAACTGGCGATATTCGAGCCGGGTGGGGATGGGGATGGGCGCACCATCCTCGGCCGTGTTGCCGCGAAGGGGCTCGCGGACGAGCTGCACGACCGCGGCTATTTGGTGGTCGATGGCGCCGACGGCAAGGCGCACTACGTCACGTTGAGCCGGCGCGATGAACTGGCGGACTACCCGGTGGGCGCAGTGGTGGAAGTGCGCGGTACCACGGAGGTGCGCACGGCCGACCGCAACATCGCCGCGTTGGCCACGGATGGCCTGTACCGCGTAGACCATCACCTCGCGATCGAGCAGGGCCGCGCCGCGCCGGGCCGCGATCCGCGAGAGGTCGTCACAGCGCATGTGCGCCGGCTGGAAGCGCTGCGCCGGGCCGGTATCGTGGAGCGCGTGGCGGCAGGGCTATGGCAGGTGCCGGGCGATCTGGCCGAGCGTGGCCGCCAGCACGACGCGCAGAGGCTGGGTGGCGTCGCCGTGGAGCTGAAATCGCACCTGCCCATTGAGCGCCAGGCCCGAGCCATCGGGGCCACCTGGCTCGACCAGCAACTGATCGGCGGAGGCCGTGGGCTGGGTGATCTCGGCTTCGGTGACGAAGCCAAGCGGGCGATGCAACAGCGCGCCGATTTCCTGGTCGAACAGGGGCTGGCGGAGCGACGCGGGCAGCGCATCCTTCTGGCGCCCAATCTGCTGGGGACACTGCGCAGCCGCGAACTTGCCCAGGCCGCGAAAGACATCGCTGCGCAAACGGGCCTGGAGCACCGCCCGTTAGCCGACGGGCAGCGCGTGGCGGGCACCTATCGGCGCTCCATCATGCTCGCAAGTGGTCGCTACGCAATGCTGGACGATGGCATGGGGTTCAGCCTGGTGCCATGGAAGCCGGTCATCGAGCCGCGATTGGGGAGGCAGCTCTCCGCGACGGTGAGAGGTGGAGCCGTTACGTGGGATGTCGGGCGGCAGCGCGGGCCATCGATTGGGTGAAGAGCTGGAGTCTGAAGCGCTGCGCCTCTACTGCCCATCGACGCGGTTATGCGTTCGGTTTCTGCGCGGGTCCAGGCGGTTCGGACTCCATTGGCCTGGGCAGGAACTTGAACGTGACGGGTACGCCGAGTTGCGCGCTCAAGGAGGATTGCTGCGCTTCGTACGCTGCATGTTCTTCGGCGGAAGCCAGCACGTAAAGGGTGATCGCCGCATGCACTTCGTCTACGCCCGTTCCCTGCAGGCCGGGTACCAGTTCGTGCAGGCGGGAATGGTTCGCAGCCAGGGTGGCGCTGATCTCATCCAATGTCTTGCCGGAGACCCGCGTGAATTCCACTGGGATGGCTCCATGCGCAGTGCGCAACTCCCGCGTGGCGGGTAGCGGTCCCTGTTTGAGGCGCAGAACGAGCTTGAATCCATCCCGGCTGTCGTCCCAATACGAGGTGTCGAGGCGATCCGCGTAGCGCGCCTTGAAAGCCTCGATCTCGGGCCGCACAAGCACCTGCCTGAGCTCCAGACGGCGAGCAGCCTCTGCTTCATCGACTCCGTTGTCCCTCGCATAGCTCCTGTACACCGGCTGCATGAGATCAGGGGGCAAGTCAGCTTGTGCTTGGGCGATACCCGCCAGTGAAGTAGTGCATGTAGTGACGAAGAGCCAAGTGGCCAGTCGTGTGCTCGTCCTTGTCATGAGCCATGGCGCTGGAGTGGGGAAGTTTATTTTTCTTGCAGCTAGAAGTGGTGTCAACGGGTATCAATCTGGCGGCTTCGCGTGCGTGGTGACGGGCAGGCCATCAACAGCGATCGGGCAAGCTGCGGCGCCTTTTATCGACCCTATAAAGTGAGATGCGCAGAAACAAATTCCATCCCTCGGTAGGGAAGCGACGCGCCCACCTTCCCTCTACGATCGGCCCCCGTCTCAGGGGCATGCTCTGCAGTAGGTGCTCCCTGTCTTTCGGCCCTGAAGCCTGCAGGCGCTGGCCCCGTTTTCCCGAAGGGCCTTCCAGATAGCGGCGTGGACGCTGCACTGCGGTCGCCTCGAAACGCATCGGATGGCGAACACCATGCTGGCGAAAACGTTTGCGCCTGAAATTTTCATATCGGTAGCGATCAATGGACTAGCTGGCGCGTCTAGCGACTGACCAGATAGCTAAGTTGAACGGAAGCCAAGCGCCTGCGGGATAGCGCTATCAAAACTCGATGCGCCGCACATTCGCGCGATAGGGATACATGAACGATAGATCGTCAACAGCGGGAGGCCATATGCAATGAGGTAGCCGATGAGGGAATAAGCAGGAGACAAGACCCGATGGATTGGAGTTCAACAAGGAAAAACAATATGGAACTACGCCATCTTCGGTGCTTCCAAGTGGTAGCCGAAGAACTTCATTTTTCACGTGCGGCTGAGCGCCTGCACATTGAGCAATCACCGCTCTCCCGCACCATCAAGGAACTGGAGGCGGACCTGGGAACACCATTGTTCGTGCGGACTACCCGCAGCACGCGATTGACGCGTGCCGGCATGCTCTTCAAGGAGCGCGTGCCTCGGATCTTCGCCGCGCTCCATCAGGCCTGCGATGGTGCCAAGGCCGCGGCCAGCGGGTTCAATGGCCAGCTGCGCATCGCGCTCTCGGACGGTATCACGGCTTCCGGGCTCCCCACGCTACTGGCCCGGTGCCGTGAGGAGGAGCCGGAGACCGACATCAAGGTGTACGAGGTCACGCTGTCCGAGCAGATCGGCGGACTTCGAGACGATTTGTACGACATCGGGTTCGCGCAGTCTGCCGACGTTGGCGACGGCCTCCGGGCCGAGGCCGTCTGGGCCGAGGAGCTGGCCGTGGCTGTGCCATCGCGGCACCCGCTCTTGGCGCAGAAGTATCTGGCGCTCGAAGAGGTGATCCGCTACCCACTCGTGCTGTGCGACCCCAAGGCATACGAGGGCCAGGCAATGCAGGTGGAGCGCATCCTTCAGCGAACGGGTCTGGAGCCGCTGGTAGCGGAACGCGTCGCCTCGTTCGATCTGATGATCGCCTTGGTCTCTGCGGGATTGGCGCTGGGGCTGGCAGGTGCGTCCTACATCGCGCCCAGCCGCGCTGGCGTAGTGATGCGTCCGTTGGCGGCCCCAGCCCCCATGCTCACCACCTATCTATTGAGCCCCGACAAGGCGCCGTCCGAAGCGCTGGCCCGATTCATTGCCCGTGCCCAGGCGGTCGGCTCCATGGATGCTTTTGGTGGATGCGGCCCAAGCGTCAGATCCCAGGCTGCGGTTTAGCTGAATCAGCACCAGCGCGCGGCCGCTGAGCGCGTCTGCGCGCTGGCTCTGGAGGCTGCGCCAGCCAAGCGCCGCGCTGCTCAAACGCACGGCGCCTGGCGTCGTCTTCGCCATATTCGGTCACGGAGAACTGCTTGCGTCGGGTGCCCCCGGTTGCCAGCGTACACTCCGCCACCCAGTAGTCGCGGCAGACCTGCGCGCCACTGCGCAGGCTCCACTTGATCTGAGTGCGGTACACCCGCTTCTCTGGCGAGGGCTGACGCCAGGTTTTACCCGTCGGCGTCTTCTCACGCTTGGGCATGGTGGGTTCGACAACAGCGGTTGGCGCCGGCCCAGGCGGCATGGCATCTGGATGGTGCACGAACCAGCCGTCGAGCAGCTTGAGCAGTTCAAGCCGCGCTTCCACGGCCTTTTGGCGGGCATTTTCCTCACCGTACTTGACTACCCCGAAGGTTCGCCTGCGCGTCTTGCCATCCGGCAGAGATACCATCGCGCACCAACGTGCAAAACCATTCTCCTCGCGCCGGAACACGCCTGGCACACCGGACGTGTTGTTGCTGCGGACGATCGTTCCGAACTCGCTCCGGCTCATCGCCGGAATCTTCTTCAAAACCTCGTCGCGGTACGAGATCGCCGCGGCCTTGGTTTTGTCCGCGTCGCCATAGGTGGCAACGCGGAACTCCTGGTGGAAACGCTCGCCGCGACGGCCGATCGCCACCGACCACCTCAGCAACCTTCCGCTTTCATACCTTGGGGTCAGTCCGTAGATCTTTTCGGGTCTCTCTGGTCCCGAGAAACCTGGCAATCCTGCAAAGGTGGAAGTGGCGCTTGGAGGTGTATGCATTGCGGTCCGGATGCAATCAGGCTGCGATGCTGACCTCGGTCGGCTTGAACTCGGGAAGCCAGGATGCCCCCACCCAGTCCCCAGTGCGCACCAGGCTCATGGTCTGCAGTGTCTTGCCCGGGCCGCCGAACGCGCACTGCACTGCCCAGGTCTGACCGTCGAACCCAGGCACGAGAAAGCAGGCCATCTCCGGCAATGCGAGCAACGCTTCATCGCCATCCTCCGCCAGCAGAGCCACGACATCGCGCGAGGTGGCTGTCGCCACATTGAGTCCTTTGAACCAATCACCTTTCCACGGCGCGGCCGGCCGGGACAAGGGGGTATGAAAGGTCAGGGCATGCAGACCCCACAATTGCTCATGGTCAGGCAGTGTGGGGTCGATGCACTGCAGCATGAGGTCCAGCCCCAGGCACTCCACGCTGACGTGGTACGGGTCGGCATCACGGCCCCGACGAAGATCCCTGACTGGCGGCTGCAACGACATCAACGCCTTCTGCAGCGGCTCCTGGCGGCTGTATCGCCCAAGGTTGCGCAGCAGCATGTCAGGCAGAGGATTGAATCGCGAAGGCATGGATTCACTTTCATCCGTTGACCAAGGACTATTTCGCCCGGGCGGCGTCAACGAGGTCCTTGGGGTAGTAGGGGTTGTCGCGCAATGCCTGGTCCGGGATGTCCAGGGCAATGGCCGCGAGCGCCACGTCGAAGCACCAGTAGCCGAAGTAAGCACCATCCGCACCGTTCAAACTGTCGGACCAGTAGATCGGCTTGATCTTTTTCTTCCACACTTTGCAGAAGGCGAGCAGCTTGGCCGGGCGCTCCGAGGGATCGCAACGCCATACTTCCAGCAGCGGGTCATATACCTTCGGAAACTTGCAGGCGTCAGCCACAGGTCTTTTTGTATCACCCAAGGCACGCGCTGCTTCGTCAATCAATGCATCTTCACCTGGGTGGCCAATTGCACCGAAAAGACGAAACATTTCCGCTGAACTGAAATGCAGAGCTTTGGCGAAAGCCATCATTGTTAGTGCATCGTACACAGTATCCAGGGTGATCCGCTCATGCATCACTTTCTCGTTATTCCGCTCTGGAGGGATTTGAGAAATGATCCTATTTTCAATTTCTTTTGCTTCAACCCACCTCCATACACTTGAGCTGATTTCCTCTATTGCATCGTCCCTACCATAACGAAGAACGCAAGTCTGAAATGTATACATGCACAGGCTGGACGCATTGCCGGACCGACCTTCAATACGGGGAAACGTTTCAGCCGCTGGCAGATTTTCGTCAACCATTTTTCCACGAAATGCTATCCTTCTATCGAAATACTCGGTGTCTTTCTCAGTATCTCTCATGTGAATTTACTCCTGAGATCCTAAAGCTTTGTCAGCCTTGCTCCTGAGTGGATTTTTCGCCCATAGCACTTTACTTGAAAAAGCTACTTTGACCGGGCAGCGTCTACTAGATCTTTGGGGTAATAGGGGTTTTCACGTAATGCCTCGTCTGGGATATCCAGAACAATAGCCGCGAGCGCCACGTCGAAGCTCCAGTAGCCAAAATAGGCGTCCTCCGCCTCATTCAAACTGTCGGACCAGTAAATTGGCTTGATCTTCTTCTTCCAGATTTTTGCGAAGGCTAGCAGCTTCGCAGGCCTCTCAGGAGGATCACAGCGCCATACATCCAAAAGAGGGTCGTAAACCTTCGGATAAAGGCAGGCTCCAGCAACAGGCCGGCCTACCTCACCTAGTGCACGGGCCGCCTCATCAATCAATGCGTCTTCGCCTGCATGCCCGATAGCGTGGATAACCCTCTTCAATTCTTCGGGCTTGAAATTTAGAGCTTTGGCAAAAGCCATCATGGTCAGCGCGTTGTAAACCGTATCAAGCGTGACCTTTTCATACATCTTCTTGATCTTGCGATGCTCTGGAGAGGCTGCCGCCATCACCCTCGCGTGTATCTCCTGGGCCTTCACCCACTGCCACACCGTCGGCGTTATGGAAGAGATCTCATCGCCTCGGCCATACTTAACAATGCATAGCTCCAACGATTTCTTTGACAGGTTGTGAGCCATGCCGAACCGTCCCTCGGGCCGATCGAAAGACTCTACCTGCGCCATATCTCTATCAATCACTCCTTGATAAAACTTGGTCAACTCATCAAAGTAGGACGCATTTTTATTGATGTCTCTGGGTGCCACATGTAACCTCGAATGATGTATTTCTTTGGAATATCTTATTCCTTAGTTTCACGTTGCCGGCATTATATTTTTCCGAAACTATTTTGATCGAGCGGCATCTACCAAGTCTCCGGGATAGTAAGCGTTGCCGCGCAGAGGCTCGTCCGGTATTTCCAGGGCAATAGCTGCAAGCGCGATGTCGAAACACCAGTATCCGAAATAAGCGCCTTCTGCGCCACTCAAATTCTCGGACCAATAGATCGGCTTGATCTTTTTCTTCCAAACTTTTGAAAAAGCGAGCAATTTAGCTGGTTGCTCTGAGGGGGGGCTGCGCCATACGTCCAATAGTGATTCATAAACTTTCGGGTACATGCAGGCGTCAGCCGCAATCCTTTTCTTTTCAACAAGAGCGGATGCCGCTTCATCGATCAGCGCATCCTGACCCGAATGTCCCACCGCATTGATCAGGCGTTTCATTTCTTCTTGATCAAACTTCAAGGCCTTTGCAAACGCCATCATTGTTAACCCGTTGTAAACTCCATCCAGGGTTAACTTCTCATACATAAGGCGTACGTCCTTTAGATCTGGCGGGAGTTGGGAGAACATTCTAACTGCTAGCTCTCTCGCTTCTACCCATTGCCATACGGATTTTCGCAAATCTCCAATGGCGTCGCCTCTGCCATAACGCATCACGCATAGCTCAAAGGCATCCTTGCAAATCCTACTGGCTTTGGATGATCGACCCTCGATGCGAGGGAAATTTTCGACGGCACCAAAATTCTTTGTTATGGATTCCTGGGTAAAATCAATCCATTGATTGAAATAAGCCTGGTCTTTGTTTTGATCTCGCATATCTTCCTTAGAAATCATGGAAAACCAATCACTTGCCCTTTTTTGCCGCGAATAATATTGCCGGCGGAATTTACCTTCTTCGCGACAGATCCGCCATCCTCATTGACTTGGATGACCCATCTTTCCATTGTACCCGCGTCCATGGAGTCAAGTATCTTGGTGGCTTCTGCGCGGCCTACCTTCTCTTCAAGCCTCTTGGCGATCCACTCATCACTCATTTGATTGGTTCCATCCGCCAATCCTTTGCTCAAATTGGAAGATCCATATTTAACTTCTGTGACAACGTAATCTGGTGGTGGATTTGGGTTTTTGTATACACCATCGATTCCTGTCTTTCCTGGCTCATAAACCCCATCTGTCTTTCCAATTGGCTCGAAATCTCTCTCCAGCATGCGTTCATGTGCAGTACGCTCGCCGATCGCACCTTTTTCGTGGTTCGTGAGTTTCTTGACCTTGACACCATTGCCCTTCGCTGCATCGGCAGTCTCCGCGGCCTCAGCCGCCTTCGCTGCCTCCGCGGCCCTGGCTGCTTCAGCCGCTTCCGCTGCCTTCGCCGCCTCTGCAGCCTTGGCCGCCTCCGAAGCCTTCCCGGCCGCGTTCGCTGCTTCCGCTGCCCTGGCGCCTTGGGCAGCCTTTGCAACGTCGCCAATCGCAAAGACGGCAGTCCCGACCTCCAGGCCACCACGCGTCACGGACTCGACGTAGTCGCCCTTTTTCCATGGGTCAACCACGGGCTTGATTATTTCGTTGCCCGCGGCCACCGCTGCGTCCTTCACCGACGCCAAGCACACATTGCCCAGGACGATGTTCTCCGCCAGGATCGCTGCATCCAGGTTGCTGTGGATCGCGCCCGCGATGTTGACTTTTTTGCCCACGGTGTAGGCAAGCTCCCCGATGCCCACCCCGAGGTCCTTCACGAAGCCCAGCACGCCGCGCAAGGCCTGGGTGCCGTAGTTGCCTGCCGTGGACCAGCCGCCTTCGTCCTTGACCTTGATCGAGGCGATGCCGCTGTCCGCCATCTTGTTCAGCTCATCGAACTGCACGATCTTGTCGAGCTGGTCCGGATCCATGAAGCTCAGTTCCTGCTTGAGCTTCTCCAGCTTCTGCAGCCTTTCGGAGGTCTTGGGCGGGTCATTGCAGGGCAGCTTGCCGTTTTTGACGGTCCCGGCGGGCTCCCCTTGCTCCGTGACGAGCTTGCCCACCGTGTTGGGCCCACCAGGCCCCACGTTCATCTGCACCACGGTGTCGTGCCGCGCGCAGACCAGCCCGTTCACCTTCACGCTCGTGTTGTCGCCGATCAGCCGGACATGCCCTGGCTGCTGGGAGGTCTGCGATACAACTCCCTTGCCGGCATTCGCGTCGGTACCGCGCACCCAGTCCGTGAGCCGGTACACAGGCTTTCCGCGTGCATAGACATTCGGCGACGTCCGCAACTGGTTCGACAGATCGCGGAAGCTGTCGAACGGCACGGGCGTGTTGCCCACCTTGCAGACGTCAGGCGCGGTGCAGATGGCCCGCCACACGGCCTCCGCGCAGGCGATATGCTTTTTAGCCATTCGCCATCTCCGCAGGGGAATGGCCGCGATGGATGTGGATCGGCTGCTCAGCGCCGCGCTGCGCCGGCCCGGCGGGGATAGCCGCCAACACCACCTTGCGCAGCCCCCATTCCTTGGGCACGGCCCGCCGCCAAACCAGCTGCACGCACTGCGCGTCGAGGTCGATGGTCACGGTGTCCAGCCGCAGTTGCACGGGTTGCGTCAGCCCGTGGTTGTCCGTGAGCAGCGCCAGTAGCTGGATGTCCGGCAACTGCGTGTCGATGCGCCCGGTGGCATCGCAGCCGATCAGCGTGATGGGCTCGTCGCCTTTCAGCCAGCCGTTCGCGATCAGGTCGGGCTGCGCGGATTGGTAGAACGCGAAATCGAAATCCGGCGGCAGGTACGGGAAGTGCTCCGCCCGCCATGCGTCGTCGTAGGTGCCGGCATGGCGGGCGCGCTGCGGGTTCCACCGGGGCACCGGGCCAAAGCAGACGGGCGCGAGCCGCTCGCGGATGTCGCGCAGCGGCTTTTGCACATCCTCGATCTGCGGGGCCAGATAGAACTGGGCCCGGTCCAGATCGGCATCGCCCACATATCCCCGTCCCACCGGATTGGGCTGGTAGGTGTCGAAGGCCTGGGCATCATGGATGTCGTCGGTGGCCGGCCCGCGATACCGGGCACGGCGCACCGCGCCGCCGTACGCCATCCCTGCGTGCAGGGGCACGGCGGTCGTGGGTTCGGGCTTTGTCAGGTGCCAGCCGCGCAGCGGCGTCCAGTGCCACGCCCGCAGGCCGGTGACCTGCGCGGTCTTGGTGAGCGGGCCGACGCGCACGCCGATGGGCCAGTGCGTCGCGGGCTTGCCGTCCAGGGGCCGGGCGTGGCCGAGCACATGCACGTCCGTGCGCTGCTTGCCGACGACGAGGTGGGTTTCCTCCAGAAACGGCGTGCTTTCGGGCGCACCCACATAGCGATCCACGCACTGGATCGGCATCTGCTCGTCCATGGCGAGCACAGGCTGCCCGTGGGCGAGGGTGAAGCTGCCCGCGACGATGACGACATCGAAAAAGCGACCTTTGGTGGTCGCTTTCTCGATGACCATGTGCGGGAACGGGCTGTGGTTTTCGACGTCCATGCCAGTCCAGGGCGAATCAGTTCAGATGGATGTCTTCGCCCTGGATCACCACGTTGTCGCCATCGGCCGTGATCTGGATGAGCTTGCCGTTGACGCTGACCGTGCCGTCGTCCTTCATCTCCAGCACGGACTTGCCCACCTTGAGGGTGATGCTGGTTTCGTCCATGACCAGGCTGGAGCCGCCTTTTCCTCCAGAGCCGCCGGAGGGGGCGGTGATGTTCTTGGAGACCGCGCCGGCCGCCGCGCCTCCACCGCCCCCACCCACGGTGAGCGCGTATTTCTTGCCCGCCGTGTGGGTGTGCTCCATCCCGATGGTGTCGCTGCGGTTCATGCCCACGTTGGTCATCATCGTGATGCCCACGTTGAGGTTGTAGGCCACGCCGACGTTGGCCATCTTGAAGACGCCCGTGGTCTGGATGCAGCCCACGCCGATGGTCTCGGTCTTCAGCAGGCCGACCGTGGTGGTCCAGTTTTTCGAGATGGAATCGGTCTCGTTGCGTCCGATGGTCTTGGTGCGGTTCCGGCCGATGCGGATGTCTTCGTTGATGCCGACCGTCTCGTCCCGGTTGTCGCCGATCGAGATCGTCTCGTTGTGGTCCACCCGCTCCGTGCGGTTGGAGTGGATGGTGATGGTCTCGTCGCCATCCACTTCCTCGGTGCGCCAGCCATGCACCGTGATCTTCTCGTTGCGGTCCACCGTCTCCGTGCGGTCCCGGTGGATGGTGTTCGTCTCGTCCCGGTCGATCGTCTTGCGCCGGTCCTGGCCCACCCACTTGTCCTCGTCGTTCTCGACTTCCGTGAGCTGGTCCTTCTGCGCATGCAGCCACAGCTGCTCCGCGCCCTTTTTGTCCTCGAAGCGGATCGCGTTCGCATCGCCCGCGCCGTTCTTCATCCCGTCGCCGAAGGCGCCACCCTTGCTGGACTTGGTCTTGATGCCCGACTGCGTCGCATTGCCCGGCAAGGCCCAGGGCGGCATGTTCGCGGCGTTATAGACGCTGCCCACGACCAGGGGATAGTCGGGGTCTCCGTTCAGGAAATCGACCACCACTTCGTGCCCGATGCGCGGGATCGAGATTGCCCCGAAGCCCGAGCCCGCCCAGCTGGTCGCCACCCGCATCCAGCAACTGGAGTTCTCGTCCATCGCCCCCAGCCGGTCCCAGTGGAACTGCACCTTGATGCGGCCGTATTCGTCCGTCCAGATTTCTTCTCCGGCCGGGCCGACCACCACGGCGGTCTGCGGGCCTGTCGTGCGCGGCTTCGGGGTTTTTCTGGCGGGGGTGTACGGCAGGCTCGTGGGCTGGGCCGTGAGGCTGAACTTCTGGAACGAGCCCTGCTCTTCGTTGTGCTTGAGCGATTCGCCCGGCTTGGCGCTGTTGAACGATGAGCTGCGCGGGTTCTCGTGCAGGTGGTAGGTGACGCCGGTGATGAGGTACTGCCGGTTCTGGTCGCCGCGCGGGTAGTTCTCCAGCGTGAAGGTGTAGCCTGTCGCGAGGCTGCGGTGACGCGATTCGCCCCGGACGGTGCTGTGCCCGGTCAGCCCTTCCTGCAGGCGCACGCGGGCGTATTGCTCGCCGTCGCCATGCTGCACGTAGCCGCCCGGCCATTCGTAGATCTCGTACGCATCGTGCGCATGGCCCGGCGGCTGCTGGCGCATGTTGGAGAGGTCCGACCGGGGCTTCTTGAAATCGTAGTCGTCGTTGTAGTACCGCCCGGGCTTGATCTCCTCGCCCAATGTCCAGGCGTGGATGTTCTCGCGGTCAGCCACGGCCGACTTCTCGGGTGGGTAGAACGGGATCACGGCCGCGCCCGGCAGCGGCTCGTGGCCTGCCACGATGTCATCGGCGATCACCAGGGTGTGCTGGCCGCTCGCGTGCTGGAAGTAGTAGTACGCGCCTTCATGCTCCAAGAGGCGCGAGACGAAGTCGAAGTCGCTTTCGCCGTACTGCACGCAGTAGTCCCAGGCGCGGTAGGCGCGCGTGAGCTTGAGCTGCATGGGGTAGCCATAGCGGCCCAGCACCTCCTGCACGATCTGCGGGACGGTCTTGAACTGGAAGATGCGGAAGTCCTGCCGCCGCGTGGCCACCCACAGCCAGGGCTGCAGGCGCAGGTGGTACGAATAGAGGCGATGGTCCTGCCCCTGCATGCCGAAGCGCGTGACCAAGCCGTCCAGGTAGCGCTTGCCGCCGCCTTCGGTCTCGATCTCGACGGTTGCGGACTTGCCCAAAAGTGCTTTGGGGTCGATGTCGCGTTCCTCGGAGAGTAGATCGATCTCGAAGGAATAAAGCGAAGAAAGTGTTTCCTCGCCCCGCAATTGTCGAAATTGCAGGGCCTCTCCCAGGGCCGTTTTAATGGTGACGCGGCGAGTCATTTGTTGAGGCATCGACGTAACGCCATGCCACCTTGTGCCAGAACGGGCGCGATCTTAGTGCGGGCATGGCTGAGTCGAACATGCCACCACCGATTTGTTTTGTTTCAGATCGTTAATCGTTATGCATCGCATGAAATTCGATGCGATGTCGAGAGGTCGTGCAGCCCCGTTGTTGAGTGTTGCAATCAACATAGGAGGGGCCACACATGCGGTTTAGCTTGCGGCAGATGGAGTTGTTCCGGGCGGTCATGCAGGCCGGATCAGTGAAAGGGGCCGCGAAGTTCCTGTCCATGTCCCAGCCTGCTGTGAGCCGAGGAATTGCCCATACGGAGCAACGTCTTGGGTACCCGCTGTTCGATCGGGTTGGTGGGCGCTTGTGCCCTACAGAGGAGGCCAAGGCTCTGATCGACGAAGTTGAGTCGTGCTACTTGCATGCGCTTCAGGTCAACGATCTGGCAACAAACCTTCGCAATGGATCTGCAGGCTCTCTGAACATCTGCTCCAGTTCTTGCCTTTCTCGCGGACTGGCCGCGAAAGCCGTTGCACGCTTTCTTGCCCGCCACCCCAAAGTGCAAGTGCAACTGCGGGTGTGCACACTCGCTGACATGCCTCGCGTCCTCCTGAGCAATCAGGCGGACCTAGCGATCGCCGTGCTCCCTTTGCAGCATGTCAATTTGGAAGTCGAGCAGCTGACTACAGGGCGTATCGTTTGCGTAATGCCGCTGGATCACCCTCTCGCCTCGCATGAGCACATCAGCCTGGGGGAGCTCACCAATGTCCCTGTCATAGCTCCACACCCCAGCAATCCTGGCGGGCATTTGATCGAAGCCGCGCTTGAGAAGCGGGGGCTATCACTGAACGTTTGCACCCATATCTGGCAAATGGACGTCGGTTACTCGCTAGTCGCGGCCGGTGTCGGGGTGGCATTGCTGGATGAATTCACGGTGCAGGCACAGGAGTACCACCATCTGCGCGCTGTGCCGATTACTGAGGACATATGTTTGGCCCCTTCGGTCGTGCGCTCTTCGCTTGGAGTAGCTAGGCCTTACGTCGCGCCTTTTATCAGTGCGCTCAAGGAGCAGGCTGTAGAAGATCGGAAGGCGGGATTGGTGTCCACACGCCAACAGACAAATTCGGCTTTATAGCGGCCATAAATGTTTACTCAAATGCATAGGCGATCGCGGCCCGATTGCGAAGGATGCATCCCCCATGGCGAATTAAGCAATCGTCACATTCCATCAGCCGGCATAGCATTCGATCACCAACTGCTTCTGCGAATTCTCCGCTTTGCTGGAGCCCGCTTCTCAATGGTTGCCAGGCGAGCAACCGCGGCGCGTTGACCCTCGCACATGCCAGTTGAGCGTATTGGAACAACCTGATCGCATCTCGTGCTGGCGCGCTGGAGAAGCGATCGACCTCGGGAGGAAACTATGAAAAGGACCATCATCGCATCGCTCATCGCCGTTCCGCTCCTGGCTGCAGCCTTCCCCGACAAGCCGATCCGCCTAGTTGTGCCGATGCCGGCAGGAAGCACTTCCGATGTTGTGGCGAGAACGTTGGCAGAGTCCATGGGCAACCGGCTCAAGCAGCCTGTCGTCGTGGACAACCAGCCCGGCGGCAACGCCGTGGTCGGCACATTGGCCGTGGTCCGGGCCGCACCTGACGGCCACACCTTGCTCTTGGTTGGGGTCACCAATGGAGCAAGCAATCTGGCATTGATGAAGGCGCTGCCATACGACCCGCGTAAAGACTTTGCGCCGATTTCCCTGATCGCGGAATTGCCGTTCCTGCTGGTCTCCAGCAAGTCGCTGCCGGTTCGAAATGTGCAGGAACTGGTCGCCTATGGCAAAGCGCACCCGGGCAAGCTCTCGTATGGCTATGGGTCGGGAAGCAGCCAATTGAAAGCTGCGCGGTTCGTATCGCTGGCGGCCTTCACCGCGACGGCGGTGGGATACAAGGGCAACAACTTGGCCGTGACAGACCTGATGGGCGGGACAAACGACTTCGTGATCGCTGATGTTCTCAATAGCCTACAAGCGGCAAGAGCAGGGCGTGTGACAGCGTTGGGTGTTACGACGGCGCGCCGGACATCGCTGGCGCCGGATATTCCAACCATCGCCGAGCAGGGTATCAAGGATTACGACCTTTCCAGTTGGATTGGGCTGGCGGCGCCCGCACACACCCCGCCCGAAGTCGTGAAGCAACTGAACGCTACGTTGCGCGAGGTGCTGGATGATCCTGCCGTTCAGAAGCGCTTTGCTACCGCGGGCCTCACCGCGTTACCGTCGTCACCGGAAGAGTTCGACCGCTTTCTCGGTGACGAGATCTCGAAGTGGGGTGCGGTTGCGCGGGCTGCGGGCATCAATCCGCAGTGAGGTAGGCGGACGGCCCAGCTCCACTGGCTCGTCAGCAGATGGAGAGTTTGTGCAACGAGGCCAATCCCCTGTGGAGTGCTCTCGATGCCAATGAGCTGATCGCTGCACTCTGACCCCCAGATGGGCGGGGCCCGGCCTGCATACCCCAACTGGTATGCAGCGCGGATTCTATTTTTCATCAATTGCATGCCCGCGAGGGCAGGGGCGGACTCGCGCCCCGAGAGACCGGGTACCCGCATGCGTGGCACCCGGGAGGAGAGACACGACCATGCATTCCCATTCCAACGTACATGACGCGCTGGGCGCGGCCTTAGCGCCGCTTGCCAAGCCCGGCAGCTTCAAGGACCCGGTGGCGCGCGGGCATGTGCTGCACCTGACGCGAGCGCTGGCGGCGGTGCGCTGTGCATTGGACGGCAGCGCGCATGCGGTCGCCATCGCGCGCTTACGAGCATTGGGCGTCACCGCGGCGCAGCTTGCCAGGGTTGCGGATCGGTTGCCCCGCGGTCCGCTACACGGCCTGGTGACGAACAAGGTCCGCGCCTCGGCAACTTGGGCGGGTGGCATGCTGGAATACGGCTGGCATGGATTGGCCAGCGCATCTCAGGTGGCGTGGGGGCTGGGCTTCGACTCCGCGAATTTCAGCGAGGCCGCGGAAAACCCCACCTTGTACTGGATCGCGAACGGAACCGTGCCGCTGTACCTGACGCAGTCGTGGCAGGTGCTGGGTGGGGTGATCGATGCCGCATTGCTGCGTGGGCTGGGCGATCTGGCCCGCAGCGTGTGCGACCACCCGGATGTGCGCTGCCCCGTCTTTGCCGGCAGCTATCGGGATACCGTCCAGCAGTTGGAGTGCATGGCCGAGACCGTGCTTGCTATCGACCTGCGGATGCAGGAATGCGCCTGGATGCTGGCACAGTTGTCAGAGCGGCTGGATCCCCTTGCTGGCCGTGTGCTGTCCGCACTGGACGCGCGGTACAGGGGCGCGGGAGGCCTGCCGGTGGAATACATCT
This sequence comes from Xanthomonas sp. LF07-6, assembly GCF_034105445.1. Classification (NCBI taxonomy): domain Bacteria; kingdom Pseudomonadati; phylum Pseudomonadota; class Gammaproteobacteria; order Lysobacterales; family Lysobacteraceae; genus Xanthomonas; species Xanthomonas sp. LF07-6. The sequence goes on from NZ_JAXGGI010000003.1 coordinate 237,470, forward strand.
ACGCGGAGTTCGATCAGGTCCAGCAGCACAACCTGAAGTCGTGGTGCGCCGCGCAGCTTCGGCTGCTTCAGGTGCGGCTGGTGGATGACGCCGGCGGGCTGACGGCCGAGGGCAGTGCTGCGGTAGTGGATGCAAGGCGCCTGCTGTTGAGCGGTACGTCGAGTCTAGGGATTCGCGACGAGGCCTGCGCTGCCTGACGGCGCGGTCCATTCGCTGGGAAAGGCACGCGGTAACGCGTTGCGTTGGCGCGGAACCCTTGCGCGCACTTTCGAATTGACTTGTGTCTCAAACTGAAAATCCGCCATTCTTGGAGCGCACGAACCGGTGTGCACATCGAGACAGTGCGACGTTACGATGTGCGCGCTTCGCTTGTCCCCATGTGGGCTGCGGAGCGTTGCACCAACAGGAAGTCTCTGGCGCTGCCGCGCCAGCACCAATTTGTGGAGAACACTTGATGCACAAGACACCCGTTGCAATCCCTTTGCTTGCGATGCTGCTGGCCGGCTGCGGACCGTCGCAACCCGCCGAGACGGTCGATTCACTGGTGGCCAATCCTGGGCGCTTGAAGGAAGTGCGCCGGCAGTGCCGCGAAGAGCGGGAGAAGGTCTCGGACGCGCTATGCGAGAAGGCGGCACAGGCGTTCAATCGCCGCTTCCTCGGAGATCGACCGGAACAGAAGTCGCCATAGCGCCGGGATATCTGGCGCGCGAAGCACGCTGCTTCGCATTTGAATTCCACTACGCCGCAGTGCCCTCGGGCCTGCGGCTTTTTCATGGCTTTCGCCACTGCTGGAAGTCTGATTTTTTACGCATGAATCGTCGCCAGAACAGTCTTTGACGGTCCCTGGACCTCACACCGATCCTCGCCATCCGGCACGCGCTCGTGCCGTGTGTTGCAGGAGAAGTGGAGGCAGGAATGCAGGGTCAAGGGGTACTGTTCGGGCAGGTCGCGGTGGTCCTCGGCATGGTGGTTGCCGGGGTCTGGGGCGCGACGCAATGGACTGCCGCGGCCCTGGGCTATCAGGTGCGCCTGGGCGCGCCCTGGTTCGATCTCTACGGCACGCCGGTGTACCACCCCTGGCGCCTTTTCGATTGGTGGTTCTTCTACGACGCCTATGCCCCCGGCGTCTTCGACGTAGGAGGCGCCATCGCCGGCGGCAGTGGGTTGCTGGCCGTGGTGGTCGCTATCGCCATGTCGGTCTGGCGCTCCCGCCAGTCGCGCCTGGTCACGACATATGGATCAGCACGCTGGGCGAATGCGGAGGACATCCGCAAAGCCGGCCTCACGCAGCCGGCCGGCGTGTTCCTCGGCCAGCATGACCGCCAATACCTGCGCCATGAGGGACCGGAACACGTCCTGACCTTTGCCCCCACGCGCAGCGGCAAGGGTGTCGGCATGGTCGTGCCGACACTGCTGTCCTGGCCGGCGTCCGCCGTGATCCACGACATCAAGGGCGAGAACTGGCAGATCACCGCGGGCTGGCGCAGTCGCTTCAGCCACTGTCTGCTGTTCAACCCTACGGACGCCGCTTCTGCGGCTTACAACCCGCTGCTGGAGGTTCGCCGCGGCGCGCACGAAGTGCGGGACGTGCAGAACATCGCGGACATCCTGGTCGATCCGGAAGGTGCGCTGGAGCGCCGCAATCACTGGGAGAAGACCAGCCATGCGCTGCTGGTCGGCGCCATCCTGCACGTGCTCTATGCGGGCGAGGACAAGACGCTTCGTGGTGTCGCCAACTTCCTGTCCGACCCGGCCAGCCCGTTCGAGCTGACTTTGCACCGGATGATGACCACGCCGCATCTCGGCGATGGCCCGCATCCGGTCGTCGCTTCCGCCGCACGCGAAGTGCTGAACAAGTCGGACAACGAGCGCTCCGGCGTGCTGAGCACGGCCATGTCGTTCCTTGGCCTGTACCGCGACCCGACCGTGGCCGAAGTGACGTCGCGCTGCGACTGGCGCATAGCGGACCTGATCGCGGCAGAGCACCCCGTGTCGCTGTACTTGGTGGTTCCGCCCTCGGACATCTCGCGTACGAAGCCGCTCATCCGGCTGATCCTCAACCAGATCGGACGGCGGCTGACGGAATCGCTGGATGGCTCCGATGGCATCGAGCGCCGGCACAAGCTGCTGCTGATGCTCGACGAGTTTCCGGCGCTGGGGCGCCTGGACTTCTTCGAGACCGCGCTCGCCTTCATGGCCGGCTACGGCATCCGCAGCTTCCTCATCGCCCAGTCGCTCAACCAGATCGACAAGGCGTACGGGCAGAACCACTCCATCCTGGACAACTGCCATGTGCGGGTGACGTTCTCCACGAACGACGAGCGCACGGCCAAGCGCATCTCCGAAACCCTGGGCACCGCCACCGAGCTGCGCGCGCAGCGCAACTACGCAGGCCATCGGCTTGCACCCTGGCTCGGTCACCTGATGGTGTCTCGCCAGGAAACCGCACGGCCGCTGCTCACGCCCGGCGAGGTGATGCAGCTTCCGCCCGACGAGGCGGTGGTCATGGTCGGCAGCAGCCCGCCCATCAAGGCGAAGAAGCTGCGCTACTACGCGGATGCCAACTTCCGGCAGCGTGTGCTGCCGCCGCCGGTTCTGGCCATGGGCCGCTATGCCGATGCGCCGCCAGCCCGCCCGGACGACTGGAGCGAACTGGCGATTCCCCCCACGCCCCCGGCACCCACCACCGATTCCCTGCACGGCTTGGCGTGCGCGGATGACGGTGGCCCGCGCCGGCAGCCCGAGCTCGCCGAAACGGTGGCCTACGCCCCCGAACTGGATGCGGCTGCGAACGACCTTTCGCTACTCGACGACGACGACCCACCGCTGCCGCTCCCCGGCCAGCTCGATCCGGCCATGCAGCGCACGGCCCGGCTCGCCTCACTCGACCCCGACGACGGAATCGACCTATGACCCAGCATCGACTCAATCTTTTCATCCAACCCGAACACGCCAAGCGCCTCGATGAGTTGGCGGCCAAGAAGGGGGTCTCCAAGTCCTCCATCGTCGCGGCGGCACTGGCGTCCTGGCTTTCAACGGATGCGGGCGAGCAGCGCGAAGCCGCCATCGCCAAGCGCCTGGACCGCCTGTCGCGGCAGTTGGAGCGCCTGGAGCGCGACCAGGCCATCCTGATCGAGACGTTGGCGCTGTACGTGCGCTACTTCCTGACCGTCAGCACGCCGCTGCCCGAAGCCCATCAGGAGGCGGCGCGGGCGCAGGGCAAGGCCCGATTCGAGCAGTTCGTGGAGCAACTGGCCCGCCATCTTCTGCGTGGCCGCAGCCTGGTGCGGGACGTCGTGGGAGAAATGCAGCCCGACGCCGCGCGCATGGAGGACGCGGTGGCAGCCGCCGAGGTGAAGGAGCGCGTGTCGTGATGCCCGCGGCTGGTATTTCGACGGCAACCACGCTCGATCGCCGCGTACGCATGCTGCGTACCGCCATGGGGCCCGTGATCGGCGCCGCGCTGGCCGATGCGGATGTGGTGGAGGTGATGCTCAACCCCGACCGCTCTCTCTGGGTGGACAGGCTGTCCCGCGGCCGCGTGCCGTTGGGGGTCGAACTGTCCGAGGCCGACGGGGAACGCATCATCCGCCTCGTGGCAACGCACGTCGGCGCGGAGGTGCATCGCGACCGGCCGCTGCTGAGCGCCGAACTGCCGGAGACGGGCGAGCGCTTCGAGGGCGTGTTGCCGCCAGCATCGCCGGCACCGGTTTTCGCGCTGCGCAAGCACGCCGCGCACGTCATCGGCCTGGAGCGCTATGTGGCCGATGGCATCCTGGGCGCGGAGCAGGCGGAGTTCCTGCGCCGTGCTGTGCGCGACCGGCAGAACATCCTGATCGCCGGCGGCACCAGCACCGGCAAGACCACGCTGGCCAACGCGCTGCTGGCGGAAGTCGCTGCCACGGGCGACCGGGTGTTGGTGCTCGAAGACACCGTGGAACTGCAGTGCCTTGCACGCGACCAAGTGGCGTTGCGCACGCGGGCTGGCGTGGTCTCGATGACGGACCTGGTGCGCTCCGCGATGCGCCTGCGGCCCGATCGCGTGGTGGTCGGCGAGGTGCGCGGCGGCGAAGCGCTGGACCTCGTCAAGGTGTGGGGCACAGGGCATCCGGGCGGCATCGCCACGATCCATGCCGGTTCCGCGCACGGAGCGCTGCTGCGCCTGGAACAACTCATCCTCGAAGTGGCGTTGAACGCCCCACGCGCCCTGATCGCAGAGGCGGTGAACTTCGTTATCCACATCTCCGGACGCGGCCGCAAGCGCCGCGTCGAAAGCATCGCCCGCGTCGTCGGCTTCGACGGCGCGGGCTACCACCTGGCGGACGCCCTGGAAACCCCGTTTCCGGAACTGCCGCTGGAACCTTCCCTGTCCACTGAACCCTTTGGAGAACTGCCATGACGCAGGCGCATCTTCCTGCCTTCCGTAATTCCGTACATCCGCGTTCCCGTCCGACGCGACCGGACCACCTCACCGTGCCAGCAGTGCGTGGCCTGGCGCTCGCGGTCCTGCTGCTGGGGCTGGCGGGCGCGGCCCAGGCCGCCGGCTCGTCGATGCCGTGGGAGGGGCCGTTGCAATCCATCCTGGAATCCATTCAGGGGCCGGTGGCGCGCATCGTCGCCGTCATCATCATCATTTCGACGGGCCTGGCACTCGCGTTCGGCGATACCTCGGGCGGGTTCCGCAAGCTGATCCAGATCGTCTTCGGCCTGTCCATCGCGTTCGCCGCGTCGTCGTTCTTCCTGTCCTTCTTCAGCTTCTCCGGCGGGGCCGTCGTATGACGGCCCATGACGCAGCGCCCGGCATGGAGCAGGACGCCTTGCCGGGCTTCGAGGTGCCGCTGCACCGCTCCCTGACCGAGCCGGTCCTGCTGGGCGGCGCGCCGCGCGCCGTCGCCATCGCGAACGGCACGCTGGCCGCCGCGGTCGGCATGGGGCTGCAGCTCTGGCTTCCCGGGCTGCTGCTGTGGATCGCCGGTCATTCCCTGGCGGTGTGGGGCGCGAGGCTGGACCCGCAGTTCATGCAGGTGTTCGCGCGCCACATCAAGCACCCGCCGCTGCTGGACGTCTAGGGGGCCGGCATGCTGAACCTTGCCGAATACCGCCAGCGCCCCGCGCTGCTCGCCGACTGGCTGCCCTGGGCGGGGCTGGTGGCGCCGGGTGTCGTGTTGAACAAGGATGGCGCATTCCAACGGACAGCCCGGTTTCGCGGACCCGACCTGGACAGTGCGACGCAGGGCGAGTTGATCGCCACGTCAGCGCGCTTGAACAACGCGCTGCGCCGTTTGGGATCGGGCTGGGCGCTGTTCATCGAGGCCGATCGCCGGCCAGCGGCGGACTATCCCCGCTCCGACTTTCCGGAGCCGCTGTCGTGGCTGGTGGACGAAGAGCGCCGCGCCGCGTTCGAGGAATCGGGCAGCCACTTCGAAAGCAGCTATCACTTGACGCTCGTCTATCTACCAGCGGAAGAGTCGCGCGCACGGGCGGCCAGGCTGCTCTACGAGCACCACGACAGCGATGGCGTGGACTGGCGCGAGCGGCTGCAGGCCTTCGTGGCAGAGACCGATCGCGTCTTCGATTTGCTCGATGGGGTGATGCCTGAGATCGCGTGGCTGGACGATGCGGCCACGCTGGCCTACCTGCATGCCACCGTCTCGAAGCGGCGCCATGGGGTGGCGGTGCCAGAGGTGCCGTTCCATCTGGATGCGCTGCTGGCCGATTCCCCGCTGGTCGGCGGCTTGGCGCCGATGCTGTGCGACCGGCACCTGCGCGTGGTGTCCGTGCGCGGCTTCCCTTCGACCACCTGGCCCGGCGTGCTGGACGACCTCAACCGGCTCGGGTTCGCCTACCGCTGGTCCACGCGCTATCTCTGCATGGACAAGGCCGAGGCCGAGAAGGAACTGCGGCGGCTGCGCCGGCAATGGTTCAGTAAGCGCAAGAGCGTCGTCGCATTGCTGCGCGAAACGATCTTCCAGGAGCAGACGCCGCTGGTCGATACGGATGCCAGCAACAAGGCGGCGGACGCCGACGCGGCCATGCAGGAACTGGGAAGCGACCAGGTCTCCTACGGCTACTTCACCGCCACGGTGACGGTAATGGATGCCGATCCGGACGTGGCCGACGAGAAGCAGCGCATGGTGGAGCGCGCCATCCAGGCGCGGGGCTTCGTCACGATCCCGGAAACGCTCAATGCCGTGGATGCGTGGCTGTCGTCCATCCCGGGCAATGCCTACGCCAACGTGCGCCAGCCCATCGTCTCGACGCTGAATCTGGCGCACATGATGCCGGTCTCGGCCGTGTGGGCCGGGCCGGAGAAGAACGACCATCTCGACGGCCCGCCGCTGATCGTCACGCGCACCGATGGCGCCACGCCGTTCCGGCTGGTGACGCACATCGGCGACGTGGGGCACACGCTGGTCGCTGGCCCGACCGGCATGGGCAAATCGGTGTTGCTCGCCACGCTGGCGATGCAGTTCCGCCGCTACCGTGGCTCGCGCATCTTCGTGTTCGACATGGGGCGCTCCATGCGCGCCACGGTGCTGGGCCTGGGCGGCGAGCACTACGAGCTCGGGGCGGAGGCTGCGGACCGCCCGGGCGGTGGCGTCGCCTTCCAACCGTTGGCGCGGATCGACCAGGAAGGCTATCGCGCCTGGGCGGCAGAGTGGATCGAGGGCCGGCTGCTGCACGAGGGTGCGGTCATCGGCCCCGAAGAGAAGGCCGCGATCTGGTCCGCCCTGGGCAGCTTGGCCGGTGCCCCAGTGGAGCAGCGCACGATGACGGGCCTGTCGGTGCTGCTGCAGTCCAAAGCGCTGCGGCAGGCGATCGCACCCTACGTGCTGGGCGGCGCGCACGGCCACCTGCTGGATGCCGACCGCGACCGTTTGGGCACTGCCGACGTGCAGTGCTTCGAGATGGAGGAGCTGATGCACAGCCCGGCGGCGGTGCAGGCGGTGCTGCGCTACCTGTTCGCATGCTTCGACGAGCGCTTTGACGGCGCGCCGACGCTGCTGGTCCTGGACGAGGCGTGGCTGTTCCTCGACGAGCCGGCCTTCGCCGCGCGCATCCGCCAGTGGCTCAAGACGTTAAGGAAAAAGAACGTCAGCGTCGTGTTCGCCACGCAGTCGCTGGCCGACATCCAGGATTCGAGCATCGCGCCCGCGATCATCGAAAGCTGCGCCAGCCGCATCTTCCTGCCCAACCCGCAGGCCACCGAGCCGCAGATCCGCGGTATCTACCAGGGCTTCGGCCTCAACGCGCGGCAGATCGAGATCGTCGCCAACGCGACTCCCAAGCGCGACTACTACTACCAGTCGCGCCTGGGCAACCGGCTGTTCGATCTCGACCTGGGGCCGGTCGCGCTGGCCTTCGCGGGCGCGTCCACGCCTCAGGACCAACGCGACATCGACCGCGTCCTCGCCGGGCACGGCACGCCCGGGTTCGCGGGCGCCTGGCTGCGCCATCGCCGCCTCGATTGGGCGGCCGACCTGCTGCGCGAGTACCCGGGCGCCGCACCGGGCGCTGCCCACACCTCCACCTGTCCATAGGAGACGCATCCATGAAAACCCATGCCCCCAAGATCGCGGCCCTCACGGCCGCCTGCATCTTCGCCCTCGGCGTCGCGCAACCCGCGCACGCGCTGTTCGGCGTCGGCGACATCGTGCTGGACCCGACCAACCTGGTGCAGAACACGCTCACCGCCGTCCGCACGCTGGAGCAGATCAACAACCAGATCCGCCAGTTGCAGAACGAGGCGCAGATGCTCATCAACCAGGCGCGCAATCTCGCGAAGCTGGACTTCAACATCGTCAACCGCCTGCGTTCCACGCTCGCCACCACCGAGCGCCTGATCGCCGAGGCCCAGGGCCTGGCCTACGACGTGCAGAACATGGACCGCGAGTTCGCGCGGCTCTACCCGCAGCAATACGCCGCCACGGTCAGCGGCGACCAGATGTACCGCGATGCACGCGAGCACTGGAAGAACACCCTGGACGGCCTGCACACCGCCATGCGCATGCAGGCACAGGTGTCGCAGAACCTGCGTGACGACGAAAGCGCACTGGCCGACCTGATCAGCCAGAGCCAGTCGGCCACCGGTGCGCTGCAGGCCATGCAGGCGACCAACCAATTGCTGGCCCTGCAGGCCAAGCAGTCCATCCAGGCGCAGCAACTGCAGATCACGCAGGACCGCGCGGCATCGCTGGAGCTGGCACGGCAGTCCGCCGCGGCGGAGCGTGGGCGCGAGATCACGCGCCGCTTCCTCGGCAGCGGTACGGCCTACACCCCGCAGCCGGTGGACTTCTACAGCCGCTGATGGGAGGCCGCGCAATGTCACGCATACCTGTGCTTTCCGCGCTTTGTCTGCTCGGCGCCGCGCTCTCCGGCTGCGGCGTGCCGCAACTGCCTTCGGTGGACGCGCTGGCCGGCGACGCCGAACTGCTCGACACCTTGCGGACGCGCTGCATGCACGGCTCGCCGCCAGGGCGTCCCAGCGACGAGCTGTGCGAGCGCGTAGAGCGCGCCGACCTGCAGCGGCTGCTGTCCGGCCGTAGCGATGCGGGCGAGTACCGCACGCTGGCCGAGATTCCGCCGCTGCCCGCGACCTTCGAACCACCGACGTGGCCTTGCCATGAATGACGTCACGATCATCGACCGCTTCCTCGACACCTTCTCGCGCTACATCGATTCGGGCTTCGGCCTGCTACAGGGCGAGGTGGGGTACCTCACGGCCACGCTGGTCGCGATCGACATGACGCTTGCTGGCCTGTGGTGGGCGCTGGGGCATGCCTCGGGGCAAGGCGAGGACGTGATGGCCAAGCTGATCCGCAAGGTGCTCTATGTCGGAGCCTTCGCCTACATCCTGGGTAACTTCAACCAGCTGGCGGGAATCGTGTTCCGCTCGTTCGCCGGCCTGGGCCTTACGGCCAGCGGGACGGACATGGGCATGGAGAACTTCCTGCAGCCGGGCAGGCTGGCGAAGGTCGGCATCGATGCGGCGGCGCCCATCTTGGAGCAGGTCAGCGAGATGGCTGGATTCCCGGACGTCTTCATCAACATCACACCCGTGGTCGTGATGTTCCTGGCCTGGCTCACCGTCATCCTGTGCTTCTTCGTGCTGGCGGTGCAGCTGTTCGTCACGCTGGTGGAGTTCAAGCTCACCACGCTCGCCGGCTTCGTGCTGGTGCCGTTTGCGCTGTGGAACAAGACCGCGTTCCTCGCCGAAAAAGTCCTCGGCAACGTCGTGTCTTCCGGCGTCAAGGTACTGGTGCTGGCGGTGATCGTGGGCATCGGTACGGGGCTGTTCGCCGAGTTCCAGGTGCATCCCGACGAACCCTCGATCGACCACGCCCTGGTCATCATGCTCGCCTCGCTCACGCTGCTGGCACTGGGCATCTTCGGCCCGGGCATCGCTACCGGGCTGGTGTCCGGCGCGCCGCAACTGGGAGCGGGTGCGATGGCCGGCGCGGCGGTGGGTGCGGCCGGCACTGCTGTCGCCGTCGGCGCTGCAGCCACCGGCGTGGGCAGTGCCGCCGCGGCCGGGGCGCGCATGGCGCCGGCCGCCGCCCGCGCGCTTGATCGGGGGGCCAGCGCAGCGGCCTCGGCGGCCGGCCGCGCGTCTTCTGCCTTCCGGGCTGGCTCCGCCGCTGCTGGCGTTGGTCCGCAGGGCGTAGCCGCCGGCCTCGGGCAAGTTGCGAGGGCAGGCATGCGCGCGGCAGGCAACAAAGCCGCGGCTGGATTCCGGGCCTTCGAGCAGCGAATGACTGCCGCCTTCGATGCCGGCGCCAGCGGTGGCACCGCTGGCACGAGCAGGCCGCCCGGTGAGGCGGCCGGTGGCGACTCGGGAGCAGGGTGGGGCGCCAATTCGGCGCAACCCGCATGGGCGAAGCGGCTGCACCGCCGTCAGCAACTCGGCCACGCGGCCGGTACGGCCGCCAACGCCCTGCGCGGCGGTGACGGCGGCGGCTCCTCGCAGGGCCCGAGCCTGCGCGATCCCGACGAGTGACACATCTGACCATCAAGGAGAACCCCATGCGATTCAAACGACCACGGGTGCGCTATGGCGACACGCCGCAGCCCGCTACGCCCTATCAAGCCGCGGCCCAGGCCTGGGACGAGCGCATCGGCTCGGCCCGGGTGCAGGCGAAGAATTGGCGGCTGATGGCCTTCGGATGCCTCGGGCTGGCGCTCGCGCTGGCCGGCGACCGCATCTGGCATTCCACGCAGTCGCTCGTCACACCCTACGTCGTCGAAGTGGACAAGGAGCACGTGCGCGCCGTGGGCAAGGCAGTTACCCCGTACCAGCCCACCGACGCGCAGATCGCCTTCCACCTCGCGCAGTTCATCACCCGCGTGCGCTCGCTGTCGGTCGATCCGGTCGTGGTGCGGCAAAACTGGCTTGATGCCTACAACTACACCACGGACAAGGGGGCCGGCGTGCTCAACGACTTCGCCCGCTCCAACGATCCGTTCGCGCGTGTCGGCAAGGAGTCGGTGACCGTGCAGATCACCAGCGTGGTCCGCGCCAGCGAGTCGTCCTTCAACGTGCGCTGGACCGAACAGCGCTTCGCCAACGGCGCGCTGGCCGGCACCGAGCGCTGGACCGCCGTCATCTCCATCGTCCTGCAGCCCCCGCGCACCGAACAGCGGCTGCGCAAGAACCCACTGGGCATCTACGTCAATGGCCTCTCGTGGAGCCGTGAACTCGATGCCCCCGAAGGAGCCAAGCCATGAATTCGTGTTTCCGTGTTTCCGCTTCCGTGCTTGCTGCAATGGTCGCCCTGGCCGGTTGCGCATCGAACGGTCGGCACGCGCCGCGCATCCCGCTCGACGAGCCGGTGCAGGCGCAGCCGCTGCCCGAGCCGCCCAAGCCGGTCGAAGTGGTGGAGGTTCCCAAGGTGTTGCCCATGCCGGCGCAGATGAAGCCGCTACCGGCCGCCGATGAGCCCAAGCCCGCGCCGGAGCCGGCGGACGAGGCCGTGCGCGTTTCCCGCGCCAATGCCGAGGCGCGCGTCGCACCGACACGCGACGGCTACGTCAACGCGATCCAGGTGTGGCCGTACACCGACGGTGCCCTGTACCAAGTGTACACGGCCGCAGGGCGCGTCACCGACATCGCGCTGCAACCGGGTGAGGAATTGGTCACCGTGGCCGCGGGCGACACGGTGCGCTGGATCGTGGGTGACACCACGAGCGGCGCCGGCGCCGATCAGCGCGTGAGCATCCTGGTCAAGCCCATCCGCGCGGGCTTGCATACCAATCTCGTCATCAAGACCAGCCGCCGCACCTACCTGCTGGAACTGACCTCTACCGAACAGGCATGGATGGCTTCCGTTTCCTGGGAATATCCGAAGGACCGCATCCTGGCGCTGCAGCGCCAGGCCCAGGCTGCGCAGGCGGCTGCACCGGTCGATGCCGGCCTCTCGCTGGAGCAGATCCGGTTCCGCTACGCGATCACCGGCAGCAATCCGCCATGGAAGCCGCTGCGTGCATTCGATGACGGGCAGAAGGTGTACATCCAGTTCCCGCCCGGCATCGCGCAGGGCGAGCTGCCGCCGCTGTTCGTCGTCGGCCCTGAAGGTGGCGCACAACTGGTGAACTACCGCTTCCGCTCTCCATACTACGTCGTCGATCGCCTGTTCGGCGCGGCCGAACTGCGCCTGGGCGGCGGGAAGAGCGCGGACGGCAAAGCGGGCGAGGGCGAGGTGGTGCGCATCGAACGCACAGATGGCCAGCGGAGGGACTGACATGGTTCAGGACCTCCCCAACAGCGGCGCCGCGCAGCGGCCCGCCAAGGTGGCGCCGGAGACCGTCGCGCTGCGCGCCCAGCCGCGCGCCGTGACCCGGCTCAACCGCCGCACGCTCGCGGTCCTGATCGGCGGCCTGTCCGCCGCCTTGCTCGGCGCGCTGATGTGGTCGCTGCAGCCGCAGCGGCGCGCAGCCACCGAACAGCCCGAGCTCTACAACGTCGATCGCATCGCCAAATCCGATGGCCTGGATGCGCTCCCGAAGGACTACTCGCAACTGCCGCCGGCAGCCCCCAAGGTGCCTGAGTTGGGGCCGCCGCTGCCTGGTGACCTGGGGCCGGCCATCCTCAAGTCGCAGCAGCAACCCGCGGTGGCGACCTACTCGCCGCCCGGCCAGGACGCTGCGGCGGCCGAGCGGGACGCGCTGCGCAAGGAGGCCGAGGCTGCCGCGGGATCGTCGGTGTTCTTCCGCACCGGCAACAACCGTCCGGGGAGGGCTGCGGACGCCGCGGCGCAACCTGCCGGGAGCGCTTCGGCGTCGCCTGCGTCCGCGCTCGCGGCCTTCGACCCGCTCGCCGCAGGACCGGCTTCGACCGCGCCGCAACCAATGGATCCATCAATTGCGCAGAACCGGCAGGACCAGAAAGAGGCTTTCCTGAAATCCGGAACGCGGGATACCCACAATTCCGGAAGGCTCCAGATGCCGGCGTCGCCTTACCAGGTCATGGCGGGATCGGTGATCCCCGCCGCCCTGGTCACCGGCATCCGCTCGGACTTGCCCGGTGACGTCATCGGCACCGTGACCGAGCCCGTGTACGACACCGCCACGGGCCAGCACCTGCTCATCCCGCAGGGTTCGCGCATCTTCGGCCGCTACAACAGCCAGGTCAGCTACGGACAGAGCCGCCTGCAGGTCGTCTGGCATCGGATCATCCTGCCCGACACGTCCTCGCTCACGCTCGACAACCTCGTGGGCACCGATCCGGCCGGCTACGCGGGCCTGGAGGATGGCGTGGACCGGCACTGGGACCGCCTGCTGGCCGGCGCGGCGCTCACCACGCTGCTAGGGGTGGGAGCCGAACTGGCCGCGCCCGAGAACCACCAGGACGGCAACCGCATCGTGATCGCCGGCCGGGACGGGCTGCAGGACTCCGTAAACCAGGTGGGGCAGGAGCTGACCCGCCGGAACCTCAACGTGCAATCCACCTTGACTGCCCGGCCCGGGCTGCCGGTGCGAATCATCGTCAACCGGGATCTGGTGCTGCGGCCGTACCAGCCGATCTTCTTCGCCAATGGCAAACCACAGGGAGCATCGCAATGACCCAGGGCAACGACAGCAATCAGGCCAACGACAGTGGGAAGAGCGAAGTGCGCGGCAGTGGCAGTAGCAGCACTGCCGCCCGTGCGCCGCAGAACCGCCGCAAACTGCGGCTGGGGCCGTTGCCCAGGACCGACAGCACCAAGATAACTTTCGTGTGCCCAGCCAGCCTCAAAGCCGACCTTGACCGCTATGCCGCACTGCATGGGCAGACCTACGGGGAGACGGTCGATGCGGCTGCGCTGATTCCGTACATGCTGGAAGCGTTCATGGCGGGGGATCGGGGGTTTCGGCGGAAAAGGTGAGCGGCGGTAGAAACAGTGCCCCAAATTGGCTACCTCAGTTCCTGCAAGTTGTGCTTGCGATTGCAATGGAGTGATAGTAGTGTGATGAAGTAATCATTCAGGAATTCAAGGATCGAAGATGAATGAAATCGCTGGTTGAAGACCGGCCTCACTTGACATGAATAGAGCGCAGATTCCGGCAGCGCTCGCCTATCAGTTAAGCAAATTAATCAGAAATCTCTGCAGTCAAAAATTTGGCTGCAGATTTTCGCGTGGAATATTCAAGTTTAATTTTCCATAGGGGGCGTGCGATGAAATTCATTCTTGCATTGAGTTTGTTTTTATTGTTCGGTAGTGCAAAAGCTGATGAGCCGAATTATTGGGGGCCACCATATCAGATTGGTCATGATGGTGACGAAGTCCTCGGCGTGCCAGGGGTTTACGGAAATCTTGACGACGTGCTTGCAGGAATAGATGCAGAGTTTGCTTACTTGGGAGGTAGGTGTCCTAGCTATGACGTCTACAATGATTACTGTTGGTTTAGGGCGGAATGTAAATTTGAAAAGTCCGTCTATAGCTTCTCTCCAAACACAAGCGGTATAGCTTACAGGGTGGAGTTTTGGAGCAAGAGCGGCATGGATACGTGTAACAGCAATAAAATTTACTATGCCCAGGCAATGAATACTCCTAGTAGGCCCGGTGCGGCGCTTGGAGGGTCGCAGTGTGATTCCGAAATATATTGTGGCAATCCAATAAATTTCGCGTCGCGAAATAAATTTCAACGCGAATCTGACGCCGATTTGTTAGGATTTTATAGATATTACAACAGCGACCAACAGGCGCGAACCGAGCAAATCGGCAATAGATGGACGCACACATATAATCGCCGCCTAATTCTTGCTGCGGGGAGCCAGATAGAATGGATTCACGAAGATGGATCCTCCACCATGTTCACCCAGGCAACTGGTGTTTGGAAGGGGGATGATAGTCGCGGGAGTCTTCTTAAGTCAGTTGCGGCTGATTCCGGTGCTTTGCCTAGCGCAAAGTGGATGGCTGCCAGGTCATCAGGCGATGAGTATGAGTATTACGATGCAAAGGGACGGCTACTTGAGGTTCGCAATCGAAATGGGCGAAGGCAGTTCATTGCGTATTTGAGTGATGACGCGAAAGACCCTGGCTATAGGTGGCCGGTGCAAGTCCTCGATCAAAGCGGGCGTGGACTTGTTTTTAGTTACGGTGCCAGTGGCAGAATTTCGTCTATTTCGCAGACTAATGGGAGCAGTGTTTCTTATGCATATGATGCGGACGGGAACATGGCTGCAGCCACCTATTCGGATGGATCGAAGAAGACATACGTGTACGCCGAGCGTGACAATATGGATGGATTCTTCGATGTTTCGACCCTTACAGGAATTATTGATGAGGATGGGGGAAGGTTTGCAACGTATGCCTACCAAGACCGGTTTCCTGTCTCAACCAGCCACGCTGGCGTAGAAAAACATACTGTTGCATATCAGGCGCGACCGGATAGCGTCGGCTATGTGGATGTGGTCTCACCGCTTGGAATGACCGAGCGGCACCGGATTGAAAGGATAAATGGAGCTTATAAGGCAACAAGAGTAGTCGGCTCTTTCGAAGGTGTTGCTTTTGAAAGGTCGCGCCAGTTCGATACGCAAGCACGAGTCATTGAGAAAAAGGATGCGATTGGGAACGTTACGAAGTACACCTATGGTTCAAACGACCTCCTTTCTGATGTCGCGATAAGCGATGGTGGCGGCAACGTTGTTTCAAAAACCAGCTTCAAATGGGATGCAGATCTTCTGGTTCCCGTTGAGAGAAAGCGCTTTAATGCCAACAATTTGGCGGAAACTTTAAGCTATGGCTATAACAACAGGGGGCAGGTACAGGCAATTAGTCGCGCCGGAGCCGGTACAAACACTAAACGGGCAGTTGCAATTTCCTATTGCGAGCAGTCGGACGTCGATGCTGGTCGCTGCCCTTTCCTTGGTCTTTTGACGTCGATTGATGGCTCGCGTACCGACGTTAATGACATCAGTAGCTACAGCTACTACCTCTCCGACGACAGTGCTTGCGCTTCTTCCCCAATCAACTGCACGCACCGCAAGGGCGACCTGTGGAAGGTGACCAATGCGCTCGGCCAGGTCACCGAGTACCTTGCCTATGACGGCGCCGGTCGCGTGCTGTCGGTGAAAAACGCCAATGGCGTGGTCACCGACTACACGTATCACCCGCGCGGCTGGCTGACCGTCAGCAAGGTGCGTGGGGCCGACGACAGTAGCGAGAGCGACGATCGCATCACCGCGATCGACTACTGGCCGACCGGCCTTGTCAAGCAGGTGACGCAACCCGATGGCGCGTTTACCCGCTTCACCTACGATGCGGCACATCGCCTGACCGATATCGCCGACAACGCCGGCAACACCATCCACTACACCCTGGATAATGCCGGCAACCGGCTCAAGGAAGACACCCAGGACGCTTCGGGCACGCTCAAGCGCACGCTCTCGCGCGTGTACAACCAGCTCGGCCAACTAGCCACCCAGGCCACCGCGCAGGGCGACCCAACCGATTTTAGCTACGATGCTGCAGGCAACACCGCAGTTATCACTGACGTGCTGGGATCCAAAAACCAGACCGACTACGATCCACTCAAGCGCTTGGCGCGGACCCTTCAGGACGTGGGCGGCATCGCCGCCGAGACCAAGTTTGGCTACGACGCCCTGGACAACCTGACCAAGGTCACCGACCCCAAGGGCCTGGACACCACCTACGCCTACAACGGTCTGGGCGACCTGACCAAGCTCACCAGCCCGGACACCGGCAGTACCACCTACACCTACGACAGTGCCGGCAACCGCGCCTCTCAGACCGACGCGCGCAACATCAAGACCAGCTACGGCTACGACGCGCTGAACCGCCTGATCCAGGTCACCTATCCGACCACCAGCCTCAACGTCAGTTACACCTACGATGTCAGCCAGACCACCTGCGCCGGCGGCGAGACCTATGGCGTCGGCCGCCTGACCCGGATGCAGGACGGCAGCGGCAGCACCGACTACTGCTATGACCGCTTCGGCGATCTGGTGCGCAAGGTGCAGACCACCAACGGCAAGGTGTTCGTGGTCCGCTACGCCTACACCAAAGCCGGGCAACTGAGCCGCCTGACCTACCCGGATGGGGCGGTGGTGGACTACGTGCGCAACGCCCAGGGCCAGACCACCGAGGTTGGGGTGACCCCACCTGGCGGCACGCGACAGGTGCTGCTGAACCAGGCGACCTACTACCCGTTCGGCCCGGTCGCCGGCTGGACCTACGGCAACGGTCGTCCGATGCAGCGGGTGCTGGATCAGGACTATCGCCCGCTGGCGGTCAACGACACCCGCAGCGACGGCCTGGCGGTGGGCTTTGCCTTCGATCCGGTCGGCAATCTCAGCGCGCTGACCGCGCCGGGCAACACCTCGCCGGTCGTCAAACTGGACTACGACCCGCTGGGCCGGCTGACTGGGTTCAGGGATGGTCCGACCGATGCGGTGATCGACGGCTATACCTACGACGCCACGGGCAACCGCCTTAGCGCCAAGGTTAATACCACCACGCAGACCTACGCGTATCCGACCACCAGCCATCGCCTGAGCAGCGTTGGCGGCACTGCGCGCAGCTACGACGCGGCCGGCAACACGACGGCCATTGGTGGCACGGCCGTGCAGTACGTCTATGGCGCCAATGGGCGGCTGACCCAGGTCAAGCGCAGCGGCACCACCGTGGCGAACTACGCCTACAACGGCCGCGGCGAGCAGGTGCGGCGGGTGGGCAAGACCAACACCTATACGCTGTATGACGAGAGCGGTCATTGGCTGGGCGACTACGACGCCAATGGCGCAGTCGTGCAGCAGGCGATCTGGTTGGACGAACTTCCGGTGGGCGTGCTGGCCAAGACCACGCTGCGCTATGTGGAGCCGGACCATCTCGGCACGCCGCGCGCGGTGATCGATCCGACACGCGACGTGGCGATCTGGCGCTGGGACCTGAAGGGCGAAGCCTTTGGCGCCACCGCCCCGGACCAGGATCCGGACAAGGACGGAACCGCCTTCGTGTTCGACATGCGTTTCCCGGGGCAGCGCTATGACGCACTGAGTGGGCTGAACCAGAATTACCACCGTGACTATGAGCCGGGCACTGGACGTTATATCCAGAGTGATCCGATTGGGCTAGAGGGTGGTTTGAGCACATATTCCTATGCGTTGACGAGTCCGTTGCATCTAATTGATCCCAGCGGACTTCAGGTTTTTTATCCCGTAAATCCCGCTCTGAATGGTTCTGCGGCAGTGGTGGCGGCAAGGAATCAGAACGATCCAGAAAATCCTTATAATCTTGATCAATACGGGCCTAAAGTAGACAGCCCGGAAGTGCAGGCGGCATTTCAGCTCACCATGATGGTGAGTCCGCAAAATGCTATAGGGCCTAATGGGCTTTTGTGGAAGTTATCCATGCTAGCCGCTAACGCGGTTTGCAGTGATGAGGACGAACCCGATGATAAGCAGTGCGATCATCAGTATTACAATGTTGATATTCCGACTTGTCGTGCAATAGGTAGGGCGCGAGGAAAAGCTGCAGGTACTGTATGCTATGCTTCTGCGGCAGAGCGCTATTCGGCCTGCTTGGTTGGACGCCCTATGCCTCCATTAAATACATGGAATAATTAAAATGAGTGAAAATATTGATATCAATGCTTTTATTCATAAAGATGGAGGTATTGAGCCTTTTTCGCTTAAAATATCCGAGCCAATTCCTTCGGGTGAAGATGACTTTTACTGTGTCGTACATATGCCTGGAGTGTTGGCAAAAGATAAAAAAATTATAGGAATTGACGCGGCTCAGGCAAGCGAGCTGGCAGCTAATTTTGCCAGGTCCATGTTGGGTGATGCCAAGATTGTTGATGAAAATGGAGTTGTCATCAACTGGTGATGTAAGAAATCGGATAGATCCGCCAGCATTCCGCTGGCGGATTCTTCGTTATCGCCGATCCAGGCTGGCCTATTGGGTGGTTTCTCATCTGAACCTCTCCGTCCCCGGCGTCTTCCAGGCGGGCGCTATCACCGGACCTCCCGCACGACGCGCTGATCGGCACGAGCGGCAACGACCACCATGTCCGGCCTCGCTGGCGACGACACCTACATCGTGGGCAACACGGGCGACAAGGTGGTCGAGTCAGCCAACGCCGGAACGGACACGGTGATGTCCAGCGTGACCGACATGCTGCCGTCCGACGTCGAAAACATCGTGCTCACGGGCTCCGGCGCGATCAATGCCACCGGCAACGCGTTGGACAACCACCTCACCAGCAATGCGGGCGCCAGCGTGCTGACGGGTTGCGCGGGCGTCGACTTCCTGGCTGGCGGGGCAGGGGCCGATACGCTGGCGGGTGGCCTGGGCAACGACACCTACTGGCTCGCACGCGGCCACGGGACCGACACGATCCAGGAGAACGACACGACCAGCGGCAACCAGGACACCGCAAAGTTCGCGGGCGATGTGTCCTCGCTCCAGCTGTGGTTCCGCAAATCGGGCAATAACCTGGAGGTGAGCGTCATCGGCACGAGCGACAAGTTCCTGGTGACCGATTGGTACTTGGGCCCGCGCTACCAGGTGGAGTGGTTCGAGGCCGGCGACGGCAAGGCGCTGCAGGCCAGCCAGGTGCAGAACCTCGTGCAGGCGATGGCGTCGTTCTCGCCGCCGGCGGCGGGGCAGACGCAGCTGCCGGCGAACTACCAGAGCAAGCTGGAGACGACCCTGGCGGTCAACTGGAAGTGAGTGAAATGCGCGGCGTCTTCGGCCACTCAGGTCGGGGTGTCGCGCTAACTATGCCTGACCCAAAGCCAGCAAGCTCCGGGCTTTGTCCACTCTCGTAGACGTAGCCGCCCGGCAGGTGCTTGCTGAGGCAGGCCGGCGCGGATAGCTTGGGCGAACCGCAATGCGAGACACCAGGAGTTGGGACATGGACAGCAACTCTCGCCACTTTTTTCGCGCCGTGATGTTGGCCGCGGTGACCACGACCGCAGTCGCCACCGCAGCGGAGCCGACGCCTCCGGCCGGGCAGGTCATCCAGGGCCTGGGCGAGCGCATTCCCGTGGGGGCCAAGAACATCAGCCTTTCGCCACACTTCAAGGTCTACAAATTCGAGCGCGATGGCTTGACCTATGTGCAGATCAATTCACCGCAGGATGAAGTGCTGACTGCTCTGATCGTGACGCCTGGAGTGCAGCAACAGTTGCCCATCGGCTCTGCCGCTGGAACGCCCGTGGTCTTCGTTGATCCCCAAAAGCTGCCCTGACATCGTCATAGCGGCAGGACCGGGCAACTGGTGCATAGCGGTCACGCCCGTAAAGCGCCATATCAGCTAGCCGGTGCGCTCAATCACGCATCTTCCGGGCAAGCTGCTTTTCCGCGCGGCTGGGAGGCGGCTCCGGCGCCCGTCGCCGCGCGCCGGTCTCGATTTCCCGCAATAGGCGTCCAGCATGCGAGTAAGCCCACCGCTCCACGGAGCGCATGGCCGATTCCTGCGAGCGAAAGTACGCGTAGGGGTGGCTGGTAACCCGCTCGTCGTGGCGGTTGACGTTCGCTATCCAGCGACCGTCCGGGAACACGGTGCGGCTCACGTTCGCGACGACGGTATGGTGGCATTTCAGCCAGGTCTTGCCCCACTGGTCTGTTTCCCATGAGAAGTGCTCAGGTAGTGCCATGGCGCCATGCTATTCGAAGGCGTCTCATTGGCTGAGACGCCCGGCCATCCAGGCGCCATGGAGAATTGAAGAAAGCTGTTGGCATTGGTGGAACGCCCGAACCAGCCTTGAGGCATGTCGCTTCGTCATGCAGGGGGGCGAAGCCTCGCAATTGTCGCCCGTTCCCCCTGCTATGCCGCGTACCTTGGACCTGCCTGAAATGCAGGCGAAAGCTCCCCAGAAGGGGACAAGGACGAGTCATGGAGATGAAGAAGACGAGCGTGCTGGCCCGTGTCGCGCTGGCCAGCGTTTTGCTGGTTGGTGCCCAAGTTGCGCAAGCCTGCTGCCCGGATGGTGGGCATGGAGCGCCTGCAGCGGCGGCGGGCCTGGGCGAGGCGCTGCCGAAGGCCAGGAACCTCGCGCTGGATCCGGCTTGGCGCATCTATGAGTTCCAGCGCGACGGCGTAACGTACCTGCAGATCAATGATGTGGCGGGCACGGTGCGCGCCGCCGTGGGCAGGGTCAACGACACGCTATGGGTACTGCCGATGGGGGCGGACGTGGCGCGCGTGACCTTGCCGGTGAAGGGGGCCAGCGCCACGGGCACGGTGGTGTACCAGACCTCCGGCTTCGTCGTGCGCGTTGTGCCTGGCAGCGGTGGCAACGCATGGCAGATCAGCGCCGCAGATTGATTCCTTCGCCGACCGATTCGGACACCAGAAAGCTCAGGCTGTAGGCATGGCGGCGCCGGCAGGTGCCGCCATGCACTTTGAGCCGCGCGGCCAGTTCCCAATCTGCCTCTCGCGCCACCGTGCGCTGGCGATCAAGCGGTGACGTGTCAGCGACCACGCAGACCGCGACTCCCTGCCTGCTGCCCGCATGCCACACCCTGGCCTTGAGGAGGTGCCGCTTCGCCGGTGGCAGCGTCTCGACCACGTTGAGCACACAGCGGTAGGCCACCAGCTGCAGCCCGAGCGAGAGCCGCATGGGATCCCCACGTAGATGACACCGGAACTCGGTGTCGCACAGGTTGCTCAGGGCCACGGAGCGGAATGTCTCGAACAGGCCATGCGTTTCGATGCCCAGCGGATACAGCGCCGTGACGTACTCATCCAGCAGCCGTGCCTGGATCACCCCGCTGCGCGTCATCTCCATGGCTGCCGCATGCTGTCCCCGGGAGCGGAGGTGGGACACGATATCCTTGCGCAGCTTGTTGATGTGTACGGTGAGGTCGCTGTACTCCACAACACGGCGTCGCAGTGTGCGTTCCGCCTGCAGGTAGCTGGCTTGCGCGAACTGCAGGGCCTCCTGCCGTTCGTGCCGAAATCGGCCCGCGCGCTCGAACGCAATCGACAGGCGAGACCCAAACACGAACAGGCCCGTGGCTGCCGCGGCGAGCGCGATCTGCACCCGAAATGCTTCCGCGTGATAGGCCGCCAGCGTCATCGCATCCGGCAGCATGATGCCGATGGCGACATTCGCGAGCACGACGCCCGCTGTGGCACCCCGCCAGCCGTGCAGCAGCGTCAGCACGATCGCTGGAATGACCATCATCCCCATCAGCATCTGGCGGGATAGGTGGTCAAGCGTTGTGCCGGCGACCAAGAACAAGGCCACGACGGCCCCGCAGCCGAGAAGCACATCCCTCGGCAATCGTGGCCTAGCGATCCCGGGCTCTTTTCGGCGCAGCCATAGCAGCGACGGCAGGACGAACATCAGCATGCCCAGGTAGTCGCCAAGCCAGTATCGCGCCAACGCCTCCATGGGGGTGAGCGCCGTGTAGCCCTTCATGGTGACGTTCATGGCTACATTGCAGAGCGTGCTCCACAGCGCCAATGCCAGGGACAGAGGAAGCAGCAGGTACTCCTGGTCCAGCAGTCGCGGCACGTAGCGGCGCGCGGCATGCACCGCCAGGGCGACGCACGGCATCAGGAGGAACGGGCTCGCATAGGCCCATAGCGGACTGGCGCCGCGCTCTACCATTGGGACACGGATCGTCAGCAGCGCGACCGCATCGCCGGCCAGCAGGTAGGGCCAAAAGCGGTATGGCATGAACAGCAGGGTCGCTGCGCGCAGCCCCGCAGGCAGGTACCACTGGTCCATGGAGTAGCGCCACGCCAGCAGAAAGGAGGCACAGTAGGCTGCCGCCAGCAGAATGCCTTTGGTGATGTCTTTCCCCGCGGCCATTCCGACCATCCGTGGCGTGTCAGGGCTACTGTACAAGCTGGTTCTATAGTCGGGGTAGACAGCTGGGAAGATCCTTGGATGGCTTGCGCCTGGTGCCGGAGTTCGTAAAGTGCCTTCCTTTTCTGTATCAGAAAAAGCTCTTCTCGGGTGACGGTAAACGCGGACTGGCACGTGCCACCTGCTTAAGTAAACACGATTAATGTACGATTGACGTGCATCATCAACTGCTCTCGCCGAGGCTGACTAATCAGTGGGAGCGAATCGAGCCATTCGCGAACACAAGGCCCACAAGCAGCTAAAGAATGCGTAGGAAAGGACTTATGACAGCGGGGGATAAAACCTTTTCTCAATGTGGTAAGTGTGTTTGTAAGGAGGGTGTCGCGTGACCGGCGCCTCTACAGACATCACGTTCCACTATCCACCAGAGCTGTTCAATCTCCTGGTGGATGTTGTCCCATTGCTCAACCGATCGAAACAGGATGTGCTTGTCTTCTTTCGTGGCGCGGGTGTGCCTGACGCCATGATTGCGGACATGGCTGCTCACTTGAGGAGTACCCCTAAGGACGTCAATAAGTACCAAATGGTGCGCACTGTGCTTGAGCGCCTCAATGCGAAGGGGGAAGCCGCGCTTCGCGAGCGGCGTGAAGTGCTGAGGCGCGTTGTAGATTTTGCGAGCTTTGATTCGTGCTGGCCCGATGACCAGCTCAAGGCTAAGGGCCTTGTCGCCAGCATCCGCGAAGTCGTCAACCAAAAGGATGCTTTCACGCGCATGAACAATGCCCGTGAGGAGGAGCGGCAGGCGCGCTTGGCAGAGACACAGCGGATCGCAGCACAGAAGCGCGAGCGCATCTCCAGGATCGATAGCGCCAAGCAGGCTTTGTATGCACTGTTTGCTACTTCGGCGACGGCACAGGAACGCGGCAAGATGTTGGAAACAGCCCTCAACAATCTCTTCCAGGCCTATGGCGTTCTCATTCACAAAGCCTTCCACTTGGTCGGTGATACCGGGGAGGGGATCGTTGAGCAGATCGACGGAGTGATTGAGCTTGGCGGGATGCTGTACTTCGTAGAAATGAAGTGGTACCGCAATCCAGTCGGCAAACCAGAAATTTCAGAGCATCTCGTACGCCTCATGTCGCGCGCCGAAGTTCGAGGCATCTTCATCTCCACCAGCGATTACACGGAACCCGCAGTCCACACGGTGCGCGAGTTCCTGCAGCAGAAGGTCTTGGTTCTTTCGACGCTCCAAGAAATCGTGCGTTTGCTTGAGCACCAAGATGACCTCGCAGATTTCTTCACGAAGAAGGTCCAGGCAGCGCAGATACACAAGAACCCGTACTTCCGTCCTTATGACAGTCAAGGACAAGGTGCGTCATGACGGCGAGTTGGAAGGACATCAACAGGCCGTCGAGCCCCCAGACCGCGGTCACCGCGGCGCAGGTGGCGAACGGTCCCGTCATTCCGCCACAGCAAAGACTATTGACCTACTCGCCAGACGAGTGGGAAGGCTTCGTTGAAGAGTGGGCCTACTACTGTCTTCCGGCGAAGTACAAGCATGTCCAGCGCTTCTCGGGTGCTGGTGACATGGGAATAGACATCGCCGGATTTGCGGACGAAAAGCGCCTCAAGGGTGTATGGGATAACTACCAGTGCAAGCACTACGACCATGCTCTTAGGCCCGGCGATGTCTGGGTTGAGTTCGGCAAGGTCATCTGGTTCTCGTACAGCGGTGAGTACGTCGCACCCCGTCATTACTACTTTGTTTCCCCGCGAGGTGCGGGCACGTCCCTCAGTCGCTTGTTGGCGAACGCTCCGAAGCTGCGCGAAGAGTTGATTGCCAACTGGGACAAGCACGTAAAAGACGAGATCACCACTAAACAAGCGGTGCCACTCGATGCAGCGCTTCGCGCCTATGTGGACGCCTTCGACTTCTCGATCTTCGACGCTAAAACCGCGCTTCAGCTCGTTGACGATCACCGTAGCACGCCGGTTCACGCGGCGCGCTTCGGCGGTGGACTGCGAGCGCGGCCTGCTTCTGAAAAGCCTCCCCAAGAACTCGCCGCCACCGAAAGTCGCTACGTGACACAGTTGCTCGTGGCATACGGCGAGCACACGGGGGCGGCCGTGACTGATCCCTCGGCGCTGTCCGTGCCGAAGCTTAAGGACCATTTCCGCCGTCAGCGCGAAGCGTTCTATGAGGCAGAGTCACTGCGCGTCTTTGCGCGCGATAGTGTGCCACCTGGCACCTTTGAATCCTTGCTCGATGACATCCACGGCGGCGTTATCGATACGCATGACGCGAACTATGCCGATGGCTACGAAAAGGTCTGCGCCGTCACCAAGGCGGCCCGCGACATGCAAATCACGGCGAACGCCCTGATCACCTGCACGAACCCCAAAGATAGAGATGGAATCTGCCATCAGCTCGTGAATGAGGATCGCCTACGGTGGACACAATCATGAGCCTGGAATCCAAGCCGATCACGTTCAATGGCCCGCTGGAGGCTGGTATCCGCGCGGTATCGATTCTGGGGGCAGCGTATCCGCAAAATTACGACCTGCAGAGGCTCGTCGCCCTTGACTACCTTCTTGTCCATACAGGCGATCTCAATGGTCCTACCAACTTGCATCCGCCGACGCCGACGCCCTCGGCTGAATTGCTCGTGCGCCGCAAACTGATCGAGCAATCGCTGCTGCTGATGATGACCCGCGATCTCGTGAAGCGTGAAGTCACGGCTGACGGCATTAAGTACGGCGCGGGAGAGAACGCCGTGACGTTTCTATCGTCCGTGTCTTCCAGTTATCTGGTTGCTCTCAAGGAGCGCGCCACTTGGCTTGTCGAAACCCTCGGCGATCTCACGGACGAACAGTTCAAGGGTGTCATGCGTCGCTTCTTTGACAGATGGGTTGAGGAATTCCAGCAGGTTGAGCGGAGCCTGGGAGGTGAGGTATGACGGAAGAAACCCCCGGTTTCCGCCTGCGCTTCCTTGGCTTTTTTGGTCCGCAGAACCAACCATCGACCGTCACCTTCGGTCCCGGCCTGAATGTCATCTACGGCGCTTCGAATACCGGGAAGTCATTCATTGTCGAAGCTATTGACTTCATGCTTGGTGGTAAGCCGCCCTTGCGCGATATCCCGGAACGCGTTGGCTACGACCTCATTCTTCTGGGTATTGAGACGCTTGACGGTAAGTCTTTCACGCTCTGGCGCAGCATGGATGGTGGCAGCTTTCGACTCTACGAAGACTTGTATGAGGAACCGCCTGCGATTGACATTCCCTACAAGCAACTTGACGAGAAGCACAGCGAGAGGAGCGATGCGAATCTGTCTTCTTTCTTGCTTGGCCTGTGCGGTCTTGGCGGCAAGCGTGTCCGCAGGAATTCGCGGAACGAGACCAATAGCCTGAGCTTTCGCAACATTGCGCGTCTGATGATCGTCAACGAGACGGAGATCACGCAGCAAAGCTCTCCGCTCTTTGACGGCAACCCCACAGCCAACACGCCGAACCTTGCAACTTTCAAGTTGCTTCTGACCGGGACTGACGACTCAGCGCTAGTCGCCAGCAATAAGAGCGAACCAGAAGAGTTATCACGTGAAGCGCAACTGCACCTTCTTGATCAACTCCTTGGCGACTATCGTGACCGGCTCAACGAGTTGACCAAGAGCCCGAAGGAACTGGAAGAGCAACTGGAGAAGATCGACACTTCACTCCGCCAGCAGGCGGCCCAAGTGAACACCACCGAATCCGACTTCCAAGAGGCCGCCGGGAAGCGACGCGAACTGCGTAAGAGACTTGAGGAGAGCCGCGAGCGACGCGCTGAAGTCGGAACGATGCTTGCGCGGTTTAGCTTGCTCGACAAGCACTACGCATCCGATATCGAACGCCTACGCGCTATCGAGGAAGGCGGAACGTTGTTCAACGTCCTTGGCTCCGGGCATTGTCCTCTCTGCGGGGCGGCTCCCGCCCATCACAGCGCCGGTGCCGAATGCAACGGGGACATTGATTCGGTGGTTCAGGCGGCGCGAAAGGAGATCGCCAAAATCGAGGTCTTGCGTGCTGAACTCGCCGAAACCGTCCGAAGCCTTGAGCGCGAAGGTACCAAATTTGACCGTAGGATGCCCGCCATCGTACGGGAGCTGGAGTCAATCTCCGAGGCGGTCGAAGAACTGATTGCGCCCAGGCTATCGACCCTTCGGAAATCCTATTCTGACTTTGCCGACAAGCGCGCTGAAGTGCGCGAGGCATTGGCGCTATACGCCACCGTGCAAGACATGGAACGCCGCCGCGCTGCTCTTGAGAAGGGTGCCGATGACGACAAAACCGGAGCGCTTGCGAACGCAGACATCCCTACTGCCGTCACGTACAACTTTGCCAAGACTGTTGAAAGCATCTTGAAAGGTTGGCATTTCCCAGAATCAGGGGATGTTTACTTCGATTCCAAAACTCGCGACCTTGTCATTGCCGGAAAGTCGCGCAGCGCGTTTGGCAAGGGTCTTCGTGCCATCACACACGCAGCTTTTACCCTCGGGCTGCTGGCTTTTTGCCGAGCGCGGCAGACGCCGCACACCGGATTCGTTGTTCTTGATTCTCCCTTGCTTGCGTATCGAGAACCAGATGGAACAGAAGATGACCTGACTGGCACTGACCTTCAGGAACAGTTCTACGCTTACCTTGAAGCAGTACCGGCTGACACACAAGTCATCGTGGTCGAGAACACCGATCCGCCTGATGCAATCAGGCAGCGCGAGCAGTCGCTGATGTTCGGTAAGAACCCGCATCATGGTCGATACGGGTTGTTCCCTTTTTCGGCGAACTCTGACTCAGCTTAAGGCTCGTGTGGACCCAGTCCATCAAGCACGACTCACCTACCAAGAAGGCAAATCGCCGCTAGTAAATTCAATTCGGGAGATGGGTTAGATTTGAGGTGACGTGCTCCCAACCTGTAGCGACGCGCCCAAAAATCGTTTTGCCCGTGGTTGTTCCCGCGCTCAAAACTAGATCAGAATCAGCAGGGGAGGGGTGCCCGGCTGGGCCGCCGCGAAA
This sequence comes from Xanthomonas sp. LF07-6, assembly GCF_034105445.1. Lineage (NCBI taxonomy): Bacteria > Pseudomonadati > Pseudomonadota > Gammaproteobacteria > Lysobacterales > Lysobacteraceae > Xanthomonas > Xanthomonas sp. LF07-6. The sequence goes on from NZ_JAXGGI010000003.1 coordinate 264,782, forward strand.
AAGGAAAAGGAATGAAATCGCAGGAGCAGGGCGTGATCGCTGCCGAAGAGCATCAGGAGTGGGCTGTCATTCGGCTAGTCACCATCGGAAGTAGGAACGAGATCGGCAGGCTGCTCTTTGCTACCGTCACGGAGCTGGCGTCAGACAGGCCAGCCCCCGCGGCCATGCGAGGCGTCAATCGTTTCGAAATGAAGAAAGGTGGCGAGAAGCTCAACTTCCGCAGGACCGTTCTCGCGAAGCACGACGCCATCAGGTGGTACCGGTCCCTGGAGGAGGGCACGATCGCGACGCCGGTCCCTACCCGACCGGAGGACCGCGAGAAGTACGACGGGTTGTCGATGCGCGTTACCAGGCTTGATGACAGCCAACCCTGGCCGAATCTCGGGCTGCCTATCAGGGAAGAGTTCTTCGGACCCGAAGCCGAGGACAGCAGCAATCCCGCCCCGTTCCTCGGTAGCGTCCCCTCTCGTCTGCACCGGCGTTTCGGCGACCGCGCGGGCTTCGAGTCTTTCCTTGGTCATGGCGACGCACAGGCGTTCGTCGCCAGGCGCATGCATGTGAATCTGGGTGAGTACCCGGAGTACCTCAGCAGCGCGGTCTATATCGCACCGGACCCGGTGATCCGGCAGATAGACAGCTTCATGGTGCCGCCCAGGGACGGTTACGGCGAGCGGATCGTCCATCGCTTTGTGCCCCATGCCGGACAGCGCCTGGATGGCGTGCGCATCACCGCCTTCGACAAGGAAGCCCGGCTGCTGACGCACTTTGAGACCATTTCCGTGCCCGCCGATGGCATCGTGGAACTGGACAAGGGCACCTGCATGGGGCAGTACGGGTTTGTGGTGACCCACGAACGGCACGGTGTCCTGGCTTACCAGCCCTTCGTCTCTTTTGTTCGTCAGATGCACCTGAACATGTACGCGAGGAGCGCCACCCGGCGCGTCGTTAGGGTGCCGCTGGGCGACGCCGAGAATGCGCCGGTCATTGAGTACTCCGCGGCGCCGGAATCGAGCCTCGCGTCGGCGTCCGTGTTCGGGGAGCCCGTGGCACCTAGCACGAACGAGCGCGTCGAAAGAGAGGCCAGGATGCGCGAACGGCGCGCGGAAGCCAGGCGCCTCGGGCAGCGATGGTTTCCGGAAGGCTCGCGCGCCGAGGCCGCTGGCTTCGTCCAGGGACTGCTTCGCGGCGCGCGTTCTAGGGTGGTCATCGCCGATCCCTACCTGTCGACGTTGCAGTTGGGCCAGTTCCTCTACGCGGTGCACGGGAGCACGGTCGGCGTCACGCTCTTGACGACCAAGCTCGCCTTCACCCCCAATCCTTCGCGCACCCGATCGAGCATGCTCCAGGCATTCAAGGACAGCCTCAAGGATCTGCAGAAGCATCAGAAGCTGACGCCGAGGGTCCATGTCATTCCTGCCTCCAGCCTGCACGATCGCTTCCTGGTTGTGGACGACGAGGTGTGGCTGATCGGCAATTCGCTGAACGCACTGGGCGAAAAGGCCTCTATGGTCGTCAGGCTTCCCTATCCCGACGAAGTCATCGAGCGGTTGCAAGGATTGATCACGGGGACGCCCGACCTCGATGCCTACATTGGCCAGGTTGCTAACGCGACAGGCGGGTCGGAGGAATGAGAAAACCAGCGTCTGGCCCTGCTCTGGCCGTCAAGCCGCCGCGCGTTCCCCTCAAGAGCGAAATACTGTGGGGATGCGAAAGTGGGGGCAGCCCGCGATTTCCCCTAGACATGGGGACGATCCACAACCGCAGGAATGCCCCTGAGCCGATGCCTATGCTGGCCTTCACCAGCGCGGTCAGCGCTTCAGTCGAGCGCATCTGGATCGTGGACGAGTATTTTCTGGTGCCGCCCGACCGAGCGGGGGCGGACAGCCGGATCAGGAAGGTTTTGGAATGGCTACCTCCTCACATCACCGCCAGCGATATCAGGATCCTCACCAAGGACCACAAACAAATCAACGACGAGATGCTGCTGCTATTCGAACGCAAGCAAAGCGACATCAATGCCAAGCGCCGCCCCGGGCAAACGCGCTGCCGCATCGAGGTGTGCACGCGACTGACGGCGCGTTTCGATCACGTCCATGATCGCTTCGCCATCATCGACGACGAACTCTGGCATTTCGGGGCGACAGTCGGTGGCTTTCATCCCCGCGTCAATGCCGCCAGTCGGGGGTGGGACGCGGAGGCGTCGGGCGCCATCGACTTCTTCATTCTGGCGTGGGACATGTGCAAGGAACGATGACGATGCAATGGATCAATGAGCGCAGCGACGATTCCAGCGACGGCGAGGACTCGCGGTTCAAGACGCGCAGGGACTTCCTGCGTTCGCTGGCGCAAGCCGATCGGGAAACGCTCGACGCGATCGATGTGCTGGCGGCGACGCTCACGACGGATGACGAAACACCGACGATCGACATGCTCGTGGCGCTTGCTGCTCCAAGCGCAAGGCCTGCCTTTGACACGAACATGGTCGTGACAATGGCGTGTGCCGTTGCGCTTGCGCACTGCCCCGACCTGACGACCTGGCAGACGGTGAGGTCAATCGCGAACCACTCTTGGGAGATCGAACATTGGCTGCACGAGGCCATGGCCGCCCAGGCCGCGCGAGATGTCAACGCCAAGGAACGCTACGTCGCCCTGCTGACGCAGCTGTTCCAGGCGCTGGAAAGCGGCGCATGCAAGTCGGCTTCGACGCGCCGCAACGAGTCTCGCGAAGGCGCGAGGGCGCACTGGGAACACGCCGAGCACAAGCTCGATGAGATCTGGTGGGGGCTTCGCGGGGCCGACTTCATGAATTTCGAGGAGGAGGTACGGGTCCTGGGTCTCCTCGCCGAACTCGCGCCAGCCGAGTTCCAGGCGCTGATCGCCAGATCTCGGGATCCCTTCCTCGTGGACGCAGCCCTGCTTGGAGCCGGCGTCGGTGCCTTCAGTCCTCGCTTCGCCCAATGGGAGACGTGCGTCGAGGCGGCACCACCTGCCTTCGCGCCGGATGGTCGCTGGACGAGCTCGGTGCTGCTGCCCCTGCTGCTGGTGCATGGGCAGCGCCAACTGGTCGCGGCAAGCAGTCAGTTCCCGCGGTTCGATTCCAATGTATCTGAGGTCCCGGCGCTTACCGCGCAGGTGGTGGAACTGGCCGAAGCCGTAGTGGATGTGATTGCCCGGCGAACTGACGCGCTCGCGGCACTCGCGCGATGGAGTACGTGGCTGATGCGCCAGGTGCTGGTCTCCAAAGACGACGAATTCGACGATATCCGCGCGCGTGGATTTGTCAACAAGACATTGCTGGGGGCCATCGACAAGGCGATGCACGGCAAGGAAGCGATCTCCCGCGCGCCCGACGACGCAGCGCCATGGGAGGCATGGTGCTATCGCTGCGTCCAGTCGTATTTTGCTCAGGACAGGCACGCGCCGCTCCCCGATGTCGAGGCATTCGCCAGCCAATGGCGGCTCTCCCCTGAAGACTGGCATGAGCAGAAGGGACGCCAGTTGTTGGCAATGGCGGAACTGCACATCATGCGGGCCGACGTGCCCAGCCTCTCCTCGCGGTTGCTGGCGGTGCCTTTCGCTGCCAGGGACACCTTCGCGGAGGACTGGCGGGCGCTGTGGGACGAAGCTTTTTATCTCCGCGAGGTGGTCGAATTCGGATCTGCAGCCGCGGAATCGCGTGTCGGCTCCGACAAATCCGACGCGAGCCGCCTGCTCCTGCTCCTGGCGAGCATGGCCCTGGCATGCCTGGACCAGGTTGCCGACCGCCTAGGAGCATCCAGCGACCCAGTGGTTGACGGAATAGAGCGCTTGCATGGGGCACTGGCCGCGGCGGTGATGGACCTGCTGCACATCGACGATACGATCTACCGCGAGCAGTGGCTGGTCTTGCTGCATCACGTGGCGTTGCGCAGGGCGTACTGGGATCGCCGCTACGGCTCTAAACCCGGTTTTGCGCTTTTCAGTGAAGCATCGTCACCAGCGGTCCCGGACTACCTGGTGCGATTGCAGGCCAATCCCGGCGATCTCGTGGCCTTCCTGTATTCATGCGAGCGCAACGACCTCAACTTGGCCGCGCTCCGGGAGGACTTGCTAAGCGCCGGCATCGACTTGCGCGCGCATGTAGCCACCCTCAAACGCCTGAACGGGCTGCGAGACAGGGCCTATCCTCTGAATTCTGCTGCCATCCGCGCACTCGCCCCGCTCATGGATGCCGATTGAGCGCTGTTGTAGCGCAGCCTTGCATAGGCCCACATACCGCGAGGGCGCGTCATCAATCGAGCAAGATGGCTGAGGGTGATCCGGTAGATCGCGCCAAGGACGAGGCGGCTCGCCAGTCGGCCCTAAGCGTGCATCTCGCGGTGCAGGCCGTCGCAATGGAACTAACTCAGGACGACGCCGTCCAGGTCGATCTGGCGCAGGGGCTCGCTGCCGATGTGTCGCGAGTCGTCGCCATTGTTGGTGGCTGTAGTTCCCTCTGCAGCCAGTGCTAGGCGCTGGTCGAGGTACGCATGTCTGCGCTATCCTAAGAGGTGATTGACGATGTGCTTCCATCGCCGTCGCGCCCTGAAGTTCCTCCTTCTTCCGCACTAGGCAAAGCTCTTGTCGGGTGACGGTAAACGCGACGGCAGTGGCCTACGTTGATCATCGCAAAATCCTTTAACTACGCGGACTTGCGAGTGCTGTTGATGATCGAGTGGGAGTGAGGTGACCTCCTTCGTGGGCGGCGCTGGCTGATCGGCGCGCCCTGAAGCAGGCTTGGCATTTCGGTCGTGTTCCGGCTCGCCTTCCAGCATCGCGTCCAGCAGGTCGCTGTCCGTCAACTCGGGATGCCGTAGCTTCGGCGAGTGATACGGCGTGCCTTTCTCCCGAAGAACCTCTCGTGCCGTCAGCCCGGATGCGGCGATCGGCTCCACAAGTCGCTTCCGGCTTGGAGGCGTCTTGAGGTATTCGACGACCTGTGGGAGTGCTCCCGCGTGACGGATCAGGGCGAGGTGTTGCGCGAGGTGCCGCATTCCGGGTTGTGGCAGATCACGGCCTTCATGGCGCGGTCTTTGCCGCCTGGCTGGCTTCGACCGCGCCTGCGGCCGCCGCCAGTGCAGCGGCGGCCTGCGTATCCTTGCGCTCGCTGTAGCGGTCGACCAGGTAGTCGCTGCGGCCGCGCACCAGATAGGTGAACTTCACCAGTTCCTCCATGACGTCCACCACGCGGTCGTAGTACGCCGATGGTTTCATGCGGCCATTGGCGTCGAACTCCTGCCAGGCCTTGGGCACCGACGACTGATTCGGGATGGTCACCATCCGCATCCAGCGACCAAGCAGGCGCAGCGCGTTGACCACGTTGAAGGATTGCGATCCACCGCAGACCTGCATCACCGCGAGCGTGCGTCCCTGCGTCGGGCGGACGCTGCCTTCCTGCAGGGGCAGCCAGTCGATCTGGTTCTTGAAGACCGACGACACCGCGCCATGACGTTCGGGGCTCACCCAGACCTGGCCTTCCGACCACAGGGAAGCGGCGCGCAGTTCCTGCACCTTCGGATGGTCCGGGCCGACGGCATCGACCATGGGCAGGTCGTGCGGATCGAAAACGCGGGTCTCGGCGCCGAAGTAGTCGAGCAGCCGTTGCGCTTCCAGTGCCAGCTTTCGGCTGTAGGACTCCGGACGCAGCGATCCATACAGGATCAGGATGCGCGGCTTGTGCTCGGCATCGCCGGCGGCCAGGCGCGCGCGATCCGCTGCGGGCGCAAGCGTTGCATCCAGATTGGGAAGGTCCATGATCGATTGCCTGGTTTCATTAATTCCATTATTCTAAAATAATGGAACATTTGACCGCAACCAAGGCCTTGTCGGCACTGGGCCACGAGACCCGTCTGGCCATCTTCCGGCTGCTCGTCCAGGCCGGACCGGCGGGCAAGCTGGCGGGCGAGATCGCCAGCGCGCTGACCCTGCCGGGGCCGACCCTGTCCTTCCACCTGAAGGAGCTGGCTGCTGTCGGAATGATCCGCGCCGAGCAACGGGGCAGGACGGTCTGCTATCGCGCCGAGTTCGACACGATGACGCGCCTGCTCGATTACCTGACCGAGAACTGCTGCGGCGGCGACGCGCGTTGCGGAGAGGGGCGGACTTGTTGACGCTTGGCATTCGATGCGGAATGGCTGCGACATGAGCGTGGGCGCGGCTCATGTCGTGCCGACGGCGCATCGCCAGGCAGTCGCCAACCGCCGTGTCGTTCTTCTGCACATACCGAGGTGATGTCATGGACGTGGTGATCAGCCTGGCGCAGTTCGATCCGCAGACGGAAGAACTGCTGCAGTCCTCGGGGTTGCCCACCTCCGACCTGATCGCCGGTCACGCGTCGCGACAGTTCCTTGCCGCGCGTCGGGGTGGGTTGCTCGGCACCGTGGCTGTCGAATTCCATGGCGAACATGGCGTGCTGCGGTCGTTGTGCGTCGCGGAGGGGCATCGCGGTGATGGCCTCGGGCGTCGGCTGGTTCGGGAGGCGGAGCGCCTGGCTGTGCAGCGTGAGGTGCTTGCCTTGTATCTGCTGACCACGACGGCGCAGGATGTGTTCGCCGCCATGGGCTACGTGCAGTGCGACCGGGGGCAGGTGCCGCCGCTGGTCGGGGCGTCGAGCCAGTTCGAACGCCTCTGTCCGTCCAGCGCCGTCTGCATGTCGAAGCGGCTGTGATCCAGACCATCAACAAAGGAAGCCGGTGACCGTGACAGCGACCATCGTTTCGGCCAGTCCCGTGCATGCCCAGCGCATCGCGGACATCTACAACCACTACATCGCCAACACGTGCGTCACGTTCGAACTGGATGCCGTGACGTCGGCCGACATGGCCAGGCGCATTGAAGACGTACAGAGCGTCGGCCTTCCGTGGCTGGTGGCGCTGGTGGGCGACGAGGTTGCCGGGTATGCCTACGCCACACAATGGAGAGCGAGAAAGGCGTACCAGCGTTCGGTGGAATCCACGATCTACCTGGCTGATGGGCATCGCGGGCGAGGGCTGGGCGCTGTCCTGTATGGCGCGCTGCTGGAAACACTGCGACGGCTGGAGTTGCACGCAGTCATCGGCGGTGTCGCTCAACCGAACGATGCAAGTGCCCGGCTGCACGAGGCGCTGGGGTTCAAGAAGGTCGCGCACTTCGAGCAGGTCGGTTACAAGCTCGGCCGTTGGGTGGATGTCGCTTACTGGCAGTTGCTTCTTCCAGTCGCGCCCCACGAAAACGGAGTCTGACTAACGCCGCTGGTAGACGTCGCCCTGAACCAAGACCTGATCTTGCTCCGGCGCCTCGTCGAAACGTCGATGCGCTTCGGCAATGGCGCGTTGATTCTCGTTCGCCCAATGGACCAGCGCCATGACCGGCTTCAATAGCGTGCGTCCAAGGTCGGTCAGTGCGTAATCGACGCGCGGAGGAATCGTCGGATACAGCGTGGGCGTGACCAATCCGTCGCGTTCCAGTCCGCGCAGGGTCAGCGTCAGCATGCGCTGGGAAATGCCGTCGATGCCACGCTTCAATGCGTTGAAGCGCTGCGGGCCGTTCGCCAGCATGGCGACGATGTAAGGACTCCACTTGTCACCGATGCGATCCAGGATTTGATGCGTCGCCAGACAGCCGCCCGCATCAGGTGCAGGGACGTCGACAGGTGGGTCGATGTGACCAGGTGACATCCGGTCACGTGTGTGCCGGCACGGCGCTGCGCTTGGGCGGCGCATCGCCAGGACACGCCTCCCAGCGCAGATCGCCGGTGTAGCGCGACGCCATCCGGCCCTGGTCGTCCAGCGCGAACAGATGCAGCCAGCGATTGTCGAACAGCGCGCGAACCTGCGGATGGCGTTCGAGGATGTCGGTGATCGCGTCCGTCGGTGCTTCGATCAGCACGGAAAGCCGCAGTGGTTCGTGGATCAGCCGTTCGCCGTCGTGGACCGATTGCCAGGGGAGTCCGCCGCGCAGCAGGCCGCCGTTGCCCTCGACCACGCCGATGCCGCCGGTGACGTTGTGCAGCAGCTTGTTGCCCGCGCCGAAGACCTCGGGTGCGACGGTCGAGCCGTAGTACTGCAGGCTGATCCAGCTGGCGACCACGACCGGTGCGGTCAGGATCAGTTCCAGCACACCGAAACCTTCGTCGCGCCGCCAATCGTAGTCGTGCAGGAAGGCGCGTCCTGCCAGGTCGCGCCCGGCCGTGCGCGCGCGCGGCGCGGCGATGAAGGCCTGGCAGCCGGCCAGGGCCCATTCCGGGCGCAGCTCGGCCCAGTCGCGGGCGCGAGGCGCGATGTCCTGGCTGCGCTGCGCGCGTGGCAGGCGCAGCGCGCGCTCGCCGCGCGCCAGCGCGCCGGCGGCGTGCAGCCAACGCGCCGCCTGGTCGAGGTCGGCGGCATGCGTGGGCGAAGCATGGTCGGCGCTGTAGAGCGTGACCGCATCGGTCGTGGTGTCGTGCAGGGCGCCGACGAACAGCGTGTCGGCGGGAATCGCGATGCCGCGCTCGGCAAGCCCGGCGCGCACCTCGGGGTCGTTGAGCAGCGCGGCGAGCAGCCGCGCGTTCACTTCGCCCGAGTAGCCGCCGCAGGCGCCGCAGTGCAGGGCGCTGGCGTGCGGATTGTTGACCACGTTTGCCCCGTGGCCGGCGATCACCACGAGTCGCGCGAACCCGCTGGTGAGCGACATCGCGGTGAGGATGCGCGTGGCCATGGTCAGGCGCGTGTCGAGGTCGAGCGCCTCGGCCGGGCGCGGCGCGGGATCGTTCGGCGCCGAGTGCCGCGTCAGTCCCAAGCCATCGCGTAGCAGCTTGGCGACGTAGATCGGGCCGGTGGCCTCGACGAAGGCGAACGAGGAAATGGCGGCCAGCTTGAAGCGTCCCCAGGCCCGCTTCGCGCGCGCCGCGATCCGCGCGGCGAGGTCCGCCTCGGACAATGACGGCGTGGCCGCTCCCGCGCAGGTGTGCACCGCTGGCGTCAGCAGCACCGGAAGGCGTGCCTCGACCACGTCCGAGGCAAACCGGCGATGGCCGATGCCCAGCCCGAAGAATCCGGCGAATCCCAGGGTCTGGATGCCGGCATCCAGGCTTTCCAGCGCGCGGCGGAACACTTCCGAGCGTACGTCGATGCAGAAGGCCATCTGCAACGTCATCCGGTCGGGGGCGACCGGGGCCGAGGCGGGGGCTGCAAGCACGCTGCCGAGCCGCCGCTGTGCAGCTCGTTCGGCCGCTTCCTGCAGGATGCTGTCGACGACGTCGTCCGAAGTCGCTGCCATCGGCGTGGCGTAAGCGGCGACGGCGCTTCGCCACTCGGGCGCGATCTCCGAACCGAACTTGCCCAGCAGGGCGGCTTCCCAGCTGATGCGGATGGCGAGCAGATCGGTGACGCAGGCATCGGTTCCGCCGCTCAACTCCGCTTGCCAGAGCCGATACCGCGCAACCTGGCTCCAGCCGCCCAGCGTGGTCAGCAGACGGTGGAAATAGCCGTCCAGCGCGTCGGGCGCGAGGCCGAGGCGGGCGACGCCCTCGACGATCGCCTCTTCGGCAGTCGCTGGCGCGTCCGCCACCTGCTGGGCGAATCGGGTGAGTCCGGCGATTTCCGGCGTCAGATCGCGTGTCGCGACCAGCCGCCACGCGTTGTAGGCGCCGCCGGACTGCCCGGCGACCCACAGCGCCTGGCCCTGGTCGAAGTAGCTGGCGGCCCAGTGTCCGATGCGCTCTTCGACGATGCCCGGCCAGTCGACCAGCGACGCATCGCGTGCCAGATCGGCGACGGTCGGGATCGCCTGCGGGGCAGGGCGCGTGGCTTCGATGACGAGCTTCAGTGCGGACACGCTCGGCGGACGCAGCGCCGCCGGCGCGTTGTGCCAGGCCGCCTGCAGATCTTCTTCGGCGATCTCGCCGGACTGCAGTCGCTGCGCATACCAGGCGCGCGGCATGGTCACGGCGATGCCGGCGGCGCGCCGCAGCCGCGCCGCCGCGATCGGCAGCGGTTCGCCGGTCTGGCCGAGGAAGGGGTTGACCGCCACGCTCGAGGCGAGCGGCCAAAGCGGGGGAATGGCCCGCGCCGCACACGCGGCGGCGGCGATGATCAGCTCGTGAGACAAGGACGGTGCGTCGGTGGTGGTCATCAGCATGGCGGTGTCCTGGCGGTTAGGGAGTCACGAGGTCTTGCGGACGGACCAGCCGCCGAGCAGGCGATCGAGCGTGGCGTTGGCATACAGGCCATTGGCGAGATGCATGCGCAGTCCGGCGGCGGCCGGGTGCGTCGCCCACAGCGGGAACAGCGCCTGCGCCACCGCCACCAGGCCGAAGCTCAGCACCGCCAGCGCCATTAGCGTCCACTCCAGCCGACCCGGCGCCGGCGTCGCTGGCAGCACCCCGGTGGTCAGCCATTCGGCTGCGGTCTGCAGCGCGAAGTAGCCGACCGCGGCCGCGCTGGCGTAGAGCACGGTTTTTCGGGTGAGCGGACGGGGTGCGGCATCGGCCAGACCCTGGGCCAGCAGATAGGCGACGCCGAAGATCAGGATGGCGCCCAGGGCTAGCGCCTGCGGCGACTTGTGCTCGAAGCCGAAGGCGAACCCGAAGGCGGCGCCGATCCCGACATAGATCGCCAGCGCGATCAGGAAGGCGCGGCACACCGCCGCCCCATTGGGCACGGCGACCGGCCCAGGCCGGCGAATGGACGCCACCTGCTCGACGGCGCCGCCGGAGGCCAGGAAGGCATGGGCCTTGTAGAGGGAGTGCGCGACGATGTGCAGCAGCGCCAGCGGGAACAGCGCCAGCCCGCACTGCAGAATCATGAAGCCCATCTGCGCGACCGTGGACCAGGCCAGCGAGGTCTTGACCGCGGGTTGGGTCAGCATCACCAGCGCGCCGAACAGCGCGGTGAACCCGCCCAGCATGGCCAGCACGGCGAGTACGCCGGGGGCCGCCAGCATCAGGTCGGCGAAGCGGATCAGCAGGAAGCCGCCGCCGTTGACCACGCCGGCATGCAGCAGCGCCGACACCGGCGTGGGCGCCTCCATCATCTCGGTGAGCCAGCCATGGGTGGGGAACTGCGCCGATTTCAGCACCGCGGCCAGCGCCATCAAGGCGGCCGCCGCGGTAAGGGCACCGCCATGCTGGCCGTTCCGCGCCAGCGTGTTGATGGTGACGATGTCGGTGGTGCCCAGGCTCTTCCAGACAAGCAGTGCCGCGCAGATCAGGGCGATGGCGCCGATGCTGGAGAACAGGCGCTTCTTGCGCGCGGCGCGTTGCGCGGCCACACGCTGGGGATAGAACAGCAGCAAACGATTGAGCGCGATGCTGGTGGCGATCCAGGCCACCACGACCTGGACCAGGTTGCCGGCCTGCACGAGTAGCAGCACCGCGGCGAGCGCGACGCACAGCCAGCCGGTGAAATAGCCCTGCCGCGCTTCGCCATCCAGATAGGTGCGGGTATAGCGCACCACGATCCAGCCGACGAAGGCGACCAGCAGCAGCATCGTGGTGCTCACCGCATCGAGCCGGACCGACAGGCCGATGCCGCTCCATCCGATCAATGCGCTGCCGCCGGCGCCGCGGGCGATCAGCAGCGCCAGCGAGGCGATGGCGACGAGCAGTGCGCCGAGCGCGGCACGTTCGGCGAAGGCGGGGAGGAAGCGGGGGCGTCGGCCGCTGCGGACAAAGCCGAACACGGCCGCGACCAGCAGCAGGAGTGGGGCAGAGAGCGGCAGCAGATAGAGCGACAAGGCAATCCCCTTGGATCGAGCGCAGTGGCGGGCGGCGCCACGATAGCGATCGGTGGGGCTGAGCAAAAATTCATTGTTTTCACGATATCGTTCGTTATTATCGAACGATGGCTGCTTTGAACTACAACCACCTGCGTTACTTCTGGGCCGTGGCCCACGACGGCAACCTGACCCGCACTGCCGAGCGGCTCAACCTCACCCAGTCCGCCTTGTCGGTGCAGATCCGCAAGCTGGAGGAGCGTTTGGGCCATGCACTGTTCGAGCGGCGCGGGCGGCAACTGCACCTGACCGAGGCGGGGCAGATCGCGCTGGACCACGCCGATGCGATCTTCGCCACCGGCGACGAACTGCTGGGCACGCTGCGGCAGACCGGCGCCGCGCGGCAGGCGCTGCGAGTTGGCTCGCTGGCCACGCTGTCGCGCAACTTCCAGCTGGAGTTCCTGCGGCCGCTGCTCGGCCGAACCGACATCGACCTGATCCTGCGCTCGGGCAGTGCCGGCGAACTGCTGCGGGCGCTGGAGGCGCTCAATCTCGACGTGGTCCTGCTCAACCAGGCGCCGGCCACCGACGCGCTGACCCCGTTCGTGACCCATCGGCTCGCCGAGCGCCCGGTCAGTTTGGTGGGCACGCCGGACCGGTTGGGTCATGCCGCCAGCATCGCCGATCGGCTTCGCCAGCATCCCATCATCCTGCCGACGGTGGACAACAGCGTGCGCGCGGGATTCGACGCCCTGGCCGATCGTCTGGGCGTGCGCCCGCAGATCGTGGCGGAAGTGGAGGACATGGCGATGATGCGCCTGCTGGCGCGCGAGGACATCGGCCTGGCCGTGCTCCCGCCGATCGTGGTCAAGGACGAGATCGCCGCCGGCGTGCTGGTGGAGGGCGATCAATTGCCGGACATCGTGGAGACCTTCCACGCCGTCACCATGTCGCGGCGCTTCCCGAATCCGCTGGTGCGGCTGCTGCTGCTGCCGACGGCAACAGCAGAAAGCCTGTAGTTCCTTTTTCCCCGTGATTACCCGATCTTCAGGCAGGTTCTAGGCTACGTGATGCAACGCTTGGGCCGTCTACCTGCGTCGGAAGAGAGACTGGCAATATGAAGTCATGTGAATAAGTAACGGCATCTGGCTGTCGGTCGAAGGGTGAACGACGGCCAAGTACACGGACAGAGACGTATGGTGTCGATCCAGGTGGGTGGCGAGGACAAGACTGCAGAGATCGTCAATTGGTTGATCTGGAGCGATAAGCGCGCAGGTCTGCAGCTGATATGTTCCTACTTAAATAAGGGCGCCGTTTTACACGCGCTCAAAGATTGCGTCATCGTTCCCACTCGCGAACTGAATGATGTGCTGCTGACCAGATCAGGCAGCACGAACGTTACGCCTGTCGCGAAGGCGACGATATATGGCGAGCGGTATGCCGTGGTGCATTACCCTGGCGCTGCCGACAAGCCCTACGTTTTCAAAATGGAGGGAATCGACTTCATTGCGCCGATGGTGAAGAACGGCGCGCCGGTTCTGCAATATTTCATCAGGGTGGCTAAGGCGCGGCAGGCGCATGCAACGTCGCAAACAGATAGCAAGATCGCGGCCAATGTCGTAGACCAGCTGGGCAGGCTGCCTGTCAGTGTCGAAACGGCCTTGCATGCCTACTGCACGGGACACAACGGCACGCTGCTCCCCGGGCCGGGCCTGATCTATCCGTTCGGTCTGAACGAGAGCCAGTTGGCGGCGGTCGAGCATGCGTTCCGTGCTCAGGTCAGCGTGATCGAGGGTCCGCCCGGGACGGGCAAGACCCAGACGATTCTCAACATCCTTGCCAACATCCTGCTGCGTGGGCAGACAGTGGCGGTGTTGTCCAACAACAATGCAGCAGTAGAAAACGTCTACGAGAAGTTGGAGAAGTGCGGACTGGGCTATCTGGTCGCTAAACTCGGCAATCAGGAAAACCGCGACGATTTTTTCGCCGATCTGCCGCCATGGCCATCTGACGCACCCGAGCCGGCGCCGACGCTGGAGGAGATCCAGGGTCTGTTGGGTCGCTTGACGCAGCAGTTGCGCGATCGCAATCGGTTGGCGCAATTGCAGGCCGAACTCGACGAGTTGACCATCGAGCGGCGCTATCTCCAGCAATGGCAGGCGGAAAACGGCGTGCATGCTGCCGTCTCGCTGGAAAAGTACGGGTTGACGCCGCACAAGACCGCAGACTTGATGGCCTACTTGGCCCATCTCGGCCAAGAGCGTGTCCGCCTGCGGGATCGCATCGAGTTGTTGTTCAACTTCGGGATCCTTCGTGTCAAGCCTTTCGCCAACGCAGATGAGCGACTGTCCGTGTTTCATGCGCTGCAGATGCACTACTACGACAAGGCGCTGCAGGAAAAGGCGGCGGAGTTGCAGGCTTGCCGCAAATCGCTGGCGCAAGGAAACTTTACTGCCTTGTTGGATGCAATGACTTCTGCGTCCATGCGCCATCTGAAGCAGCACCTACAAAGTCTGCCCCTGCCATCGGACAGCTTCGATGGCAAAACCTACCGGCAAAGGTTCGATGTCTTCTTGAAGCGCTTCCCGATCCTGGGAAGCGGTACGCACTCCATCATCAATTCGATCGCACCGGAGACGATCCTTGATTACGTGATCATCGACGAGGCCTCGCTCCAGGACATCGTACCGGGCATCTTGCCACTGGGCTGTGCGAGGAACCTTATTGTTGTCGGCGACAACCGCCAGTTGGCACACATTCCAGTTAAGCTGGGTCTGTCAGCGCCCGCCGAGGCCTACGATTGCGAGCGCTACAGCCTGCTCGATTCGTGTATCGCCGTGTTCAAGCAGGCGCTACCAAGGACACTGCTCAAAGAGCACTATCGCTGCCATCCCAGGATCATCCAGTTCTGCAACCAGCAGTTTTACGATAACGCATTGGTGCCGATGACCGAAGATCAAAGCGAAGCGCCTTTGCGCCTGATTGTGACCGCCAAGGGCAACCACACCCGTCAGAACACCAATCTCCGCGAATTGGATTCCCTGCTCAAGGTGCTCGATGATGAGGATGACGCGGTTGGCATTGATGGCGATGGGCGTGGATTCATCGCGCCGTTCCGGGCGCAGGTGAATCTCTCTGATTCGCGCCTGCCGGCGGAGTTCGTGAAAGACACGGTGCATAAGTTCCAGGGTCGAGAGTGCGATGAGATCGTCTTCTCCACGGTGCTGGACAAGAAGCGCTACAACCAGGATCCGAAGCGCCTGAGCTTCGTTGACGACCCACGCATGATCAATGTGGCGGTATCGCGAGCCAAGCAGCGCTTCACCCTTGTGACTGGCGATGACGTATTTGCCGACAATGGCCACATCGCTGCCTTGGTGCGCTATATCAGCTATTACGCCGAGGGTGCGCAAGTCGTGCGGGCGCCTGTGATCTCTGCATTTGATCTGCTGTACCGCGAGTACGACCAGTCCCTGGCCCGCTTGAATGCTCGCTTGCGCCCCGAAGATTCACAGTACAAGTCCGAGCAGATCGTGGCACAGCTACTGCGCGAGGTTCTGTCCACATCCGAGTGCCATGCCTTGATGTTCCACGATCAAGTCAAGCTGGATCAAGTCGCAGCCTCGAGCAACCCGGAGTTGACGGAACGCGAGCGGGCCTTCATGGCGCGTGCCAGTTGCGATTTTGTTGTTTATTTCCGGGTTGGAAAGATCCCAGTGGGGGTAATTGAAGTCGATGGCGGCCTTCACGACCGGCCCGAGCAGATGGAGCGGGATCGCTTGAAGAACGGAATCTTGTCCAAAAGCGGCATTGCCATCCTGCGCTTGCGCACTGTGGAAAGCGGCATCAAGGAGAAGATCACCGATTTTCTTGTAGAGTGGATGAGTGCTGTGGCCGAGAGCTGAATAGCCTGACAAGGTGCGCGAGGACATCGGCCTGGCCGTGCTCCCGCCGATCGTGGTCAAGGACGAGATCGCCGCGGGCGTGCTGGTGGAAGGCGATCAATTGCCGGACATCGTGGAGACCTTCCACGCCGTCACCATGTCGCGGCGCTTCCCGAATCCGCTGGTGCGGCTGCTGTTGCAGCCAGCGGCTGCGGCGGGTGGCGCGTAGCGCCTCGCCGAAACGTCTCGCCAACTGCGACGAACCCTAGGTGTGTCAGCGATGAGCGACCGCTGCGCGTTCGTCGCGCAGGCAAGCGACGACATGTGGCATGCCATCCCGTGACGCGAACACGGCGATATGCGCTTGTCTCGATCGTGCGATGTCCTTCAACCGCAGCGGTTCGAAGGGGCGGTTGACGACGCGATGGGGGCTGCGGCCCTTGCGAACAAGCGTCATTGCCCCCTCACGCAGCTTGGCGAGCGTGGAGCGCACGACTCCCGTGCATGCAGCGCTCACACGGCTTGAGGTCTAACGAGGCATTCACCCATAGACTTAGATGCACGTCGCACGCGCTTCACGCGTGACCTATGCCACCATCGTTTTCGCATCTCTTCGGAAAGCGTTTCCATTTTTGCGGATATCCATTCGCTCCGAAATCCATCGCGCTGGTGTTATTCGATAACATCCGGCGCCGCCATCCAGCAGGTGCGCGTGTACCGAGAACTTGCACAGGCCCAACGTGATGCATGCCTGGATGCGGAGCAGAGAAAAGCGCTGCTCATGATCGCGTCCGGCGCGCCGATGGAGGAATGCCTGGATGCACTGACCGACGCCGTGGCGCGGCTTGCTCCGGGCGCGCGCGCGTGCGTACTCCTGGCGAGCGAGGACCGCCGCACGATGGGCGGCGGCTACTCGTCGCACTTCCCGCCGACATTCGCCGCGGCCATCCGCGGCTTGCCGATCGGGGAAGCGCTCATCGGTACCTGCGGGACCGCCATCCATGAGGGGCATCCGGTCGAGTGCGAGGACGTGGAGCACGCGCCGCAATGGGCCGCGCCCTGGCGCTCGCTTTGCCTGGAAAACGGCATCCTGGCGTGCTATTCGCACCCGGCCATCGGGCAGGGCGGCAAGGCGGTCGGATCGTTCTTTCTGTGTCTTGCGGAAGCGCGGCAGGCTACTGCGTGGGAGCGCAAGGTCGCCGAGTTCGGCGCGCTGGTGACCAGCATCGTGGTGGAGCGGGAACGGGCCGCCGCGCATCTGCGCAAGGAAATGGCGGCGCTCGCCCGCCTGCAGGAACTGAGTGCCGAGCTGGTGGGGCCGGGAGAGTTCGAGCCGCTGCTGCAGAAGATCCTCGCGGCGGCCGCCGACATCTCGGGAACCGACAAGGGCAACATCCAGATCTTCGATCCGGTCAGGAAAACCCTGCGGATCGTCGTGCATCAGGGACTGGGCCCGCGGTTGGTCGAGCATTTCCGCGAGGATGGGTGGGATGCCAGTTGCGGGGAAGCGGCGAAGCAGGTGCAGCGTCTGGTCGTCGCCGACGTGGAGAAGCTGGAAGGCCTGCAGGGGACATTGGGGCTGGAGATCGTGCTGGAGGATCAGATCCGCTCCATCCAGTGCATGCCCTTGCTCAGCCGCGATGGCCGGCTGTTGGGCATGCTCAACAATCATTACCGCTGGCCGGGCGGCCCCGACCCGGACGCGCTGCGCTACATCGACCTGCTCGCACGCCAGGCCGCCGAACTGGTGGAGCGGCATCAGATCGAAGCGGAGCTGGCGCAGGAGCGGCGGCGCAAGGACGAGTTCCTGGCCATGCTCGCGCACGAGCTGCGCAACCCGTTGGCGCCGTTGCGCAACATGCTGGAAGTGCTCAAGCGCTCGCATGGCAACGAGGCGTTGTCGCGGAAGGCGCACGAGGTCATGGAACGGCAGGTACGGCAGCTGGTGCGCTTGGTGGACGACCTGCTCGACGTCAATCGCATCAAGCAGGGAAAACTGGAATTGCGGCGCGAGTCGCTGCTGCTGGCCGAGGTGATCCAGCAGGCCGTCGAGGTCTGCCGTCCTGCATTGGACCAGCAGCGGCATCGCTTGCGCGTGGTGTTGCCGGAGACGCCGCTGCCCTTGCAAGGAGACCCGGTCCGTCTCACCCAGGTGTTCGGGAATCTGCTCACCAACGCGTGCAAGTACACGCCACCCGGGGGAGACATCGAGGTGCGGGTCGAGGCGGGCGCGGGCAGCGTCGAGGTCGTGGTCGCGGACAACGGATCCGGCATTCCGCCGGACAAGGTCGATGCCATCTTCGAACTGTTCACCCAGGTGGACCGGACCCTGGAGCGTGCGCAAGGTGGACTCGGCATCGGCCTGATGCTGGTTCGGCGGCTGGTCGAGATGCACGGCGGCACCGTCGAGGCGCGCAGCGAGGGGGCCGGCAAGGGCAGCGCGTTCGTCGTGCGGCTTCCCTGCGACGCCGCGCCGGTTGCCGTGTCGGCCACGGGGGATGTCCGGCCGGCACAAACGATGCGCCGGATCCTGGTGGTCGACGACAATGCGGATATCGCGCTGGCGCTGGCCGCCCTGCTGGAACTGGACGGACACGCTGTGCGCACCGCTGGCGGCGGAGAGGAAGCGCTGGCGATCGGTGCGCGCATGCGCCCCGAGGTGATCCTGATGGACATCGGCATGCCCGGCATGGACGGGCACGAGGCGTGCCGCCGCATTCGCGATTGCCACTGGGGCAAGGACATCACCATCGTCGCGCTGACCGGCTGGGGGCAGGACAGCGATCGCCGCGATTCGGCGCATGCAGGGTTCGACGCGCACCTGGTCAAACCGGTGGGGTTTGCCGAGTTGCACGGACTGTTTGCCGGGCTCGACTGACTTGGTCAGGTCCAGCGTACGCGCACGTCGCGTCTGGTGCGTTGTGGCCATGGGCGGACGGGCAGCCGAGACAAACGGCTACACCTGCCATGATCGCGCCTGCGCGATTCGCCCGGCGTAGACCGATACCGCAGTGGAATCCGAGCGCGCGTCATCCTGTGCGCGTTGATGCTGGCGGCGCGAAGGTTTCCGGCCATACCAGCGAGCGGTGAACCTGCGCGCCGGCCATGGCGCCGCTGCCCACGGCCAATGACAGCGAATGCGGCGCTTTCGCCAGGTCGCCGCAGGCGAAGACGCCGGCGACCGAGGTCCCATGCTCGGCATCGATGCGGACCTGGGTGCCCATTGGCGTCTCCTCCAGCACGCAGCCCATGGCCTCGGCCAGGGGACAGGACGGGGTGGTGCGTGTCGCCGTGAACAGGCCGGCGAAGACCAGGCGCCGACCGTCGGCCAGGACCACGTCGGCATGCCCCTCGATCCTGTCGATGGGCGCCTCCTCGATCGCCACGCCGCGGCCGCTCAGAAGAGCCCTGGCCGCGTCGTCGAGCTGCAGTGCGCCGTTGACGAGTAAGGTCACATTGCCCCACTCGGTGAGCAGTTCGGCTTGGTGCACGGACAGCGGGCCGGCACCGACGATGCCGATGCGTCCCTGGTCCAGTTCGTAGCCGTGGCAGTACGGGCAGTGGAAGACGGCCGTGCCCCAGCGTTCGGCGAGGCCGTCGACGGCCGGAAGCTGGTCGGCCACGCCGGTGGCGAGCAGGATCCGGCGACCCTGGTGGGTGCCGCCATCGGAGGTGGTCACCCGGAAGACGTCCAAGGATCCAGTGGCGGTCAGGGCGTGTGCGTCCAGCCACGTCAGCGTCGGATAGGCGCTGAGCTGCTGGCGCGCGGTCGCCGCGATGGTGCCAGGCGGCACGCCGTCCTGGCCGAGGAAGCCATGTGCATGGTGGGCCGTGCGATTGCGGCGCTGGCCCGCATCGATCACTAGCACGGAACGCCGCGCTCGCAGCAGTTGCAGGGCGGCGGCCATGCCCGCATAGCTGCCGCCGATGACGATGATGTCGTGGTGCATGCCTAACTCCTCGTCCGTCGTGCCGCCGCATGCCGGCGCGCGAAGTCGGCGGCCAGGTCGGCAAGGGTGATGTCCGAAAGCCGCTTCAACAGCAACGCCTCTGCCTCTGCGAACGTTCCCTCGAGTGCGGCATTCACCGCTTGCTCAACCAGGCACTCCGGGGATTCGTGGCGATTGCCGATGGCGAACAGCGCCGGTTCGCCCAGCGCTTCATGCAACTGGCGCAGGGTGACCGTGGCCAGGTCGGCATGGATGCGCCATCCACCCGCGTGCCCGCGATCCGAGGTCACGATGCCGGCTTCGCGCAAGTACCCCATGGTCCGCCGGACCACGACGGGATTGGTGCCCAGGCATTGGGCCAGGGCGTCGGAGGTCATGGGACCATCGTGCTCGGCCATGTGCAGCAGGGCATGCAGGACAGAGGACAGGCGGCTGTCGCGTTTCATGTAACTAATGATGTTTCGAAAGTTGCGGCAGGTCAAGCGTGGTTGCGTCCCGGCGCTGTCGATCGCGTTCAACGGGGTGTGCCGCGAACATGTGCGCGTCTGGCGCCCGCAACGCACGGCGAGTGCGATCGAAACAGCGGCGATCGCGGGCATGGTGGCGGCACGACGCTTGTTCATCGTGGACAGGCAACGACCTGGTCTCTCGCCATGGCGGCGATGCTGTTTGTCGACCGCTTCCCGGCCCGGACCACGTACCTTGATCCCGCCTGAGATGCAGGCGGAATTCCCCGGGTGGGAAAGGATCGATGCAATGGAAACGAAGGCGAAGAGCTTGGCAATCGTGGTCGCAGCGGGGTTGGCGCTGTCATTTCAGGCGCAGGCGCAGTCCTGCTGCCCCTCCGGCGGGCATGGGGTGGTGGGCAAGGGACTGGGCGAAAGCGTGCCCAAGGCGCTGAATCTCGCCACGGATTCGGCCTGGCGCGTCTATGAGTTCTCGCGCGATGGCGTGAACTACCTGCAGATCAACGACGCCAGCGGCGTGGTCCGTGCCGCGGTCGGCCGCATCGGCAAGACCTTGTGGGTGCTGCCGATGGGCAGCGACGTGGGGCGGGTCTCGCTGACGGCATCGCCTGCGGTGCCGTCACGCGTGATCTACCGGACGGCCGATGTGGTGGTGCGCCTGCGCTCGGATGCACGCGGTGACGCGTGGGAGGTCACGGCGGTGGAGTGAGGCCGCCGGAGATCGGGCTTTCGGACACCAGAAAGCTGAAGCTCAACGCATGGCGGCGCCGGCAGGTGCCGCCATGCGCCTGCAGGCGGACCGCCAGTTCCCGCTCGGGCGCTTCCGGACGGCGCCGCAACGCGCTCAGCATCGCCGCATCGGCGGTGATGCGGATGGCGATGCCCTGTCGTCCCTGCGCACGCCATACCCGTGCCCGCAGCAGATGCGTATGGGCCACGGGCAGGGTCTCGATGGCGTCGAGGATGCAGCGATAGGCCACCAGTTGCAGACCCAGCGAGAGGCGTCGCGGATCGCCATGCAGGCGGCAGCGGAACTCCGTGGCGCACAGGTTGGCGAAGGTCGGCGAGTGCAGCGTGTGGTACAGGCCGTGCGTCTCGATGCCGAGCGGGTAGAGCGCGGTGACGTATTCGTCCAGCAACTGTGCCTGGATCACGCCGGTGCGGGTCATCTGCATGGCGGCGGCGTAATGGCCGCGTGCGCGCAGATCCTCCACCACATCGCGGCGCAGCTTGTTGATCTGGGTGCTGAGGTCGGTGTAGTCGACCACCCGTCGGCGCAGCGTGCGTTCGGCGGAGAGGTAGCCGGCCTGTGCGAAGGCCAGCGCCTGTTCGCGCAGGCGTCCGTCGTCGCGCATGTGCCGATAGGCGGCGGAAATCCGTGATCCGAACGCGAACATCACCGTGGCGGTGGCGGCGAGCAGGATCTGCACCACGAACGCATCGGCATCGTGCATGCCCGGTGCGACGACCTTGGGCATGGACAGGGCCACCGCAACGTTCGCCATGACCACGCCGAGCGCCGCGCCCCGCCAGCCATGGCGCAGCGTCAGTACGATCGCCGGGACCACCAGCAGGACCATCAGCAACTGTCGCAGCAGCGCGTCGCCGGCCACGGCGATCGACGCCGACAGCGCGACGACCACGGCGATCGACGCCAGCCCCTCGCGCAACAGCGAGGCCCGCAGTCGCGTGGGTTCGTCCCGGCGCAGCCACAGCAACGCCGGCAGCACGAACATCAAGGTGCCCAGGTAGTCGCCAAGCCAGTAGCGCAGCAGCACATCGAGCGGCGCCGGCCCGGCGGGGCCGCCCAGCGCGGTGTTGATCGCGATGTTGCAGAGCGTGCTCCACAGCGCGGTCGCCAGCGTCAGCGGCAGCAGCCAGTGATCGTCGCGTGCCAGGTCAGGCACCCGCTGACGCGCCAGGACCGGCAGCAGCGACACGGCGGGCATCAGCAGGAACGGACTCAGGTATGCCCAGGTGGCACTCGCGCCCCAGGCCTCGCTCATGGGAATGCGCAATGTCAGCAGCGCGGCGGCATCGCCGGCCAGCAACCACGGCCAGCGCCGTGCGGGCAGGAACAGCAGGCTCGCGACGCGCACGCCGGCCGGCAGATACCACTGGTCCACGGAACACCGCCAGGCCAGCAGGAAGGCGGCGCAGTAAGTGGCGCTCAGTAGAACGCCTTTGGCGATATCTCTTGCCGCGGCCATTCCCGCCATCCGTGGTATGTCGCGGCTACTGTATAAGCCGGATCGGCGGCGAGGGTAGACAGTTGGCGGTGTCGACGACAGTGTGAGATGCGTCGCAAGTGCGCGGCGCATGCAGGCGAATGCCGGGTGTTCTTTCGCCCGGATTCGCGAGCCGGCAAGGGGGCGCTTGCAGTCGTGCCGCTGTTTCGTCTGCGTGATGCTGCGCGTCGCTCGTGCCGGCGGCAGCATGTCTTCCACCGCTTCGATGTCGAGCCACGCGAGCATGGCTAGGTGCGATGATGCATGGCCACGTGCTCCTCGAAAGTGACTGCGACAGCAGGGCAAGGATGTGCGCCAGCAAACCTGAAACGTCCTGCCACAACGGATGCGGCATGATCACTGCAGGTGCGTCGCGGAGGCATTCCGAGGGCGTCCGATACTGCTGCGTGACCGAATCGGATCGATGCCGGCGACGTGCGGCCGAGCCTGTGCGACAGCGCTCGATCATCGCGTCGGGAGTGGCGGCGGAGGCGCGTCGTCGGGCGGACTACCGACGGGGCCGATGACAGGCGTAGCATCGCGCCATGGCGTCCATGCATCGACCTCCCGTTTCCGCATTGCGCGGTCTGGTGACAGCGGTGTGGGCGCACGAGCCCGCACCGGTGTCTGCGGTCCTGCGGCTGCCTGCGCGCGAGCACGTGCTGCCGACCGGTGCCACGCATCTCGCCGTGCGGATCGGCGGTGCACCGTTGCGGGTGTTCGACCACGCGGACGACCTGTGCGGCCATTGCCTCGGCCACGCGGTGGTGGGTGGGGTACGCACGGCGTATCACGTGCGCGATGTCACGCAGCCTGCGGTCTCGGTCGGTGCGATGTTGCGTCCAGGCGCCACCAGCGTGTTGCTCGGTGTGCCCGAATCCGCATTGGCCGGGCATCACACGCCGCTGGAACTGCTGCTGCCTGCCGGCGAGGTCGATGCGCTGCTGGAGCGGTTGCATGCATGCGCCGAGGCGCCGGCGCGCCTGGCTGCCTTCGAACGGTGGCTGGTCGACCGCGCCGGCGGCCGCCCGCCCGTGCGGCATCCGGCGCTGTGCGTGCTGCGTTCCGGTGGCTGGCATCCGGACTTGCGCGTGGAGACCCTGGTGCGCGCCAGCGGACTCAGCCATCGGCATTGCATCGCCCTGTTCCGGCAGGCGACCGGTCTGGCACCGAACGCCTGGCTGCGGCTGCAACGCTTCTCGCACGCGCTGGACCTGGCGTGCGACCGCTCGCTGGGCTGGGCCGACATTGCCGCCGCCAGCGGCTTCGCCGACCAGGCGCACCTGACCAACACCTTCCGCAGCGTGGCCGGTGTCACTCCGTCCGCCTGGCGGCGGGCGGCCGATCCCGCCGCCCCCCGGCATGTGCCGCGCTGATCGCGGCGCAGGTCAATTTCCTGCAAGACGCGGCGCACCCAGGGTTCCACAATGGGCGCCTGGCCCACACGAGGACATGCCATGGCGATCCACGAACTGTATGCCTATCTGTGCGTGCGCGACGCCGCCGCCGCGATGGCGTTCTACGCGCGCGCGTTCGGTGCGCGCGAACTGTTCCGCCTTACCGAGCCCGATGGACGGATCGGCCATGCCGAGGTGGATCTGGATGGCCACACGCTGATGCTGTCGGAAGAGTATCCGGACATGGGCGTACGCAGCCCCGAACACCTTGGCGCCACGCCGGTCACGCTGCACCTGCACGTGGACGATGCCGACGCGCTGGTCGCCCGCGCGCTCGCCGCCGGCGGCACGCTCGAGCGCGGCATGCAGGACCACTTCTACGGCGAACGCTCCGGCACCGTGCGCGATCCCTTCGGCCACCGCTGGCTGATCGGCCATGCGATCGAGTCGGTGACGCCGGAGGAGATGCAGCGGCGCTATACGGGGCTGTTCGCGAAGGCAGAGACAACCTGAAAAGCCGGCCATTGCCCGCGCCGTTGCGCGCCTGTTCGCATTGGCGGGAACGCGGGTTGCCGTCGTCGCTGCCGATGCGCTGAATCACTGCCTCGGGCCGTCGCAACGCCCGCATGCGTCGCGTTTCGCTTGCGCGGCGATGCGGTCGTCGCATGTACTCAGGCACGACACCGACGACGCTAGGCTCGCGCCATCTCGACAGTTCTCAGACAAGAGGAGCCATCCCGATGACCGAAACGAACCAGCAGGTCCTGCAGGCCGCGAACGCCGCCATCGCTGCAGGCGATTACGAAGGCTTTCTCGCCCATTGCACCGAAGATACGAACTGGCACTTCATCGGCGAGCGCACATTGCGGGGCAAGCAGGCGGTCAGGGAGTGGATGGCCGAGGCCTACCGGCAGCCGCCGCAGTTCGACGTTCGTAAGTACATCACCGGCGACGGCCACGTCGTGGCCCTCGGCCAGATCACGCTCGAGACTGGCGACGCCGGGACGTCGTTGTTCTCCTACTGCGATGTCTGGCGGTTTCGCGATGGGCGGATGGCGGAACTGGAGGCGTACGTGGTGCCGCTGGCTGCAGCCCAGGACAGGTAGCGACGCGCATGTGTTCGGGCGTCCGTTCGCAGCGCGGCCATCCTGTCCGCGTCTGCGCACGGCGTCGGTGGCGGGATCGCTCAGTGCAGCAAGGTGTCCGCCAGTAGCTTCAGATTGAGCACCACGATCAGCGCGGCGATCGTCCAGGCCAGCCAGGCCAGCCCGCGGCGCACCACCAGTGGTCCCATCCGCTGCTTGTCGGTGACGAAGCGCACCAGCGGGATCACCGCAAACGGCAACTGCATCGACAGCACCACCTGGCTCAGCACCAGCAGCTTGGCGGTGCCCTGTTCGCCGTACAGCGAGGTCGCCGCGACCACCGGCACGATCGCCAGTCCGCGGGTCAGCAGGCGCCGCGCCCACGGCGGCAGCCGCAGGTGCAAAAAGCCTTCCATCACGATCTGCCCGGCCAGGGTGGCGGTGACGGTGGAATTGATGCCGGAGGCCAGCAGCGCCACCGCGAACAGGGTCGAGGCCAGGCCGACGCCGAGCATCGGCGCGAGCAATTCGTGGGCCTGTTCGATCTCCTGCACGTCGGTGCGGCCGTGCGCGTGGAACACCGCGGCGGCCAGGATCAGGATCGCGGCGTTGACGAACAGCGCCAGGCTCAGCGCGATGGTGCTGTCGGCCAGCGCCCAGCGCAGCGCCGAGCGGCGGCCCTGGTCGGTGCGCTCGTAGGCGCGGGTCTGCACGATCGAGGAATGCAGGTACAGGTTGTGCGGCATCACCGTCGCGCCGATGATGCCGATCGCCAGGTACAGCGCGGCCGGATCGGTCACCACCTGCGCACGCGGGATGAAGCCTGACAGCACCTCGCGCAGCGGCGGCGCGGCCAGCGCGATCTGCACCAGGAAGCAGGCGAAGATCACCGTCAGCAGGGCGATCACGAACGCTTCCAGCGCGCGGAAGCCGCGGCGCATCAGGAACAGCACCAGCAGCGCGTCGATCGAGGTGATGATCGCGCCAGCGGTGAGCGGGATGCCGAACAGCAGCTTCAGCGCGATCGCGGTGCCGATCACTTCGGCCAGGTCGCAGGCGACGATGGCCGCTTCGCAGGCCAGCCACAACAGGAAGTTCACCGGCTTGGAGTAGTGCGCGCGGCAGGCCTGGGCCAGATCCAGCCCGGTGGCGATGCCCAGGCGCGCGGCCAGGCCCTGCAGCACGATCGCCATCAGGTTGGACAGCAGGATCACCGACAGCAGCAGGTAGCCGAAGTGCGAACCGCCGGCGATGTCGGTCGCCCAGTTGCCCGGATCCATGTAGCCGACCGAGACCATGTAACCGGGGCCGAGGAAGGCCAGGAAGCGGCGCCAGCCCAGGCCGCTGCGCGGCACGGCCACGCTGGCATGCATCGCGCCCAGGCTGGGACGCGCCTCTCCGCGGCTGGCGTGCGCGGCAGCGGAACTCGGCAGGGGCAGGGGGGCGGCCATGGCAATGACACGTGGGGCGGGGTGCGAACGAGTATATAGCAGGTGCTATATGGATTAGCATTGGCAATTCAGATCGCTGCGATAGCCCGGATTCGGCCAGAATAGGCGGGTGGCCGGCGGGCGCCGGCACAGGACAAGGGCGTTGCGATGCAGAAAAGCGGGAAGTCGATGGCGCCGCCGGCGGTGCTGCTCGACGCCGAAGTGCAGGTCGAAAGCTTCCGCCAGGTGCGCGAGGCGCACCGCCTGGAGCTGATCGAGGACTACGTGGAGTTGATTTCCGACCTGCTCGCCGACGGTGGCGAAGCGCGGCAGGTGGATATCGCCGCGCGCCTGGGCGTGGCTCAGCCGACCGTGGCCAAGATGCTCAAGCGCCTGGTCAAGGGTGGTTGGGTGGTGCAGCGGCCCTACCGCGGCGTGTTCCTGACCGCCGAGGGCGAGGCGCTGGCCGCGGCCAGCCGGCAGCGCCACCAGACCGTGGAGCAGTTCCTGCTGGCCCTGGGCATCGACGCGGACACCGCGCGCCGCGATGCCGAGGGCATCGAGCATCATGTCAGCGAAGCGACGCTGGCGGTCTTCGCCGAGTTCGTGCGCAAGCACGGCGCGTCGCGATGAGCGTCGGCGACGACGCGCAACTGGCGCGCGACGTACATTGGATGCGCCATGCGCTGGCCCTGGCCGAGCGTGCCGAGCGCGAGTTCGACGAGATCCCGGTCGGCGCGGTGCTGGTCTCGGCCGAGGACGAGGTGCTGGGCGAGGGCTGGAACCTCAACATCGCCGAACACGATCCCAGCGCGCATGCCGAGATCGTCGCGCTGCGCCAGGCCGGCCGCCGGATCGGCAATCACCGCCTGGTCGGCAGCCGCCTGTACGTGACCCTGGAGCCGTGCGCGATGTGCGCGATGGCGGTGGTGCATGCGCGGGTGGCGGAACTGGTCTATGCCGCCACCGATCCCAAGACCGGCGCCTGCGGCAGCGTGTTCGACCTGCTCGCCGATCCGCGCCACAACCACCGCGTGCAGGTCCGCGGCGGGGTGCTGGCGGCGGAGGCGAGCACGCGCCTGACCAACTATTTCCGCGCCAAGCGCGGCAAGCCGCCGCTGGGCGCGTGAGCGGCCAGCCCCTGCCGGTCGCGCAGGCCGCGCGGTATCATTGAAGCCTGATACGACACTTCCGCGCCGGCCTCGCCGCCGCGAACGACAGGACGGTGATATGGCGCAAGCGCACGTGGCGAACGATCGGCTGATCTGGATCGATCTGGAAATGACCGGCTTGGATACCGATCGCGATTCGATCATCGAAATCGCCACGGTGGTGACCGACGCGCAACTCAACGTGCTGGCCGAGGGCCCGGAGTTCGCCATCGCCCATCCGCTGCAGACGCTGGAGGCGATGGACGAGTGGAACCGCAACCAGCACCGCCACTCCGGCCTGTGGCAGCGCGTGCTCGACAGCCGGGTCACGCTGGCCCAGGCCGAGGCCGAGACCATGGCGTTCCTGACCCAATGGTGCAAGCCCGGCACTTCGCCGATGTGCGGCAACTCGATCTGCCAGGACCGGCGTTTCCTGCACCGGCAGATGCCGCGGCTGGAGCGCTTCTTCCACTACCGCAACCTGGACGTGTCGACGCTGAAGGAACTGGCGCGGCGCTGGGCGCCGACGGTGTCGGCCGGCCTGACCAAGACCTCCTCGCACACCGCGCTCAGCGACGTGCACGATTCCATCGACGAACTGCGTTACTACCGTCCGTTCATGGGCACGTTGGGCGGGCAGGGCGAGGGCTGATCCGCGATCAGGACGCTGTCAGAGAGCATGCGATAGATCGCCCGACGATCGTCGGGCGGATACAGTCGCGCAGGGAATGCAGGCGCTGACGCCGCCGCTCAGCGCGCCAGCGGCGGTCCCGGCTTGGTCTCGCCGTCGTCGGTGACGCCTTTGGTCAACAATTCCGCGATCGGGCGCCCGTCGGCATCGTGGTGGTACACGTGCAGGTCGCGCTGCGGATACGGAATGCTCAGCCCGTTCTCCAGCAACTGGTTGCGGATCTGCTCCAGCGTGCTGCTCTTGGCCGCGCCGAAATCGCTGTTCTTGGCGTAGCCGAACAGCATCAGGTCCACCGTGCTCTCGCCCAGGTTGGTGACCTGCACGAACGGGGCGGGCGTCTTCAGGATGTTCGGATTGTCCTGCGCGATCTTCAGCAACAGCTCCTGCGCCTTCTTCAGGTCGTCGCCGTAGCCGACGCCGACGGTGATCTCCAGGCGCCGGTTGGGCAGGGTGCTGTAGTTGACGATCGGCGCGGTGGTGATGGTGCTGTTGGGCAGGGTCACCATGCGCTCGTCGAAGGTGCGGATGCGGGTCTGGAAGATCCGGATCTCGTCGACCACGCCTTCCTGGCCGGCCACCACCACGTGGTCGCCGTCGCGCATCGGCCGCAGCACGATCAGCATGACCCCGGAGGCGATGTTGGACAGCGAGTCCTTCAGCGCCAGGCCCACCGCCAGGCCGGCGGCGCCGAGCACGGCGAACAGCGAGGTCGGCGGCACGCCGATCTTCTGCAGCGCGGTGACCAGCACCAGCACCAGCATCAACGCGTAGGCGACGTTGCGCAGGAAGTTGCTGAGGGTGGTTTCCACCCTGGCGCGCAGCAGCGCGCTGCGCAGCCATTCGCTCAGGCGCTTGGCGACCCACATCCCGACCACCAGGATCAGGAGCGCCACGCCCCAGTTGAGCGCGTACTGCGCCCAGTCCAGCTGTCGCCAGTCGAACGGGCGGGCCGCCCGCGTCGCCGGCGCAGCGGTCGTGGCCGCCGTCAGTGCCGTCAGCCACGACTGCATCGGCATCACCCCTTGCTCTTGAGCTTGGCCAGGCGCAGCCAGGTGTCGACCACGGTGTCCGGGTTCAGCGAGACCGACTCGATGCCTTCCTGCATCAGCCACTCGGCCAGGTCCGGGTGATCGGACGGACCCTGGCCGCAGATGCCCACGTACTTGCCCTTGGCGCGCGCGGCCTTGATCGCCATCGACAGCATCTTCTTGACCGCCGGATTGCGCTCGTCGAACAGGTGCGCCACGATCGAGGAGTCGCGGTCCAGGCCCAGGGTCAGCTGGGTCAGGTCGTTGGAGCCGATCGAGAAGCCGTCGAAGATCTCCAGGAATTCCTCGGCCAGCAGCGCGTTCGACGGCACCTCGCACATCATGATGATCTTCAGGCCATTCTCGCCCTGGCGCAGGCCGTTGCTGGCCAGCACCTCGACGACCTTGCGGCCTTCCTCGAGGGTGCGCACGAACGGGATCATGACCCACATGTTGTCCAGGCCCATCTCGTTGCGGACCTTGAGCACCGCCTTGCATTCCAGCGCGAACGCGGCGGCGAAGCTCGGATCGACGTAGCGGCTGGCGCCGCGGAAGCCGATCATCGGGTTCTCTTCGTGCGGTTCGTAGTTGCTGCCGCCGATCAGGTTGGCGTACTCGTTGGACTTGAAGTCCGACAGGCGCACGATCACCGGGTGCGGCGCCACCGACGCGGTCAGCGTGGCGATGCCTTCGGCCAGGCGGTTGACGTAGAAGCTCACCGGGTCGGCATAACCGGCGATCTTTTCGTCGATCTTCTTCTTGGTCGCCGCGTCCTGCTTGGAATACTCCAGCAGCGCGTTGGGATGGATGCCGATGTGCGCGGCGATGATCATCTCCAGGCGCGCCAGGCCGATGCCGGCGTTGGGCAACTGGCCGAAGTCGAACGCGCGCTCCGGATTGGCCACGTTCATCATGATCTTCAGCGGCGCCGGCGGCATGTTGCCCAGATCGGTGGTGGTGCGCTCGAACGGCAGGCGCTCGCCATAGATGTAGCCGGTGTCGCCTTCGGCGCAGCTCACCGTCACTTCCTTGCCGTCCTCGACCAGTTCCATCGCGTTGCCGGTGCCGACCACGGCCGGCACGCCCAGCTCGCGGGCGATGATCGCCGCGTGGCAGGTGCGGCCGCCGCGGTTGGTGACGATCGCCGAGGCGCGCTTCATCACCGGCTCCCAATCGGGGTCGGTCATGTCCGCGACCAGCACGTCGCCGGGCTGCACCCGGTTCATGTCTTCCAGACTGCGCACCACGCGGGCGACGCCGGCACCGATCTTCTGGCCGATGGCGCGACCTTCGGCGATCACCTCGCCGCGCTGCTGCAGCGCGAAGCGTTCGATCTGAGTGGCGTGGCCGCGCGACTTCACCGTCTCCGGACGCGCCTGCACGATGAACAGCTTGCCGCTGACGCCGTCCTTCGCCCATTCGATGTCCATCGGCCGCTGGTAGTGCTGCTCGATCACCAGCGCCTGCTTGGCCAGTTCCTGCACGTCCTCGTCGCTGATCGAGAAGGTGTTGCGCAGCTGTGCCGGCGTGTCCTCGATGCGCACGCGCTCGCCCGGCACGTCCGAATACACCATGCGGATCAGCTTGCTGCCCAGCGAGCGGCGCAGGATCGCCGGCTTGCCGGCCTTGAGGGTGGGCTTGTAGACGTAGAACTCGTCGGGATTGACTGCACCCTGCACGACCATTTCGCCGAGGCCGAAGCTCGAGGTAACGAACACCACGTCGCGGAAGCCGGACTCGGTGTCCAGGGTGAACAGCACGCCGGAGGCGCCGACGCCCGAGCGCACCATCAGCTGCACGCCGGCCGACAGGAACACGTCCTCGTGCTTGAAGCCGTGGTGCACGCGGTAGGCGATGGCGCGATCGTTGTAGAGGCTGGCGAAGACTTCCTTGACCTTGTGCACGACGTCGTCGGCGCCGGTCACGTTGAGGAAGGTCTCCTGCTGGCCGGCGAAGCTGGCGTCGGGCAGGTCTTCGGCGGTGGCCGAGGAGCGCACCGCCACGGCCACGTCGCCGCCGCCGTTCTCGTTGCACAGTTGCGCGTAAGCGTCGCGAATCGCCTGGTCCAGCTCCGGCTGCAGCGGTGCGTCGATCACCCAGCCGCGGATTTCCTTGCCGGCGGCGGTCAGCGCGCCCACGTCTTCCACGTCCAGCGTGGCCAGCTTGTCGAAGATGCGCTGGTACAGATCGTTGTGGGCGACGAAGGCCTTGAACGCTTCGGCGGTGGTGGCGAAGCCGCCCGGCACGGACACGCCGAGCCCCGCCAGATTGCCGATCATTTCGCCGAGGGAGGAATTCTTGCCACCGACGCGAGCCAGGTCGGCCAGGCGCAGCTCATGCAACCACAGGATGTTCTCGTTCAAGCGCGATGCTCCGTTAGGCCATCGCCCGAGGCGGGCTGAATGGCCGCGTCCGTGAGGGAAGAAGCCGATATGATGCAGTGCGCACCCGAGCCGGCACAAGCGAAGCGGGCGCATCCGTTGGGTTTCAGCCAGGAGAATGCAGGCAATGTCGACGATCAGACCGGTGTTCTACGTGTCCGATGGAACCGGTATCACCGCTGAAACCATTGGGCATAGCCTGCTCACCCAGTTCAGCGGTTTCAGCTTCGTCACCGACCGCATGTCGTTCGTCGACGATCCGGAAAAAGCCCGCGACGCCGCGCAGCGCATCCATGCCGCAGGGGAGCGCTATCAGGTTCGGCCGATCGTGGTCAACTCCTGCGTCGATCCGCAACTGAGCATGCTGCTGGCCGAGAGCGGGGCGCTGATGCTCGACGTGTTCGCGCCCTTCATCGAGCCGCTGGAGCGCGAATTGAACGCGCCGCGGCACTCGCGGGTGGGACAGGCGCATGGTCTGGTCGACTTCGAGACCTACCACCGCCGCATCAACGCGATGAACTTCGCGCTCGCGCACGACGACGGCATCGCGCTCACCTACGACGAAGCCGACGTGATCCTGGTGGCGGTGTCGCGCGCGGGCAAGACCCCGACCTGCATCTACCTGGCGCTGCATTACGGCGTGCGCGCGGCGAACTATCCGTTGACCGACGAGGACCTGGAGAGCGATCGGCTGCCGCCGCGCCTGCGCGCCTATCGCAACAAGCTGTTCGGGCTGACCATCGATCCGGAGCGGCTGCAGCAGATCCGCCAGGAGCGGCGGCCGAATTCGCGTTACTCCAACGCCGAGACCTGTCGGCGCGAAGTGGCGGCGGCCGAAACCATGTTCCGCATGGAGCGGATTCCGACCCTGAGCACCACGCATACCTCGATCGAGGAGATTTCCAGCAAGGTGCTGGCGACGCTGGGACTGCAGCGCGAGATGTTCTGAGAGAGGGTGTGACTGGCCAGCGCGCGCCGGTCGGGCGGGGCCGTTCCTGGCGGCGACGGCATTTCCGCACGTGCTCGCAGGGATTTCCACGGTAGGCCGCTGGCGCCGATCCGTCAATGCTGCCGCCGGCGCGATCCAGCGTGTAGGATCGGTCCATGCAGCACGCCATGACCCGCAGCGAACGCATCCCCCGGCTCAGCCGTTTCGGCTGGCTGATGGGGCTGTACGCCGAGAACTATCTGCACCTGAACCGCCTGTTCGTGCCGGCCGACCTGGCCGCCGGCAGCTACGTGTCCAGCATCGGCGACGGCCTGGACCTGCGCCTGGACGTGATCGAGCGTCACCGCTACACCGTCGAACTGCGCCTGACCTACGATCTGTGCGACCCGCTGACCGGCGAGCCGGACCCGTCGGCCTACGTGCGCCTGTACCTGGACGCGCGCCAGGCCGAGACCACGCATTGCTATGTCGGCCGCCGCTGGCAGGACGTGATGGGGCTGTACCCGCCGCCGGCGGAACTGATCAGCCACCGCATGCGCATGAACACCTTCCTCGGCAAATGGCTGGAATACCTGGCCGAGCGCGGCCACGGCGTGGCCACGCTGCGATCGGCGCCGCCGTTGCCGCGCGCGGCGCAGGACGCGGCGACGCCCGCCGTCTAGCCACAGGCTGGACCAGGCGGCGGCACGGTTACGGCATACTGCGCGCCCGTCGTCCTCTGCCTTCGTCGCATGCCTTACACCCCCATCGTCGCCACCTTGGGCTACGTACTCTCGCCCGATCGCAGCCAGGTGCTGCTGGTCCATCGCAATGCCCGGCCCGGCGACCATCACCTGGGCAAGTACAACGGCCTGGGCGGCAAGGTGGAGGCGGACGAGGACGTCCTGGCCGGCATGCGCCGCGAGATCCTGGAAGAGGCCGGCATCACCTGCGAGGCGCTGCAGTTGCGCGGCACCATCAGCTGGCCGGGGTTCGGCAAGCACGGCGAGGACTGGCTGGGCTTCGTGTTCCTGATCGAGGCCTACGCGGGCGAGCCGTTCGCCGAGAACGCCGAGGGCACGCTGGCCTGGGTGCCGATCGCGCAGATGGACACGCTGCCGCTGTGGGAGGGCGATCGCCATTTCCTGCCGCTGGTGTTCGATGGCGACCCGCGCCCGTTCCACGGGGTCATGCCATACCGCGACGGACGCATGCAGTCCTGGCGCTACTCGCGGGTCTGACGCGCTAAGCCCCTCTCCCATCGGGAGAGGGGTGGGGGTACGGCGCGAAAGCGACTCGCGGAGTTTGGTGGCGGGTGAGGGTGCGGCGTCAAGCGTCTCGCGATGTTTGGGTGCACCAGGCTTCGCCCGTACCCTCATCCGGCCCTTCGGGCCACCTTCTCCCGACGGGAGTAGGAACAGCCTCTTCTTGCCGCTGGTGTTCGATGGCGACCCACGCCCGTTCCGCGGCGTCATTCCGTATCGCGACGGACGCATGCAGCCCTGGCGCGACTCGCGGGTCCGACACGCTCGCGCTGCCGTAAAGCCCCTCTCCCATCGGGAGAGGGGTTGGGGGCGAAAGCGACTCAAGAAGTTTGGTGGTACGGCCCGAAAGCGACGCGCGGAGTTTGGTTGCACCAGGCTTCGCCCGTACCCTCATCCGGCCCTTCGGGCCACCTTCTCCCGTCGGGAGAAGGAACAGCCTCTGCCTTTCGCGCCGGGGGATGGGCGAGGGGCCGGCGCGCCGCTCGGTCGAACGCTCGCGCGGCACCGCGTCCGTCTTGTCCACAGCGGTTGTGGATCGATGCCGCACAAGCCTGTGGGCAAGCGTCGCAAGTCGCTGAAATGGCTGCCCGATTTTGCCGGGTGGCGAAAATTTCATCAGTCCCGGTCGCGCTTCTCCACAGCCGGTGTGGATGAAAGCGCACGAACGCTGTGGATAAGATGCCAGTGGCGTTGTGCCGCAACGGCCGCCGCCGCAATGGCGAAAATTTGACCAGCGTCGATCGCGCGATCCAGCAGGCGCACGTGCGCGCTTGCCGCAGCGCTACTGCGCGGTCCAGCCGCCGTCGATGGCGATCGTCTGCGCTGTGATGTTGCGCGCCGCCGGCGAGGCCAGGAACGCCACGCAGCCGGCCAGTTCGTCGTAGGCGATGAACACGCCCTTGGGCATCGGCTTGAGCATCACCTGGGCGATCACGTCGGCTTCGGAAATGCCGCGGGTGCGCGCCTGGTCGGCGATCTGCCTGTCCACCAGCGGCGTTTTCACGTAGCTGGGGCAGAGCGTGTTGATGGTGATGTCGGTGTCGGCGGTCTCCAGTGCGATCACCTTGGAGAAGCCGACCAGGCCGTGCTTGGCGGCGACGTAGGCGCTCTTGTATGGGCTGGCGACCAGCGAGTGGATGCTGCCGATGTTGACGATGCGGCCGAAGCCGCGTTCGCGCATGCCAGGCAGCACCGCCTGGGTCAGCCGGGCGACCCCGGTCAGCATCACCTCCACCAGCAGGCTCCACTTGTCCATCGGGAACTCCTGCAGCGGCGCCACATGCTGCAGCCCGGCGTTGTTGACCAGCACGTCCACCGGCCGGCTGACGGCCGCCAGCGCCGCGGCGATGCTGTCCGCACTGGCTACGTCCAGCGCCACCGCCTCGGCCGAGCCGCCGGCCTGGCGCACCTGCGCGGCGACCGTTTCGGCGGCCTGGAGATCGAGGTCGCTGACGACGATGTGGCGGCCGTCGGCGGCCAGTGCGTGGGCGATGCCGGCGCCGATGCCGCTGGCGGCGCCGGTGATCAGGACGGTCTGCATGGGGAGTACCTGCGCGGAGTGGGGGGCGATCAGCGTAGCAGCGCGCCGTGACGCCTGGCAGCGGCCGCTCGCCAGTGCGGCGGCGCCACGCTACCCTGTGCCGTCGCTCGCCGCTCACGCCGGATCCGCCACGTTATGCCGATGAAACGCCACTTCTCCATGCTGCGCGAGTTCCAGCTGGCCGACTGGTTCACCCTCGCCAACGCCTTCTGCGGCACCGGCGCGGTGTTCGCGGCGATGCGCTTCCTGCAGGACGGCCGCCGCAGCGACCTGCTGTTCGGCATGGCACTGATCCCGCTGGCATTCGTGTTCGACGCGCTGGACGGGCGGGTGGCGCGCTGGCGCAAGTCGTCCTCGACCCTGGGCCGCGAGCTGGACTCGCTCGCCGACGTGATCTCCTTCGGCGTGGCCCCGGCGGCGCTGGCCTACGCCTGCGGCATGCAGGGCGGTTGGGACTGGCTGGTGCTGAGTTTCTTCGTCTGCTGCGGGGTCAGCCGCCTGGCCCGCTACAACGTCACCGCCGAGCAGATCGCCGGCGACGGCGACAAGGTGCCGTACTTCGAGGGCACGCCGATCCCGAGCAGCCTGGGCCTGGTCATCGTGCTGGCGATCGCCGCGCACCTGGGCCATATCGGCGACGCCTTGTGGTGGGGCGAGTGGCGGTTGGGACCGTGGCTGCTGCACCCGCTGGCGCTGCTGTTCGCGCTGTCCGGCTCGCTGATGATCAGCAAGACGCTACGCATCCCCAAGCCCTGATCGCAGCGGGTTGCTATCATCGCGGGCCAGGTCTGGAGAGTGGCGATGAAGGCTAGCGGCGGTGGCGCCGGCGATTTCGAGGCGATGACGCGGCAGTACTGGGAGGCCTGGAGCGCCGCATTGCGCCAGGGCGCCGTGGCCCCCGCGTCCCCCGCGGCTGGCGATGGCGCCGGTTCCTGGCGCGAGGCGATCGCGGCCTGGAGCCAGTGGCTGCCGCGCGGCAGCGCGCCGCAGGCCGAGGACGCGCTGGCGCAGTTCCAGCAGCAGGCCGGCGACTGGCTCGGCGCGATGCAGCAGGTGGCAGCGCAGTTCGCCGGTCGCGACGCCAGCAGTGCCGACGTCGCTGACGCCTGGAAGCGACAGGTACAGGGTCAACGCGAGCAGTTGCTGCAGTGGCTGCTGGGTGCGGTGCGCGGGGCCGGCCAGGCCGGGATCGACCCCTGGCTGCAGCAGGCGGCGCAGTGGCTGCAGGACCTGCAACGCGACAGTGGCCCATGGTTGCAGATGCCCGGGTTCGGCCCGGCGCGCAACCACCAGGCGCGCTGGCGGGCGCTGGCCAAGGCCCAGCAGGACTATCAGGCGCAGTTGCAGGCCTATCTGGGGCTGCTGCAGGGCGCCATCGACCGCGCTTTCGGCCTGTTCGAGGAGAAGCTGCGCGCGCACGAGGATCCGGGCCGGCAACTGACCAACGCGCGGGCGATGTTCGATCTGTGGATCGACGCGGCCGAGGAAGCGTATGCGGCGGCCGCGCTGTCGCCGGAGTTCCGCCAGGTCTATGCCGACGTCGCGAACGCGCAGATGCGCCTGCGCGCCCTGCTGCAGCGCGAGACCGAGCAGGTGTGCGAGCAGGTGGGCCTGCCCACGCGTACCGAACTGGATGCCGCGCATCGGCGCATCGCCGACTTGGAACGGCGGCTGCGGCGGCTGGAGCGCGGCGAAGGGCAGGGCGCGACTGCCGCAGCCGGACCTGCACCGGTTGCCACGGCCCCGGCTGCGCCGCAGAAAAGCCCCAGGAAGACCGCGGCCAAGTCGGCCCCTGCGCGGGCGGCAGCCGTCGCGCCCAAATCCAAATCCAAATCCAACGCCGCCACGCCAGCGAAGGCCACGCCCGCCGCCAAGCCGCGGCGGGCCGGGACCACGCCGGCGGCACGCCGGAGTCGCGCATGAAGGGACCGCTGAGTTTCAGTAGCGACGATCTGGTCCAGGAAACCCTGGAGCTGCAGCGCAAGCTGCTCGAAGGTCTGCGCGTGCTGCCAGGCCTGGACACGGTGGACTACGGCGCCACCGCGCGCCAGGAAGTGTGGCGCGACGGCAAGGTGGTGCTGTACCGCTTCGTCGGCGAACGCCCGCCCACCGCCAAGGTGCCGCTGCTGATCGTCTATGCCCTGGTCAATCGCCCGTACATGGTCGACCTGCAGGCCGACCGCTCGCTGGTGCAGGGCCTGCTGGCGCTGGGCGAGGACGTCTATGTGCTGGACTGGGGTTACCCGGACCGCTCCGAGCGCTACCTGACGCTGGAGGACTACCTGCTGCGCTACATCGACGGCGCGGTGGACCATCTGCGTTCCGCCGGCGGCGGCGCGCCGGTCAACGTGCTCGGCATCTGCCAGGGCGGGACGTTCTCGCTGTGCTACGCGGCGCTGCAGCCGGAGAAGGTACGCAACCTGGTCACCATGGTCACCCCGGTGGATTTCCACACCCCGGACAACATGCTGTCCAACTGGGCGCGCCAGGTCGACGTCGACCTGTTCGTGGACACGCTGGGCAACGTGCCGGCGGACCTGATGAACGTCAGCTACCTGATGCTCAAGCCGTTCCGCCTGAACCTGCAGAAGTACGTCGGCCTGCTCGACATCCTCGACGATCCGCGGGCGCTGGAGGACTTCCTGCGCATGGAGAAATGGATCTTCGATTCGCCGGATCTGGCCGGCGAGACCTTCCGCGAGTTCGTCAAGCAGTTCTATCAGGACAACGCGCTGATGCACGGGCGCGCGCACATCGGTGCGCACACGGTGGACCTGGGTCGGGTCACCATGCCGGTGCTCAACGTCTATGCCGAGCAGGACCACCTGGTGCCGCCGGACGCGTCGCGGGCGCTGCGCGGCGTGGTCGGCAGCCGCGACTACGCCGAACTGAGTTTCCGCGGCGGCCATATCGGTATCTACGTCTCCGGCCGCGCCCAACGCGAAGTGCCGGCGGCGCTGCATCAGTGGCTGGCCGAGCGCGATGGCGGGCACTGAGCGCCAGCGGCGACGCGTCGTGCCGCCAGGGGCGCGTCTTGCTGGCGTCGTCTTGGCGGTGGCGCTGGCCTGGCTGAGCGTGGAGCGCGGCATCGCTGCGCCTGCGGCCGCGGCCGACCGTGAAATCCGCGGACTGCTGGCGGCGTTGCAGTCCTCGCCGTGCCGGTTCCAACGCAACGGGACCTGGTACTCCGGTCGCGAGGCCGAGGCGCATCTGCAGCGCAAGTATGCGGCACTGCGTTCGCGCGACCTGGTGGACAGCGCCGAGCAGTTCATCGCGCGCGGCGCCAGCCGCAGCAGCGTCAGCGGAAGCGCCTACCGTGTCGCCTGTCCTGGCCGGCCGGAGCAGGAGGCGGCGGCCTGGTTCGAGCAACAATTGGCGGCATTGCGCCGTCACGCCGCGCCCGCGCCGGCGCGCGTAGAGTGAGCCGGCCGCCGTCGCTGGAGCCGCTGCCATGTCGCAACCCCGTTCTCTGTCGCGCTCGTTGAACGACCGCATGATCGCGGGCGTGATGGGCGGGATCGCCCACCGCTTCGGCTGGAATGCAACTCTGCTGCGGGTGCTGTACGTGGTCGGGTCGATCGTCTCGGCCGCCTTCCCCGGCATCCTGGTCTATCTGATCCTGTGGCTGCTGATTCCCAACGAAGCCGATTGACGCGGCCGCTGTCGCGGGTCTGGCGCCGTGCCGGCATCGCCGTCGGCGTTCTCTGGACCTCGCCGAACACTGTCCTGGGCATGCTCGTCGGGACCATCGCGCTGGCCTTCGGTGCGCGCCTGCGCTTCAGCCGACGCGAACTGGCGCTGGTGTTCGAACGCGTGCCGATGCGGCCACGCGGGGCGATGACGCTGGGCAACGTGATCCTGCTCAGCGCAGACGATCTGGACGTGGCCTGCGCCACCTACGAACACGCTGCCGGTCGCTGCCGGCATCCTGCGGTACGGCTCGGCGACCACGAACGTGCGCACGTGCTGCAGTACATGCTGCTCGGGCCGCTGTTCCTGCCGGTGTACCTGGCCTGCGGCGGGGTCAGCGTGCGCAATCCATTGGAACGCGCCGCCGATCGCTATGCGCTGTACGGTCGGGGTTGGTGGCCGGGGACGGGTTGAACGCGTGGCGTCCGCAAATCGCTGCTTTCGCAATGCACGACGTTGCCGCGCAGGAGCGGCTTCAGCCGCGACGGGCGTTCCCGGGAACGTCCCGGTCGCGGCTGAAGCCACTCGTACGGATGTACCAGTGGCGCTTGTTGGTGGCTCGGGTCAGTCGAGCCGGGAAAAACCGAACAGGCGCTTGAGCGGGTGCGCATGCCGCTCGATCTGGGCGCGCAGCAGGCCGGCGCCGATCATGCTGTAGGTGATGCCGTTGCCGCCGTAGGCCATGGCGAACT
The DNA here is from genome assembly GCF_034105445.1 of Xanthomonas sp. LF07-6. Classification (NCBI taxonomy): domain Bacteria; kingdom Pseudomonadati; phylum Pseudomonadota; class Gammaproteobacteria; order Lysobacterales; family Lysobacteraceae; genus Xanthomonas; species Xanthomonas sp. LF07-6. Next base: position 304,277 of record NZ_JAXGGI010000003.1, read on the forward strand.
GCACGCGCGGGCCGTGCTGCGGGTGCGGGCCGAAGAACGGCAGGCCGTCCTCGGTCTCGGCGAAGGTGCCGGCCCAGGCGAAGGTCGGCTGCAGCTCCAGTCCCGGCATCACCTTGGCGATCTTGCGCGACAGCGTGCGCGCCTTGCTGTCCACGCGCGCGTCGCGGCGCGCCGGCACGTCCACGCTGTCGTCCTCGCCGCCGGCGACGATGCGGCCGTTGCCGGTGCTGCGCAGGTACAGATACGGCCGCGCACTTTCCCAGATCATGGTGTCGCGCAATGGGCCGAGGACGGAAGGCTCGAGCGGGTCGCTGACGAAGGCATAGCTGCTGCGGTTGCGGGCCACGCGTTGATCCAGCCAGTGCTGGTTGGCGTAGCCGGCGGCCATCACCACATGGCCGGCGCGCACCTGCGCGCCCTGATCGGTGTGCAGGGTCACGCCGCGGCCAGTGACCACGATCCGCGCGATGCGGGTGCGGTCGTAGACGCCGACGCCGCGTCGGAAGGCGCGGCCGAGCAGGCGATAGGTGAGGCGGTACGGATCCACCCGTGCCGCCTGGTGGCTGAGGATCGCGCCGTGCGCCTGCAGGCCGTAGTCCGTGTCCAGCGTCTGCGCGTCCAGCCATTCCACGTCCAGGCCGTGTCGCGCGCGCACTTCCAGCTCTTCCAGCAGCACCCGCACGTGGCGGCGTTTGCTGGCGTAGTACAGGCTGTCGTTCCAGCCGAAGTCGACATCGCGCAGCGGCCGGACCAGGTCGCGCAACTGCTCCAGCGCCTGCGCGCAGGCGCCGTAGGCGAGGGCGGCGGCAGGTTCGCCATAGCGCTTGGCCAGATCGATCAGATGGGTGTCGATCTCGTACTGCAGCAGGGCGGTGCTGGCCGCGGTGCTGCCCCAGCCGATGTCGCGCTGCTCCAGGACCGTCACGGCATGCCCGTGCGCGCTCAGTTCTTCGGCGATCAAGGCGCCGGTGATACCGCCGCCGACGACCGCGACATCGCAGCGCACGTCGTCGCGCAGCTGCGGAAAGCTCTGCATCAGGCCGTTGCGGACCGACCAGAAGGGATAACCGCTCTTGAGATCCATGACGCCCCGGCGCAGAAAGGATGTGCGACTTAGGCGCAGGTCCGGTTAAGTCCGCGTGAGCCGCCGCGGACGTCATGTTCGGGCAAACAGCCGCGATTAATCTCGGTGCAGAAGTCCCTCACATCGCGCTGTGTATGGTGCGCGCCAGTTCCACGAATTCCCTGTAGAGGAAGCGTCATGTCGGTCGTTCTGTATATCGGTGGCAGCAAGGACGGAGAGAAGGGCGTCGTGCCCTACGGTTTCCGCAAGTCCATGAAGGAAACCGAGGCAGGCCCGGAGATCTATGTCGAGCGCGTGCTGGCATTGAGCGATCGGCAGGTGCGGATCATGGCGCTGGAGTCGCTGCAGGACGATATCGTGGTAGAACGCTTGCACAGGTATTATTCGCGTTGACGCCGGCGTGCGAACCCCGGTGTGGCCGCTCGCCTAGGCGGGCCAGCGACGGTTCGCATCGACCTGCCACCGACCATGCCCGCACCAGAAACCAGCAACACCTCGGCGCCGCCGACGACCGTCGACCCGAACGCCCCCACCGACATGTCCAACCAGCGCAGCGATATTTTCTTCGCTGCGGTACAGACCACGCGCATGCCGATGATCGTGACCGATCCGCGGCAGCCGGACAATCCGATCATCTTCGTCAACCGCGCGTTCCTGGAAATGACCGGTTACGGTCGCGAGGAATTGATCGGCAATAACTGCCGCTTCCTGCAAGGGCCGGACACCGATCGCGAGACCGTACGCAGCGTCCGCGATGCGATCAAGTCGCATGACGAAGTGGCGGTGGAGATCCTCAACTACCGCAAGGACGGTTCCAGCTTCTGGAACGCGCTGTATATCTCCCCGGTGTATGACGACCGCGGCGAGCTGGTGTATTTCTTCGGTTCGCAACTGGACGTCAGCCGCCGCCGCGATGCCGAGGACGCGCTGCGCCAGGCGCAGAAGATGGAGGCGCTGGGTCAGCTCACCGGCGGCATCGCGCACGACTTCAACAACCTGCTGCAGGTCATGTCCGGGTATCTGGAACTGATCGAGCACGCGGTCGAGAGCGACCCGCTGAATCCGTCGCTGCTGCGCAAGAGCGTGGACCGCGCTCGCGATGCCGCCGGCCAGGCCGCGCGCCTGACCCAGCAGCTGCTGGCGTTCGCGCGCAAGCAGAAGCTGGAAGGACGCGTGCTCAATCTCAATGCCCTGGTGGCCGGGATGAGCGATGTGGCCGAGCGCACGCTGGGCGACGGCATCGCGTTCTCGCTGGAACTGTCGCCGGACCTGCGCAACTGCCGGATCGACCCGACCCAGGCCGAAGTGGCGCTGCTCAACATCCTGATCAATGCGCGCGATGCGATGGCCGACCAGGCGGCGCCGCGTCTGGTGATCCAGACCCGCAACGTCTCGGTGCGCGCGGACGAACCCACCACCTACGACAACCTGCTGCCCGGCCACTACGTGTGCGTGTCGATCACCGACAACGGCAGCGGCATGCCGCCTGAAGTGCTGGCGCGCGTGCTGGATCCGTTTTTCACCACCAAGGAAGAGGGCAAGGGCACCGGCCTGGGCCTGTCCATGGTCTACGGATTCGCCAAGCAGTCCGGCGGCGCGGTGCGCCTGTATTCGGAGGAGGGCCACGGCACCACCGTGCGCCTGTACTTCCCGATCGACGACAACGTCGAGAACATGGCCCCGCGCGATTCGCGCACGCGCCGCCCGTTCGATCGCCAGGGCGACGAGACCATCCTGATCGTCGAGGACCGTCCGGACATCGCCGAACTGGCGCGGCTGTTCCTGGGCGACCAAGGCTATGCCACGCACGTGGTGTACAACGCGCGCGAGGCGCTGGAGCTGCTAGACACCGGCGTGCACGTGGACCTGCTGTATTCGGACCTGATCATGCCCGGCGGCCTCAACGGGGTGATGCTGGCGCGCGAGGCGCGGCGGCGCCGGCCCAAGATCAAGGTGCTGCTGACCACCGGCTATGCCGAGTCCTCGATCGAGCGTACCGATGCCGGCGGCAACGAGTTCGAGGTGCTGGCCAAGCCGTACAACCGCCAGGAACTGATCCGCAAGGTGCGCATGGTGCTGGACGGGCCGAACGGCGTCACCTGACGCCGCCAGCTTGGCGCGCGCCTGTCAACGGGTTCCCCGGCGGCGCGCGCACTGCGAAAATGCGGGTTTTCCGCAAGGCGGCTTCGGCCGGACGCAATGCACGACACTCAGCTCGCCCAGCAGATCGCCAACACCATCGCCGCCGAGATCGGCGCGCAGCCGGCGCAGGCGCGCGCCGCCATCGCCTTGCTCGACGAGGGCGCCAGCGTCCCGTTCATCGCACGCTACCGCAAGGAAGTCACCGGCGGGCTCGACGACACCCAGTTGCGCAACCTGGAAGTGCGCCTGACTTATCTGCGCGAACTGGAAGAGCGCCGCGCCGCGGTGCTCGCCAGCATCGCCGAGCAGGGCAAGCTCAGCGACGAACTGCGTGCGGAGATCGTCGCCGCCGACACCAAGTCGCGGCTGGAAGACCTGTACCTGCCGTACAAGCCCAAGCGCCGTACCCGTGCGCAGATCGCCCGCGAGGCCGGTCTGGAGCCGCTGGCCGACGGCTTGCTGGCCGATCCGAGCCAGGTGCCGGAAACCTTCGCCGCCGGCTTCGTCGATGCCGACAGGGGCGTGGCCGACGTCAAGGCCGCGCTGGAAGGCGCGCGCGCAATCTTGATGGAGCGCTGGGGCGAGGATGCCGCATTGGTCGGCGAACTGCGCACCTGGCTGGGCGAGGTGGGCGTCATCCGCGCCCGCGTGGCCGAGGGCAAGGAGCAGGAAGGCGCCAAGTACCGCGACTACTTCGATCACGCCGAAGCACTGGCCAAGATTCCTTCGCACCGATTGCTGGCGCTGTTCCGCGCGCGTCGCGAGGAGATCGTGTATCTGGAGCTGGATCCCGGCAGCGAGGCCGAAGCCGGCCACCAGTATGCCGAAGGCCGCGTCGCGCTGCGCGCCGGCATCGCCAACCAGGGCCGCCCGGGCGACCGCTGGCTGCTGGATGCCTGTCGTCTGACCTGGCGCGCCAAGCTGCATATGCACCTGCTGCTGGACCTGTTCAACCAGGCGCGCGAAAAGGCCGAGGCCGAGGCGATCGCGGTGTTCGGCGACAACCTGCAGGACCTGATGCTGGCCGCGCCGGCCGGGCCGCGCGTGACCCTGGGCCTGGACCCGGGCATCCGCACCGGCTGCAAGATCGCGGTGGTCGACGCCACCGGCAAGCTGCTGGCCACCGACACCATCTATCCGCACGAGCCGCGCCGGCAGTGGGACCAGTCGCTGCACACGCTGCGGCAGCTGTGCACGCAGCACGGCGTCGAACTGATCGCGATCGGCAACGGCACCGCCAGCCGCGAGACCGACAAGCTGGCCGCGGACCTGATCAAGCAGAACCCGCAGCTGAAGCTGGAAAAGATCGTGGTCAGTGAAGCTGGCGCCTCGGTGTATTCGGCGTCCGAGTTCGCCGCCAAGGAGTTCCCGCAGCTCGACGTGTCGCTGCGCGGCGCGGTGTCGATCGCGCGGCGCCTGCAGGATCCGCTGGCGGAACTGGTCAAGATCGAGCCCAAGGCGATCGGCGTGGGCCAGTACCAGCACGACGTCGACCAGTACCGCCTGGCGCGGGCGCTGGACGCCAGGGTGGAGGATTGCGTGAACGCGGTCGGCGTGTACGTCAACACCGCCTCGGCGGCGCTGCTGTCGCGCGTGTCCGGGCTGTCGTCGAGCGTGGCCGATAACATCGTGCGCCACCGCGACGACAACGGCCCGTTCAAGCGCCGCAAGGACCTGCTCAAGGTGCCGCGGCTGGGCGACAAGACGTTCGAACAATGCGCCGGCTTCCTGCGCATCGCCGATGGCGAGGAGCCGCTGGACGCTTCGGCGGTGCACCCGGAAGCCTATCCGGTGGTCGAGCGCATCGTCGGTGCCACCGGCAAGCCGATCAAGGCGCTGATCGGCGATGGCGGTTTCCTGCGCGGACTCAAGCCGGACCAGTTCACCGACGAGAAGTTCGGCCTGCCGACCGTACGCGACATCCTCAAGGAACTGGAGAAGCCGGGCCGCGACCCGCGCCCGGAGTTCAAGGCGGCGCGCTTCGCCGACGGCGTGGAGGACATCAAGGACCTCAAGCCGGGCATGGTGCTGGAAGGCGTGGTCAGCAACGTCGCCGCCTTCGGCGCGTTCGTCGACATCGGCGTGCACCAGGATGGCCTGGTGCACATCTCCGCGCTCTCGGACAGCTACGTCAAGGATCCGCGCGACGTGGTCAAGGCCGGCGACATCGTCAAGGTCAAGGTGCTGGAAGTGGACGTGGCGCGCAAGCGCATCGCGCTGACCCGGCGCCTGGACGACACGCCGGCGCCGGCGCGTCCGGCCGACCGCGACCGCGACCGCGACGCACGTGGCGCCGGCGGCCCGCCGCGGCGCGAGCGCGACGGGCGTGGCAATGCGGGCGGCGGCAATGCCAAGCCGCGGCCGGCTGCCGCGGCGCCGGTCAACAGCGCGCTGGCCGACGCGTTCGCGCGCGCCAAGCGCAGCTGAGGTTCCAGCAGAAAAAATCCGGCGCGCTCGCGCCGGTGCATCCAGTGCCGGCCACACGGTGCGGCCGCGCAGCGCCGACTCAGGCCGATTCGGCGCTTTGGCTCTGGTCGGTGGCGAGCGCGGCCGGTACCGGCGCCACCAGCGATGCGGCCAGCCCGAGCAGCTTGACCGGATCCACCGGCTTGCCCAGGTGCGCGTCGAAGCCGGCCTCCAGGGCCAGCGCGCGATCCTCGCTGCGCACGTAGGCGGTCAGCGCGATGGCCGGGATGCGGCTGGCTGCGCCGGCACCACGGGCGCGGATGCTGCGGATCAGGCTGTGGCCGTCGCGGCGCGGCATGCCGACGTCGCTGACCAGCAGCGCATACTGCCGTTCGCGCAGCAGCGCTTCGGCATCGTCGGCGCAGACCGCGGCCTCGACCACGGCACCGGCTTCCTGCAGGAAGCGCTGGGTGACGCCCCGAGAATCCATGTCGTCGTCCACCACCAGCACGCGCACGCCATCCAGGCGAATGCCGTCGCGCCGCAGCATGCCGCCGGACAGCGCGGCGTCGTTGCCACGGCGGATCGGATCCAGGCTCTGCACGTCGTTGCGCGGCAGCAGCAGGGTGAAGGTTGCGCCGAGGCCGACGCCGTCGCTGCTGACCGACAACTGTCCCTGGTGCAGTTCGGCCAGCTGCTTGGCGATCGCCAGGCCCAGGCCGAGGCCGCCGGCGCTGCGCGTGCTGCTCGCGTCGGCCTGGCGGAAGCGGTCGAACACGTGCGGCAGGAACGCCGGGTCGATGCCGATGCCGGTATCGCCGACGGCGATGCGGACGTGGGTGCTGGTGCTGTCCAGGGTCACCGTGACCGTGCCGGCGCTGGGGGTGAACTTGATGGCGTTGCCGATCAGATTGGTCAGCACCTGCTGCAGCCGCACCCGATCGCCCAGATAGGGCAGGGCGGTCGCTTCGTCGGCGACCAGCACGATGTCGATGCCCTTGTTCTGCGCGCCGGGGCGCGCCGCATCGATGGTCTCGCTGAGCAGTGCGCCCAGGTCCAGCTCGCCGGCCTCCAGGCGGACCTTGCCGGACAGGATGGCGCTCATGTCCAACAGGTCGTCGATGATCTGCGCCTGCGAATGCGCGCTGCGCTCGATCACCTCCAGGCCCTTGGTCAGGTCCTTCTGGCGCACCGCATCGTCCTGCATCAGCCGCGACCAGCCCAGGATCGCGTTCAGCGGCGTGCGCAGCTCGTGGCTGAGCGTGGCCAGGAACTCGTCCTTCATGCGGCTGGCGCGTTCGGCCTCGCTGCGCGCGCTCTGCTCGGCGGCAAGCAGTTGCTGCAGGCGCAGGTCGGTGCCGCGGCGCTCGATGATGATGCCGGCCAGGTGCGAGGCGGAGCGCGCAAGATCCTGTTCGTGCGGGTTGGGGTAGTGCACGAACGGGTAGTACAGCGCGACCACGCCCAGCACTTCGCCGTCGCTGGCCAGGATCGGCGTCGAGCAGCAGGCGACGATGTCCGCCTCCAGGGCGGTCGCCAGATACGCCTGCCAATGCGGGTTCACCCGCACGTCGCTGCACAGCACCTGCCGGCGCAGATAGGCGGCGCGCCCGCAGCAGCCGGTGTTGGGGTCGATCGGCAGGCGCTGCACCGCCTTGCGGAAGGCGGGCGGCATGCTCGGCGCGGCGCCTTCCAGCAGGCACTGGCGGTGCTCGTCGACCAGCATGATGGTGCAGCGCAGGCCGACATCGCTCTGCGACTCGATGCCGCGCGCGATCGCCTCCAGCACCGTGCTCAGCGGCTTGCCGGTGGTGATCATCTCCAGCGCCGCACGCTCGGCGGTGGTGGCATTCTCGATGCGCTTGCGCTCGGCGATGTCCAGCAGCGAGCCGATGAAGCCCAGGAACTGGCCGGACGAACTGAAGCGCGGCGTGGCGGTGTCCACGCACCAGCGGTACTCGCCGTCGTGGCGGCGCAGGCGGTATTCCACGGTGTAGGCGCGGCGGTCGGCGCAGGCGCGCGCCAGGGTACGGCCGACCGTGGCCAGGTCGTCGGCATGGATCATTTCCTGCCAGCCGCTGCCCAGCGCCTCCTGCTCGCTCTGCCCGGTGAACAGATACCACTGGCGGCTGATGTATTCGCAGTCGCCGTCGGCATTGGACATCCAGATCATCACCGGCGCGTTGTCGCACAGCTGGCGGAAGCGCAGTTCGCTTTCCTGCAGGCGCTGCTCGACCAGACGGCGGTCGTGGATGTCGGTGTTGGTGCCGATCCAGCGCACGATGCGGCCGCTGTCGTCGCGGATCGGCAGGGCGCGGCCGAGATGCCAGCGGTACTCGCCGTCGTGGCGGCGCAGCGGGTACTCGATCTCGTACGGCTTGCCGCTGCGCAGCGCTTCCGGCCACACCTCCATCACCCGTGCCAGGCCTTCCTCGGTGTGCACATGGCGCCAGCTGTCGTAGCCGGCCTCGCCGACCGGCAGCCCGGTGTACTCGTACCAGCGGCGGTTGAAGTAGTCGACGTGGCCGTCGGGCATGGCGGTGAACACGATCTGCGGCATCGCATCGGCCAGTTCGCTCAGGCGCGCCGCACTGCTGGTCAGTGCGCTTTGCGCGCCCGCGCGTTGCATCGATTCCCAGCAGCGCGCCGCCACCAGCCGCACCAGCTCGATCTCGGCCGAGGTCCACACGCGCGGCTGGGCGTGGTGCACGCCGATCGCGGCCACCAGGCGGCCGGCCTTGTGCAGCGGCGCGGTCAGCACGGCGCGCATGCCCAGACGACGGTAGTTCTGGTCGTCCAGGCGCATCGGCGGCTGGTGGGTCTCGGTGTCCTGCACCACCCACGGCCGGTTTTCGCGCATGCAGTCCAGCAGGTCGCTGCCGAAATCGCTGAAGCGCGAGCGCCCGGTCAGGTGCGAGGCGCCGTCGACGTAGTCGGCGCGCACGTCGAACACGTCCTCGTCGGCCTCGACGATCGCGTAGGCGCAGCGATTGGCGCCGAGGTGCTGGCCGAGCAGGGCGGCACCGGTCTCGCAGATGGCTTCGGTGCTGTGCAGGTTCTGCAGGGTGTCCTCGAGCATCAGCAGGAAGCTGTCGTGCGCCTGCGCGCGCGCCTGTTCGGTGCGGTCGATGCCATGCACCAGGATTCCGCTGACCCGGCCCTCGGCGTCGTGCATCGGCTGGTACACGCATTCCAGCGTGGTGTCCGAGGTCGCTTCGTGCGGACTACGGCACAGCTGGAAGGTCATCGACTCGTCGATGAACGGCACGCCGCTGGTGCGGACGTTGTCGAGCAGGCCAATGACGCCCTGATGCTGGATTTCGGGGATGGCCTCGGTCAGCGGCCGGCCGACCACTTCGCGCGGTCCGACCAGCTGCTGGTAGCGCCGGTTGACGGTCTCGATCACGTAATCCGGGCCGCGCAGGATCGCCAGCGCCGCCGGCGACTGCTCGAAGGCATCAGCCATCTGCGCACGTTGCGCGTCCAGCGCCTTCAGCAGCGTGTCGCGTTCGCGCGCCAGGGTGATCCGCGCCGTGTCCTCGGTGCACACGCATAGCACGCCGGCGATGCCGCCTTCGTCGTCGAACAGCGGGCTGTAGGAGAAGGTGAAATACACCTGCTCGCCATAGCCGTTGCGCATCATCGTCAACGGGATGTGTTCGTTCCAGGTCGATTCGCCACTGGCCATCACCTGGTCGGCCTGCGCCCGCACCTCGGGCCAGACGTCCGGCCATACCTCTTCCATCGGCCGCGCGAACCCTTGCGGGTGTCGCAACCCGAGGATCGGCACGTAGGCGTCGTTGTACAGGTTGAACTGGCGCTCGCCCCAGCGCACCGCCATCGGGAACCGCGAGTTCAGGCAGATCGACAGCGCCGTGAGCAGGCTCCGCGGCCAGTGCTCCATCGGGCCCAGTTCGTGCTCACGCCAATCGATGGCGCGCAGCAAGGCCCCCGTGGCGCTGCCGGCGGGAAACCGGACAGGAGGCGGCGAACAGTCCTTGACGTTGATGGCGGAGTTCCTCGAAGCGTTCCCGCCAGGCGGCGGGCTTACGACCGAGGATTCTCAGGGGCGTGCGGTCGTCTTGGCGTGAGCGTCCTGCAAGGCCTTGATCAGCTGCTCGGACAGGTAGGGCTTGGTCAGCACCACGCCGGCGGCGAAACCGGGAGGGAGCGCGTCGGCGGCCACGCCGGTGGCGAGTACGAAGGGGGTGCCACGCTCGCTCAGCGCCCGGGCGACCGGTTCGCTGGTTTCGCCGGCGGAGAGGCGGAAGTCGAGCACCGCCCGGTCCGGGCGCTCGCTGTCGATCAGCGCAAGGGCCTGCTGCACGGATGCGGCGATGCCGACCACCTCGGCACCGGCCTGGGCAAGCTGCAACTCCAGCAGCGTGGCGTTCATTTCGTCGTTCTCGACCACCAGGATACGCAGGCCCCGCAATGCCGACATCGCTTGCTCGTTAAGGTTTGGGAACGGAAAGTATAGCGGGACCGTCACTGCCACCGCCTAGACAAACGCGCGCAGGAAGATGAAGCGTTTACCTGTGATCGACGTCGACGCGCGCCGCGGCGGCACGCAAAAAACAAACGGCAGCCGAAGCTGCCGTCAGTCCTGGTGCCGAAGGTGGGACTCGAACCCACACGCTTTTAAGGGCGGCGGATTTTGAGTCCGCTGCGTCTACCGATTCCGCCACTTCGGCGCGGCCGCGGAGTATAGCCGACAGTTCGGCCGCGCCGCCAGCGCTGTATTTGCCGTCGTTGGAGGAGGCGGGGGGAATGGCAGTGGCCATGGGTACTTCCCGAGCACATCTCTATATGTGCGTCGCACGTTAGGCGAAGCATTCGGTTCCTGCCGACCGCGCAAGGGGCGCGCAAATCCACCCGTTGTGCCGATATCGGCAATCATCGACACGAGTGGCGGAGGGCTGCGGAGGCGGATTGGCGCCGTGTGCGGCGAGTTCCGCAGGTCGCCTCCATCGTTGGACGTGAGGCGCAGACGTCGCGCAATGCAGGCGCGCGTGCGGATGCAGCCGGTCGTGGCGAGGGCGTGTGCGGCGTCGCGAACGTTCCGAAAAAAACGCTTGCGTGTGCCGATCACGATCGTTAATATTCCGCTCCTCGCAGCACGTGGGGCCATAGCTCAGCTGGGAGAGCGCTTGCATGGCATGCAAGAGGTCGCCGGTTCGATCCCGGCTGGCTCCACCAACTTTTCGGACATAGGCCGTCCGCAAAGGCGACATCGTTATACAGCGTCCCCATCGTCTAGAGGCCTAGGACATCACCCTTTCACGGTGGCGACCGGGGTTCGAATCCCCGTGGGGACGCCATTTTTCGCAGGAATTCCTCGCGCGCATCCGGGTTCGGCTCTGCCGAACGCACTGAGTGCGGGGTTTGTACATCGGAAGGAAGTCGGGTAAGATTCCGCTTCTGCCAGTACACGTGGGGCCATAGCTCAGCTGGGAGAGCGCTTGCATGGCATGCAAGAGGTCGCCGGTTCGATCCCGGCTGGCTCCACCAACTTTTCGGACATAGGCCGTCCGCAAAGCAACATCGTTATCCGCGTCCCCATCGTCTAGAGGCCTAGGACATCACCCTTTCACGGTGGCGACCGGGGTTCGAATCCCCGTGGGGACGCCACTTTCGAAAACACCCGGCACTGCCGGGTGTTTTTTTATGCGTGCGGTGGCCGTGTGCGGCGGCTGCGAGATGCGGCAAGCATGCGCTGGAAGCCGAGTGGATCGCTGGCTTCTTCGAGCGAGTGGTGCTGCTGTTCCTTGTCTGCCTGCATCCAGGATGTGCGAGGGCGCCCGTACCCTCACCCCAACCCCTCTCCCGAGGGGAGAGGGGCTTTGGTTGCTCCCTTCTCCCTCCGGGAGAAGGTGCCCCGCAGGGGCGGATTAGGGTCCGGGCGTCGCCTCGCATGGTCAGATTGGTGCAGGCGCTGCGCGCCCCGTACCCTCACCCCAACCCCTCTCCCGAGGGGAGAGGGGCTTTGGTTGCTCCCTTCTCCCTCCGGGAGAAGGTGCCCCGCAGGGGCGGATGAGGGTACGGGCGTCGCCTCGCATGGCCACATTGGTGCGGGCGCTGCGCGCCCCGTACCCTCACCCCAACCCCTCTCCCGGTGGGAGAGGGGCTTTTGGTTCCTTCTCCCTTAGGGACAGTGGGGCTGGTGCTGCATCGATGAAGGGCTAGCGCTGCGCCAGTTCAATGCAGCAGCCGGCGGATCTGCAGGATCGCCTGCGGCGTGCGTTGCACGCTGTGTCCGGAGACGATCACCGTTTCCGAGGCGGCGCCGGGCAGGTGGGCGCTCCAGTACGGCACGATGCCGTCGCTGGACTGCGCCAGCGGCACGCGCGGATCCTCCTGCCCGATGATGGAGTGATAGGTCACCTGTGGTGAGATCGGCAATTGCGCTGCGGCGAGGATGAAAGGGTCGTGGTCGCTGAGGCTGTCGATGCTGTTGGGCAGCCCGTCGAGCATGTTCTTGCCCGCGATGTCCTGGAACTGGTCGAGCACGCGCCGTGGCAGCCCGATCACGGCGCGTGCCAGTTCGCCCACCGTGCCGGCGGCCTCGGGCGTGCCGCGCTGCGGGGTTGCCAGGAAGATCGCTTCGGAGACTTCCGGCATCGGTGCGAACTGCAGCATCGGTCCGAGCCTTGCGTGCAGTGCCTGGCGCGCCTGCGGATCCAGCGCCGCCCCGTCGAACAGGGTTCGCCACAGCCGCTCGCCGTCGCTGGAAGACACCATCAAGCGCGCCAGCACGCCGCCCATGCTGTGCCCGATCAGCACCATGTCATGTGCGGAGACGCTGCGGCGTTGCGGATCGAACTGGTCCAGCGTCTGCTCCAGGGCGTTGCGAACCTGCAGGTGGGTGTAGGGAATCGGCAGGTTGGTCGGGTAGTAGACGAACCAGATCTGATAGCGCGCGCGGACCTGCGGATCGCCGAGCAGGTCGTTGGCCAAGTTGACCCAGGCTTCCGGGCTGCTGGCCAGCCCGTGCAGCAGCACCAGCACGCGCCGGTTCGGATCGTAGGGCTGGGTCAGGAACACGTGCGGCCGGTCGATGCCGTGCCCGAGGCCGAGCAGGGTGCGCAGCGATTGCGCGGCGAAACCGGCGCGCGCCATCCACACGCCGTAGCCGGCGCTGAAATTGGCCGCCAGCGGCACGTCGACACCGCCCATTGTGACCCGATCGCCGAGCGAGGGGTCGTGGACCTCCACGTGTGCGCTGTGGCTGGCCAGCACCTGCTTGAGCGTGCGGCCATCGAAGCGCAGCAACACCGTGAGGTTGGGGGTGGGCATGTCGCTGTAGACAGGAGCGGCGTCGGTGCTGCGGATGGCCTCCGCCGCCGGCTGCGGCAGGACCGCGACCATCTCCGCGCCGAAGCCATCGCGCCGATACACGCTGCGCAGTCCGTCGAAACGCAGGCCGCTGGCCGCCAGCATCGTCTCGGGCATCGGCATGTCGCCGACGCCGCTGGCATCCAGCGTCACCGTCCAGTCGGGCAGGGCGGCGATCTGCGCGCCGGCCTCGTGCGTGGCCGGCGGATGCCGCCGGTAGCGGGCGAACAACGCGGTCACCGCCTGCTGCACGGCGTAGTTGTAGTAGTCGCGCACTTGGGTCTGGCGTTCCTCGAAGGCGCGTTCGCTGGGCGTGCGTGCGCTGAAGAACAGGTAGGCGTAGGCGTAACGCGCGGTCTGCAGCCAGGCGGCCAGCGTGGCATCGCTGGCCGGACGTTGCCTGGCGGCACGTTGCGCGGCCAGCAGCGACAGTTCCGCCGCCGTCGCCAGGGTACGTTCCTGGTCCATGTCGGCGTTGCCGAGCAACTGGTCGATGCATGGCGGCACCGTCGCCGTGCAGCGTGCCGCGTCGAGGCCGGCCACGTTCAGCGTCTGCAGTGCGGCATCGCTGGGGCGCGCGGTGCTCAGCGCGTCGCCGCGCTTGGCCTGGATGTAGCGCGCCGCATCCACGCGTTGCAGGGTGACGCTGGCACAGCCGCCGGTGCACAGCGCCATGCACAGCACGACACAGGGCAGGATCGCGCGGTGCCAGCGCCGCCGCTTCATGCCGCGACCTTCGCCGGCTTGCCGGCGCGGCGTGCGAACAGCAGGTCGTACAGCACCGGAATCACCCCCAGGGTCACCAGCGTGCCCAGGGCCAGACCGCCGATCATGGTGATGGCCATGCCGGTCCACAGCGGCCCGGCGAACAGCATCAGCGGGATCAGGCCGACGATGCAGGTCAGCTTGGTCATCACGATCGGGCGCAGGCGCTTGACCGCTGCGGCGATCACCGCCTCGTGCCGGCTCAGGCCATCGGCCAGCTCGGCCTCGATCCGTTCGAGCAGCAGCACCGCGTTGTTGACGATGATGCCGGCCAGTGCGAGCAGGCCGAAGGTGGCCATGAAGCCGAACGGATAACCGGTGACCAGCAGCGCGAGGGTGGCGCCGATCAACACGAACGGAATGCTGGCGACCACGATGAACAGCTTGCGGAACGAATTGAACTGCCAGACGAACAGCAGCAGGATCGCGCCCAGCGCATGCGGCATGTATTGCAGCAGCGCCTGGTTGGCTTCGGCGGCGTCCTCCAGTTCGCCGCCCATCTCGATGCGGTAGCCCGGCGGCAGGCGCAGCGCCGCCACCTTGTCGGCCAGCGCGGCCACCACCTGGTCGGTGGTCAGGTCCGGGTTGCGGCCGGTGATGGTGATGGCGCGGCTCAGGTTGCGGCGCTGGATCGTCGAGGGTTCCGAACTCAGTTGGATGTCGGCGATCGCCGCCAGCGGTAGCGGCGCGGCGCCGGAGGACGGGTAGATCGGCGTGTCGCCGGGATTGCCGCCGCGTGCATGCGGGTCGCTGTCGCCGCGCAGCACGATCGGCACGGAGCTGCCGTCGTCGTGGATCACCGAGGCGTCCACGCCGCCATAGCGCAGTTGCAGCGCCTGGGCGATGTCCTCGCTGGCGACGCCGGCGCGGCGCGCCTTGGCCTGGTCCACCTGCACCACGTAGCGCGGAATGCGGCTGTCCCAGTCGTCGCTGACGTCCAGCGTGCCGGGCAGGGCACGCAGGGCGTCGGCGATGCCGGCGGCGATCCGGCGCAGTTGCGTTTCGTCCGGGCCGATCACCCGGTAGATCGCCACGCCGGATTCGGTCGAGCCCAGGGAGAATCGCTTGGGCTCGGCGCGTACCGCCGGGTAGGCCTGGCGCAGGTGGGAGCGCACCTTGGCGATCAGCGCATCGATGTCGCTGCCCGGCCGCACGCTGACGGTAAAGTAGGCGATGTTGGCCGCCGGCAGCGGCGGGTTCAGCCCGAGCACGATGCGCGGGCCGCCGTCGGCGACGTAGCCGATGCTGTCGACGATCTGCGGGTTCTGCCGGCGGTCGGCCAGCCACTGGCTGATCGACTGCACGGTGCGCAGTGTCTCGCGCGCATCGCTGCCCGGTTGCAGGGTCACCGGCATCTGGAACTGCAGGCGGTCGGACTTGGGCAGGAAGCTGTACGGCACCGAGACCAGCACGGTCACCGCCAGGGCGAGCAGGGCGAGCATGCTGCCCAGGAACAGCGCCTTGTGCGCCAGCAGCGCCTCGATCGTGCGCCGGTACAGCCGATACGGCTTGGAGGTGTAGCTGTCGCCATGTCCATCGGCCGGCGCGGCATGCGCGCGGGCGAAGTACATGCACAGCAGCGGGGTGATGGTGATGCTGAGCAGCCACGAGCCGAGCAGGGTCACCGCCAGCACGATCGCCAGCGAGCGCATGTATTCGTTGGTGCTGGTCTGGCCGAAGAAGAACGGCGAGAACGCCAGCACGATCACCAGGGAAGAAGTCAGCAGCGGGATCGCCAGGCTGCGGCCGGCGGCCTCGCAGGCGGCGCGACGTTCCTCGCCGGCGGCCAGGCGCCGTTCGATATCCTCGGCGATGACGATGCCATTGTCCACCAGCAGACCCAGCGCCAGGATGATCGCGGCGATGGACACGGTCTGCAGTTCCACGCCCAACACCCGCATCGCGATCAGCGCGCCGAGGATGGTCAATGGCACGATCGCGCCGACGATCAGGCCGGTGCGCCAGCCGAGAAACAGCATCACCACCGCCATCACGATGACGATGGTCTCGCCCATCACGTGATGCATCTTGCCCATCTCGCGCTCGACCACGTCGGCCTGGAAGGTGACCACGTGCTGTGCGAAACCCACCGGCAGCGCCTTGGCGGTCTCGCCCAGGGTGCGGCGCAGCGCCTTGCCGACCTCGGCGACGTTGTTGCCCGGCGCCATCGACACCGCCACCACCACCGCCGGCTGGCCCTGGTAGATGGCGCCGGCCTCCGGCGGATCAACCGGCATCAGCTCGATCCGCGCCAGCTGCGCCAGCGGGATCTGCCGTGGGCCGTCGGCGCCCTGCGTGGCGATCGGGGCATTGCGCAGGTCGTCGAGATCGCGCACTTCGCCGGAGGTGGTCACGGTCATCGCCATGCCCGACGCGGCGACCAGGCCGCCGCCGGCGACCACGTTCTGCGCGCGCAGTTGCTGCGCGACCGCGGCCGGGGTGAGGCCGGCCTCGCCCAGCTTGGTGCGGTCGAAGGCGACATAGACGCGCTCGTCCTGCAGGCCGTGGAAGGTGACCCGCTCGACGCCCGGCACGGCGTACAGCTGCGCACGCATCTGCCGCAGCGGCCCGAGCATCTCGGCGGTGTTGAAGCCGGGCGCGGTGACGGCGATCGAGGCGATGGCGACGCGGCCGAAGTCGTCGTCGACCAGCGGCCCCTGCGTACCCGCGGGCAGCTCGGCACCGGCCTCGGCCGCCTTGCTGCGCACCCGCTGCCACAACGCCGGCAGGTCCTTGACGCTGTCCTGCGCGGTGACCTGCACGATGGCGCTGCCGGGATGGATGGTGGTGACGATCTTCTTCAGCCCGCTGACTTCGCGCAGCCGTTCCTCCAGCGGGCGCGCGAGCAGGTTCTCCACGCGCTCGCTCGGCATGCCGGGGTAACCGACCTGCACGATCGCATCGCGCACGGTCACGCTGGGTTCCTCCTGCGAGGGGAAACCGAGAAAGGTGACGATGCCGCCGATCAGGATCAGGGCGGCGCTGAACAGCGCCAGGCGGCTCGATTGCAGGGTGGCGCGGGTCAGGTTCATGGCGAGGTGGTGCCGAGGCGGGTGGTGGGACGGAACGGCACGACGTGCTGGCCGTCGTGGAGGAAGGCGGCGCCGGCGGCGACGATGCGCTCGCCCGGAGCCAGGCCACGCAGGATCTGCACGCGGCCGCCCTCGGCGTGCCCGGTGACGACCTGACGACGGCGCACGCTGCCGCTGTCCTGGCGGTACACGAACAGCATGGTCTGGCCGTCGGCCATGCTCGGGATCAGCGCGCTCAACGGCACGCTCGGCGCCTGATCGGCGGCGCTGTCGGGCAGGGCCAGCAGCAGCGATTCGCCGCTGCGCGGCTGCGCCGCGTCGGCGCCGGTGCTGTCGAACAGCGCCTGCACGGTGGCCCCGCCGTCCACGCGTTCGGACACGCTGCGCAGGCGCAGCGGCAGCGCCTGCTGCGGTGCGCTGCTGCGGTAGGCGAGGACGCTTTGGCCCGGTTGCAGCGCCGCCGCGCGATCGGCCGGCAGCGTCGCCAGCACCTGCGCGCGATCGGCGCCGTCCAGTTGCAGGACCGGCTGGCCCGCGCTCACAAGACTGTCGGGCTGCTGCAGGCGTGCCACCACGCTGCCGTCGAACGGTGCGCGCAGTTCCGATTGACGCACCGCGCGGCGCGCCAGCGCCAGGTCCGACTGCGCGCTGCGGACCTTCGCCTGCGCCGCGGCGAAGGCGCTCTTGGCCGCGGTCAGGGTCGCGGCCGAGGCGGCGCCGTCGTCGAACATGGCCTGCTGCTGGGCGAGCTGGGTCTGCTGCTGCTGCAGGTCTGCCGCGGCGATGCCGACGCCGGCCTCGGCCTGCTGCAGGCGCAGGTTGTTCGGTTCCGGGTCCAGACGTGCGAGCACCTGGCCGGCGCGCACGCGGTCGCCCACGTCCACGGCGATGGCGGCGATGCGGCCGCCGCCTTCGAAGCCGAGATCGGCGCGTTGTTGCTGGCGCACCTGGGCGAGGTAGCGGGTGCTGTCGCGCGCGGCATCGCTGCCGACGGTTTCCAGCTTGACCGCGCGCGGCGCGTCGGCGGGCGGTGCGGCCTCGCGGCCGCAGCCGGACAGCGCCAGCACGGCCAGCGGCAGGCACAGCGTGAGAAGCAGGGTGGGGCGCAGGGTCATGATCGGCGGTGTCCCGGGAACGTTCAGAAGGTGTAGGTGACGGTGGCGCCGCCGCCGGCAGCGGCGCGGCGACGCACCACCGGGCTGCCGTCGGCGGGGCCGACGTAGCGGGTGGCGTTGAGCAGCAGCGAGGCGGTCCAGTGCGGCGACAGGGTGTGATCCCATTCGGCGCCGACGGTGTAGGCGTACACGCCGGCATCGGCGCGGTGCGGTTGGAATCCGCTGGTCAGGCTTTGCGCCTCGGTGACGCCGAAGTACGCCTGGTTGAAGCGGCGGTCGCCGACGTGCGCGTCCAGGTCCAGGGTCACGTTGTCGGCCGCCGCCTGCAGCAGGGTGAAGCGCGCGCCGGCGCGGTAGCGGTTGCGGCGCGCACCGTCCTTCAGCGCGAACTCCGCCTCGGCGTCCAGCGCCAGGTACGGGGTGAGCTGCTGCATGACCAGGCTGCGCGCGGTGATCGCGCCGGGCACGTCGCCCATGCCGGCCAGGCGCTTGGAGCCGGGGCGCCAGCTGCTGTTGCGCTGCAGGCGGCCCAGGTCGTAGCCGAACGACTGGCTGGCGGAGAAGCCGTGCGCGTTCTGGAACTGGACGCCGGCGCCGCGCAGCGTGTCCGCGAACAGGATGCCGCGCTGTATCGAAAACACCGGCACCGCCTGCACGCGGTCGTCGGCGGAGCCGGGATAGCGCGGAGTCAGCATGGCGCCGGCGCCCACGCTCACTTGGGTGCGGTCGCCGAACAGGCCGGCGCTGGGGGCCGGATCGGGGTCTGCGGCGTGCGCGGCCGGCGGCAGCGCCAGCACCGCCACGGTCAGCGTGGGCGACAGAACGGACAGGAGATGTTTCATCGGGGCAACCTCGTGCGGGGGAAAGGTCATCAGGGCGCGTGCGGCAGCGGCACGCCGTAGAACGCGCGGAACAGCGCGATGCGATCGAGCAACAGGTCCTGCCGCGCCTGCAGATGCGCCAGTTCGGCCTGCGCGGCCTGGATGTCGCCGGCCAGCAACTCGGGGCGGTCCTGCAGACCTTGCGCGACGCGCTGCTGCAGGCGCGCCACACGCTGGCGTTCGCGTTCGAGATTGGTGCGTTCGCCACGTTCGCGCTGTTGCAGCGCCGGCAGCGCATCCAGCGCATCGGCGACCTCGCGGAACGCCGCTTCCACGGTCTTCTCGTAGTCGGCCACCGCGCCGTCCTTGCGCAGCTGTGCGAGATCCAGGTTGGCGCGGTTGCGGCCGCCGTCGAACAGCGGCAGCAGCAACTGCGGCATGAAGCTCCAGCTGCGGCTGCCGGGCATGAACAGGCCGTTCAATGCCTCGCTGGCGGTGCCCAGCGAGGTGCTCAGGCGGATCGACGGGAAGAACGCGGCGCGTGCGGCGCCGATGTCGGCATTGCGCGCGCGCAGTTCGGCCTCGGCCTGGCGGATGTCCGGGCGCTGCAGCAGCAGCTGCGAGTCGAGGTCGCGCCAGGTGCGGCCATCGTCCTGCCCGGCACCCGGCAGCAGGTCCTGCAAGGTGCCGGCGCCGTCCGGCGTGGCGTAGCCGGCGAGCAGTTGCAGGGCTCGGCGAGCGGCGGCGTGATCGCTGGTGGCCTGCTGCGCGCGCGCCTGCGCTTGGTCGTCGTCGTGGCGCTGGCGGTCCAGCGCATCGCGGGAGATCAGCCCGACCGCCTGCTGGCGCGTGGCGATCGCCAGCAGCGCCGCACTACGCTCGGCGATGGTCTGCGCCTGCTGCTGGCTCTGCAGGGCGGCACGCTCCAGTGTGTAGGCGCGCAGTACCTCGGCGATCAGCGCACCGCGCGCCGCCTGGCGGCCGTCTTCGGAGGCCAGGTAACGCTGCTGCGCCGCCGCCGACAGCGAGGCCAGCTTGCCGAACAGGTCCAGTTCGAAGCCATCCACGCCGACTGCGACGGTACTCAGCTTCTGGCCATAGCGCGCCTGCGTGGCCGCGTCGTCGTAGCTGCGACGCGTGCCCTGGGCATCGAGGCCCAGCTGCGGCAGCTGCTGCGCGCGTTCGATGCGGTACTGGGCGCGCGCCTGCTGCACGGTCAGCACGGCATTGCGGAAGTCCGGATCGTGGGCCAGTGCCTGGGTCAGCAGCGGGGCCAGGTCGTGCTGCGGCGAGAATGTCCGTACGAACTGCAGTTCCTGGTCGGTGAGCGCACTCTCGCCGCGATCCGGTGCGGCGGCCGCGGTCGCGTTGGTCGCGCCGAAGGTGGGCGGCAGGGCCGGTTGCGGGCGTTGGTAGACCGGCGCCAGGGAGCAGCCACCCAGGGCGAGCGCGAGCAGGCCGAGCAGGGCGCGGGTGCGACACGGGCGAAGCGGCAGGGACGGTAGAATCATGGCAGCGGTCGGGTGATCGAACTCGACTGCCAGCATCGGCGGGCATGTTCAATCCGCCTTCTAGGAATCTTCAAGATTCCATCAAGACGCCAAACACGGGCACCGGGCAATGCACGCGAAGAAGATCCTGCTGGTCGAAGACGATGCCGACAGCGCCAGCATCCTCGATGCCTACCTGCGCCGCGACGGCTTCGAGGTCACCATCGCCGAGGACGGACAGAAGGCGGTGGCGGTGCATGCGCAGTGGAAGCCGGACCTGGTGCTGCTGGACGTGATGCTGCCGCGGCTCAGCGGCACCGAGGTGCTGTCCACGATCCGCCGCAGCAGCGACACGCCGGTGATCATGGTCACCGCGATGGGCGACGAACCGGAGAAGCTCGGCGCGCTGCGTTACGGCGCCGACGACTACGTGGTCAAGCCGTACAGCCCCAAGGAAGTGGTGGCGCGGGTGTATGCGGTGCTGCGCCGCGCCGGGCCGGCGCGTGCCAGCGAGGAGCCGCTGCGCCACGAGCGGCTCACCGTGGACACCGCCGCGGTGCGTGCCACCGTGCGCGATGCCGACGGCCACGAGGTGGCGCTGGAACTGACCCCGACCGAGTTCAACATCCTGGCGACGCTGATGAAGACGCCGTTCAAGGCCTTCACCCGCAGCGAACTGCTGGAAATCTGTCTGCCTGATAGCGACGCGCTGGAACGGGTGGTGGATGCGCACGTGCACAACCTGCGCAAGAAGCTGGAACACGAGCAGGTCACTGGCCTGCTGGTGACCGTGCGCGCGATCGGCTACCGCTTCCGATGAACTGGGCCTGGTTCCGCCGCAAACGCCACGCCCCGCTGTGGCAATGGGTAGGCCTGCGCATGAGCGCGCTGGCGGTGCTGACCATCATCGCGATCGCGCTGGGCATGGTGCTGCGCTTCGCGATCTGGGACGTCTCCACCCTGAGCCGCCTGCCGCCGCAGGCGCGGCAGGAGATGCTGCAGCTGCGCGAGGATCCGCACAGCAATGCGCGGCGCCTGTGGGAACTGTTCGAAACCTATTACGACGTGGCCGACTTCCTGCCCGGGCTGGCCAGCCGCGACTGGTGGCTGCTGGCCGGCATGGTGCTGGCGTCGATCCCGGTGATCGTGGTCTGCGGCCTGCTCGCTTCGCGGCCA
This sequence comes from Xanthomonas sp. LF07-6, assembly GCF_034105445.1. Lineage (NCBI taxonomy): Bacteria > Pseudomonadati > Pseudomonadota > Gammaproteobacteria > Lysobacterales > Lysobacteraceae > Xanthomonas > Xanthomonas sp. LF07-6. The sequence continues at coordinate 325,643 of NZ_JAXGGI010000003.1, forward strand.
TTGTCGCGGCAGTTCTCCAACGTCGCCGAGGCGGCGCGGCGGATCAGCGATGGCGATTTCGCCGCGCGTGCGCGCGTGGTGCCCGGCGCCCCGGACGAACTGGCCGGGCTGGCGACCGACTTCAACGGCATGAGCGCGCAGCTGCAGCGGTACGAGCGCGAGGTGCGCGAGTCCAGCGCGATGCTGGCGCACGAACTGCGCACCCCGCTCAACGCGGCGATGGGGCGGGTGCAGGGCATGCTCGACCAGGTGTTCCCGAGCAGCGAGGAGCAGTTGCGCATGGTCCAGCGCCAACTGGAACAGATCAATCGCCTGGTCGGCGACCTGCACCTGCTGTCGATGGCACGCGCCAACCAGCTGATGCTGGAGCCGCAGATGTTCGCACTCGGCGCCCTGGTCCGCGAACGCCTGACCTGGGCGGCGCAGCCGCTGCAGGAGGCCGGCATGCAGGTGCAGGTGCGCATTCCCGAGCAGTTGCACATCAGCGCCGACCGCGACCGCCTGGGCCAGGTGCTGTCGGTGCTGATCGACAATGCGCTGCGCTACGCCGCGGCCGGCGGCGAACTGGCGCTGGAGGCGCAGGCCGATGCCGGTGGCGTGCTGATCCGCGTGGCCGATCGCGGTCCCGGCGTCGACGAGGAAGCGCTGGCGCGGATGGGCGACCGTTTCTGGCGCGCCGACGACTCGCGGGCACGCCATTCCGGCGGCAGCGGCCTCGGCCTGTCGATCGCCGCGGCCATCTGCCAGGCGCACGGCGGCGCGCTGGAGTTCGCCAACCGCGCGGGCGGCGGGCTGTGCGCGCGGGTGCGCCTGCCGCACGGGTTTTGACATCCGCCGGAGTTGCCGCAGGCGCAACGCGCACGCAAAAGCCGGCGGGCACGAAGGCCCACCGGCTGCGCATGCGCTCGGTTGCGCTGCGCGATTACTGCACGCAGGTATTGACCGTGTTCTGCGCCGAGGCGGTGATGCCGCCCAGGTAGGCGAAACCATCCGGCAGCGCCGGGCGGGTGCTGGTGTTGTAGAAGATGTTGAACAGATCCTTCACCGCCTGCACATGCGCGGTGCTGCCGTTGCCGCTGGTGAAGCCGGCCAGGTAGGTGATCGCCGCGATCGGGTAGGCGTTGGTGATCGCGGCGCTGGGGTTGACCAGACGCACGCAGTTCTTCACCGCGGTCGAGCCGCTGCCCGGCACCGCGTTGACGGTCGCGCCGTCGAGCACGCGGCCGCTCAGCAGGGCCGACGCCGCCAGCGTCACCGGCGCCGGATTGCCGCTGGAGTCCTTGCCGAAGTTCTTCGGATCGAACCCGGCCACGGTGACGTAGCGGGCCGCCTGCAGCAGCACTTCGCCGACATCGGCATAGCCCAGCGCGTTGCTGTTGGTCACCCGCACCGAGGTCACCACGCCGTTATTGCCGCTGGCGCCGATCGCGCGCGAGCCGTACACGCCGCTGACGCCGCCCGGCAGCGCCGAGTTGAAGGTCTGGTTCGGGGTGAAGGTGAAGCCCGACGGCACGTTGCTGGTGCCGTTGCAGGTGCGCGCCAGGTAGCTGGTGAAAGCGAAGGTGGTGCCGCTGCCGTCGGTGCGGTAGACGATCTTGATCGGGCCGCTGGTGCCGCTGCCGGACACGCTGCTCCAGTCGCTGACCAGGCCGGAATAGATCTGGCAGACCTGCGCCGCGGTGAGGTTGAAGCTGGCGGTCGGGGTGCTCTGCGGCAGTGCGATGGCGCCGGCGAGGGTCGGAACCTGGACGATGCCGACACGGCCGGCGGCGTTGCCGCCATTGAGGAAGGCGTTGTAGTCGGAGGTGCTGTACGGCGCATCGGTGCCGATGAAGTCCGGCGCCAAGGCCGCGGCGCTCAGGCCCAGCGGCGAGGTGCTGAAGTCGTTGCAGGCCTGGTTGGCGGCGGTGCTGCCGGCGAGGGTGTTCTTGCCGAAGCCGCTGCCGGTCTGGCAATACGACACCTTGTTGCTGCTGCCGTTGCTGTAGGTCAGGAACACCGAGCCGCTGCCCAGGGCGGCGGTGGTGGAGCCGCTGCCGGCGGTATTGCCGGCATTGGTCGACAGGCGCGCGTTCGGAGTGACCGCGGTGTAGGTGTTGCCGACATACGGCTGCGCCGGGAAGGTCGCGCCGCCGCCATACAGGTTCTCGGCGGCCATCGCTGAGCCGGTGGACATGGCCGCGATCGCCACGGCGATCGCGCTGAAACGGGAAAGGGTGAGATTGCGCACTTGCTGTTCTCCTTGGTTGAGAAAACGACGGAATGAATCCGGGGGAATTCTTTACCTTGCGTGCTTGCGCCTTCTTCCTGGCGCGAGATCAGCATGTGCGGCGCAGATGTTGCGGTGGCGACATTCCAGGGAACATTTCCTTACCTGTGATGCGCATTCTGCAAATAGCGGCGTATCACCTTTATGAAATAATGAACTCGAAGAAAATGACGATTTAGGTTCCGATATTTTGATTGTGCGCGTTCCATGTATACGGAATGCACCATCGACCGAGATGCAGGACACCGCGCGGTGCGTGACGGCGAAGCATGTCGTGCAGATGTCATGCACGTTGGCGGTCGCGATGGTCGTCGCTGAATTTTGCGTGGCGATGCGATACCGGCCCCGCGATCGCATCGTGCTGTCCGGCAGCCGGCATCGTTTCCAAATCCGGTCGGCCTGGATCGGCCGCGCGTTGCCGCCCTGACTGCGCGTCGGCAATGCCGCATCCGGATCAAGGATGCGGCTGGCAGCGCGGATCGTCGATGGCGCAATCGCCGAAGCCCAGCACCTGCACGGTGATCATCGCCGGCGCTTCGCCGGGCCCGGGAGCGCTGCGTGCGGCCAGATCGCCGACCGCATCGGAGACCGCCGCCGCGGCGTTGGACGCCGCGCTCAGCGCGCCGGTGTTGACGCTGCGCGCGCTACCCACGCCGACCGCGTCGCCCTGCACCTGGATATTGTCCGCATTGGCAACGAACTGTGCGGCCACGATCAGATTGCCGCTGGCACGGATGCCCGCGTCGCCCGCATCGACGGTACCGCGGGGGGCCACCAGCACGGCGTTGCCGCGCGGATCGTCGACCGACGCCTGCAGCGTGGCAATGCCAGCGCCGCTGACCTGGCCGCTGGCATCGAGCATGCAGTACTGGTCCTGGTCGCACAGGTAGCGCACTCGGGCACGCTCGGCACTGGTCTTGCTGCCCTTGCCCGCGTTGATGTCGCCGTTGGAACTCCACATCATCAGGTCGCCGCCGCGCTGGGTGAACACGCGGCTCTGCGCCAGCAGCACGCTGGCGTCGGTAAACACACCGATGTCGCCGCGTCCCACCGCCAGGATGCCCTGTTGCGCCGGACCGATCAGCACGGTGCCCTGGCTGTCCACCACCGTGGGCGGCGCCAGCACGCTGCCGACCTGCAGGCCGCCGCCGGGCCCGAGGATGCGGATGTCGCCACCGCGTTCGGTCTGCAGGGTCGAGCCGCGCATGTCCAGCGTGCCGGTCAGACTGAGCGTGGCGGCGCCGTTGCTGCCGCCTTCCAGGTTGTTGCGGGTGTAGCCGAACCGCGCAGGAAACAACGCTTCGATCGCCGCATAGCCGCGCGCGTACTTCTGGTAGTCCGCGCTGGCCGGATCCGCATAGCCCTCGCCGACGCGCTTGAGCACGTCCAGGAATACGCGCTCCACCAGCAGACGGCGCTTGTCGACGGGCAGTCGCTCGAAGCGCTGCCAGGCGCTGGCGGACTCGCCTGTCTCTTGGGCCAAGACGCTGCGCGCGGCCGTTGGCGCCGCAGCGGGGAAGGCCGCGTCCTGCGCCTGCACGAAAGCGAGCAGCCATTGCTGGTAGGTGGCGGTGCTGTGCGCGCCTTGCGGATCCAGATACAGCGCGGCGAAGGCGTCGATGTCCTCACCGTTGGCCACGCCGTAGCGCACCACCAGGTCTGCGCCGGCGCTCGGCAGCCCGGCATTGCGGCGGTTGCCGGTGGTGCGGATGCCGCCGGCATTGCGGTCGTGCAGCAGATTGGCGGCGAGCGCCTCGTTGGCGGAGGTCAGCGGCCCGAGATTGCGGCCGGCCTCGACTTCGAACGTGCCTGGTCCGGCCAGTTCCAGCCATCCCCAGTGCACCGCGCCGCCGGTGCCGGTATCGCGCGGTCCGCCCTGAATCGGGGTGTAGTACAGATCGCGGCCGGCCTGTACGCGGGTGACGTCTGAGGCGCTGGCGTTCTGCGCGCGCAGGTCGAGGTTGACGATGTCGCGTCCGGCGCGGATGTCGGCCGCGGTCGGGACCCGCAGGGTCAGCGGATCGACCAGGTAGCCGTCGGCGGCGTGGCCGCCGATCAGATCGCCATTGCGACTGTACAGGCGGACCGGTTGCGCATCGTCGCGGTGCAGGTCCAGTGGCGTGCCGCTGCCTGCGGCGGCGTCGTTGCCGTCGTAGCCGCCGGCCTCGTCCAGCATCGCCAACTGATACTTGCTCTTGCTGGCGCTGAGCGTGTCGTCGAACAGGCGGATGTCGCCTTGCGCCATCGCCTCGAGCCGGCCCAGCGCCGAAGGATACAGCCGGGCGCTGGCTTCGAACTGCACAGCACCGCCATGCGCGATCGCCCGCAACTGCGCCGGCAGCACAGTGTCGAACACGCTGCCGCCCAGGATCAGGCTGTCTGCCTGGCGCTCGGTATCGCGTTCGCCGTTGCCGAACAGCAGCGCCGGCAACTTCAGCGTGCCCAGGCGCACGTCGCCGGTGAGCGACTGGATCTCCACCGACGAGGCGTTGCCGTAGTCGGTGACGGCGCGGCCGCCGTCGCGCAACAGCGCCGCGACGCCGCCGGAGGCGATCACGTAGCTGGGGTTGACGATGGCGCCGAGGTCGGCCTCGCCGCCGGCGCGGATGCTCCACTGCCCATCCTGCACCGCGAACACAGGGTCCACCGCGCTGCTCACGCTGCGCAACGAGCCGGCGGCGTCGTAGCCCTGTCCCTGCAGCGCGAACGCGCTGCCGAGGCTGCCGCCGGCGGTGAGCGTGCCGCGGCCGCGGGCGACGAAGTAGTCGCCGCCCAGCACGTCGCGTCCGGCGTCGACCCGCAGGTCGCCGCCGCCGTAGGTCTGCCGGCCCTGAGCGGTCAACCGGTAGCTGGTGGGCAGCGACACCGACAGCTCGCGGATGTCGCGCCCGGCCTGTACCGCGACGTCGCCGCCGCTGCTCATCACGCCCTGGGCGAAGCCGCCGTAGTTGATCAGCCCGGCGCGCGGCGTGCTGCCGTCGTTGCCGAGCGGGTTGCCGACCTGCAGCCACGGCCACCAGTACTGGCCAACGTAGTTGCCGGCCACGCCGGTGCGGCTGCCGTCGCGATCGAAGACCTGGCGATTGCCCAGGATGTCGCGGCCGGCCTGCAGCCGCAGGTCGCCGGCGGCTTCGGCGGTGGCCTGGGCGCTGACCACCTGGTCGGCGCTGCGGCTGCCGTCGTCGCTGCGCACGATGCGCAGATCCGCGTCGTCCTCGCTGTCGGGCGCGGGCCGGCCGGCGCTGTAGAGGCTCGCCGGCGCGTCGGCATCGGCGAACCGCAGGTCGCGCGCGGCGGCGATCTGGATGCTGCCGATCCCGGTACGCACCACCGTGGGCAGCAGCACGTCCTTCTTGCCGCTTTCCTGATAGCGCTGGTGGCCGTCCAGCACCACGTCGGCGTCGCTGCCGCGGCGCAGCGCATCCGGCCGCACCGCGGCGAAATCGGCGCCGGCGACGATGCGATAGCGGCTGCTGTCGCCACCGATCAGGCTGCTGGTCGCCAGCGGCAACGGGTTGTCCGCCGCGGCCTGCAGCGACGGCGTATTGTGGGTTGCCGCCGGCAACAGCGGCCCCAGCACCGGCGCCGAAGGCAGGGCGAGCGTGGCCAATCCGAACACCCCGGCATTGGACAGTTCGGTGTTGTAGTCGAACAGCGCAAGCAGGTAGCGCTGGTAGCCGGCCAGATAGGTCGCATAGTCGGTCGGCGAGGTCGGCGCCTGCGGCGCCTGCGGTTGATCCGGGTAGTCCTGCACCGGATAGCCGTTTTCGGGCGCATAGCTGTAGATCACGCCTTCCAGCAGATTGGTCGGCAGTCCGCCCAGGGTCTGCGGCTGTTGCAGCATGCTCAGCAGTTGCAGGTACTGGCCGTAGTACTGCTGCGCCTCGTCCTGGTCGGCGCCCTGATCCGAGGCTGGCACCGGCAGCAGGCCGTCGATGCTGACGAAGGCATTGTTGAAGGCGTTGTCCAGCAGCGCCTGGTAGGCGCTTTCGGCGCTGCTGTAGGGCGCCTTCGGGCCGCCGCCGCCGAACGGATTGCGCAACTGGTAGAAGCCGTCGCTGAGGCTGGCCTGGAGGCTGACGGCGCCCTGCGCGCGCAGGCTCAGCACCGGCGCGTTGCCGTTGTAGCGGAAGTCGAGCCGATCGCGGTCGGCGCCGGAACCCAGGTTCCAGGCGCTCATCACCCGAATCTCGCCGCCGTTGATGTCCGGGTCGGGATTGCGCAGTTCGATGCCGGGGCGCGCGCGCAGGTTGGGCAGGTTGGCCAGGCGCGCCTCGAATGCGAAGCCCGGTTTCTGCACGAAGCCCATCAGCATGCCGGGCGTGCCCGCCGCATCGTCGGCGTAGCCGTAGAAGCCGCGATGCGCGGCGTTGGCGGCGTCGGGCACGAAGACATAACGGCTGAGGTAATCGGCGACCTGCGCGGGCGTGGTCGGCGCAGCCACCGCATTGCCGGCCAGGTCGGTCCAACTGCCCGGCAGCAGCGCACCCTGCGCGTCGTACCAGCCGGCCGGATCGACGATGCCGTCGAAATGCTGGGATGGGTCGCTGCTGGCGTCGGTGGTGCTCCACACGGCGTACGCTTCCAGGCCGACCTCGCGCGCGCCGCGGATGCGTGCGCCTTCGGCGACGCCGACATTGACCTCGCCGTCGGCGAGCAGCGGCGTGCGGATCTGCACGCTGCCGCCGGACAATCCACCGGCGCTGCCGCCGGAGACGTCCAGCAGCGCATCGGCGCCCAGCGCGATTCGGCCGGCACCGTCGGCCTGCACGTTCTGGTAACCGTAGTCGGCGTTGAGGGTGCCATCGGAGCGGCCGCCGGTGCCCAATTCGATGCTGCCGCCGCGCCGGTCGGCCGCGCTGCCCATCGCCAGCAGGCGGCCATCGACGGCCACGCCGTGGCGGCCCCACAACGCGATGCTGCCGCCTGCCGCGCCCGAGGCGTCGATGCTGCCGGCGATGCGCACGTTGCCGTCGTCCGGATCGGTGCCGGGACGGTCGGCGCCACCGTCGGCGGTCAGCCGCACCGTCGCCGCGCGCAGCGTCGATCCCGCACTCAAGTCCAGGTTGCCGCTGCGCGCATGCACGTCGATGTTGTCGTCGAAGCCGCCGCCGGCCAGTTGCGCGGACAGGGGATCCAGGGCGATGGCGCTGGCGGCATCGAGTGCGAAGCGGCCACCGTGCCCCTGTTGCGCGTGTCCGTCGAGGGTGCCGGGCAGGGTCACGCGGCCTTGGGGTGCGGCCAAGGCCACGCCGCCGGCATCGGCGTTGCCGCTGGCGCTCACGATCAGGCGGGTGGAGGCGTCGGCGCGCACGTCGCCGACGTCGGCCTGCACGGCGATCGTGCCGCCTGGCGTCGAGCGGACGGTGCCGTAGAAGGTGTCTGCCATCCCGCTGGCGTCGAGGGTGGCGCCGTCGTGCAGGTTCAGCGCGCCCGCGGTGCTGCGCAACGCGATCGCGCCGGAGTTGGCGCGGATCAGTCCGTCGCTGTCGAGCGTCGCACCGATCAGGCTCACGCTGCCGCCCAGCGGCTGCGCGGCACTGCCGGTGCCCGATGTCCGTTGAAGACGCAGTGCGCCGCCGGTACGCAGCGCCTGGTCGGCGCCGGCGTCGGCCAGCAGCAGCGGCGTGCGCAGGTCGACGTCGCGGCCGCCGAAGTCGAACTGGCCGCGGTCGCGCACGTACAAGGTCTGCGTCGCATCGACCGCAACGCTGGCGAAGCCGCCGAGCTGCTTGTCGCCGCCGGCGAATGTCACCTCGCGGCCTTGCAGGTGCAGCCGTCCGGTCTCGGCCGCGGCGGTCTTCGCTGTGGCGCTGCCGCCCTGATTGGACAGGGTCAGCTGATCGGCGCCGAGGGTGACGTCGCCGCCGTCGCCGAGGAAGCGGCCGGCGCTGAGCGTCAGCGTGCTGCCGACGTGCAGGTCCAGGCCGCCGGCGAGTTCCATGTCGCCATAGCTGTGCAGGCCGATTTGGCGCGCCTGCGCGAACTGCGCCAGGCTGCCGGTGCCGAGCACCAGGCCATCGGCTGCGCCATTGGCGGCCTGTGGATCCAGGCGCACACGTCCGGCGCTGGCATCGATGCGCTCACCGCGCAGCAGCGCGCCGGCGTCGATCGCGGTGTCGCCGGTGGAATCGAGAGTCAGGGCGGCGGCGCCTTCGAGCAGCGCGCCGGCGCCGACCTGCAGGCGCGCGCGGGCCTGCTCCGCGTTCGGCACGTTGCTGCGCATGATCGATGCCGGGCCCACGCTGGACAGGCGCAGCAGCGCGCCGTCGCCGCTGGCGCCGCCCGTCTCGCCGAAGGACAGCGTGACGGCACCGCGGTCGCCGCTGCCGCCCTGGGCTTGCAGCACGCTGCCGGCGTCCACGCGCAGGCCGGCAGCGGCATCGCCGGTGCCGCCGGCCACCAGCAGCAGTTCGGGCGCGCGCAGTGGCGTGGCGGCGTCGTTGCTGACCCGCAGCCGTTCCGAGGTCACCTGCACGCGCAGGCCGGCGTCGGTCTGCGTGCGGGTGCCGCCGAGCAGCAGGCTGCCGGCGTTCAATGCGTTCAGCGCGGCGGCATCGACCCCGACGTAGCCGGGCGCCGCGCTCTGGCCGCTGCCCAGGACCTGCAGCGCGCGCGCAGCGATGTCCACCTGCGCGGCGTTGCCGCCGCTGGCCGCGGCGGTGGCCAGGCTGGCACCCAGTCCGAGCGCGCTGCCGGCGGCCAGCACCAGTTGTCCGCCGTCGCGCGGCAGTTGCGGTGCGGCGGCACCGCGGCCTGCCGCCTGTGCCGCGAAGAACGACGTGGCGCTGGTCGTGGTGTATTCCGAATACAGGCCCCAGGTCGCCGCCGATTGCACCTCGAACAACTGGCTGCGGGCGTGGCGAGTGCCGCTCAGGGTGTCGACGAAGTAGCCGGCGACCACCGCGGTGCCGTCCGGTGCAGTCAGGTTCTGTGCGGCGGTGGCATCGTCGCTGCCGCTGCGTGCGACCACGCGGTAGGCGCCAGGCAGGGTGGCGTACCTGGCCGGCAGCAGCGTGTAGTCGCTATCGGCCAGGCCGGGCACGCCGCTCAGATGTACGGCGCTGCCGAGCGCCGGGGCGCCACCGTTGCGTTCGAACGCGGCGTCGCTGGCCGCGACCGGGCTCTGTGCGCCGGGCACGATGGCGTAGACCGCACGTGCGTCCGGATACAGCGGGACCTGCACCGCACTGCCGCTGGCATAGCTGGTGTTGCTGGCCGCGAGCAGGTCGCGGCTGCCGCCGGTGCCCGGTACCCATTCGCTGGCCTGCAGGTCGCCGCCGCCGGACAGGTCCACGTTGGCGCCCGGCGCCAGGGTCACGCTGTCCGCGTCCATCCGGATCTGCTTCTGCGGCGGCGCGGTGAGCGCGGTGCTGCTGCCCTGCGCGCTGCCGTCGTAACGCCATTGGCTGCCGTCGACGGTAGCGCCGTAGGGCAGCACTTGGCCTTGCAGCGAGACCGAGGTAGCGCTGCCCGCGCCGAGCCGTACCTCGCGCGTGGCGGTGAGCGCACGGTCGCCGAACACCGCGCGTGCGGCGGCATCGTCGGGCGCGGCGACGCCCAGCAGCAGGCGACCGCCAGGCGCGCGCAGGCGGCCGTCCTGGTCGATCCGGGTCGCGTCCAGCGCGAGCGTGCCGCCGGCCGACAGCGGCAGCGCCGGCAGCGTGCCTTGCGCCTGCAGCGCGATGCGGGTGTCGGCGCGGCTGCCGTCGGCGCCGGGCGCGCCGAGCGCGCGGACCAGGAAGGTCTCGCCGCTGCCGGGATACACCTGCGCGGCGCTGATGGTCAGGTTGCCGGCGGTCAGCAGTTCCCCGGCGCGTGGGGTGGCCACGCCGTTGGCGTCGACCAGATACGCGTAGGCCGCAGGGGTGTGGAACCGCACTGCGCCGCTGCTCGACAGGCGCGCGTCAGCGACGCCGTCCAGGGCGAACTGGCCACCCAGGTCGATGTGTGCGGCGCTGACTTCGAGCGCGGTGGCGCCCGGCGCACCCGGTTCGGTCAAGCGGGCGTTCGCGCTGCCCGGCGACTGCCAGCCGTTGAGGCCGACGTAGGCCGCGCGCAACGTGACCTGGCTACTCGCGGCAAGGACGCCGAAGCCGGTGGCAGCGTCTGGCAGCAGCGCATAACGCGGCGCGTTGAACACCATGGCCCGCGCGACCGCCAGATCGACGTCGCCGGCGAAACCGATCGGCACCTGCGGGCGCGGTGCCACGCCGGGCGCCTGGTCGCCGACCAGCAGGGTGTCGATGCCGCTGTCGCGCAGGCGCTCGGCCGCGAAATACAGCGGGCCGGGCGTGGCCGCAGCCGGCAGCGGCGTCCCCGGTTGTGCGATGGCGGGCATGCGGCTGTCGTTCTGCGTGAACACGATGCCGCTGGGGCCCGGCAGCAGTGGCGTGGCGCCCTCGCGCAATTGCAGCGCCTGCAATGCCAGGGTACCGCCGCGGTCTTGCGCCGTTCCGCCGCCGGCGCGGATGCGGCCGTCGAAGAACAGGCCGGTGCCGGCAGCAAGATCTAGGCGCCCGCCTGCGCTTCCCGCCGTCTGCGCCTGCAACGTCTCGCCGCCGCCTAGCGCGCTGTTGCCGGTGGGCAGGTCGAATACGGCGCTGCCGCCGGACAGGTCCAGTTGCGCGCCGTTGGCGACCGCGATGGCGCCGCTGTCGTTGCTGAGCGTGATGTGGCCGCCATCGAGGACGCGCCCGCTGCGCGGCTGGCGCAGGCCGCTGGCGGTGGGTTTCAGGGCGGCTTGCGGGTCGAGCAGGGCGATGCCGGACACGTCCAGGTGGCTTTCAGCACCCAACCATACGACGCTGCCGGGGACGGCGTGGGCGCGGCCGCGGTCCACGGCCGGCGCTGCGGACAGGCCGGCATCGGCCGAGGTGTCGGCGGAGACGCTGATGTCGCCGCCCCTGGCCTGGATGCCGCCGAGGATCGCGACCTGGCCGCGACCGCCGACGCGCACGGTCGCGCCGGGGTCCAGCGACAACTGCGCGCCCTGGTCCAGACGGACTTGCCCGCTGGCGCCGCTGCGGCTGGGATCGCCGGCGACGCGGCCGAGGAAATCGCCGCCGCGCAGCGCGAAATCGGTGGCCGGTCGATAGAAGGCGTCCAGGGTGCCGAGCGTGGCGAAGCCGTTGCCGCCTGGCTGGGCCGCACCGCCGACCACATCGCGGCCGCTGGCGGCGCCGCGCAAGGCCTGCAGGTCGGGAAGCAGATTGCGTTGGCTCACCCGTACCTGGGTGCCGGCCGCGACGGTGGCGTCCTGCTCGGCGGCGAGGTCGTAGCCGCCGAAGCCCTGGCCGGCGAAGAACCCGGGATCGAGCTGCAGCACGCGCGCGTCGGCGGGCGCGGCACCGCCGATCTGGATGCCGAAGGCGCGCAGGCTGAGGGTGCCGCCGCCGGCGAAGCTGTCAGCGCGCAGGCTGGCCGGGTCGAACTGCAGCAACCCAGCGCCGTCGCCGGGCGCAAGATCGGCGGTGTAGGTCGGTGCGCCGGGATTTTCGCTCTGCGGACGCACGTAGGTCCGCAGCGCAATGTCGCCGCCATGGCCGAGCGGGCGGCCCTCGCGCATGGCCAAGGCGCCGTTGCGATCGACGTAACCGCCGCTGGAGGCGTCGAGCACCGCGCCCGAGGCCACCCTGATCGCGCCGCTCTGGTCGCTGTCGGTGCCGCTGAGCGGATCGGTGAGGCGCAGTTGCAGCGCGTCCAGGGCGATGCGTCCGCCATCGACGAAGGCGCTGCCCTGCGCGTCCTGGCCGAAGCGCCGGTCGTCGTTGACCCAGCGCCCGCTCACGTCCAGGCGCGCATCGGCACCCAGCAGCAGGTCGCCACGTCCCAGCAGGGCATTGCCGCCCTGGCGCGGGTCCTGCACGGTGGCGATGCCGCCGGCGCTCTGCAGGGCGATGCTGCCCGCGTGCGCGGTCAGCGTGCCGTCGATCTGCAGGCGCTGCGCCTGCAGCGACAGCGTGCCGCCATCGGCGACCTGCAAGGCCGTACCTGGCGCCACCTCGATCACTGGCGCATTGCCGATCGCCACGCTCTGCACGCCGCTGCCGTCGAGCATGCGCGTGGACAGCTGCGACCAGAACAGCGGATTGTCGCGCGCTTGGGCCTGGCCGGCGGCGCCCGGCAGGTCCGCCGCCGGCATGGGCAGATCCAGGCCCTGCGGCCACGCGACCGCACTGTCGACGATCTGCCAGCTGCGCCGATCGCGGCTGATGTCGCCGTTCACCGAGGCGCCGATGCTGCTGTTGTAGAGGCCGGCGTCGCTGTCGATGCGCAGGGCGCCGCCGTGCGGCAACGTGCCGCTGGCGCGTTGGTAGCGGCCGGCCAGGGCCTGCGCGGAGAGATCGCCGGCCAACACCGCCACGCCCAGTTCCTGCCCGCTGCCGCTGGAATGGCGCCCGAGTTCGATGTTCAGCGCGCCTGCGTCGCCGCCCTGCAGGTAGTCGCTTTCGTAGTAGCGGCGGCTGCCGAGCAAGGGATTGGCGAAGGTCTCGCTGATGCCCCAGCGCGTGTGCGCCACGCTCTGGCTGCCGGCGATGCCGAAATAGCGCATCGACGGATCGGCATCGGCCAGGTCGTACAGGCGTCCATCGGCGCCCAGCAGGCGCGGGGTTTCGACCATCCCGCCGAGCATGTGCACATAACCGCCGTCCAGCCTCACCTGCGCCCCCGGCGCGATCGCCAGGTCGCGCGCGCCGATGTTGATGGTGCCGCCGTTCAGCAGCATCTGATCGATATCGCGCGGCACTTGGTCGACATAGCCTTGCGCGTTCAGCAGCGGACTGCCGACCCAGGCCTGGCCGTCGGCACGCACGCCGCTGGCGCGCCGGTCGAACCGCAGCGACTGGCGCAGCAACGCGCCATCGCGCTGCAGCGGCGCATCGGCCAGTTCGTTCTGGCCCACGCGCGGGATCTGCACCAGGTTGCGGTCCATCGGCATCTGCACGTCGGCGATGCCGGACACATCCAGTTGCGCGCCGCTGTCGAGCAGGATGCGGTTGTTGAGCAGGGCGCGGCCGCGCAGCAGCGTGGTTTCCCGGCCCAGGCCGAGCAGATCCACGCTGCCGCCGGGGGCGAAGGTCAGCGATTGTCCGCGCAGGGCCATCTGCGCGCCGGCCAGGACCATCTTCGGCCCGAGGAAGGCCAGGTCCGACGCCGGGCTGGAGGTGGTGGTCTCGCCGTCGCGTTCGGGCAGGATCGCGGTGACGGCCCCCGGCGCCAGCTCCAGGGCGCCGCCCTTGTAGTTGACCAGGGCGCCGCCGCCGAACTGGTTGTCCTGGTCGATCGCCAGCAGCATCACGCTGCCCGGGCGGCTGATGCTGGTGGTGGCCTGGACCAGGCCGCGCTGCTGCACCTGATAGCCGACCAGGGTGGCGTTGCCGCGCGTGGCGGCGACGATGCCGCTGTTGTCGAGCCGGCCGACCCCGGAGCGGTCGCTGCCCACCGGCGAGACGAAGTCGCCGAAGCCCAGCGGCGCCACGCTGCCGCTGGCGCCGCCCAGCAGTTGCTGCAGTTCCTGCGACTGGCGCAGGCCCAGCGTTGCCGCCAGCAGCGCCTGGCCGTCCTGCGCGGTCACGCTGCCGGCGTTGCTGACGTTCGGTGCGGCGATCAGCGTGTAGCCCTGGCTGCCGCTGGACAGGCGCGCGCCACTGTCGATGCGGATATCGCCGGGCGTGCGGCCTGCGGCCAGGCTGTCCAGACCGCTCAGCACCACGCCGCTCTGACCGGCGCTGCCGAACAGGCCACGGGCCAGGAACGCCTGATCGCTGCGCGCCGGGTTGGCGTCGAACAGATCCAGCGAGGACACCAGCAGCGAGTGCGTAGCGACCTGGCTGGCGCCGCCGAACAGCACGCCGTTGCGATTGAGCAGATACACCTGGCCCGTGGCCTGGATGCTGCCCAGGATCCGGCTCGGCGCGGCACTGGGGTCGTTGACCCGGTTGAGCGCGATCCACTGCGCCGCGTCGGCGCCGCCGGCGGACTGGTCGAACTGCAGGCGGGTACGGCTGCCGACGTTGAAGGTTTCCCAGTTGAGGATGGCCTTTTTCTGCGTTTGCTGGATGGTGACCTGGGTGGCACCGTCGACGCTCTGCTGGGTCGGCGCGCGCGCGCCCAGCCAGATGTTGCGTTGGCCCAGGCGCGGGTCGTCGCTGCGCACCGGACCCGGATCGATCGCCACCGCGTCCGGCACCTGCAGCCCGCCCTTGCCGAGGCCGTCGGGCACGCCGGTGTGCTGCGCGGCCTGGGCCGCGGCGCGCGCGCTCGCCTGCGCCGCATCCAGCGCCTGGCGTGTCTGCGCGGCGCGCTGGAAGGCCTGCAGCGAGGTCTGCGCCAGCTTGCTGGCGGCCGCCGACTGCAGTCCCTGACGCTGCGCCGCCGCCGCGGCCTGCGTGCCCGGATCCGCGCCGCGACGCACGAACGGGCTGCTCTGCGCCTCGGCGCGTCCGACCAGAACGGCCGAGATCGCCACGCTCAGCAACAGCGGGCGCAGAGGGCGGCGGGAATGGCGGTGGATGCGGGGCATGGCGGCGGTCTCGGTGGCGGCGCGTCAATGCGCCGGAGCGAACGGGGTGGAAAACGCGGGCGGCGGCGGCCGCTGCGGCTGCAGCGATCGGCCGTACGCGGTGCCGTAGCGCTGGCGCAGCGCGGCCGGGGTCGGCTGGCCGCGCTGCAGCGGATCCAGCGCGGTCGCCGCACGCGTCAGCGGCGAGGCCGCTGGGCGGGCGCGGGTCGCGGCCGCCTGCAGCGCCTGGTTCAGGCAATCCAGGTGACCGGCAACGTCCTCGCCGACGCGCACCTGCACGCACGGGGTGGCCGGCGGCGGCGCGGCAAGGCCCTGATGCGCCGGCAGTGCGGCCAGCGCCAGGCCGAGGGCGACGCGCTGGATCACGGCGCGGCGTCCTGCTGCGCCGCGACCGGCAGCGGCGGCGCGGGCGCTGCGCAGGCCTGGGCCTGTGCGTCCTGTTCGGCCAGGCGGTCTTCCAATTGGCGGACCCGGTTCTCGCGCGTCACCCTGGCCATCCCGAACAACTCGCGGCCATGGCTGCGCACGAAGCGCACGAAGGCCGGATCGCGGTACAGCGCGGCCAGTTCGCGGGCGCTGGCGTACAGCGCCGCGCTGGCCGCGGCGCAGTCGCGCGCATGCGCACGTTCCTGCCGCAATTGCGCCTGCTGCGCCGCCAGCGCCTGCTGGTCCTGCGCAGCGCGTTGCGCGGCCTGCTGCTGCGCCTGCTGCTGGCTGCGTTGCTGGCTCAGCGCCGCGTCGTGCTCCTGGCGTAGCTGTTGCAACTGGCGTTGCAGGGCCGCCTCGCGGCCCGGGTCGGCGCTGCGCGGCGGCGGCGTCGCGCGCAAGGCATCGCGCTCGCGCTCGGCGGCGGCGGTGGCCAGTTGCTGCTGCACGAGTGCGGCCTCGGCCTGGCGCAGCCGAGCGCTGGTGTCCCGCAACGCGTCGCGCAGGCGGGCCTCGTTGCCCTCCTGGGCCTGCGCCGGCGCGATCGCCAGCAGCACGGACAGGAACGCGAAGACCAGTCGGAAGTCGGACGGGTCGCGCATGTCAGAACTCCGCGCCCAGATCGAGCTGCAGCACGTCCACCGCGTAGGGCGGACCGGAGATCTGGTTGGCGCTCAGCCAGCGCAGCCCCAGCCAGGTCTTGCGCGCCAGGGCATAGGTGCCGCCGACGATGAAGCCGCGCGCATTGGTGCCGCCGAGGTGGAAATCCGAATCGGTGAACCCGTCGGGCACCGCATCCGACTCCAGGTAGCGGTAGCCGAGACTGACGTTCCACTCGCCAGGCTGGATCGGCTTGGGCTGGCCCACGGTGAGGTTGAGCGCGTACCCCATGTCGCCGCCTTCGAACACGCCCTGGTTGCCGAGGTTGTTGACCGGACCGAGCGCGAGGATGCGCGCGGGATCGTAGCGGGTGTTCTTGACCACGTCCGCCTCCACCGAGACGATGACCGGATCGAATTGCGCGAACTGCAGTTGCGCGTGCAGGTCGGCCACGCCGAACTTGCTGGCGTAGCCGTAGTACTGCAGTTGCGGTCCGTTGGGATTGGACGGGTCGGCGACGATGTCGCGCAGGGCGAACAGGGTGTTGCCGAACTGCTGGAACTGCGGCCGCGAGCCGTCGCTGTCGCAGCTGTCGGCCGAGGTCGGCGCCAGGCACGGCGACGAGCGCTTGCCTTCGAACTGGTCGTACTCGAAATAGCCAAGCCCCACGCGCAACGCGGTGGCATCGGCGAAGCGCCAGTTCGCGCCGACCTGCACCCCGTACATCCACTTGTCGCGGCTGCGGGTCTTGCTGGTGCTGGTGGAACCGAAGTCGAAGTCGGTGTTGTAGACCGGGAACAGGCCGGCGCTGGCCCAGGGCGCGAACGTCGCGTCCGGATCGGAGGCGGCCAGGTCGTAGCGGGCGGCCACGCCGTCGAAGTTGAGGTCGCTGTCGAATACCAGTTCGCTGCTCCAGAACGGATTGGCGAAACGGCCGAAGGACAGCGACAGCGCCTCCAGCGGGGTCAGTTGCAGCGCAGCGCGGTCCAGCCACAGCGAATACTTGGAAAGATTGCCGCCGCTGCCGAGCGTCTGGTTGGTGGACACCGGGCTGCGGTCGCTGCCGGTGGCCAGGCGCAGATCGGCCTGGACCCAGTCGGCGATCTGTGCGCTGACACCCAGGCGCGCGCGCAGGCGCATGCGGCTGCGGTTGCGGGTGGTGTTGACGAACGGCGCGTTGTTGGCGCCGACCACGTCGAATCCGGAGCCGGCGTTGATGTCGCCGAAGTCCGGGAAGAAGGCGTAGTTGCCGTCGGGGTGGAACACGCCTTCGCCGCGCACCCGCAGATCGCCGTACAGGCGCAGGCGCTGGGTCCATTCCGGCAGCGCCCCGGGCGCCGCCCAGCCTTCGGACTTGGCCTGCGCCGTGACCTCGGCGCGCAGTTCGTCCTTGATCTGCTGGCGCACCGGCTCGGGAACGTACGGCACCACCACCGCGCCGGGTGCGGTGGCGTAGGCCGGCGTGCCGGCGGGCGAGACAGGCGCGGCCGCCGGCAGCGCGGCGGCCTCTCGGATCAGGTCGTCGGCCTGCGCGCGGGTGAGCACGCCCTTGGCCACCAGCAGGTCGATCAGGCGCAGGGTGACCTGCGGATTGAGCTGCGCAGGATCGACCGAGGCCGCTGCCGATTGCGCCAGCGCCGCGGCGGGCGCGAGCAGCAGCGCCAGCGCCGCCATGCGCAGTCGGGAAGGACGGAGGGAAGGGAGCGGAAGCGTCATGCGCGAAGTCCTGGATGTGAAACGCGGAAGTCAGCCCGGAGCGAGGGCTCCGATGCGCAACTGGATGGGTTGGGGCAGGGCGGGCGGCGGCGGTTGCGGCAACGGCTGGTTCTGCAGCGCCCGCACGATCGCCGCATCCAGTTCCGGCCGACCGGCCGAGCGCAGCACTTGCAACCGGCCGATGCTGCCGTCAGGGTTCAGCCACAACGCGACGGTGGCGGTGTACCGGCCCTTGCGCGTGCGTTCGTCGCGCTGCAGCACCTGCTGCACGGCGCGCTGCACGCTGGCGGCGTAGCTGGCGAACGGGCTGCCGCCGCCGCCCTGGCCGCCGATACGGGTGCCGCCTCCGGCACCGGCCTGCAATCCGAAGGCGTTGTCGCCCGGGCCGGCGGGTGCGGTGAGCGGGTCGCCTGGCGGTGTGGGCGCAGCCTCGGGCTTGGGCGTCGGCTCGGCGGCCTGCAGCGGCTTGGGCGGCAGGCGCTCCTGCGGCTTGGGCGGCTCGGGCTCCGGCTTGGGCGGTGGCGGAGGGGGCGGCGGGGGCAATATGACCTGGGTGATGCGCGGCGGCTGCGCGCGCGTCGGCATGACCGGATGCGGACGCAACAGCATCGTCGCCAGCCAACCGAGCAACAGCAGCGCCAGCAGCCCTGCGCCCGGCAGCAGCCAGCGTCGCGCAGGAGCCACGGGCGAGGGCGGCATCGGCGTCATCTCAGCCGGCCGCCGGCCGTTGCGAAGCCAGGCCGATCGATGCGATGCCGAGCCGGCTGCACAGATCCAGTACGGCCATGACCTTCTCGTACTGCACGCTGCGGTCGCCGCGCAGGATCACCGGCAGTTCGGCGTCGCTGGCCAGCGCGTTGCGCAACTGCTGCTCCAGTTCGCTCATGCTCACCGGCACGGCATCCAGGCTGATCTGGCCGTTGTTGTCGATCGCGATGACCTTGGTTTTCGGCTCGGACAGCGGCTTGGCCGCGCTGGCCTTGGGCAGATCGACCTTGATGCCTTGCACCGCCGCGGTGGTCATGATGATGAAGATCACCAGCAGCACGTACGCCAGGTCCAGCATCGGCGTGATGTTGATGTCGTCGTACGGCTTCTTGCCTTGCACCTTCATCGGCTCAGCCCTCGCGCACGCGCGCCGGCGCGTCGCCGGCGTAGTCTTCGGCGATACGCTTCTCCAGTTCGTCGACGAACACCTGCATGTCCGCCGAGACCGCTTCGGCCTGGCTCAGCAGGTAGTTGTAGCCGAACAGCGCCGGGATCGCGACGGCCAGGCCGGCCACCGTGGCCAGCAGCGCCGCGGCGATGCCCGGAGCGATCGCATTGATGTTGACGTCGCCCGCCGCCGCGACTGCGGCGAAGGTGATCATCACCCCGACCACGGTGCCGAGCAGACCAAGGAATGGGCCGCCGGAGATGGCGATGGTCAGCAGCACCATGCCTTTGTGGATGCGCTGGCCCTCGCGCACCGCTGCCGCATCCAGTGCCGACCGGATCGCGGCGATCGATTGCGTGCGCACGATGCCGGTGCCGCTGGCCTGCAGACGCTCGCGCAGTTGCTGCTGGCCGACCTGCAGCAACCGCGCCAGGTTGGAGCGCGTACCGGCCTCGCTGCCCAGTTGTTGCCAGTGCGGCGCGTGCAGCGGATGCGTGGCGGCCTGCTGGCGGAACGCGTCGAGGAAGCGCGCATTGGCGCCGGCGGTGGCGTTGAGGTAGAGGCCCTTGCGCACCATCACCCACCAACTGATCAGCGCCATGAACGCCAGGATCACGATGACCGCCCAGGCGTCCGGGGTCAGCGCGGCGATCAGGATGCCGAAGTAGCCATGGCCGCCGTCGCCGCTGCGCTGCTCGACCGGGTCGAAGCGCAGCAGTCGCGCATCCACGCCCTGGCTGCGCGCCGCGGCCTCGATCGCGCC
This sequence comes from Xanthomonas sp. LF07-6, assembly GCF_034105445.1. Taxonomy (NCBI): domain Bacteria; kingdom Pseudomonadati; phylum Pseudomonadota; class Gammaproteobacteria; order Lysobacterales; family Lysobacteraceae; genus Xanthomonas; species Xanthomonas sp. LF07-6. Next base: position 345,099 of record NZ_JAXGGI010000003.1, read on the forward strand.
GACCGGGCGCGCGACCTTGGCGATCTCGACCTCGTCGAGCAGGCCGATGAAGTTCTGCTGCGCCGCACCGGGGGCTCCGCCGAGAAAAACGCCGCCACTGCTGGCCGGCAGGCCAGCGGCGGCCTGGCCGGCCGGCTGACCATTGACGAACAGGGTGCTGGTCTTGCCGTCGCTGCGCAACGCCAGGTGCACCCACGTATCCGCCGCCACCGCCGTGCTGGCGACAATGCGCGCGGGCGCCGCCGTGCCGCCCAGCTCCGCGACGGCCTTGCCGTCCTCCAGGCGCAGCACCAGGGCATCGGACAGCGCCAGCACGACGCCGGATGCGCCGGCGCCGGCCGGCTTGGCCCACAACGACACGGTCGCCGCCTGCGCCGCCGGCCAATTCAGCGACGCCGACGCGGGGACCTGCACCGGAGCGCTTCCGTCCAGGCGCAAACCGGCGCCGATTAGCGCCGCGTCCGCCAGCGCCAGCGGTGCGCCGGCATTGTTCCCGTAGGCGGTACTGTCGCTGCCGGCGGCCTGGGCATTGGCGAAGTGGTACACCGCGACCGTGTCGGCGTCGTAGCTGCCCTTGGGATCGCTGCCGCCGCTGGCCTCGGGGTTGCCGAAGTAGACGTAAAGCGGCGTCGTCGCGTTGGCCGGCAGGTCCGGCAGGTCGACCCAGGCCAGTGCGACCTGGTCGACAAGCCCGTCGTATTTTTCGAAGTGGTACTTCAGCGGCGTGCGGTCGTCGCCCGCGACGAAGCGTACATCGCTGCCGTCGGCCTTGGCGTCGGCGAAATTGAAGTTGCCCGAGTGCAAGCGCACCAGCACCTGCGTGCGTCCTGCGGGCTGGGTCAGCGCGGCGCCGGTGGAGGTGGTGTCCACGCTGAGCTTGGCGCGGTAGTTCCATTTGCCGTCCCACCAGGTCGCTGCCAGCGCCGGCAGCGACAGCAGCCACAGCCCCAGGAAAACGCACATACGCAGTCTGATCACGATCTACCCCGATTGGTGGTTGACGACGCCGGCATCAGAACTCGCTCCACAGCCGGAACAGCACGTTGATGTCTTTCTGTTTCTGCCCGCTCGGACTGGACAGCGGGGCGGCGACTTCCAGCACACCGTTGAGACGTTCGAAGGCCCTGAACGTCGCGCCCAGTCCAGTACTGACCAGCGTCTCGCTGGCCAACTGCTCGGGGAGCGGGGAATGGATGCGCACGTAGCCGGCGTCGAGGAAGGCATGCAGGCGCGCGTCCTGCACCGTGCGCCCGGCGGCAGAGGCGAACGACGGGCTGCGCAGTTCGAACTGGCCCGCCGCGCCGTAGTCGCCAAGCGCCTGGCTTTCGAAGTAGCCGCGCACGCTGTCCATGCCGCCGATGCTGAATTGCTCGTTGCTGATCAACGGTTCGGACGCCAGTTGCGTCTGCAGCCGCGCCGACCACTGGTAATCGCCGGCGAAACTGCGGGTCCGCGACACATCCGCACGCACATGGAAGAAGTTCGCGCGCGCCTGGTAGCGCTTGACGTCGAAGCGCGCGCTATCGTCGCCGGCGCCGCGCACGTTCATCGTCGCGGTGAGTTCCAGCGTATCGGTGCCGCGCGGCGTGCTCCAGGTGGCGCTGTAGGCGGCACTGAGCGGCAGGTAGTGAATCGGTGCCGAACTGCGGTCGCCGCCGAACAGGGTGTCCTCGCGGAAATCCTTGTCGTCCACGCCCAGGCTCAAGGTATGGAAGAAGCCGGCATAGCCCGGCAGCGTGCGGATCAGGCGCAGGCCGTACAGACTGCCGTTGCCGATCACGTTGAAGCCGCCGATCGCCGCGACTTCGCTGTCGCTGCGCACCGCGTAGCCGAGCAACGACCAAGGCGAGGCGCCGAAGCGCGCCAGGTACGAGGCCGACACCACCCGGGCATCGGAAGGATGCTGTGGCGCGGTCTGCGCGGAGACGGTGAAACTATGGCCGCGCTGCCATAGATTGTCGTAGCGCACCGAACCGCTCAGGCGCAGCTCTGCGGTGTTGGCGCTGTTGCGGTTGTTGAGTTCCAGGTTGCCGTGCAGCGGCAGGCTGTCGTCGACGTTGAGATCGACGTCGACCGTATTCGGCCGCGCGCCGGGTTTGACATCGGGCGTGACGCGCCGGTCGGGCCATTGGTTCAAGGCCTCGATATCGCGCTGCACCGCCGCGAAGTCGGGCACACCACCCTCGGCGAGCGAGTTCGCGCCGCTGGCGATCGCGTCGGGAGAGAAATATCGCGCACCATTGACCCGCAAGCGGCCGATGCGCTGCTCGCTCACCTGCAGCGTGACCAGGCCGCCTCCGGCGTCCTGTTCGGGGATGCTCACCGCGACGGTGGCCAGCCCCTTGTCCGCGTACAGCGCCTGCAATGCCGCGCGCGCCGCCTCGACATCGGCTTCGCTGCGCTGCGGTCCGAGAAACGGATAGACCGCACGTTCGATATCTGCCGTGCCCAGCGTGGTGTTGCCGATGACTTGATAGGCCATGACATCGAACCGCGCCATCGGCGTATCGCTGGCCCAGGCGTGCGGCATGCCGCACGCGGCCGCCCCAAGCGCCGCGAAGAATCGCCACTGCATCTGCAAACATCCCCTGTCCTGCGCAAGCGGCGAGAGCGCCGCTGGAAAGATCGCCTCGAATGCGGCGGGAACTTAGAAGCGAAGGATGACCGCGACCAAAAAGTTTTATGACGTCACGTGCAACAAGCGGTGCCTGATTGAAATAATTCCGCGATATCTACGATATGAATGCGCGACGAACCCGGGATTATATGGATGCAATCCCCAAATACACGGGGACACCGATTTGAAATACAACGCATCACGTCAAAACGTTTGTCTACATAATGATCCAATATGTGGGTGCTGCCATGCGGTATCGATCGCGAACGCGACGAAAGCCATGGCACGTTCTGCGGGCAGCGGACCACTCATGTGCCGATCGGGCGCACGGGCGCCCGGTGCATCGATCGGCGAGGCGCTGTCGCACACGCGGCGACAACGCGCCGACTGCCTGCCCTCGTGACGGCGCTGTGCTGCGATCTCCAGTCCGCGCACCGGCCGCGGCGTGCTGCGCTCGGCGCGAGCCCCATCGGCAACGGCTGCAGCTTCGATGCCGACGATCGCCGCGGTGTTGGCAGCCGCCCACGACGCGACGCTGCCGCTCTCGGTGTGTCCTCCTGGATCTGAATGGAGCAGGGCGGTCGCGCCTGGTTCTGCGCGGCGCGCCGGCTTGTGGCTGCGATCAGCGAATGCCGCTGCGGGCTTTTGCATCCTCGCCGCGCGTTGCGTGCAGATCGCCAGGCACGTGCGACGGCAACGGACATCGTGGAGCGACTGCGTACGGTGATCGCCGCACCAGGCAGAAGCGCTATGTGGCGATTGACGTGTCCGCGGCGACGACCAGTCCGGATCGCCGAGCATAGATGCCATCCTGCGCAGGGCCGCCTACGCCACTCGCCCCCATGACGATCGCTTGGCGGTAGAGTGAGGCAAGGTCGACACTGCATCGGCCGCCCCATGCCGCAACCGGATCCCGCAATGCGTGTAGCCAGCACCGCCATCCCGACCGGAACCACCCCCGCCGAATGGCGCTCCATCGAGCACGCCGCCACCCGGGAACTGCAACGCCGCACCGAGGCGGCGCATACGGCGGTGATCGCGCTGCTGCAGACCCACGCCGCTGCGTTCAGCGCGAAACAGCGCGCCCAGATCCGACGGCGGTTGGCGCGGGGCGGCTGAACCCCACGGCCGCAGGTGCGGCAGTGCGACATGCGAGGGGTGCGTGATGCCGCAGCCAGCGAGGGAATGACAGGCGCCATCGACCGGCGTCGCATGCCCAGTTGTCAGCGCCGAGGCACACGCGGTCGGCGAGCCAACGAGGCAGCCGCCCGCGTGCCGCGTGTCCGGCGCCGACCATGTCGCTGATTGCCACACAACCTCGGCTATCATCGACCAGACGCTGAGATGAGTAAGGATATGGAAGTGCGACTCACGCGCGAGCAGGTCCTCGCGCTTGCGCCGGATCCGGCATCGGCCAAGGCGGCCGCCGGCCTGGCCACGGACGGGAAGTGGGGCCTGCTCGGCGCCGACGCCGAGGTGCTGTGGGGAGAATGCCAGGGCAGTGGCGCCAAGCCCTACCAGACCCAGGTGGACCTGGTTGCACTGGTCAGCCGTTGCTCGTGCCCCAGCCGCAAGTTTCCGTGCAAGCACGGGCTGGCCATGCTGCTGCTGTATGCCGACGGCAACCCGCGCTGCGTGGCGGGCACCCGCCCGGCCTGGGTCGAGGAATGGATGCAGGGACGTCGCGAACGCGCGGCGCGCAAGGAGGAGGGCGCCGCCAGCAAGCCGCCGCCCGATCCGCAGGTCCAGGCCGCGGCGGCGGCCAGGCGCGAACAGGCGCGTTGGGCGCGCATGCAGGCCGGCGCGGCCGAACTGCAACGCTGGATCGCCGACCAGTTCCGCCAGGGCCTGGCCAATCTGGGCGCGGAGTTCGACCAGGACGCGCGGCGCATGATGGCGCGCATGGTCGATGCGCAGGCTTCCGGACTGGCCGCGCAGTTGGAGCGTGCCGTGGGCGAGGGCGGCCGCGATCTCGCGCAGCTCGCCGACCTCGGCGAACGCCTCGGCCTGTTGCAACTGTTGGCCCAGGCGGTGCCGCGCGCAGGGGCTTTCAGCGCCGCGCGCCAGGCGGACCTGCGTGCCGCACTGGGCTGGCCGCTGGAGCGCGACACGGTGTTGCGCGAAGGCGAGGCGGTGCACGATCGTTGGCATGTGCAGGGCCAGCACCTGATCGAGCAGCCGGGCAATCTGCTGGAACGCCGGGTGTGGCTGCAGGGCCTGGACAGCGGCCGCCCCGCGCTGCTGCAGGAGTACAGCCACGGCGGGCGCGGATGGGAGCAGCAGTGGCGCAACGGTCATGTACATGCCGGCTGCCTGCATTTCCATCCGGGTACGGTGCCGTTGCGCGCCGTGCCGGGCGAACTCGATGCCGGCGTGGAGGCTGGCGCCGCGCTGCCGCGCACCGACACCCTGGACGCCGCCGCCCGTGCGCATGCGCTCAACCCATGGCTGCCGCAGGTGCCGATGCGCCTGCAGGAGGCGCAGATCGCGCACGACGGCCGCAGCGTTCGGGCGCAGCACAGCGAAGGCAGCCTGCCGCTGCAGCTGCCCGCGATGCAGGCTTGGGCGCTGCTCGCGTTCGCCGGCGGTCATCCTGTCTGCCTGATGGGCGAGTGGGACGGCGACACGCTGTGGCCGCTCAGCGCGTGGAACGCGCAGGGCGAGCGCTGGGAAAGGAGCGCGGCATGAACGAGGCCTGGTTGAAACCGGCGCTGCTGGGCATCGATCGCGCGCAACGGATTGCCCTCGATGGCGCACTCGGCGAGGTGCTCGCCGCCATCGCCACGCAGGACGACGCCGCACTGGGCTACAGCCTGCAGGTGGGCGCGTTGGCCTCCTGCCGGCGTGCGGCGCTGCGTCTCGGCGCGCCACTGCCACTACCGCCGCCCGCGCCGCACGATCCGCAAGCGTTGCCCGCAGACCATGCCTGGGTGCCGCTGTTGCGGGCGCTGTTCGCCAGCGCGCAGCCCGCAGCGTGGCTGAAACGCCTTCGCCACGAAGCCTGCCTGCAACTGGCCGCACGCGGCCAGCATCTGCCGGTCGTGGTACTGCCGCAGGCATTGGACGCAGGCGCGCGCCTGAGCGCGCTGCGGGGCGCATTGCGCCCGGTGCTGGGCGCGCGCGGCCGCTGGCTCGCAGGGCGCAATGCGGAGTGGACCTACGCCGCCGATGCGGTAGCGGCGGCGCAGACGCCTGCCGATCTGGCGCGGATCTGGGAGGAGGGCACGTTCGATGCGCGCCTGCTGGCCTTGCGGCAGTTGCGCGCGTCAGACCCCGACGGCGCGCGCCAGCGCCTGCAGGACGCGCAGAAGGAACTGTCCGCACGTGAACGCGCCGCCTGCGTCGATGCGTTACAGCCGCAGTTGTGCGAGGCCGATGCGCCGTTCCTGCAGCAACTGCTGAAGGACCGCAGCCGCGAGGTCCGCCAGTTGGCCGGGCCGATGCTGGCGCGGTTGTCGTCCACCGCACATGCGCAGTACCTGCAGGCGCAGATGTCGGCGGTGTTGCAACAGCAGCGCACCGGCCTGTTGCGCCGAGTGAGCTGGACCCTGGAGGCGCCGAGGGCGGCCGATGCCGGGTGGAACGAGGCGGCCATCGACAGCAAGCGGCCCGACAGCGACGCGCTCGGTGAGCGCGCCTGGTGGCTCTATCAACTGGCGCGGCAGTTGCCGCTCGCCTGGTGGTGCCGCACGCTGGAGAAGACCCCGCAAGAGGTGCTGGCCTGGTCCCGCACCACGGAGTGGGACGCCGCCCTGCTGCGTGCCTGGCTGGAGCAGGTGGACGCCAGCGAGCCGGCCTGGGTGGAAGCCCTGCTCGACGTGGAGCAACGGCAGCGCAGCCCGAGCGAGCTGCTGGCCCTGCTGCCGCCGGAGCGGCGCGAGGGCTACTGGCCGCCGAGTACCGCGCAACTGCAGCGGCAGGCGCTGCTCGGCGAGGTGCTGGCCGGCACCGCCCACGGCCAGCACTTGAGCGCCGCCTATTCGCAGTCGCTGGCGACAGACCTGGGCTCGCTGTTCGGCGCTCCGATGCTGCGCCACGACTATCTGCTGCGCGACGCGCTGCTGGAACTGCTCGCCGTCCTGCATCCGTCGGCATTGCCGCGGGTGCAGGTGGCCGATCCGCCCGCGGACGCCAGCGCCGCCTTGCTCGATTGCGTGCAGCAGGCCCGCCAGCTCCTGGTCCTGCGCCAGAGCCTGCACGCCGCATCCTGATCCTTACGCCTTTCACTGGAGACCTCATGAGCACCGCCGTCCTGCGCCAGCACGCCGAACACCAATACGCCGAGGAACTTGAGGAACTGCGCCGCCAGGACAACCGCCAGCGGCCCGCCAACTGGCAGCTGTCGCCCTGGGCGGTGGTGACCTACCTGCTCGGCGGCACGCTGGAGAACGGCTTCGTGGTCAGCCCCAAGTACATCGGCGACCGCCGCCTGATGGAAGTGGCCGTGGCGACCATCGCCACCGATCGCGCCCTGCTGCTGTTCGGTGTACCGGGCACCGCCAAGTCCTGGGTGTCCGAACACATGACCGCGGCGATCAGCGGCGATTCCACGCTGCTGGTGCAGGGCACCGCCGGCACCAGCGAAGAGCAGATCCGCTACGGCTGGAACTATGCGCAGCTGCTGGCCAACGGGCCCAGCGAGAAGGCGCTGGTGCCGAGTCCGCTGATGCAGGCCATGCGCCTGGGCAAGATCGCCCGCATCGAGGAGCTCACCCGCATTCCCGCCGACGTGCAGGACGCACTGATCACCGTGCTGTCGGAAAAGACCCTGCCGATCCCGGAGCTGGGCAGCGAAGTGCAGGCGGTGCGCGGCTTCAGCGTGATCGCCACCGCCAACAACCGCGACAAGGGCGTCAACGAACTGTCCAGCGCGCTGAAGCGCCGCTTCAACACCGTGATCCTGCCGGTGCCGTCCAGCGAGGAGGACGAAGTGGCGATCGTGCGCAAGCGAGTGGCCGAAATGGGCGCGGCGCTGGACCTGCCGGCCGAGCCGCCGGCGCTGCAGGAAGTGGCGCGCGTGGTGCGCATCTTCCGCGAGTTGCGCAACGGCGTCACCGAAGACGGCAAGGCCAAGCTGAAGAGCCCGACCGCCACGCTCTCCACCGCCGAGGCCATTTCCGTGATCAACAACGGCATGGCCCTGGCCGGCCATTTCGGCGACGGCGTGCTGCGTCCGGGCGACATGGCCGCCGGCATGATCGGCGCCATCGTCAAGGATCCGGTGCAGGACGCGCTGGTGTGGAAGGAATACCTGGAAACCGTGGTGAAGGAGCGCGAGGACTGGAAGGACCTGTACCGCGCGTTCCGCGAGCAGGCCTGAGCGAGCCGGCCTCGATGAGCGAAGCCATCTCCCTGTTCGGCATTCGCCACCACGGCCCCGGCTGCGCGCGCAGCCTGGTCGCCGCGTTGACGGCGTTGCAGCCGGACTGCGTGCTGATCGAAGGGCCGGCAGGTAACGAGGCATTGCTGCCGCACGTGCTAGAGGAGGGCATGCAGCCGCCGGTGGCCCTGCTGTCCTATTGCGTCGACGACCCGCAGTTAGCCGTGTTCCATCCGTATGCGGCGTACTCCCCGGAATGGCAGGCCATGCACTGGGCGCTGCGCAACGGCGTGGCGGTACGCTTCATGGACGTGCCGCCGGCCTTGACCCTGGAATGGCAGGCGCAGGCGCGCGCCGAGCGCGTGGCTGCGCCTGCAGACCAAACGTCGGAGCCGGCGGACACGCCGCCACCGGTGCAGGACGCCGCCGACGCACCCGAGGACGAGCGCGCCGAGGTGCGCCCGTCCGATCCGCTGGACTGGCTGGCGCGCGCCGCCGGCCATGCCGACGGCGAAGCCTGGTGGAACCACATGGTGGAAGAGCGGGGCGACGGGCAGGGGCTGTTTGATGCCATCGCCGAGGCCATGGCCGCCGTACGCGAACACACGCCGGAGCCTCCCGGCCTGCGCGGCGAACACGAGGCCGTGCGCGAAGCCCACATGCGCAGCGCGCTGCGCAGTACCAGCAAGGCGTTCACGCGTGTCGCGGTGGTTTGTGGCGCCTGGCATGTGCCTGCGTTGCAGCCGGCGGCGTTGCGCGCCAACAGCGCCACCGCGGACAGCCGCCTGCTCAAGGCCATGCCCAAGCGCAAGACGCAGAGCACCTGGGTGCCATGGACCTATCGCCACCTGAGCATGGACAGCGGCTACGGCGCCGGCGTGGAAGCGCCGGGCTGGTACGACCACCTGTGGCGCAGCAGCGGCGTCCACGACCAACGCGCCGTCGGCTGGTATGCGCGGGTGGGGCGCCTGTTGCGCGACCACGGACTCGACTGCTCGTCGGCGCACCTGATCGAGGCCACACGCCTGGCCGACACCCTGGCTGCCTTGCGTGGTCATCCGGCCCCAGGCCTGGAGGACATTGCCGAAGCCAGCCGCGCGGTCATCTGCAACGGCGACGATGCGCCCATGCGGCTCATCCGCGAGCGCCTGATGATCGGCGATGCCCTGGGACAGGTGCCCGACAGCGTGCCGGCGGTGCCGCTGCAGCGCGACCTGGAGGCGCAGCAGAAGCGCCTGCGCCTGAAACCCGAAGCGCTGGAAAAGACCCTGGATCTGGACCTGCGCAAGGACACCGATCTGGCGCGCAGCCATCTGCTGCATCGGCTGCGCCTGATCGGCATCGAATGGGGCCGGCTGGCGCGCACCGGGCAGTCCGCACGCGGCACCTTCCACGAAATCTGGCAACTGGCCTGGCAGCCGCAGTTCCTGGTGGACTTGGTGCAAGCCAGCCGCCACGGGCAGACCCTGGCCGATGCCGCGTCCAGTATGGCCATCGCGCAGGCACGCAAGGCCGAGGCGTTGCCGGCGCTGTCCGCGTTGGTGGACCAGGTGCTGCTGGCCGACCTGCCGCAGGCGGTCAGCGCGATCGCCGCCGAACTCGAGGCCCGTGCCGCCACCGATGCCGACCCGCTGGCGCTGCTGAGTGCGCTGCCGCCGCTGGCCAACGTGTACCGCTACGGCAATGTCCGCCAGACCGAGGGCAACCAGGTCGCACACCTGTTCGACAGCATGCTGGCGCGCGCGGTCATCGGCCTGACCCTGGCGCTGTCCAGCCTCGACGAGGCCCGCGCCGAGCAGGCGCGCAGCATCGTCCTGGACGCCGATCGCGCCATCGGCCTGCGCGACGATGCGGACGGCAGCGCCAACTGGCAACAAGCTTTGCAACGCGTGGCGCTGTCGCCGGCATGCAACGCGTTGCTGCAGGGCGTCGCCCTGCGGCTGCTGTTCGACACCCAGGCGGTGCAGGGCACCATCGTGCACCTGCAACTGCAGCAGCACTTGTCGCCGGGCGCCGAACCGCTGCAGGCCGCGCAGTGGCTGGACGGCTTCCTCAACCGCAACGCCACCGTGCTGCTGCACGACGATGCCGTGTGGCAGATGATCGATGCCTGGGTCGTGGCGCTGGACGAGGCGCAACTGGTGCGCGTGCTGCCGCTGGTGCGGCGCACCTTCGCCGCCTTCCAGCCCGCCGACCGCCGCGACCTGGGAACGCGCGTGCGCCAGGCGCCGGTGGAGAAAACCGAGGCCGCTGTCGTCCCCGATTGGAACCTGGCCCGCGCCGAGCGCGCGGTGCCGACGCTGCGTGAACTGCTGGGATTGCCCGCATGACCGACACGCCATCCACACCCGACACGCCCACCTCGCGCGCGCAGCGCTGGCGCCTGATCCTGGGGCAGGAGGCCGAATCCAGTTGCGGCGCCTTGCCCAAGCCGCTGCAGGGCATCGACCAGGCGCTGGCCGCGCTGTACGAGCCCGACGGCCCAGGCGGCCTGGGGCGCCGCGGCGGGCGAGGCGCCTCCTCGCCCAATGTGGCCCGCTGGCTGGGCGACATCCGCCGCTACTTCCCCTCGTCGGTGGTACAGGTGATGCAGCGCGACGCCCTGCAGCGTCTGGATCTGACCCAGATGCTGCTCGAAAAGGAAATGCTCGAGCAGGTGCAGCCCGACGTGCACCTGGTCGCCAACCTGATCGGCCTGAGCCAGGTGATTCCGGCGCAAACCAAGGACACCGCGCGCATGGTCGTGCGCCAGGTGGTGGAGAGCCTGCTGCGCCAGCTCGAGGAACCGATGCGCTCGGCGGTGACCGGCGCCCTGGACCGCGCTCGCCGCAACCGCCGCCCGCGGCTGGCCGAGATCGACTGGCACCGCACCATCCGCAGCAACCTGCGGCACTGGCAACCCGACCTGCGCACCGTGGTGCCGCAGGACCTGGTCGGTTACGGCCGCAAGGCCAGGAAGCCGCAACGCGAAGTGCTGCTGTGCATCGACCAGAGCGGCTCCATGGCCGCCTCGGTGGTGTATTCCAGCATCTTCGGCGCGGTGATGGCCTCGCTGCCGGCGGTGTCCACGCGCCTGGTCGTGTTCGACACCGAAGTGGTCGACATGAGCGAGCAGCTGGACGATCCGGTGGACCTGCTGTTCGGCGTGCAACTGGGCGGTGGCACCGACATCCACCGCGCGGTGAGCTATTGCCAGGGCATCATCCGCGAACCGCACAACGCCATCCTGGTGCTGATCTCCGACCTGTACGAAGGCGGCGTCGAGGAGCGGCTGCTGGCGCGCGCCCGCGAACTGGTCGAATCCGGCGTGCAGTTCATCGTGCTGCTGGCCCTCAGCGACGAAGGCACACCGTCCTACGACCGCGCCCTTGCCGCCAAGCTGGCGGCACTGGGCGTGCCGTCGTTCGCCTGCACCCCGGACGCATTCCCAGGCCTGATGGCCGCGGCGATCCGCCGTGACGACATCCAGCAATGGGCGGGGGCGCAGGGATTGGTGACGGTGCGGTGAGGTTGGTGGGTCTGACGGTGCCTGCGGGCTCCTTCTACTCCAGGAATTTTACATAAGATACATTATGCGAAATTGGCCGTGTCCCCGGACGGGGGCGCGGCCGGCCATCCCCGTTGCAGATGATTGCCGCGCAGGAAATGCCCCCGTTGATTGCCGCGCAGGAAATGCCCCCGTTCCCGCAGGCATACACCCCATTTGCCGCGAACATACGCCGCACATTTCTCGGAGCCAGGACAAGTCGCCACAGCTTTGATGGAACGACGGAAAAAACGCCCCGGAGTTGACCAGAACAACCGCCAGTACTGAAATCTGGACCTTAAGTTCCAGCAGCGCTGTTCCATAGGATGACAAGTTCCTGCAGCTCTGGACCTGGGTGTCGGGCCGCACGCATAGACTTGGGTATCGGGTAGATCGAAGCCCGCGAGCACGTAGTGGAGAAGCTGGAGATCGTTGGCGTAGTCCGCAAAGATCATTGGAGCACTTGCGGAGTTGAGAAAACCGCGTACGCGCTTGGTCATTGCTTGATTCGTCAGGACCGACTTGTCCCGATCCAGCAGTGGATACACGACGCTTCGAACGAAGTCAGTCGGACGCGCCGGCAAGATCTCTCGCTCGGCGTAGAGGTAGTCAATGCCGTTCTCCGCCACCAGGGCGATGCTGACGAGCTCAGAGCCTAGAGTGTCGGCCCACTCAGTATCTAGAAAAAAGCGCATCAATTAAATGCCCGGGTAGAAGCAAGGCACGGTTCAACGTGTCATCCGCGACGACGCGAACAGGTGGTGCCCCTGGCCGGGCTCGAACCGGCACTTGCCGCTTATCTGGCGCTGACGGGATATAAATCCGCTGCTCTACCAATTGAGCTACAGGGGCGTGATCGTTGCGATCACGCCGGTATTCGAAAGCCGGGCTCGTAGCGGTGGTAGGCACTCATTGGCTTGAGCATACCATGCGCTTGTTGTCTAACGTGCGGCGCGGCGCGGCTTGCGTGCCGCCGGTGCGGCCGACTTCTGGCGTGACGTTTGCCTCGCTGAGACGGTACGTTGTAACTCTGCTGCCAGGGTGTCGGCTCGAGTTCGCTCGACGGCAGCTTCTCGTAGCGCCTCAGCCAACGCCTGACGGGTACTGTCTTCTTGCTGGCGAGCGTGCTGTTCAAACGTTTGACGCTCCCGTTGTGCGCTCGTAAGTTGCTTTAGAAGTGCCTGAGCTTCCTGCCGTGCCCGATCGATCTCTGCGTGCGCCCTATCTTCAATTGCACGCACGTGGTCGGCCTGACGATTGCGCTCGATGGTGATCACTGCCTCACGCTCGCTGTAGCGGCCCTGCAGCGCACCAAGCTCTTGTTCCATCTGGGTGCAGCGGTCACGCAAGTCCTCGCGTTGCGTGGTCAGGTCGGCAATTTGAGTAAGCTGTTGATCGCACAAGCGCTGGAGATCGGCCAGCCGCTGTTCGGCGACAACCAGCGACTGCCGAGCTTGGTTGGCAGCAACGGAATGCTGATGAATCTGCGCTTGCCAAGCGGCCTCCCGATTGCCCAAGTCATCTTGTAGTGCGACGAGGTCGGCACGCTGTTGAGCCAGGTTGGCGTCAGCGTGGCGCTGTGCGGCTGCCAGCGCATGCTCCCACCACTGTGAGGCCAAGGTCGCCAGCTCCGCAGGGGCATTGGGTAGCTCAAGTTTGACCTGCTGCGCGGTCAGCCGCTCACCCAATCTTCCCCACCAGGTTTCCAGCCAGCGAACCACGGTGTTTGGCGAGCCAGTGCCAAGATGAGCACGGATTCGTTCCACGGTCGGACGTTCGCCAAGCGCGACAAGCGTGTCGGCGGCGGCGTGGACGTCTGATTCTGTGATGCCTCTGGCCATTGAAGTGCCTCCCGGATTGGCGCCCTGCCCCGCAGTTGACGTACTCGCGATAAGTGATGATTATCGCTAATAGACACCCTGTTTCATAGCGTAAATTACATACTATGAATCGAAATTCCACATTTTCGACCCTGCCGGCGACGGCCACGCATCTGGTTTTGCCAGAGCAACTGGCCCAGCAAGCCGCCGAAGCGGTGCGCGAGCTGCTGGCCGAAGCGGCTGCGGCCAACACCACCCGCAGCTATACCACCGCCCTGCGCTACTGGGCCGGCTGGCACCGGGGACGCTATGGGATCGAGCTGGCGCTTCCGGTCAGCGAGGCTGTGGTGATCCAGTTTCTGGTCGACCATATTCAACGTCGAAGCAAAGCCGAACTGGTGAGCGAGCTGCCGCCAGCGCTGGATCAGATGCTGGTGGCCGCCGGGCTCAAGGCCAAGGTCGGGCCGCTGAAGCTGTCGACCGTGGTCCAGCGGGTGGCGGTGCTCTCAACCGCCCACAAGCTCAAGCGGCTGACCAACCCCTGCGAGCTGCCCAGCGTCCGCACCCTGCTCAGCCGGGCTCGGCGTGCTGCGGTCAAACGGGGTGAGCGGCCAACCAAGAAGACCGCGATCACTCGGGCCGAGCTCGAGGCCATGCTAGCGACCTGCGATGACAGCCTGGAGGGCCTGCGTGACCGTGCCCTACTCTGCTTTGGCTTTGCCAGTGGCGGGCGCCGGCGCAGCGAAATCGCGGCCGCGGATATGCGTGACCTGCGCAAGGTCGGCGATGACGGCTACATCTATCGGCTTGAGTACTCGAAGACCCAGCAGGCCGGGGTGACCGTGGATTCGACCCCTGACAAGCCGATCTTGGGGCGTAGTGCCGATGCGCTGGCCGCCTGGCTGAAGGTCGCGCAGATCGACGAGGGGGCGATCTTCAGGCGGGTCTGGAGAGGGCGAGTGGGCCCTGCCCTCCTCCCTGGCTCAGTGGCGTCGATCGTTAAGCGTCGGGCCAAGTTGGCGGGATTGGAGGGGGACTTTGGGGCGCACAGTCTCAGGTCAGGGTTCGTTACCGAAGCCGGCAAGCAAGGGGTGCCGCTGCCAGCGGTAATGGCGATGACCGAGCATCGTTCCGTGGCGAGCGTGATTGGGTATTTTCAAGCAGGTGCAGCAGAAGACAATCCAGCAGGCCGTCTTCTCAAGTAGGGCTATCGCGCAGCAATCCCGATTACTTCTCAACGTCGATCCCGAATAGTGCCGCTCGGGTATCCTTAGATCAGGTCTTGGCGGAAGCGGTAATGGCGAAGGATAAAAAGAAGTCCACTGCAACGCTCAAGACCGCAACCCCGCGGAAGGCCACGCCGAAGCCCAAGGCGTCGCCCAAGCCCAAGAGGAAGGCCAGCCGCCGAACGCGCCCGGCGGTAGACACCGTCCGCGCCTCCCGCGATGGCCACGAATTCCACGAAGCCTGGGTCGCTCGAAAGTGCCTGGGCTTGCTCCTGCCCGGTGCCGAGTTGGTTGGCATTGCAGTGGAAGGTTTCGCCAACGAGGACCAGCGCGGCGTCTCGAATGAAGGCAATGAGATCGCCGACGCGGTCATGTACTTCGGAGGCCGGGCCACCCTGCAGCACGCCAAGCGCGTGGTGGTGGTCCAAGTGAAATACTCCAAGGCGGCCGAGCACAAGCCGTTTAGGGCGGCGGATGCGAGGAAGACGATCGACAAGTTCGCGCGCACGTATCGCGCCTGCAAGACGTCGCTTGGGACCGACAAGGCGCGGGCAAAGTTGCGGTTCGAGCTGGTCACCAACCGGCCCATTAAGGCCGCGCTACTCGAGGCCATCGAAGGTCTGGCGGCGCAAAGGCCACTCAAGGGCGATGCGAAAACGCAGGCGAAGCAGGTGGTGGATGCCTGCAAGCTGAAGGGCAAGGACCTCGCCGAGTTCGCCGCGCGGCTGGACATGATCGGCCTGACCGGCGACCTGCGCGAGAACAAGCAGCAGCTCGCACTTACCCTGGTGGACTGGTCAGACGCGCGAGACCACATGGCCCGCCGCCGTCTCGCGGATATCCGGGACATGGCACGCGACAAGGCCGGTTTGATCAAGCAGCACCGCAACGTCATCGTGCGCACGGACGTGCTGGCTGCGTTGGGCCTTTCCGACGACAAGGACCTGCTCCCGGCGCCGGCGAGCTTTCCGCCGATCGGAAAAGTGGTTGATCGCGTGCAGTTGGACGACACCGTCCACCGCATCCCGCGGCTCACCCGGCCGCTGGTCGTGCATGCCGAAGGCGGGTTCGGAAAGACGGTCTTCATGAACTCGCTGGCCGCCGGCCTGGGCCACGAGCACGAGACGATCCTGTTCGACTGCTTCGGCATGGGCCAATATCGTGCCTACGAGGATAGCAGGCACCTGCCGAGCCGCGGTCTAGTGCATATCGCCAATGAGCTCGCCTGTCGAGGCTTGTGCGATCCCATGCTGCCCTCGACCAGCAACAGCGAAGACATCCTTCGCGCCTTCCGCGTGCGCCTGGAACAAGCCGTCGCGACCTTGCGCCGTGGCTCGGCGGACCGGCAACTGATCCTGCTGCTCGACGCGATCGATAACGCCAGCGAGATCGCTCGCGATCGCAATCAGGATTCGTTCCCGCGCCTGCTGCTGCAGAGCTTGGAGCACGGCGCAGCGATCGCCGGTCTGCAGGTGGTCGTCAGTGCCCGAACGCACCGGCGGCTCGCCGCAACCGGCGAGATCTCCGCCGAGGAGCTCGAACTGGTACCGTTCGTCGAGCGAGAGACACGTGCGCTCCTGTGCACCCGCGTGAGCAAGCTGACCGAGACGATGGTCCAGGTGGGCCAGGCTCGGTCCAAGGGCAATGCTCGTGTGCTGGAACACTTGGCCGCAGAACCTAGCCTGCTGGCGCCGAGCGAGATCCACAAGCCGATCGCGCTGGACGATCTGATCCAGCACCGCATTGACCATGCTTTGGTGGAGGCACGCAAGCTGGGCAACACCGATCGCAGCATCCGCGCTTTCCTGGCGGGTCTAGCCACCTTGCCGCCGCCCGTGCCGCTCAAGGAGTTCGCGCAAGTCAACGGCATGGCCGAAGGCGCAGTCGTTAGCTTCGCGGCAGACCTGTCGCCGCTGCTGGAGCAGACCAAGCATGGCCTGATGTTCCGCGACGAGCCCACCGAAAACCTCGTCCGGCGCAAATACGCCGGCGACGCGGCGCCGCTGCGTGAACTGGCGACGAACCTGTTCGCCATGCAGGGCGATTCCGTCTATGCCGCCACGACGCTTCCCGACCTGCTGCTGCAGCTCGAGGATGGCGAGAAGCTCTTCCAGCTAGCCTTCGACGAGCGGCTGCCTGCGAGCATCACCGGCACCATGGGCCAGCAGACAATTCGCCATGCGCGACTTCGCGCCGCCGTGGCGCACGCCGTTCGTGTCAATGACCTCGACCACCTTGTACCGTTGCTGGTCGAATTGTCGACCCTGGCCGCGATGGACCAACGAGGAACGACGTATCTGCTGGACTACCCCGATCTCGTGGTCGCCTCGGCCGATCCGGATTCGCTTCGGCGCATCTTCGAGGCACGAACCCCGTGGCCCGGCTCGCGCCACGCCCGCCTGGCGATTGCTCATGGGCTGATGGGCGAGACCGCCGAGGCAATCTGGCACGCCCGGTGGGTCGCTGAGTGGCTGCAGCACTATTTCGACCAGAAGAGCGACGCGCATGACCGCGCGCACCCAACGGTGCTGGACTTGGCGGCGCTCCCGTTCTGCTACCTGCTCAAGGGCGACGGCAAGGCGGCGGCTCGAGACCTATCGGGTTGGGTCAGCGCCGAGTACGGGTACGACACCGCCAAGGCGATGTTCCAGCTGGCGCGCCGGCCCGAGGCCGCGCCTTTGCTTCCACCCGAGGTAATCCGGGCCTGTGTCGATGCGCTGGCGTCGATCGGGCCGATCGCCGCGGCAATTCGTTACACCGACGGCAGCCCGGAGCAGCAACGCGCCCAGCTCGAGTCGCTTGCGGCGGCATGCATGGCGGACGGCCGGGTGAAGCTTCGGGATCACTACCGGCCCGACGAACGCCCGTTGGTACAGGGCATGGTGGAGGCTGCGGCGAAGGCGGTGCGGTTGGAGATGCCTGCCCAGGCAACCGCGATCCTTGCGGCGCTGCCCTTGGTGCCGCCGAGCATTCACGTGTTCATGGACTCGTCGTACTGGATCGGTGAGGTCGCCACGTACATTGCGCGGCAGGTCATCGCCTGCTGCGCGTCCGGCACCCCGATTGGTCCCCGCCACCTGCTACCGCGCGAACTGGCCGAGCACGCTGCGACCTTGGCTCCGAATCTGTCGGACGCGGAGTTCCTAACCGCGCTCAAGGAGGCACTGGAAGCGGACCACCAGGCGAAAGTTCAGGCCGCCCGGGATGCGAAGGAAGATGCGCGCCACGAGTACAGCCACCACGCATCGGCCCTGCAATTCATCAACGAGCGAATGCCGCGCTGGCTCGATATCGCGCGCGACTTCGCACAGGCTGTTGTCGGTTCCGGTTCCGCGGCACCTAGCTTGGCGCCGCTGACGGCCCGCTGGATTACGCTGCGTAGTACCGACGACTACCACTCGGGTGGCCGCTCGGCGCAACGGCAGCACAACACGGTCGGCGAGTGCTTGCTGGCGTTGGCTCTTGCGGCGAACGACGCATTTTCTGCGGGCGAAGTCGCGGCATACATCGAAGCGGCCAGCGAACCGGATACTACGCCCGTGTCGAGCCTGATCGGGCTCGTCGCCTTGCTGGCGTCCCGGCCGGTGTTCCATGCCATGGCCGGCACGCTCGCTATTAAGGCGAGCGCGGCCACCGAGAAAGACCACGATGTCACCGATCGCGCCGCACACTTCGCGCGACTCGGGCAGGCGATCGCGTTGGCCAGCCCCGTCGAAGCGGTCGCGTACTTCCGCAAGGGGCTAGAGCAGATGGATGCGATAGGCTCGGGCGACTACCGCTTCGTCGAGGGGCTGATGCACTTCGCCGGCGCGCTGACCGGCGATGGTCTCGGCCAGCGCGAGAGCCACACCTTGTCCAACATCTGCGAGCTCAACTTCGGCGAGGAGCAGAGGTTCGGCTGGGGCTCCTACGGCGCCGCGATGAGCCGGGTATCCGGTGTGGCCGGGCTCGCGAGGCTGGCGCGGTGGCAGGACCGCGGGCGAATCTCGTTGGACTACACGCTGTTGCCGTACGTGCGGGCCTTACTGGAGGACGACAAGCTCGACGCCGAGCTCGCCCTGACGCTCTTGCGGCTGTCGAATCCAGCCGAGCTCTACGTGTGCGGGACCACGCAGTTGGTCGCCACCCTCGAATCCAAGCCGTCCGCACGCGTGCCGCCCGTGGCCACCGAGCTCGTCGCGCAATACCTGCAGAACAACCCCGGTTCACTGGGCTCGGAAACGCCCCGCGCACTTGCCCGCTTCGCCGGCGCGGTGCTGGGCCAGGACGCATGGCAGCGGCAGTACCTGGACGCGGCGGCGGATCGGATCGACGTCAAGCGTGACGACCACAACACGCGCGCCAACTGGCGCGCGCCCGGAGCCGACGCCGCGCCTCGAACCTGGGAAGACGAGCAGTCCAAGGCCAAGGCGCACTTCCTGCAGCTCGCCGCGGACACCAATCCGCTCGAAGAGGTTGCGGTGGGGCGCGTCCTTGATGCGGCTCGCACGTACCATCGGAACATGCGCTTCTCGGGCGATGTCCTCGATGCGCTGCGAGCGAAGGTGGCGTTCAAGCAATGGCCTGACTATCTCGCGCTGATCGCGCGGCTCGACATGTTGGACCTGTACGAGAAAGAACGGGAGCTGCGCACCTGCAAGGAGCAATGGGCCGGCTCCTCGCTCGCCGTAGCCGACGCGCTCAAGGCATGCGCACCAGTCATCGCACGGGTGAATGCGCGCGAATACATTTCCTTCGACTACCTGTCGGACTCGCATATCTGCGCCCTCGAGGATATCTGTGGTCTGGCGCGCCGCGACGTTCTGATGCTCCTCATCCACGAGTTCACCCGTCCCAAGATGCCGGTGCCGGCCTCGGTGTGGCTCAACTTCGCTACGGAGTTCAACGGGAAGACGTCGCGCGGCGTGGGCGAGGCGGCGCTGACACGCCTGCTGCAGAGCGGGCCGGCAAAGCTCGCGTCCAACACGGAGGACGGGGCTTGGCAGGACGCGATGACCTTCACCGGGGATGCGGTCGAGGCCATCGCGGCAATCACTTGGTTCCAGCTCGGTTCGCCCGTCACCCGGCAGCGGTGGTTCGCCGCCCATAGCCTGCGCACGGCGGTCCTCCTCGGACGTGCCGAGGTGTTGGATGGGGTCGTTGCGAAGTATCGTCGCCGCGACGCGGTCCCCTTCCAGGCACCGGAGTTGCCGTTCTTCTACCAGCACGCCCAGCTCTGGTTGCTGATCACGATGGCGCGCATCGCGCTGGAGGCGCCCGTGGTCGTCGCTCGGCATGCCGATTTTCTCGAAGCGATCGCGTTGGACGCCGTAGACCGCCACGTGCTTCGGCGGCATTTCGCGGCGCAGGCCCTGCTGGCCTGTGTGAATGCAGGTGAGGTGCGCCTGTCGAAGGCACGGGTCCAGAAGCTACAGCGCGTCAATCGATCGAGCTTCGCGGCCCAGAAGGAGAAGGACTACTACGGGAGCGACTTCTCCCCCATGCGCCCCAAGGGCATGGCCGAGCCCCAGCCGGAACTGCATCTAGACTACGACTTCAGCAAGGACGACGTTGCGCAGCTGGCGAGCCTGTTCCGACGGCCGCATTGGGAAACGGTGGATGCCCTCGTCGCCAAGATGCGTGAACACGACGCCGATATCGAGTTCATGAGCGATCGCAAAGGGCGGTCGCGACCGGGGCGTGACCACTACACACGCGGCATCGACGCCGAGTACCAAGCTCACGGCGAGCAGCTGGCCTGGCACGCCTTGTTCTCGGTGGCCGGCGATCTGCTCGCCGCACACCCGGTGGTCTGGTGCGGCTACGAGCAGGAAGATCCGTGGGAGGACTGGCTCGCGCGCGAGGTCGTGACGCATCCGGCGGGCTTGTGGCTTGCGGACGGCGTGGACCGCCAACCCCTGGACACCTGGGTCTCCTTGATGGCCATGGGCGACACCACGATGGACCTCACCGCGGATCCGGCCGCACTGAAGTCGTTGCTCGGGATCGGGGATTCGGTGGGAGACTGGCTCACCGTAGATGGCAGTTGGCACTCCAACGAGAACGTCGAGATCCGGGTGATGTCGGCCCTGGCGCCGCGGGACCAGAGCGCCGCATTGGCCGAGGAGGTGGCCGCTCAGGGGCCCTTCCAAGCCTATGTGCCGCAGCTGCAGATGTACGAAGACGACGGCGTGGCCTTGAAGCGCGATGCGCCCTACATGCCGTGGATCGTGCACAAGGAAGCCTATGCGCATCTGGACGAGACCGACTCCCTGGGTGCCGACGGCGCGGTGCAGCGCCCGCGCTTGAGCCAGCACGTCACTGCGTTCGCCAAGCTGCGATCTGGCGATCCGTTTGACCGGACCTGGGAAAACGCTGCCGGCGACACCGTGGTGCGGGCCGACGCGTGGATCGAATCCGGCCGACATGAGGAAGGTGCGAGCGAAGGCTCACGCCTGTGGTGCCGCACTGACGTCGTACGTGCGTACCTGGAGGCCCGCGACGCCGACCTGATGTGGTTGGTGCGCCTGCGCCGCCACGACGGAGGCTACGGTAGCCAGCGCAGCCGCTACTGGCATACCACCGCTGTCATCCGGATGAGTGCCTCGCTCGAGGTGAGTTACACCCCGGGCCGGTCGAACGAAATGGAAGAATCGAAGTTCTAGCGTGCTTCCGGTGCGGTAGCGCGCGTCAGCGGACGTGGACGGTCGTGTTCGTGCCAAGGCTGCCAGACGCTGCCCCCCACGGGGGGAGCACGAGCAAAGTCGCCGCCGAGTCGGCGGCGAGAGGATCGTCGGGAATCTGGATGGTCTGGCCCAACTATCGATCAAACGGACCGACGCACCACTGCCGAGGGCCACGTGGTGTTGGCCTGCTATGCGTATGACTGGCTACGCCGGCATTGCGGGAATTGCCAACGTCAGCTATCGGCTTGGGCAGAAGTTCTGGTCGAGTCGGAAGTGCCCTTCCCTGCCCCCGATAAATCCGTCTAATCTTGTGTAGTTAAAATTTACATTGCCCGCAGAAAGATGCCTCGGGGATTGAAAGTCCGCGTTTAGATGCTTCGAATTCGCCCTGGGTCACCATAAATTTCAAGGGCTTGCGGAAATGCAGGCCCTTTCTGTTTGCGCAGCACGCAATCTGGTTGCTGTTGGGTTGCCATTTGCAAAAAGCTTAGTCGAGGGTAGGGAAAGGGATGCGAAGCTCGGCTCCCGCCATCGGCGTCTTTCAACAGCAATCCAAGATAGTCGTCAAACTCAATTTAATTCCCCTCTCAGCACCTGACTGCCTATGCAAGTGAAGGCCTAGCTTACGACAAGAAGGTTCTTGACCTGCGCAGCATCAGGTGGCGGAACACTAAAAACAGAGAACAAGGACTGCACCATATCAATCGAGAAGGACTCAACCGCCTCACTAGTCCAAGAGCCACGGGACTCCTCGAAATTCCAATTTGTCTTTCGCCCCATCTTCTTTTCGCCGGTAGATAAATGAAAGTAAGGCACTTCCTGTGAGACGAAACCTACCTCGACCTTCCTAGCCCCCGGCCAGCCCAGAGCATCCTGGATCTCAAGCGCCGCCTTCAGGATTCGATAGAACTCTCTCAGCATCGTCGGCACGGGAATCATCAGCCTCTCTTGATTGTCGCGGTAAAAGCCCCCGCCGTTGAAGCTCCAGATCTCTCCACTTTCCTCGAAGTACATGGTGGCGTTCCGTACTTCACGCGGCTCCTTACCGTTCCACCAGTACTGAATGTAACCATCCTCTGCCCCGCCAAAAGAGCCACTTGAACATCCAGTGCTTTCGGGCGCGATCGTATTCCTGCCTTTGAGCTGCTCAAAGGCAGAGAGGCTTGGGCCACGCGTTGAGTGTGGCGCTGGAATTACCCGAATGTACGCTCGTGGCCCATCGGCAAAATAAATACTTACCGGGCGTCCAAACTCCTCATGCCGCACTAAACCGGATTCAAGCCGCCAAACTGAAGGGTCGAGGGTATTCGATTCAACACCTTCGATACTAGTCGCCAATTCCCGCCTAAGAGATTCGGCGCTTTCCAACTGTAGCTTTAACTCTTCTTCGATTACTTCTTGCAAGAGAGGTACGAGTTTCATGAGTTCCGCTTTGCGTTCCCCACTAGTCGCTGTTGGAGCGAGATCGTACTGAACTACCCGCCTGCCTCGAATATCGAACGGAAGATCATCGACCACGCAGCCAGACGCCTTATTGAGCACACCAAGGATGAACTCCTCGCCAGGAGCATGCATGGCCCATCCAAGCTCGATCAAGACGTTTGGGTTCGGAATCAATTTCCCCTTGGCCGTCTTTCCAATGGGCGTGAGATCAGCAACGAAGAGAGAGCATCGCGCGATTTTCTTGAGAATAGTCGACTTGATGTCCACCATCCCCCTAGCGCCCTTAGTATCGTGATCCAAACTTGGTCGGTCCGCGGGCTCAAGCTCCATACTGTCGCCAACCTTCTTAAGCGCTTCTTGGAGGGCATCTCGAACGAAGTAACGGCAGTTCTTTTCATCGTAGTCGCTTTGCCACGACCAGAACACAGTTGGTCCAGTTCCTGAATCCTTCGCCGCCATAAGCATCCCTTTGCATATCAAGGTGACAAGATTTTAGTGTAGCTCGACTCCATGTACTCATAGCCCGAGTGTACGTAGATCGCGGCTACCTGAGGCGGGCTGCTCGCAAGTTGGGCCATCTGGACGGCTCGACAGCCGCGCGCAGCACAGGCGGGCTCTATAGCCTCCAGAAGCGCCTTCCATACCCCCCTACTCTGCGCTTGCGGATCTCTCTACCATACGACCTCGTAGGCCGAGGCGGCGTCTCCGTTGAACATGAGAGCGCCACAAACAGGCCAACCATTCCCACCAGCCGCCCTGCATCCTCGGCCACCAGCATCTCGCTGAGCCGTCAGCCCTGGTGACGAAGGCCGCGCAATTGAAGAGCGCTCGGACGCTGCAGTCCTCGACAAGGTCGGAACGCTGCATGTCTCTTCTCCGGTCATCAGTCACCCCGGCAATCAATGAGCCCATCTATGCGATTGCCCCTGAGACCAGTACTCCCAATCCAGCGGCCGCACGGCGTAGGCGTCACTCAAGCGGGTTCGGGAGCCGTCATCCCACCCACGATAAACCTCCCTAATCGCTTCCCGGTTACGCTTGCTTCCATAAGAAAACCTTTCACGATATCGGCGTAACCCGAGCCAGGAAGTCGCGTTGGCTAGGACCGGCTCTACTTCTCTTCACTTAAGGGAGGGCGTACATATGGGAGATCCTGTCTGCGAGAGGCGCCAAACTGCTGATAGTGAGCTCGGGCTTGTGTGAGGTTGAGGTTGCCATTCGGACCGCCTAGTACCTCATCAGCATCATCGTCATCTTGGCCATCATCCTCCCAGAAGCAAACTGCGCAGATCTCGAATGCCCCTCGCTCGGAAAGCGTCTTGTAACCACAGCAGGGGCAGCGCAGTGGCAGGTCTTTGATCAGCATGACGTAGCAACCCAATAAAATGGATCCCCGGATCCGGTAGAAATACTCCCTGCAGCGGAGGTGCTACGCGACGCTCGCATCAGGATTGTCTGTCATAGGCGATACAGACTACCAGCGCCGTTCGCCGGCGTGCCGTCAATGCAGTCCGCCATCGGCAACCCCTGCGACCATCCAGCCGCCATGGCCTGGGCATCACGCAATGGATCGGACGCCTTGGCGCGATCGTTGCGAATACGACAGGTTTCGGGGTCTTGGGCGAACAGGCCGCGCGCGAACATTCTGCCCTGCTCTGCCAGCTTGGTGGTCTTTGGCCCGCGGATTGCGGCGAAGCGCGGCAATGCTTGATCCAGCGCGCCGTCTGCCTCTTCGAGGCACCGCGCCAGATGCCAGGCGTCTTCCAACGCCTGACAGGCGCCCTGACCCGAGGTTGGTAGCGGCGCGTGCGCCGCATCGCCGACGAGCAGTACGTTTGCTCGGCTCCACGTGTGCAGCGGCTCGACGTCGTGCACGGCGATCAGTTGGATGGATTGCGCCGGCGTGGCTTCGATGAGGCGGGCGACAGGCTCGGGCCATCCTGCAAACAGATCCATCACCTCCTTGCGCATCTCCGCTGCGGGCGTCGCCTCGGGCAATGGCCGCGCCTGCGCGGCGGCCCAGTACACCAGATCCGTCCGGATCGGCACGCAACCGAAACGATCGCCAGACCCCCAGTAATCGTGAATCGCCATGTCGCTCAGCAACGGGCCGTTGCCCTGTGCAACGCCTATCCAGTTCACGAACCCCTGGTAGATGGGCGTGTTGTCCCCGGCGACGAACTTGCGCGCCACCGAGCCCATGCGGCCATCCGCCCCAATGAGCAGATCCGGAGAGATGCTCTTGCCGTTCTCGAAGCGCGCCACGGCCTTGTCGCCGGCATCCAGATCAATCGCGACCGCCCGATGCCCGAACTCCACCTGGATGCCAGCGCGTGCCACGTGGTCCAGCAGCACCGCCTGCAGATCGCGACGCAGGATCGTATGGGTCGGGTAGCCCATGAGTTGGTCCAGCAGCGTGATGTCCAGGCCTCCCAGTGCGTTACCCGCTGCGTCTTTGCGGTGTACCGACACTGGCCGACCGCCCACTGCCCCGACATCCTCCAACAACCCGAGTTCCTGCAGCACAAAGCCCGCGTTGGGCCATAGCGTCACGCCAGCGCCCATGGTGGCCGGCCCGTTCCGACGTTCATAGACGCGGAGGGTGTGCCCCTGCTTGTGCAACGCGAGGGCCACGCTCAAGCCTGCAATGCCGCCCCCCAGTATTCCGATCTCCATGCCGATACATCCCGATTCGATTGGTCCAGGCGCGCCATTGAAGGGCAGCCATTGGACGGGAGTGCATCTTGGACCTCGCCAATTCCGCTAACTAGCATGCAAAAATGGCAGGATCTCATACCCCATTTGGGATAATGGTGCGCACCAACCTCGATCTGAATGCAGTCCGCGTCTATGTGGCCGTCGTCGACGCGCAGAGCTTTTCCGGGGCTGGGCGCCTGCTGGCCTTGCCGTCGTCCAACGTCAGCCGTCATGTCGCGGCACTGGAGCGCAGGCTGGGCGTGCGCTTGCTGGAACGCAGCACGCGCCATCTGCGCATGACGGAAGCCGGGAGGCTGGTTTATGCGCGAGCCAAGCCGCTCCTCGACGCTTTGCTCTCCACGGAGGAGGAACTCGGCGCAGTACAAGGCGAATTGAAGGGGCCTCTCAGGATGTGCATGCCCAACGAAGCGCCCAGGTTGCTCGCGCCGATCCTCGCCGAATTCTGCAGCCTCCATCCGGGCATCGAGTTGGAATGCGACACGCGCCTCACCGGCCTGGAAGTGTTGCGCGAGGACATGGATCTCTCCATCGTCTTCCACCGAGGACGTCAGGACGACAGCGCGTTCATCACCCGCGAACTGGCGACCTTGCCCAGCATCGTGGTCGCGTCTCCCACGCTACTGGCCCAGACCGGAATGCCGCGCCATGTACGCGAACTCAAGTCCCTGCCGTGCATCACCACCGTGAGCGCACTGAAGGGTCAGCCCTGGCAGTTTCTCGATCCTGGGGGCGAGATCGTGAAGGTGCCTGTGCGCAGCCGCTACCGCGTCAACAGCGGCGAACTTGCGGTGGCGGGCGCGCGTCAGGGCCTTGGCTTCGCAATCGTTGCTGCCTACCCGTGCCAAGAAGATCTTGCCGCAGGCAGGTTGCAGGAAGTGCAGCTGGATCTACGCCCTGCCCCGCTGCAATTGCTTGGCGCCTACAGTCACCGTCATTCGGTCACTTCGCGGGTTCGGGCGTTGCTGGAGTTCATCCAAGTGCGATTGCAGGGGGGCGGAGGGCAAGTGAACGTAAAACCCACTTAACAACGTGGCCTAGGCTGTATCGACATTCAGCGGTATTTTTTGGGATGTCGAAGACCAGCCCGTCGCGGCCCAGCCGCTATGAATTGACCCAGAGCCAATGGGAGCGGATCGAAGACTTGCTTCCAGGCAAAGCCAGTGACCCGGGCCGCACAGCAGCGGACAACCGGACTTTCGTCAATGGCGTGCTGTGGGTGTTGCGCTCCGGCGCACGCTGGAGTGATCTGCCGGCGCGCTACGGGGCCTACAAAAGCGTGCACAAACGCTTTACCCGTTGGGCCGCCAAGGGCGTCTGGGAGCGGATTTTCCAGAGCCTGACTCGGGTTCGAGACAACGAGTACCTAATGATCGATAGCAGCATCGTCCGGGCGCATGCACAGGCGGCGACCGGAAAAGGGGGGCTTCGGACTCGGCTCTGGGGCGCTCCCGAGGAGGCCTGAGCACAAAGATCCACTTGGCCGTGGATAGCCAGGGCCGGCCGGTGCGGGTCGTGCTGACAGGTGGGCAGCGTAACGACATCACGCAGGCGCGCGCCTTGTTGGCCGGGTTCAAGCCGAAATATGTGCTGGCCGACAAGGGCTATGACAGTCGTGAACTGGTGGCGTTGATCAGGTCACGAGGCGCCAAGGCGGTGATCCCTCCACGCAGTTGCCAGCGGCCGCGCCGCTACGACAAAGCACGCTACCGGTTACGCAATCGCATCGAACGTTGCTTCGCCAAGCTCAAGCAGTTCCGCCGTATCGTCACGCGCTTCGATCGCAAGCCAACGCATTTCTTGGCTTTCCTGTATCTGGCCTCTATCCCAATGTGGCTGAAATGAATGTCGATACAGCCTAGTGCACCTTCCGATGGAGGCCCGGGTCGCGATGCGTAATGGATCACCCCAATCAAGACGTTACCTGACGCTGAGACGCTCGCCATCGAGCTTGAGCTTGGAAAGATCCGAGACGATCAGCCGCTCGCCGACATCCAGGCCCGAGATTACCTCGATGTAGGGTCCGGCACTGCGCCCGAAGACCACACTTCTGCGAGTCGCAGTACTGGAGCCCTGCTTCATGGCATAGACCTGAGCGCTGGATCCTGAGACGACCCCGGCCGGACGCCGTACGTACTTCACTCGTTCCAGGCGATCCCCGATGATGTTGGCATCCACGCTCAGGTTGGGGCGGGCGCTGGTACCGGCGATCGCAGGCAGCGCGACTTCCAGCTCAACCGTGTTGTTGGCAACGATGGGCACCACACGCGTGACCGTACCATTGATTTTTTCGCGGCGCGTATCGACCGCCACCTTGTTGCCAACGCGGACCGACTGCGCCTGGCCCTGCGGAACCTTGATCAGCGCCACCAGATCCGTCGCACTGCCGACCAAGGCGACTTGTTCGCCTGGCGGAAGACTCTGCCCGACTTCCACTGGCAGTTTCTGCAGCACCCCATCCATGCCTGCCCTGACGGTAAGGCGATCCAATTGGTTCTGCGCCAGATCCAGATTGGCACGCTTCTGGCCGACCTGCTCGTCCTGCACCGCCAGCGACTCTCGCTGCAGTTGCTCCAGCTGGACCATGCCGCCGCGCGACAAGGCGATGCGTTGTGCCAGTTGCCGCTCGGTCTGCACGGTCTTTTCAAAGCTGATCCGGGACACGATGCCGCTTGTGACGAGCTTCTGCTCTGCGTCGCGTTGCGCGGTGATCGTGGCGTGGTCGGCTACCAGCTCGGCCAGGCTTCCCTGCTCTTTCATCATTTCGCGCTGATTGGTGAGTCGCAGCTGGCGCAACGCCGATTCGGACTCGTTCAGTTCTTGCCTGGCGGACTGGAACTCCTTCAACAGCTGAGGATCGTCGAGACGCACGATGACCGAGTCAGCGGTTACTTCAGCGCCCGGCTTGAGCACGATCTCCCTCACTGTCGCCTGGGAAGGAGAAGTGAGCAGTTGCTGACGTGCCGATACCAGTTCGCCGTAGCCTTCGACCGTCACATCCAGACTGCCCTGCTGTACGCTGTCAATCACCAGGTCGCGCTCGCTGAGTGCCATGGCGTTGCCCATCGACAGCGATGCCACTATCGCCGTGAGAATGGCGACGCCCGCTCCTGCACCGATCAACTTCTTCCTCGACCGCCAGGCGGGCCTGCCCGACATTTTCTTTTGAACATCCATGCGAACCGTCCTATCGTGTATCAGCGGGCTTGCGCTTCACTGGAATCGGGCACGCCGGCAGAGGCGTGCTCCCGGGAAGCCTGGTAACGCGTCATTGCCTGCAATCGCCCGGAGATTTCGTTGACACCGACGATTGCGTGGAAAATATTGGGGAGCCGCGTTGTGGCATTGTTCAAGGATTTGACGTAGCCGAAGCAGGCGATGAGCACGCCTGCGGTCACATTGTCCTGGGTGATTGCCGCCAACGCTGCGAAGCAGAATACCGCCACCCCCATCAACTCGAAGGCTCCGGAACTGAATGCCTCGTAATCCGACAGCTTGACCTTGATGTGCGCAAGTTTCTGGAAATGGCGCGAGATTCGATCGTGATCGCCGGATTCGATTTCCTCGACCTTTTTCTCTCTCTGGTTGTTGCGCTCGGTAAACAGCGCCTTGACGCGCGAGCGCGTCGCCAGCCAGATCAGTTGGCTGATGGTCATCGAGCAAAATGCGATCAGGCAGATGCGCCAATCGATGTACGCCAGCATCACCATGGCGCCCACGATTTCCACGAAGGACTTGACGATCACAAACAAGCCTCCCTCGAAGAAACCAAGGATCTCGTCGCACAGCGCCGTACGCTCGGAGGTTTCCGAAAGCGAACTTTTGGCGCGCTGCTGATGGACCACCGTCTCGATTGAGAGTTGCGCCCTGATGCGGGAATAGGTGCGATCGTCGTAGCTCATGCGCGCGGTGGTCACGCAGACGTACAGCATGGCTACCGTTATATAGACACCCAGGTTGAAGTAGTTGCCGGCGATCATCCCGTCGACGGTGCGTCCGATCAACTGCGGCTGAGCGATGAAAATGACGTTCTCGATGATGACAAGACTGAAGGTGCCGATGATCGACCAGCGGAATCGCCTGAAGATTCCCCATAGGGAGTAATCCGTGGCGTAGTCGTGTCTCATTTCAGGCCTCCGCGACGGCGCTGGGCCTGGGGGCGACATCGTCCCAGCGGGTCGCATCGCTCATCCCGCAGAGGATGGAACGCTCGCCTTCGAAGCTCCTGCGTCCATGTGTGACCAGAATGTTGTCGATCATGAGCAGGTCGCCTTGTAGCCACTGGAACTCGGTCCGCTCGGAAAGATACGCGTGTTGCAGTTGGCGCACGACTTCGTCTGCTATGCCGTGGCCATCGCCATAGAAGGTCTGATTGGGAAGCTCGTCGGGCTCGAATGAATCGCGCAGGATTTCCTGGGTTTCTTCGTCGAGCGACAGCAAATTGAAGAACGCGCAATGATTGAACCAGCAAGCCTCGCCGCTCACGGGATGGTAGGCCGTTGTATGGCGAACCTGGTACGTCTTCAGCACATCCCCAGGATGCCATTCGAAGTGGATGTCGTTCCTGCGACAGTACTCTTCCACCTGATCCTTGCGCTCGGCCTGGAAAGCGGTCTGCCAAGTAGTGCCCATCACCTGCCAGAAGCACCTGGCGTAGCGATAATGCCGCTTTTCGAACTGGGCGACGGTCTCCTCCGGGATGCGCCGGTAGATTTTCCTTGCGTCGGCCAGTGGGGTCGCACCGCCCTTGGCCGACGGCTTCTCGCAGTAGAAGAAGATCTTGCGCGGAAATGACTTGTTGTAGGACTGCTCGGAGTGCTGAACGATCTCCTTGTCCGCAGGATGGTCGGTGGACGTATAGATGTTGCGGTACACGGCATGCCGAGGCGAGGAGCGTTCGCTGTAGAACAAGGCGTCGGAGGATACGTTCGAGATGAACTCGTCGAAGGTAGCCGGCGAGGAAACTTCGAAGCCACGAAAGAGGATGGCGCCATGCCGTGTAAGCAGCGCCTCAAGCGCTGCCCGTTGGCCCGAGGCGATCTCGAGCAGCCGGCCGGCGTGCCCAGGAAGCGGTGTGACGACGAGCGGAAGCGGCTGCGCCGGCTGGAAGGTCGCAAGTGTGCATCCCTGCAGACGGATGCCATCGATATCGTCCAAAACGAACATATCCCTGTCCCCTTCTGGTCTCAAATAGCGTTGTTGGTGTAAAGCTGGGCCATGGCGACGCAGACTTTGCGTGGCCCCTTGAATGGCGAGCGCCCATGCGTCAGCAGGAAGTTGTCGACGAACAGCACATCGCCCTGCCGCCACGGGAAGCGCATAGAGTGCTCTTCGTAAAGCTCCCTGATCGCGGCCACCACCGAATCCTCGATCGGACTTCCGTCGCCGTAATAGGCATTGCGCGGCATACCTTCGGCGCCGAACTCCTCGACGAGAAAATCGCGCACGTCGGCGGGCATGTTCGAACTGTGGAACAGGTGCGCATGGTTGAACCACACGGTGTCCCCGGTCTTGGGGTGGGTGGCGATGGCCTGGCGCACCGCGCGCGTCCGCAGGACGTCATCCGGCAGCCATTCGAACTCGGTCCGGCTTTCCCGCAGATACTGTTCGGCCTGTTCACGGGTTTCCACTTGGAAGGCTTCGCGCCAGTCCATGTCCACTCCCAAGCCGTAGTTGCGGACGTACATGACCTTGCGCTCGATGAAGCGCTGCTTGATATCCGACGGAATCGCCGCGAATACCTTGCGATCGTCGGCAAGGGGCGTGTAGCCGCCCTCCTCCGCCACCAACTGGCTGCAGAAATACAGCTTGCTGGGCCAATGGTGCGAATAGGACATTTCGTGATGCATTGGGATCGATTCTTCGGCGGCATATTCCGTCGAGGAGTAGACCTTGTCACCCAACTGTACCCGCGGCGCCCCGCGCTCGATGTACCCCAGCAGCTCGCCCGCATGCGCGACCGCCACCCGGTTGAGTTTTTCCGCCGAATCGATGTCGAAGCCGCGAAAGAGAATGGCCCCGTGGCGGTAGAGCATCTGATCGACCGCTTCCCGATTGGTCTCTAGCCACTGCTCCAGCGGGCCTTCGACATCCCCCGGCTCCAAAGTCAGCGGCAGGGCGTGTGCGGGATCAGGGGTGACCGACTGCGTGTCACCCGCCATGGAACCGTCAGCTGCAGCTTGCTTTGAATCTTCCAGAACGTTGTTCATTCCATTGACCTATTCGTTGCGAAGGATGAAGGCCGGTGGCTGCCGGAACAGTGCACGCATCGGCAGGTAGCATGCATTCAGACCGAGTCCGACGACGACCGCGAGATTCAGCGCGAACACGGCGATCAACTGTGCACTGAGGAACGGCGTCACCAAGTCTTTCCAGAAGACATAGAGAATAGCCAGGGCGAGTAGCTGCACGATGATGCCCAATGCGATTGGCACCAGGTTTTGGCGGACGATCAAGCCGAGAAGCTGGCGCTTCTTGGCGCCGATCGCAATGCGCGTGCCCAGCTCGAAGCGGCGTTGCCGCACCGAGTTGTTGACCACGCCATAGACGCCCAGACCAGACAGCAACACGATGATGAGCGTGAGCGCGGCCGAGATGGTCAGCGTGGCCCAATGTTTGAACAAGGCAATGTGCAGTGTTGCCGATAACGCCTCGAACTCGTTGACAACCAAGGCGGAAGTCGCTTCCTTGACCCGGCCGACCACCTCCTCGCGCTCAATCGTGCGGTCGGCCTTGATCAGGAAGTAGCTCGCATCCGCGCCCACCGGCGTATACGTCCGTGGCAAGCCGGGCTCCTCGTTGGGAAGCGTCATGTTGCCGGCGATGCCGATGATCTCGTATGGTTCGCCATCGCCGGTCGAAAGCCGATTGCGTAAGGGATCGGCGCCGATCTCCGCGGCGAAGGCTTGGTCCACGATCATGACCCTGCGCCCCTCACGTACATCCTCGACGGTGAAGTTCCGCCCCTCGACCAGCGGCTGGCCGATCATCGGGAAGTACGCCGCATCCACAGCCTTGCGCAATGGAGCGAATGGCGTGCCGCTACTGGCGTTGGTCAACGCCATCTTGGAGAACTTAGACAGCGGCGAACCCGACTGGCTGACCATCGTTACACCGGGCATACCAGCCAGCGAGGCGCGTACCGCCTGTAGGGTCGCCAGGCGCTGCTCGTCGGTCTGTTCCGTCTGGCTGGCATCGTCCAGCACCAGGCGGTAAACACCGTCCACGGTGAAACCCATGTCGGTATCGATGATACTGCGTGCATTGAGGAACAGCGCGATGTTGCAGAAGATCAGGAACGAAGCGATGGCCACCTGGGTGCCGACCAGTAACTGCTGCCGGCGGCGCGACAACTGCAATCCACCGCCCTTGCTGCCGCTCTGCACCATTCTGGCCAGGGCCTTGTAGTTCACTGCGCTGATGCTCAGCCAGGCGAAGACCAGGGACAGAACGACGCCGATCAATATCGCCGCGGCAAAGGTCACGCCATTCAGGCGCAGCTCGCCTACGCGCGGCAGGATGGTGTCCATGCTGGCCTGCAGGATATGAAACCCGACGACCGCGATGACCAGGCCCAGTACGCAAGCCGCCGCCATCAGCACTCCGATCTCAACCAGTTTTCCGACGAACAGCTGGCGCATGCGCGCACCCACAGATGCCTGGATCGCCATAGAACGTTGCTGCTCGGCTGCGCGCGACATCATCAGGCAGGAGATATTGACGCAGCTGATCAAGGTGAGCCCGGTGACGCCGATCAGCAACAACAGTGCCATGCGGCTGCTGTCGCCGGTCACGAAATCGCGCAGCGACGCCACTTTTGTGCGGATCGACCAGCCCGCGAAAAACGGCTTACCTGCCACTTCCGGCCGCCACCGGGTATCTGCCAACGAGGTCAGCATCTGCTGGGCCTGCGACGCGCTGACGCCGTCTTTGAGCCGGCCCATCCAGTAGATCGCGCCGTTGATGCTGCTCCAGCTGCCGCGCTTGTCCTCGCCGGCTGGGTTGAAGTCCCACGGCAGCCACACATCGGTGCTGCGTCCGGTTTCGGAGAGCTGCGGCTCGTGGAAATTGCGAGCGGTCACGCCGACGATGTTGAATGCCTTGCCGCCGATATCGATCTTGCGCTTCAGGATCTCTGGGTCTGCTCCGTACTGCTGTTGCCATGCCTCATAGCTGAGCACGGCGACTGGCATGAAGCTGTTGAGCTTCTCGCGCTCGTCGAGCGCGCGCCCCAGCTGCATGGGCACGTCCAGCAGAGTGAACAGCCGCGGGTTGGCGTAGGTCGTATTGACCACGGCCTGGTTGGGCAGCGAGGTCGCTACGTCCTGGGAGTAGTACAGCGCGGCGGATTCGCTGAACACATTCTGCTTGTCTTCCAGGTACAGCACGCCTGGATACGTGTAGGCCTCGCCTTTGACCTCGCCGCCACCATCCACGAATTCCTGGGTGACCACATGCAACTGCTGCGAATCCCTGTACGGCAGCGGTTGCACGATGAGCAGGTAGCACAGCGTCAGGATACACAGCAATGCGCCGATGCTGATCCCCATGCTCGCGACGATCAAGCCGGAGAGCATGGGCTTGCGGCGCACGTTGTGCAGCGCGTGGCGCAGAACGAAGGCAAGGCGGCTCATACTGCCATGTCCAGAACGCGCGGCTGGACGATGCTGCCGTCGTGCAGCCTCAGTTTGACGGCGGCTTCGTTCGCGTAGGCAGGATCGTGGGTCACCATGCAGATGGTCGTTCCCTTGGCGTTGAGCGATTTCAGCAGCGACATCACCGCGTCGCCGCTCTGCGAGTCCAGGTTGCCGGTGGGCTCGTCGACCAGCAGGATGCTGGGGGAATGGACGATGGCCCGCGCGATGGCCACGCGCTGCTGCTGGCCGCCGGAAAGCTGGTTGGGCAGGTGTTGGCGGCGATGCAGCATGCTCACGGTCTCCAGCGCGGCATCGACGGCCGCATCGATTTCCTTGGCGCTATAGGTCTTGCCGCTGTACCGCAATGGCAGCGCCACGTTGTCGAACACGCTCAGTTCGTCGATCAGGTTGAACGACTGGAAAACGAAGCCGATCTTCTCGTTGCGGATCGCTGCGCCGCCGTCGAAGTCCAGCGAGGACACGTCGACGCCGTCGATGAAGTACTGGCCGGAACTGGGACTGTCCAGCAGCCCCAGGATCGACAGCAGCGTCGACTTGCCGCAACCCGAAGGCCCGGAAATCGAGACGAACTCTCCCCTGGAAATTTCCAGGCTGACTCCGCTTAGAGCATGTGTTTCCACGAAACGCGTGTCGTAGACCTTGGACACGTTGTGCAGACGAATCGGATGGCTGTGCTTGATTTCCATGTGATGTCCTTCCTTGCTTGCTTAGATGCCGTCGATTGCCCTGCTGACACCCAGGCAAAGGGTGATCACCAGCAGCATGGCCAACAGCCCCGCGGACGGGATGCTGCCAGCAATCCGGGCTGCTTCATGAAGAAGATCCGCCATGACAGGCGGAGCATTGAATTCCTTGGGACGCATGGCCAGTGCCGTCGCCGAGGCCATGGCCATCGCCCCGCCCAGCAGCCAGGTACGGTGCTGGCGGCCACGCGCGGCCCCCGCCGCGACCTTGTTGATGAAATCGCTGCCGTCGAGCGGGGTGTGGTAGGCAAGCAGGTGAGCGATAGCGGACGGCCCGCTTTCACGATCGTCGCGCATGGGATCGCTGATATTCACGAGATTTCCTCCTCGATGTCCAGCAGCCGAGCGAGCTTCTTCTTCGCGCGGTTGATGTGGGATTTGATGGTGCCCAACGGCATTCCGGTCACGTCGGCGATCTCACCGTGGGACATTCCGGCAGAGAAGGCCAGCGTCGCCGCCAGGCGTTCGTTGATGGTCAGATGCCGCATCATTTGTTCCAGCAGTACGTCGGACATTGCGTTGGAGGCGTCGACCGCCTCGACGTGGGGTTCCATCTCCTCGACGAACTCAAGACGCATGTTCGCCTGCACCTGGCGCAGAAACTGGCGATAGGCGACCGTGTGCAGCCAGGTCGACAGACTGGCGTCGCCACGGAAGCTCCCAAGTGCGCCGAGCATGCGGATGAAGGTCTCCTGTGCGATGTCGTCGGCCAGCGCGTGATCGCCTGCGGTCAATCTGCGCAGGAATTGGCGGATCGGCGACTGATACCGCCTGACGAGATCGTTGGCGGCACGCCGGTCTCCAGCCAGGAATCGCGCGATCAACTCATTGTCGCTGGTGGACATCAACATCCTGGTCGGTGCTCAGATGGGAAGCATGGGAGTTGGTCTCGCAAGCGCGAGACCTCAGGTCGCGCTCGGTCGGTCCAGCTTCCACATCAGCAGAAAGGCCAGACCCATGAACAAGGGGAACACCGCGACCGTGGCGAATTCGGTCATCGATCCGGTGATCAGGCCGGCGACGGCGGCCGCCAAGCCGATCGAAATGATCACCAGGCCGCGACGCAGGTCGGTAGTCGGCGACGGGCGGCTGGTGTTCATCTGCGCGACCAGCGCCGGATTCAGCTGCACCCCGTTTTCCAACGCGGCTCGCAACGTGCGCTGCACCTCCGATTGGTTGCGGCTATTGAGAATGGAAAAAGTGATGAGCATCACCGCGATGCTCAGGACACCGATAACGGGAATGAAGTTGCTATCCATGATTCGTCTCTCTGTAAACGGGCTGCGAGAGCCCTGTACTAATTGGAGCCAGCCAGTGCGCCGTTTGGATGCAGGGGATGGATCTTTTTTAGACCTCTTCCAGTTCCGCCAGCGAACCGCTGGTCCGCTGCACCGTTTCGGCCAGCCAGGCCGCCACCGTGTCCACGTGCGGAGCGCGCAGGATCTGGAAGTGGTCACACGCCAGTGCTGGCGCCACCTGCATGGCGGCCAGCGCATCCCAACCGCGCTGCTCCCATGGCATGGCGTCAACCGCGGCGCCGATGAAATGCACAGCACCGGCGTAGGGTCGCCCCGAGTAACGCGAGGCAGCCGTCCAGTTGCTCCGGCAAAGCCGAAAACGCTCCCGCAGCGCCTCCACGCCCAGGGCCGACGGTAGAAGGCCATGGGCCGTGGCGTGTTCGGCGGCATGAGCGAGCGCACGTTCGACGCCATAGGCCCGGTAGACCGCCTGCAGGTCGGCGACATGCTGCTCCTCCACCACGCCCAGCTCCTGCAGCAGCACCATCAAGGCAACCAGATCGGCATCGACATGATCGAAGGTTCCATGGATGAGCATCGAGTCGATCAGGCTCAACGATCCCAGCACTTGCCCATCCGCTTCGAGCTGTCCGGCCATCTCGAAGGCCAGCAGGCCACCCAGCGAAAACCCTGCCAGATGGTAGGGGCCATCGGCCTGCACCGACCGCATCAACGCCACGTAGCGTTGTGCGAGTTGCTCGATGCTCAGATCGTGTTCCTCGGACATCTGGATACCCAACACTTCCCACTCGGGATCCAGGCGCGCGACGAGTTCGTGATAGCACCCGACGTCGCCGCCGATCGGATGAACCAAGATCAAGCGTCTTGGCACTTGCCGCAGGTTGTTGCGTCGTCCGCGCTGGAGCTGCACCAGGATGCAGGCATCGCTAGAGGCCGGAGAGCCGATGCGCTCGTCGATCCTGCT
>NZ_JAXGGI010000030.1:0-5665 GCF_034105445.1 Xanthomonas sp. LF07-6
CTGCATGATCGCGACAACGAAGAAACCGGGAAAGCAACTGGCGACGGAGCAGGAGAACACCATGGAGGAATTCGACGTATGAGCGCCACCGAATTGCTGGATATGTTGCGCACCCGCAACATCGAATTGCGCGCCAATGGCGAAAACCTCAAGGTGATCGGACCGACAGGTTCACTGACCGATGAGTTACGCGATCTTGTCCGCAATAACAAGGCGGCGTTGCTGGCCGAGCTGGTGCAGACGGAGTCGGCAACCCAGGGCGAGATGCCAGTCCACGCCAAGGCCGGGCGCAGCCCGTTGTCTTTCGCCCAGCGTCGGCTTTGGTTCTTGCAACAACTCGAGGGCGGCAATCTCTACAACATCGGCGGCAATTTCTCGGTACGGGGCGGGCTGGATCTGGAAGCGCTGCAGCGTGCATTGAACGCGATTCTCGCGCGGCACACCGTGTTGCGCACCGTCTATGGTCAGGAGAACGGCGAGCCTTATCAGGTGCTGAGATCCGAAGGTACGTTGCAGATCGAGCGCTTCGTCCTGCACGGCGATGCCGCCGAAAAGGAGCTGCAGTGGCGGCGCAACTGCGAAGAGTATGCCGAGCGCCCATTCCGCCTGGACCGGGATCTCATGTTGCGGGTAGGTGTGGTCGACTGTGGAGCCGACGAACAGCGATTGATGATTCATATGCACCATATCGCTTCCGATGGCTGGTCGCTGTCCATCTTCATCAAGGAGCTCAACCACTTCTACAAGGTATTCAGTGAAGGCGGCGACGCCACAACGATGACGCTGGAACCGCTGCCGATGCAGTACGCCGACTTTGCGCGTCGCCAGGACGGCGCGTTCCGGCGCGGCGACATGAGCAGGGGCTGCGCGTTCTGGAAGGACTACCTGAAAGACCTGCCGGAAGTGCACGGTCTGCCGTTGGATGCGTCGCGCCCTGCGCAACAAAGCTATCGGGGCGGCACCGTGAACAGCCGGCTGCAGGCCGATGTCGCACAGCGACTTGGATACCTGACCCGATCGCTCGGCGCGACCTTGTTCATGGCGCTGCACTCGGCGTTCAGTCTGCTCCTGTCGCGCTACAGCGGCGAAGACGACATCGTGATCGGCACTCCGATCGCCGGCAGGGACGATTTCAGCCAGGAGAACCTGATCGGCTGCTTCGTCAATACGCTGGTATTGCGCGCCCGCGTGGACAGCGCACAATCCTTCGAGCAATTGCTGCGCCATTGCCGTGCGCAGCTGCTCGATGCGTACCAGTACCAGGCGGTTCCTTTCGAGTATCTGGTCGAGCAGCTGAAGCCAAGCCGTAGCTTGCAGTACAACCCGCTGTTCCAGATCATGTTCGCCTTGCACAACCAGGAGCGTACCGGCTTCTCCCTCGGCAAGGCTCGGTTTGCTTCAATCCCGCAAGAATCCGCAGTGACCAGCAAGTTCGACCTGTCGCTGGACGCGGTCGAACGCGCCGACGGCATCGATCTGGTCTGGCGCTATGCGAGTGATCTGTTCCAGGCAGAAAGCATCGCGCGCATGGATCGCTGTTTCCGGCATCTGCTAGCGGAAATCGTGGCCAATCCCGCGCTACCGATGAACCGGCTTTCGGTCGTCGCGGAGGAAGACCGTCAAGGCCTGCCGGACCTGAAGGCGACCGCGGCTGTGAAGCTACCGGCCAACCTGTCCGACCTTTTCCAGCGCCAGGCAACCGCATTTCCGACACGTACCGCGA
This sequence comes from Xanthomonas sp. LF07-6, assembly GCF_034105445.1. Taxonomy (NCBI): domain Bacteria; kingdom Pseudomonadati; phylum Pseudomonadota; class Gammaproteobacteria; order Lysobacterales; family Lysobacteraceae; genus Xanthomonas; species Xanthomonas sp. LF07-6. Next base: position 1,724 of record NZ_JAXGGI010000030.1, read on the forward strand.
TGGTGACGCCCGATGCGTCGTGGAGTTACGGCGAATTGTCGCTGGCGGCCGACCAGGTTGCCGCGGGCCTGCAGGCCGCAGGGGTAGGGATCGGCGATCGCATCGGCGTGCACCTGGATTCTTCGGCAGGGCTGGTCATCGTGACGCTGGCGCTTTTCAAGCTCGGCGCGGTCTACGTTCCGCTGGATCCGGACTATCCGCTTTCCCGGCTGCGCTACATGGTCGAGGACAGCGGCGCGCGACTGATCGTCGGCAGCCGCTCCAACCCTGCCCGCAGTGACGAACTTGGCGCGCATGCGATTGCCTGGGAGGACCTGGCAGCGACTGCGCTGTCCGCTACGGATGGAACGACCTCGCAGCCGGATCACGCTACGCTGGCATACGTGATCTACACCTCCGGTTCCAGCGGCCAGCCGAAGGGCGTGATGGTGAGCCACGGCAACCTGCTGTCCTACCATGCGTCGGTGCAGGCGATCTACGCCATGGACGCCGGCGACCGGGTTCTGCAGCGTGCCTCGCCGTCCTTCGACATCTTCATCGAAGAACTGGTCATCTCCCTGTACAGCGGTGCGACCTTGTGTGTCGGCAGCCGCGGTCGGCAGGCCGGTCGTTCGTTCTGGGAGGATGTCGCTGCGCAGGACATCACCGTCGTCTCGTTGCCGACCGCCTACTGGCATCTGTTGTGCAGCGAGTTGAGCGAGGGCGGCAACCAGCCAACGATCGCCGGGTCGCTGCGCCTGGTGATCGCCGGCGGCGAAAAGATGTCGGTTGAAATGCTGCGCCAATGGCGCCGGATTCCAGGGCTGGCCGGCGTTCGCGTAATCAACACCTACGGTCCCACCGAAGCGACGGTGATCGCCACCAGCTTCGACACCGCCGGCCATGATGCGGATGCCGGCGACATTCCGATCGGCGTTGCGCTGGCGAACAGCCACTGCATGATCCTTGATCGATGCGGCGAACCCGTCGCGCCCGGCGCCGTCGGCGAGCTCGTGATCGCCGGCAGTTCCGTCGCGCAGGGGTACCTGGGCAAGCACGAGCAGACAGAGGACGCATTCGGCTCCATCGTCGATGCGCAGGGCCTGGCCCATCGCAGCTATCGCACCGGCGATCTGGTCCGCCTGGGCGCTGACGGGCAGTTGCGTTTCATCGGCCGCAGCGATGACCAGATCAAGATCTCCGGGTTCCGGGTTGCTACCGGCGAGATCGAGCGACAGATACTCAAGGTGCCGGGCTTGGCCATGGCGCGGGTACTGCTGGACGGCAGCGGCGCGGAAGCGCGACTGGTCGCGGCATTGGTGCCTGAGTCCTCCGCGTTCGGCGCTGGTGCGCACGTGCTGATCGACCTCGTGCACCGCCAGATCAGGGCGGCATTGCCGGCATATATGTGCCCTTCGGCCTACGCCGTCATGGAAGCGCTGCCGTTGACCGCCAACGGCAAGATCGCCACGGACCAACTGCTTGCCCATCCCTTCCAGCCGGTCTGCGCGACGTCGGCCGCTGAATTGGAGACAGGCACCGAGAAGACGTTGGCATCGCTGTGGGCAAAGCGCCTGCGGGTCGAGCCGGCGACGATCGGACGCGACACCAGCTTTTTCGAGATCGGTGGCCACTCGCTGCTGGCGATCCGCCTTCTCAACGACATCCAACGCACGTTCCACAAGCGTTTCAGTATCCGTCAACTGTTCGAAACGCCCGTCCTGTCGGATCTGGCGCGGAAGATCGACGAGCATGCGCCGGACCTCGGCGGCCAGATCGAATCCGATGCCGACGCCGGTGTTCGCGCCCCGGCATCCTTCGCGCAGAAGCAACTGTGGTATCTGGAGCAGATCGGCGCCGCGGCTGGCGCATACAACATCACCGGACTCCGCCGCTTCCAGGGCGAGCTGGACCTGCGCTTGGCGGAACAGGCGCTGTCTTGGCTCGTGGCGCGTCATGGCGCACTGCGTACCCGTTTCGAGGAGCACGGCGACGAGCTATGGCAATCGGTCGACGACGCGGCCGCGCTGCGCATGGACGTGATCGATGCATTCTCCGTGCCCTCCACCTTGCGCAAGACGCTGATCCATCAGGAGGTACAGGCGCGGGCGCGCCGGCCTTTCGACCTGCGCTCGGGGTTGCTGCTGCGCGTCGCGGCCATCGTCGAGGAACAAGCAACGTCGCTGGCCTGGGGAGTCCATCACATCGCAGCCGATGGCTGGAGCGTCGATCTGTTCTGGCGCGAATTCGACCAGGCCTATGCCCGGTTGGCTGCCGGTGCAGGTCTGCCCGAGCTGGCGCGGCCTCTGCAATACATCGATTACTCGCGTTGGCAGTCCCGGCAACTGCAACAGGGCGCTTGGCAGGGGTCCATCGATTACTGGAAGCGCCAGTTGCAAGATTTGCCATTGCTGCACGAGCTGCACACCGACATGCCCAGGCCGGAACTACAGCGATTCGATGGCGCCAGCTATGTCTGGCCGCTTTCCGAACATTGCCGCAAGGGACTGGAAGCGCTGGCCTCGCGCACGGAAACCTCGCTGTTCATGCTGTTCCACGCCGCATTCGCGCTGCTGCTCGCGCGGCGCACCGGTGCCACCGATATCGCGATCGGCACCCCGGCCTCGAACCGGCATCGCCCCGAGGCAGCCGATACCATCGGCCTGCTGGCGAACCTGGTGGTATTGCGCGCCGAGGTGGATGGCGGACAGCCGTTCCTGTCCTTCCTGCAGCATGTCAAGCAGGTGAACATCGATGCGCTGGAGCACCAGGACATCCCGTTCCAGTGCCTGGTGGAGGTGCTCAACCCCGAACGCAACGCGGCCTTCAACCCCTTGGTGCAGATCGTCATCGGCATCGACCAGGATGACTCGCTCCAGCCACCTTCAGAGCCACGCCTGTCCGAGGAGGAAGTGGCCAAGTTCGATCTCAGCCTCAACATCGCTGCCGGCAACGGCGGAACCGCTGTCGAGCTCAACTACGACCGGTCGCTGTATAGCCCACGCACCGTTATCGGCTTGGCCGAGCAATTGACCGCGTTGCTGGACGACATCGTGGCGAGACCGGAGGTGGCCGTCGGCGAGCTCGCCCTGCTCGGGGCCGATGAACAAGCAAGGCTGTTACGGCACGCGTCGCGAGCCAGTTACCCCGGTAGCGAAGCTGGCGATCTGCTATATGTTCTGGACGCACAGGGACGACTGGCTCCCTACGGCTTCGAAGGTGAACTGCATCTGGGCGGTCCACGTGCGCGGGCAGCCATCGAGCAGGGTTCGTTCCAGCCGGCAATCTCGGACGCGTCCGTCGGCCCCTTGTTGCCGACCGGGAAATGGGCCAGGTTCGATCACGAAGGACAATTGGTGGCGTCGAACATCGCCAGCCAGCGATACTGGTCCGGCCTGCTCCGCGGTGCCGCCCCGCGCCATGGCCTGCCGATCCTGGAAGCAGGACTGCAACAGCATGTCAGGGAGGGAGCCGTTTGGACCTGGGAGCTTCCCAGCGACGTCGTCCGGCAACTGGATGCGCTCGCCGGGCGCCGGCAGGGCGGCATCCCGCTGCTGATGGCCGCGGGTCTGGGCATCGCGATGTCGCGTTACAGCGGCGACATGGAGACGGTGCTGGCCGTGCGCGAGCCGACGAACACGCCCGTCGGTCTCGAGCAACTGCTCGCGCGTACCGCGTATGGACTGCTGCGGCCGGCGTGCACCGCGACGCTCGAGGTCGATGCCTACCTTTCCGCGCTGGACCAGCAGTGGACAGGGAGCTGGCGCCATCGTGACGGACGCGATGCGGTGCTGGCCGGCCGGACGACGCAGGACGCGCCGTTCAATCCCGTCGCCCAGATCCTGCTGGCAATGCATGCGGCACCGCTGGCAACGGATGGCGGGACGCTATCGGGCATGGACATGGTGCTGTCGGTGATACCGGATGGCCAGCAGCTCGGACTTGCGATCGGCTACCGAGCAG
>NZ_JAXGGI010000031.1:0-3467 GCF_034105445.1 Xanthomonas sp. LF07-6
GCTCGGCGGCCACTCGTTGCTCGCCGCACGCATGGTGAACCGTCTGCAGGCAGAGGGGATCGCCATCGCGCTCCGCGACGTCTTCCTCGAGCCTTCGATCCGTGGGCTGGCGCGCAGGCTCCGGGCGCACCAGGCAACGGCATTGCCGGCGCCTGTCCTGGCGGGCCAGGCCGCCGATGCTGATCTGTTGCAGGCGCAGGCCTCGTTTGCGCAAACCCGTTTGTGGTTTCTGGAACAACTGCAACCAACGCACGGCGCCTATCACATCAACAGCCTGCTGCGCCTGGACCAGGCGTTGGACCTGGCCGCCTTCAACCATGCCCTTTCGCAACTGGTCCAACGCCATTCCGCATTACGCACGCGCTTCGAATATCGCCAGGACAGGCTGTACCAGATCGTCCAGCCCGCGTTGCTGCCGATGGTGCCGATCTTCGACCTGTCCGCCGAGACGCCGGCGCAGCAGGCAATACGGCTCAAGGGGCTGTGCGACGATCAGCGGCAGGCACGCATCGATCTGACCCGCGAAAGTCCGTTCCGCGTCAGCCTGGCCAAAGCAGGCCCGCATTGCTGGTATGTGTTCTTCACCTTCCACCACATCGTCAGCGACGGCTGGTCGCTGACGCTGTTTCTGCGCGATCTGGAACGGTGCTACGCCGCATACCGCGATGGCCGCGATATCGGATTCGCGGCGCCGGCCGCCACCTACCTGGACTACAGCCGCTGGCAGCACGACAGCCTGCAAGGCTCCCTGCTCGAGCGCCTCACCGCGTATTGGAAGAAACGCATGAAGGGGGCGCCCTCCATGCATGCGCTGCCGATGGACCGTCCCCGGCCCACGATGCCCAGCCACCATGGCGGTATCCATCGCACCCGTGTGGACGCCGCCACGACGGCGCGCCTGAAGGCGTTGCTGACGGAGCAGGACGCATCGCTGTTCGTCGGCTTGAAGGCACTGTTCAGCGCGCTGCTGGCGCGTTACAGCGGGGAAAAGGACATCGTCATCGGCACCGCCATTGCCAACCGATCGCATGTGGCATGGGAAGAGGTGTTCGGTTACTTCGCCGGTACTTTGGTGATGCGCCAGTGCCTTACGGCCCGACAAGACTTCCCGGCGCTGTTGCGCCAGGCCCGTGACGGCTTCCTGGCGGACGACGAACATCGCCACCTGCCATTCGAATTGCTGGTGGACGCCGTCGAGCCGGATCGCTCGTTGGCGGCCAATCCGCTATTCCAGGTGATGCTGGTGCTGCAGAACACAGAGACGCCGGCTAAGGCGGAAGCCCAACCTGGGTTGTTCCAGCCGCAGGAACAGCAGGCCGGCGGCAGTCAGTTCGATTTGACCCTGGCAGCCAGGGAAGACCACTTGGGTCTGGTGTTCGCGTGGCGCTATGCCACCGACTTGTTCGATGCCGCGCGGATCGAACGGATGGCGGCCGCCTTCGGCCGACTCATCGAGCTCGCCGTGGCCGACCCCGGTGCCGATGTGCACCGCTTGCCGATCCTCGGCGCCGACGAGATCGAGCGGCAACTGCATGTCTGCAATCCATTGCCGCGCCATTTCGAGGACGGCGAGCGGTTGGTCCATGAACTGGTCGAACGCTGGGCCAGGGAGCGTCCCGATGCCATCGCGGTAGCGGGCGCGACCTCGATCAGCTACGCCATGCTGGATGCGCTGAGCAATGCCCTGGCCGGTCGCCTGCATGATGCAGGCGTGGTGCCCGGCGGCATCGTGGGCCTCTACTTGACGCCATCGACCGAGCTGGTGGTCGCCATGCTTGCCGTGCTCAAGGCAGGAGGGGCGTATCTGCCGCTGGACCCGGCGCAGCCGCGCGAGCGGATCAGCGGCCTGCTGTCCAACAGCGGTGCGCGCCATGCACTGTACGCCGACGGTGTGCCGGAACTATCGATCCTGCTGCGTGATCACGCCACGCTGCAGCTGCTGCAAGTGGACTTGACCTGCATGGCGGTGGGAACGGCTCGCCCTGCCGCGATCACGCACAGGCCGTCGCCAGACCAGCCGGCTTACGTCATCCATACCTCGGGGTCGACCGGAACTCCCAAGGCGGTCGTGCTGCATCATCGCGGCCTGGTCAATCATGTCCTGTCGCAACGCGAACTGTTCGCGATCCAGCCCGACAGCAGCGTGCTGCAGTACGCTGCAGCCTCCTTCGACGTGGCCACTTGCGAGGTGTTCCTGGCGCTGTGCAGCGGCGCACGCCTGGATATCGTCGACGAACCGATCCGCCGCGATCCACTTGCGCTGGGGCGCTTCATCGAGGAACGGCAGATCACGCATGTGCTGCTGATCCCGTCGGTGCTCGCCGCGTTGGCGCCGGAACGGCTGCGGAGCGTGCAATCGATCGTGGTCGGCGGCGAATCCATTTCCGAAGCGCAGGCCGAACTATGGTCACGCGACCATCGGCTGTTCAATGCCTATGGTCCTTCCGAGGCGACCATCTGCGCGGTCGCCGAGGAGTACACCGGCAATGGCGTGGCCATCGGGTATCCGATCGACAATATGGCCTGCTATGTCCTGGACGACGCGATGGGGTTGGTACCGCACGGCGCTCCCGGTGAGTTGTTCCTGGCCGGTGTCGGCCTCGCGCATGGCTATCTCGGACAGCCCGAACTGACCCAGCAGCGGTTCGTCGAGCATGTATTCGAGAATGGCGAAAAGCGGCGGCTGTACCGCACCGGCGATCGGGTGCGGCAGCGCTCCGACGGGCGCCTGGAGTTCCTTGGCCGTATGGACGACCAGCTCAAGGTTCGTGGCTTCCGCATCGAACCGGGTGAAGTCGCCGCGTCCCTGCAGGCCTGCCCCGGGGTACAGGCCGCGGTCGTTCATGCCCAAGTGGTGGCCGCAGACGCCAAGTCCCTGGTGGCGTATGTGGTGGCCGCGCAACGGATGGACGAACAGGCCTGGACGCACTGGCTGCCACGGCTGCGCGAACAGCTTTCGGCGCGCCTGCCGGTGTACATGCTGCCCGATGCCTTCGTCCAGCTCGAGACAATCCCGACCTTGGCCAACGGCAAGGTCGACCGCGATGCGCTGCCGTTGCCGCAGCTCGGCGATATCGCCGGCGCGGCCGTCGAGCCACCGCTGACCTTGACTGAGCGCACCCTGTGCGAGGCTGTCTCGCAGGTGCTGGGGCGCCAGATCGACAACGTTGCGGTGGACTTCTTCCAGGCCGGCGGCAACTCCATTCTGGCGATGAAGCTCATCGCGCGACTGGAGTCAGGATTCGGCATCGCGTTGCCGTTGCAGGCGCTGTTCGAAGCCAAGAGCATCCGGTTGCTTGCGGCCAGCATCGACCTGGGGGAGGGAGCGCAAGGGACGCCGGCACGGCCTGCCATCGAGCCACTGGCGGACACCGTCGTGGCGGCCCCGCTTTCCTTCCAGCAGGCACGGATCTGGTTCCTCTCCACCATCGAAGCCGAGCATGGCGCGTACCATGCCTCGCGCTGTC
>NZ_JAXGGI010000032.1:0-2923 GCF_034105445.1 Xanthomonas sp. LF07-6
TGGAAGAAGCTGGTGGTGACGCCGACCTGCGGCAGGCCCAGCAACTCGGCCCACAGCGTGGCCAGGCGCTGCTCGGCCGCATCCGCCGGCCGTGTCTCGTCCGCGTCCGCGTTGCGCTGCGGCGCCGGCAAGGCGCGCCGGTCGATCTTGCCGTTGGCGGTCAGCGGCAGCGCGTCCAGCACGGTCAGGCTGGCCGGATGCATGTAGGCCGGCAGGCGGGCCTGCAGCTGCGCCCGCCACTGGTCCTGGCTCGGCGCGCTCTGGCCCTCGCCCAGCACCACGTAGGCCACCAGTTGGCCGTCCGCCTCCGCCTCGCTGCGGTACAGCTCCACCACCGCGTCGGCGATGCCCGCCAGGCCCAGCAGGCAATGCTCGATCTCGCCCAGTTCGATCCGGTGCCCGCGCAGCTTCACCTGCTGGTCGATCCGTCCCAGGAAGCGCAAGCGCCCGTCGGCCAGCTGCTGCACCCGATCGCCGCTGCGGTACCAACGCCGGCTGCCCGTCCCCATATCGCGTTCCACGAAGCGCTCGGCGGTCAGCGCCGGCCGCTGCCAATACCCTTCCGCCAGCGCACCGCCGCCCAGCCACAGTTCGCCCACGCCCCCGAACGGCACCGGTTCGCCCTGCTGGTCCACTACGCACTGGCCCACGTGCGCCAGGCGACCGCCCAACTCCGCCACCGGCGCCACGCACTGCCCATCCGCCGCGAAGCGCTGCATGTGCGTCCACACCGTCGACTCGGTCGGGCCATAGCAGTTCCACACTCCGACTCCCTGCCCGGCCAGCCACTGACCCAGCGGCACCGGTACCGCCTCGCCGCCGACCAGCAACTGCAGGCCGGGTTGGCCCTGCCAGCCGGCCTCGCGCAGCAGCTTCCAGGTCGCCGGCGTGGCCTGCAGCACGGTGGCCTGTTCGCGCGCCAGCAGTTGCGCAAGCGCCGCGCCGTCCTGGGCCGTGGCGCGATCGGCCAGCAGCACCGTTCCACCCCTGGTCAGCGGCAGGAACAGTTCCAGCACAGAGATGTCGAAAGACACCGGCGTCACCGCCAGCCAGCGGTAGTCCTGCGGCGCGCCCAGCGCCTGGTGCGCGCCGTCCAGGAAGCGGACGACGGCGGCGTGGCCGATCATCACCCCCTTGGGCTGCCCGGTCGACCCGGAGGTATGGATCATGTAGGCCAGCGTGCCAGTGGCGGCAGCGTCCAGCAGCGGCGCGGCACCCTCGTCCTGCGCATCGAGCGCGTCCAGGGCATCCAGCGGCATGCAGTGGATCGCGGTCTGCGCCCATGGCTGCAGGCAGGCCCTGTCGCCGACCAGCCAGCCGGCGCCGCTGTCGTTCAGCATGTACTGCAGGCGCTCGTGCGGGTAGCCCGGATCCAGCGGCAGATAGGCGGCGCCGGCCTTGAGTGTGCCCAGCAGCGCCACCACCAGATCCACATGCCGCTCGGCGCACACGCCCACCACGCTGCCGGCTCCCACGCCCTGCCGTTGCAACCACACGGCCAGCCGCTCGGCGCGCGCGTCCAGTTCCGCATAGCTCAGCGAACGGCCGTTGCCGACCACCGCGATCGCCTGCGGCGTCCGCGCCGCCTGGCGTTGCACGCGCTGGTGCAGGCTGTCGTCGGCCGCCAGCGGCGCGTTCGATGTCAGCGGCTGTTGCCACTGCAGCAGCCGTTGCTGCTCCTCGGCATCGAGCAGCGGCAGACGCGCCACGTACTGGCCCGGCTCCTGCACGATGCCTTCCAGCAGGCAGGCGAAGGCGCGCGCCCAGCGTTGCACGCTGTCGGCATCGAACAGGTCGCTGGCATAGCGCCAGGCCAAGGCCAGGCCGCCATCGGCCTCGTCCTGCACGGTCAGGGTCAGGTCGAACTTGCTGACCGCCCGCTCCAACGGATAGTTGGCAAAGCGCAGTCCCTGCCCCAGGTCCAGCTCGGCTTGCTCGTTGTTCTGCCACAGCAGCATGATCTGGAACAGCGGGTTGTGGCTTAGCTGACGCGCCGGGTTGAGCGCTTCCACCAGCACCTCGAAGGGCATGTGCTGATGGGCGAAGTCGGCGATCAGATGCTGCCGCGCGACAGCCAGCAGTTCCTCGAAGCGCTGCCCCGGCTGCAGCTGCGTGCGCAGGACCAGAGTGTTGGCGAACAGACCGACCAGTTCGGCCAGCTGCGGCTGCTCGCGGTTGGCGATGGCCGTGCCCACCACGATGTCGTGCGTGTCGCTGAAGCGGCCCAGCAGCACCGCGAAGGCGGTCTGCACGGTCATGAACACGGTGGCGTGGTGCCGTTGCGACAAGGCCTCCAGTCCCTGCCGCAAGCGCGCCGGCAGCGTGTGCCGGTACACCGCGCCACGGTAGCTGGGCTGCACCGGGCGGGGCCGGTCCAGCGGCAGCTGATGCACCTGCGGCAGGCCCTGCAGGCGCTGCAGCCAGTAATCGCGGGTCTGTGCCAGCATCGGACCCTGCAGCCACGCATGCTGCCAGTGGGCATAGTCGCGGTACTGCACCGGCAGTGCCGGCAGCTCGTCCTGTTCGCCGCTCGCATGTGCGGCGTACAAGGCGTTGAGTTCGCGTGTCAGCACCGCCATCGACCAGCCATCGCAGGCGATGTGATGCAAGGTCAGCACCAGCACGTGGCGATCGGCACTGCATCGCACCAGACAGCCGCGCAGCATCAGGTCCTGACAAAGATCGAACGGCTTGGCCGCGCTGTGCTGCACCAGCGCGGCGATGCGCTGCGTCTGCGCCGACGCCGGCAACGCGCTCACGTCCTCGCGATCCAGGCGGAAGGCGAACTGCTGCTGCACCACCTGCACCGGCCCGGCGAACGAGGCGTCGTCGCCGATCACCGTGCGCAGCACCTGGTGCCGCTGCACCAGACTGCCGATGGCGCGCTCCAGTGCCTCCTCGTCCAGTGCCCCATCGATCGCCA
>NZ_JAXGGI010000033.1:0-1898 GCF_034105445.1 Xanthomonas sp. LF07-6
GGCCAGTTCGCCGATGGTGGGGTGCTTGAATACATCCACCATCGACAGCTGGCAGCCGAACTGCCGGTTGATCGCATTGATCACCTGCAGCGCCAGCAGCGAACGTCCGCCCAGTGCGAAGAAGTTGTCGCCGATCCCCACCGACTCCACCTTCAGCAACCGCTGCCACAACGCCACGATCCACTGCTCGGTGGCGTTGCGTGCCGGTTGTACCTCGCGCGCCGTTGTCTCCCCGCTGCGATGGCCGGCGTACCGGGCCCGCAGCGCATTGCGGTCGATCTTGCCGTTGGCACTCAGCGACAGCGACTGCAGCGCGATCCATTCCTGTGGCAGCATGAAGCTCGGCAAGTGACCACGCAGGTACGCGCGCGCGCGCACTTCCAACGCCTCGTCCGTCTCGCCCTGCCCCGCCAGGTACTGCACGAAGGCGACCAACCGTTGGCCTTGCGCATCGTCCAGCTTGAGGACCGCGCTGGTCTTGACCACGCCGCTGGCCGCCAACACCGCTTCGATCTCGCCCAACTCGATGCGGAAGCCGTTGAGCTTGACCTGCTGATCCAGGCGGCCGATGAATTCCAACACGCCCTGTTCGGTCCAGCGCACCAGATCGCCGGTGCGGTACAGCCGCGGCAATGCCACGCCGATGCTGGCGCCGGGTACGAACTTCTCGGCTGTCAGCTCGGGACGCTGCCAGTAGCCGGGCGACAGGCCGGTTCCCCCCAGGTACAGCTCGCCGGCCACGCCGCGCGGCGCGATCTGGCCCTGGCGATCGACCACGAACGCCTGGCAGCCGCGGATCGGAATACCGATGTCAGGCGCCCGGCCCGACTCGCGCCGGCACAGCGCATAGGTCGAATAGGTCGTGTCTTCCGACGGCCCGTACAGGTTGTAGACTGCCTGCACCGCGGTTCGCGCGTAGATCTGTTCGACCACCGGAGCCAGCAACGCTTCGCCGGCCAGGTTGACCACCTGGACCGACGCGGGAATCGCCCCGGTATCGAGCAGTTGCATGATCGCCGACGGCACGGTGTTGATCAGCGTGACGCCGCTGCCGCGTACCTGCGCGGACTGATGGATGTCCAGAATATGCCCGACCAGCAGGCAGCAGCCGCCACGGGTCAACGGCGCGAACATCTCGAACACCGACAGGTCGAAGCAGATCGAGGTCGAGGCCAGCACCACGGCCAGTTGCTCGGCGGCATAGGTCGCGTGGGCCCAGGCCAGCATCTCCGCCGCATTGCGGTGTTCGATCATCACACCCTTGGGGCGACCGGTGGTGCCGGAGGTGTAGATCAGGTACGCCAGGCTAGACGCGGCGATCTCCAGGGCCGGGTCGTGGCTGGGGAAGTCGGCGAATGCCGCGGCGCTGGACACATCCAGCACGCGCGCATCGATCTCCTCCACGCAGCCGCGGGTCGACGGGGTCGCCAGGATCTGGCCCAGTCCGGCATCGGCGGCGATGTAGCGCAGCCGTTCGGCCGGATACTCCGGGTCCATCGGCACATAGGCGGCCCCGGCCTTGAGCACGGCCAGCAGCGCCACCACCAGTTCCAGGCTGCGCGGCAGGCAGACGCCGACCAGCGTTCCAGGTTGCACCCCGGCCGCCGCCAGCGCATACGCCAGTTGGTTGGCACGGGCGTTGAGGCTGGCGTAATCCAGGTGCTCGGCGCCGAAGCGCAGCGCGATCTGTTGCGGGGTTCGCGCCGCCTGCCGTTCGAACAGCACGTGCAGGCACTGCGGAGCCTCCGCGTCCGTGTCGGCCAATGGCGCCGGCAGCGGCAGTGACTGGCTCGGCAGCGCGAAATCCCGCAGCCGCTGCACCGTGCCGTCGGCCAACTGCGCGAAGATCCGGGTCAGGTCCTCGGCCATCTGTTCGATCAGCCAGCGCGGGAAGAGCG
>NZ_JAXGGI010000034.1:0-1552 GCF_034105445.1 Xanthomonas sp. LF07-6
CCCAGTTCACCTCGATACCTTCGTCGACCGGAACGGCGTGCAGCGACAAGTCGAATTTGCTGACGCTGTAGTCGAGTTCGTGGCGTTGCAGCCTCAGGCTGCCGGCCGATGCATCGCCCTCTGCACGGATGTCGTAACCGAACATGACCTGGACCAGCGGGTGGTAGGCCAGCGATCGCTCCGGGTTGATCTGTTCCACAAGCAATTCGAAAGGAACCTGCTGGTGTTCCAGATCGGAAAGAACATGACGGTTCTGCGCACGCAGGAAATCGGCGAGCGTTGGATTTCCCGAGACGTTCGTGCGCACTACCAGGTTGTTGAGGAAGCAACCGACAAGCGTCTGAACCGATCCTTCGCTGCGATTGGCATTTGCCGACCCTACCAGCACGTCCTGACTATCGCTCCATTGCTCCAACAGGAGCGAGAACAACGAATGCAGCAACACGAAGGGCGTGACCGACAGTTCCGCGCACAGCGAGCGGATGCCGGCATGCAAGTCGGGCGCGATGAGTTGCAGGTGATAGCCGCCCGCGTGCCGCTGCACAGGGGGACGCGGAAAATCCAGCGGAATGGAATGCAACGTGGGTGCGTCGGCCAAGCGATCGCGCCAGTAGTCCAGCAACGCTTCCACTCGCGCACCGGCAAGCTGGTCGCGCTGCCAGGCGGCGTAATCCACGTACTGGATGGCATTGTCCGGCAATGGGCTCGGAGCGCCAGCTGAAAAAGCACCGTAGAGCTCGTCGAGTTCGCGCAGCAGGATGCCGGTGGACCATCCGTCCGTCGCGATGTGGTGAATGGTCAGCACCAGTTCGTGATGGTCCGGAGCGAACGCCAATAATTGCGCACGAAACGGGATATCCGCGCTCAGATCGAACCGATGCAACATTTCCCGTTCCAGCAGCGCTGCCAGGAACTGCTGTTGCGCTTCCGCTCCCAGATCTCGCAGGTCATGCTCGATGATGCCGAATTCCGCGACAGGGAGCACCTTCTGCAGCGGTTCGCCATCGTCCTCGAGATAGACCGTTCTCAACACCGCATGGCGTTGCACCAGCGCATGCAGCGCCTCGGTGAGCGCGGGTACCCAAAGCGAGATGCGGATCGACCCGGCCAGGCGGGTGTTGTAGATCGCTTTCTCGGACAGCGTGGATTCCAGCCAGATGCGCCGTTGTGCGAACGACACCGCTTGCACCCCTTGCAGGCGTGCGGGATCGGCGACCATGTCGTCACCGTCGCCAATCCTGACACGCTTGCCGCCCAGCATGGCGATCAGCAGCAGCTTGTTCGCCTTTAGCACTTCCTTGATTGCATCCGGCACCTTGTTGCGCATGGCGGTCACCCGCAGGGCGCCTTCGACAACCGACAACTCGATGCCTTCCTTCGCGCACAGGGCGAGGATGTCGGCAAGCTTCATAGCGAAAATTCCTCCACGGCGTCCTTGCCCTGGACGCGATTGACCAGGGTTTCGATGAAGGTGGCCTGCTCTTCGATGCTGGGTAGTTCGAACAGGCTCTTGAGGGTGAAATCCACCTCGAATCGTCGCCGGATCTGGCTT
>NZ_JAXGGI010000035.1:0-1330 GCF_034105445.1 Xanthomonas sp. LF07-6
GGCAGGATCGGAACGCCGCCAGCGGCCGCTGTTGTTGCCGCAAGCGTTGTGCTGCCTTCCGTATCGGCATCGGTATCGGTATCGGCGTCCGCGCTCGCGCCGTTGCCACGCGTGCCTGCCCGTATTACCGAATATCCAGCCTCTTCGGCGCAGACCGCGATGTGGCTGGTCGACAGGATGGCCAATGGCAGCAGCCATTACAACGTCCCCTTCGCCACCGCGACCGGCGCGGATTTCGATGTCCAGGTGGCCAAACGTGCGCTGCTGTGGTTGATCGCCAGGCACGAGCCGTTACGGACTGTGTTCAGCGACGACAATGGAACCTTGCTCCAGCGCGTATTGCCGATGGAGCGCGTCGTGCTCGAATTCGAGCACCGGAACTTCGACGGCGCAAGCGACGCCGCATGGCGCGCCGCGCTGGTCACCGCCAGCCGCGAGCAGGCTCACCACTGCTTCGATCTGCAATGCGACACCCTGCTGCGCGGCGTGCACCTGCAACGGGACGGGCATGGCTGGTTGTTGCTCAATGCCCATCACATCGCGGTGGACGGTTGGTCGATCTCCGTTTTCTGGTCGGAGTTCGTGCAGGTCTGCGCAGCGCTGGCCGATGGCCGCGAACCGGTGCTGCCGGCATTGCAACTGCGCTACATCGACTACACCGCCTGGCAGGACATCTATCTGGCCAGCCCCGCCGCGGAGCGAAGCCGCGCCTATTGGCGCGGTCAGCTGAGCGATCTGCCGCCACGACATGGCCTGCCGCTACTGGAAGAAGGCCAGCACTACGCAGGCAGCGCGGGAGAGAGCTATCAATGGCGACTTCCCGCAGAAACAGGCAGGAAACTGGAGGCGCTGGCCGCACGTCAGGGCGTAAGCACCTTCATGCTGGTTCACGCCGCGCTGAGCGTCCTGGTGGCTCGTTACTCCGGCAACCATGATGTCGTGATCGGCACTCCCACCGCCAACCGGGCCATGTCGGAGTTCGAACCCGTCGTCGGCCTGTTCACCAATACCCTTGTACTGCGCACGGATTGCGACGCCGGACAGACATTGGCCGGATACCTCGAGCAGGTGCGCAGGGTGAACCTGGAAGCGTTCGAACACCAGCACCTGCCGTTCGAGTCCTTGGTGGAGCTGCTCAATCCGCCGCGCAGCGAGTGTTATGCGCCGTTGTTCCAGATCCTGCTGACCACCGATATCGAAGGCAGGCAGGAGCGTGCTTCCAGCGCGGGTGGCGTCGGATTCTCCGAAGATTCGCAGGAGAAGGTGGACCTTGCCTGCCACGTATCGCTGAACGAGCATGCGTTCCACATCAGCATCGGTTATCGACAGC
>NZ_JAXGGI010000036.1:0-1325 GCF_034105445.1 Xanthomonas sp. LF07-6
GCCAGGCGCGTCGCCAGCAACGAGTGACCGCCCTTCTGGAAGAAGTTGTCGCTCACCGCGAGGTCCTCGCGCTTCAGCAACGCCGTCCAGATCTCCAGCAACGCCTGCTCCACCGCATTGGCCGGCGCACGCCGGGCAGCCGTTCCCTGGCCCCGCACCAGCGCCGCCCGGTCGATCTTGCCGCTGCGCGTCAGCGGCCATTGGCGCACCACCTCATAGCCGCTGGGCAACAGGTAGGCCGGCAGCCGCTCGGCCAGCGCCGCTTCCACCTGCGCGGCCGTGGCCCCCGCCAGCTCCACATACGCCCACAGACTGTCCTGCTCGACCTTGACCAGCGCCGCCGCCACGCCAACGCAGGCCTGCAGCGCCGCCTCCACCTCGCCCAGCTCGATGCGGTGTCCGCGCACCTTCACCTGGTGGTCGCTGCGGCCGATGAACTCCAGCTCCCCCATCGCGTTCCAGCGTACCCGGTCGCCGCTGCGGTACAGCCGTTCGGGCCGGCCTGGCAGCGGCATGCGTTCCACGAAGCGCTCGGCACTGAGCTCGGCCCGGTTCCAGTAACCGCGCGCCAGCGCACTGCCGCCGATGCACAGCTCGCCCACCGCCCCACGCGGCAGCACCCGGCCCTGCGCGTCCAGCACCCAATAGCGCACGCCCGGCAACGCACGTCCGATCGGCACCACCGCCTGCTCGGCACTGACCGCCTGCACGCTGGAAGTGATCGTCACCTCGGTCGGGCCGTAGGAGTTGTACAGCGCGATGCCGGCGCGTTCCGCGGTGAACCACGCCTGCTGCAGCGACCGGTCCAGCACGTCGCCCCCACAGCTCACCCGCCGCAGCGCGGTGTCCGCCCAGCCCTCCACCTCCAGCAATTGCCGCAGGTAGGCCGGCACCACGTGCAGCCAGGTCACCCGCTGCTCCCGCACATGCGCCAGCACCGCCTCCGGCTCGCTCATGCCGTCCGGACGCAGCACCACGCTGCCGCCCACCGACAACGGCGCCAGCAGCTGGCTCAACGAGGCATCGAAGCTCATCGAGGCGAACAGCAGCCCGCGCTCGTGCTCGTCCAGGCCGTACTGCTGCGCCAGCGCCGCCAGCTTGTCGGCCAGCGCGCCGTGTTCGACCAGCACCCCCTTGGGCTGTCCGGTCGAGCCGGAGGTATGGATCATGTACGCCGCGCTGTCGCGGGTGACCGGGCTGGCGAATGCCGCCGGCGACTGCGCATCGGCGGCATCGACGGTCACCACTACCTGTCCCGACAGCGGGAGCTGCGCGGCCAGCCAGGCCTCGGTAAGCACGTGGCCGACGCCGGCATCGGCCAGCAG
>NZ_JAXGGI010000037.1:0-1178 GCF_034105445.1 Xanthomonas sp. LF07-6
GCCAGAGCAATTTGATGCCGTCTGCCTGTTCCACCGCATACAGCGTCAGATCGAAATTGCTCTCGTAGCTGCCGCGCTCGCTGCCTTGCACATTGGAGCCAGCCACCTGCAGCCGTTCGATATCGTTGTTGTCCACATTCAGCACGATCTGGAACAGCGGGTGCCGATCGAGACTGCGTTCCGGATTCAAACGTTCGGTGAGCAACGGGAAAGGCAACTGCTGATGATCGAAGTCGGCAATGTCCTGCTGCTTTACCTGCGCCAGCAGGTCGCTGAATGCCTGGTCCGCCCGAATAGAGGTGCGCAATACGATTGTGTTGGAGAAGAACCCGATCAGCGGCGCGACTTCGCCCTGCTCGCGATTGGCGACCGCCGTACCGACGACGATATCGTCCTGGCCCGAAAATCTGGCCAGCCACGCCGCGAACGCCGCATGCATGCCCATGAAGAACGTCGCGCCCTGTGCATGGCAAGCGCGCGAAAGAGACGACGCGGTCGCGGCGTCGATCTGATGGCGATGCAGGGAGCCGCGGAAACTTGGCTGCACGGGTCGCGGCAGATCGGCAGGCAATCCATGCAGCGATGGAATCTCCTGCAGACGCTGCTTCCAGTAATCCACCAGGGCCTCGAGGCGCTCCCCGGAAAGGTACTGCTGCTGCCACTGGGCATAGTCGCGGTACTGGATGGGCAAGGGGGGCAACCCCGCCGCCTGGTCCATTGCGGTCGAGGCGCTGTACAGGCGATACAGGGTATTGAACTCGTTCATCAACAGGCCGATCGACCAACCATCGCAGGCGATGTGATGCATATGGACCAGCAAGGTATGCAGGTCGCTGGCCTGACGAACCACGTGTACGCGCACCATCATGTCGCTGGAAAGATCAAAGCGACGGGTACGCGCCTCCTGGCTGATGCGCTGCAGTGCGGACCCGGCATCCGCCAGCGGAAGCTGGCTGAGATCGAGCAACTGGACATGGAACCGTTCCGCGGCAGCGACTTCCTGCATCGGACCGCCTTCGTGTTCGCGGATGATCGAGCGCAACACCGCGTGCCGCGTCACGATCGTGAAGAAGGCGCGCTCGACGGCCTCGATGTCGAGGTGGCCTTTCACCGTCAACGAGGTGCCGGCGATATACCCCGCGTTTCCGCCTTCCATCTGATCCATCAACCACAGGCTC
>NZ_JAXGGI010000038.1:0-1137 GCF_034105445.1 Xanthomonas sp. LF07-6
TGATCGTGGTGGTTGGGAGGCTGAGGTGGCCGCTGGGCTACCTCAGCCGATCACGCTGGCACCATGGCCCGCTCCTGTAGCCGTGCCAGCCGCATCACGTTATGGCTGGCGACCTTCAGCCCGATCACCACCTTTGCCCGCGCCAAGCCGATGCAGCGTACGAACTTGCCGCCTTGTTGGGCCAAGCGCGCAAACGGGTGCTCGCCGAACACCCGATCCTTGGCAATTCGACGGTTCCGGCGCTTTGCTGCCTCGCTCAAGGGCTTGCGCGCATGCCCTTGATGTTGGATCGCGGGGCGGTAACCACGCCTTTTCAGGTCTGCTTCCCGCGCTGCATCGGCATACCCGCTATCGGCCCATACCGTGCGGCCGGTGTTGTCCGGGTCCAGCACCTGCTCGAAGTGACGGCTGTCGTGCACGTTGGCCGCGCTCACGTCGTAGCGGCGGATGAAGCCCCAGCGACGGTCCGTGCTGGCGTGCAGCTTGTAGCCGTAGAACGCCACCCCATGCTTCCTGGTCCAACGTGCCTGCATATCCTTCTGCGCACGCTTGGCATCGCTCCAGTCCTGGCCGACGTCATCGCCCTGCTTGATCTGCGCGTTCTCTTCGCGCGTGTTGCGCTGGATCGGAGCGCTGACGATGCTGGCGTCGATGATCTGACCGCCGCGGGCAATGAACCCGGCACGTTGCAATTGCTCACCGATCGCCGCGCTGATGTCGCCCATCAGATCCTTGGTCTTGAGCCGTTCGCGCCACACCCAGATTGTCTTGGCGTCGGGCACCTTGCCGCTGTGTTCCAGTCCGAGGAATTGCTGGAAGCTGCGCCGATCCAGCACCTGGTACTCCAGCGCATCGTCGGAGAGGTTGTACAACTGCTGCAACAGCAGCAGCTTGATCATCACCTGCGTCGGCCAAGCCGGACGGCCACCGCGCTTGCCAGTACCCAAGGACAGCTTCGCGTCTACGACGTGAGCAATCCCGGCAAAGTCGATATGCCGTGACAGCAGAGCCAGAGGATCGCCGATCTGCTGCCGCTTGGCTTCGCGTTCGTGGCCGGCAAACAGGCTGATCATCGTGGCGTCCTCGGCGTGTTCTCCAGACCAATGATGCCAAAGGCGGGGTTTTTAGAGGTGCCCT
>NZ_JAXGGI010000039.1:0-852 GCF_034105445.1 Xanthomonas sp. LF07-6
CATTGGTGCCTGGAGCCTCCGCAGGGGGCCATCAATTGGCCAGTGCCGCTGCTGGTATAAGTAACGGCAGTCGGTGCGCAACCTTTAGGGATTTACTGCCGAAAATTTGGCGTTTCGGCGATTTGCGTGACACCAGAAACGCGGCGAAAGGCTTGTTTCGGCCGCGCTTCGTCAAACTTTAGGCGTCTTGCACAAGTCGGGGAAAGAGCGGCCTGGATCGCGCCGAGGGCGATGCGCGCGATGCTCTCGATCGTGTGTCGCGTCGACGACGCGAACGCTTGACCTGCCGGTACGCAGCGCATCGCGACGCGACGGCTTGGCCATCTCTCCCTCTACCTGTCTGATCGCCTTACGGCCGTCCATGGCGATGAAGTAGAAGGAGCGTCGGTTGTCCGGCGATGTAGGCAATGCCAGCGCGCTTTCAGGTCGTGCACTGCGTTGATGACGCATGACAGGCGATCTTGAAGTGCGGCCACGGCCATCGCCAACTGCTGACCGCCATCCAGCCCACTGGTCACGTGTCGCGCGACAGCGCAGGCGGTCGGTGGCCATGGCTGTCTCCCGTCGATCCCGCATAACGGCTCGCATGCACGGGATCGCCGCGAATAGCATGGCCACGCCTTCAGCTGGCCGTCGCCCTGCCAGTCATGGCAGCGCTCGCCTTCGGCGTCGAGGACCGGCAACGCGCGGAGATGGCGCTTCCTCCGGGATGCGACGGCCCGTCGCGGGAAGAGGAAACAAAAAAGGCCCCTCCTTGCGGAGGGGCCTCGGTGGTGCAATGCGGCTGGCGACGCTTAGCCCTGGAGCAGGCTCAGCACGCTCTGCGGTGCCTGCTTGGCCTGGGCCAGCATC
>NZ_JAXGGI010000004.1:0-291479 GCF_034105445.1 Xanthomonas sp. LF07-6
GATCAGTCGGAAGACATGACGCCTGTTTAGGGGCGACATGTCCAGATACAAGGAGCGGCTTCGGCCGCGACATGCGTTGCTTGGAACGCGCGTCGCAACGGAAGTCGTTCCGCAGGATGGACTGGGCCTCCTTGTGGGAGGGACTTCAGTCCCGACGACGGAGGGTGTCAGTCGGCTGTCGGCGGCGCTTGCCGCGGCTGCATGACAGTCGACTCCCGCAGGCAGACACGCGCGCTACCGCATCGTCGGCGTGCGCTCAAGGGCGGCCGTACAGGCGGCACGGCATGTGTGCTTCACCTGGTCCGCCAGGCAGCAGCGATGGTCACGGCGGGAGCGCCTCAGCCGCGGCGCTGCAGCGCGGCCTGCAGCAGCGCCTGGAACTTCGGCAGCGGACACAGCCCGGTCGCGGCGTCGCTGCAACCGGGAATCTGCAGGGTCTGCAGCAGCGGCGGATGGCGCAGGCTCAGCGGGGTCAGCGCGCGCAACTGGTCCAGCGACTGCGCCTGGTAGCGCACACGCACGTAGCGCTGGCCATTGCGTGGGTCGCGCACCTGCTCCACCACCAGCGCCCCGCCGGGGGGCGCGTCGTCGCGGCCGAAACCGGGCAGGTGGAAGTGCAGGTCGAGCAGGCCGCTTAGCGCGGCGATGTGGGTGTCGCTGGCGACCAGCACGCTCAGCCGCGGCGCGTCGTCAGCGCCCAGCGTGTCCAGCAGGCGGTGCGCCAGCGGCGCGCCCGCGCGCGCGGCCATGTACTGCGGCCGTGCGTAGATCTCGAACAGCAAGGCGTGCAGTCGCGACACCGCGGCGATGCGCGCCGGCGTCGCGCGACCCCAGCCGACCTGGTCCAGCGGCATGCCTTCTGCGTACTGCAGGATGAACACCTCGGCCGTGCCCGAGGTCAGGTCCAGCGGGCCGTGCAAGGCCAGGCTGCGCCCGTTCGCGCCCGGGGTCAGCGACGAGGGCATGTGCACGAAGTCGCAGCGCTCCGTGCAGCCGAGGATCTCCTGCATGGTGCGCAGTTCGCGCGCATACGGTGCCAGCACCGCGCCCGGGCCGCCGGTCTGGCGCTGGATCGAGGCCACCGCGGCGGCGGCATCGAACTCCACCGCGCTGGCTTCCACCGGACGGAACAGCGGGTCGTCGCTGCCCTCGGCCTGGTGGCCGGCCTGCAGATGGCAGCCGGGCGCGAGGGTGTCGGCGAGCAGCTCCGCACTGACGATGGTGCGCTGATCGGAGTTGGCGTAGATGCTGACCGTGCCATCGGCCGGGCAGCCCTGCGCCGGCAGCACGCCATCGCGCAGCAGCCATTGCCGGGTGTAGTCGCCGCTGCGTTCCACCGCCGTGCGGCCGTGCGCGGTGAGCAGGCTCGGCGGCGTGTCCCACACCGGCCAGGGTTGCGGCGCCAGCGCGGCGGCCGCGGCCTCGCCCGGCAGCGGCGCGCGCACGCCGTGGCGGAACAGCATCCAGACCTTCTCCACCTGCAGCGCGGGCGCGGCCTTGGACGCCGGCCGCGCCTGCGCGCCCAATGCCGCCACCAGCAGCACGACCCACAGCATCCAACGCGTTCTTGTTTTCATCATCGTCCCCAACATGGAAAGTCTCACGGTGCGCTCGTGCCGCATGCGGCCGTGACCCGGTCGCAGCGCAGGCCCGTGGCGATACCGAGCCAGTAGCCCAGCCGCTGCGGATCCGGGGCGCCAGCGTAGTAATCGGTGCTGATCCATTGCGCGCCGGCCTCCAGCGCCGCCCGTGCGCGGCGGCGGTCGTGCGCGCGCGCCTCGCGGCCATCGGTATCGGCGCGGGTGCGCACCAGGAAGCCCTGCGTCACCAGCGCGCGGATCCGCGGCGCCTCGGCCAGCGGATCCTCGATCGACAGCACCGCCGCTTCCGGCTGGTCCGGCGCGTACCAGCCGAACATCATGCGGCCGCGCAGCGATGGATGATCCTGTCGATACAGCGCCTCGTGCCGCGGATTGCCGTCGAGCACGAACAGCATGCGGCCGCGCGCCTGCGCCACCCGCGGCCAGGCATGCGCCAGCACCGCCTCGCGCAGGCTCGGCGCGGCGCCGCGCACGTCGTCGGGCAGGATCAGGCGCGCGCGCCCGACCACCTCGACGATGTCGCGGTCCAGTGAGTCCAGGTCATGAGCGTCGAACGCGGAACGGTGCGGCCACAGGCCCGGCACCGGATCGAAATCCACCGCATTGACCAGCACCACCAGCGGCGCATGCCTTGGGTGCGCGCGCGACCAGGCGGCGAGGATCGCCAGGCAATCGCGGAAGCGCAGGCAGTGGCTGGCGTAGTCCAGGCCCGGCTGGTGCAGGACCTTGGCGCCGGGCGCGTGCATGCGGGCCCGGGTCGCCGCATCCGCGCGTGCATACGGTGCGGCGTACAGGCCGCCGTGCGGATCGGCGGCCACGTCGAGTTCGAGTTGCCGCAGCCCCAGCGCGAGCTGGGCCTGCAGCGAAGGATGGCCATAGGCCAGTGCCGGCCATTCGGCGGCGTCGTGCGCCTGCAGGCGCTGGCGCACCTGCGCGGTCGGCACCGGCCGATAGCTGTTGTGCGAGCCGAGCAGTTGCACCTGGTCCAGGCGCAGGCCGTCGATCGGCACCGTCACCGGCACCTCTGTCGACCACGCAATTCCCGGCAGGATCGTCAGCGCCAGCCAGACGAACATCGCGGCGATGCCGACAACGCCCCACCCGCCGCACGGCACAGGGCCGTGCGGCGGGTGGCGACGTCCCGCGTGCGCAGGCGCCCGCTTCAGAACGTGTACTTCACGTTCAGCAGCGCGGTGCGGCCGGCATCGACGATGTCGGAGATCGCGGTGCTGTTGTGGCCCACGTGCGCCCAGTAGCTCAGGCGGTTGGTGAGGTTGGCCACCGACAGGTCGGCGCGCAGGTGCTCGTTGAAGGTGTAGCCCACGTGCAGGTCCACGCGGGTGATCGGCTTGACCCACAGGTCGTCCCAGGTGGCGCCGCGGTTGTAGTAGTCGTACACCGAGACGTACTCGCCGGAGTAGTGATAGGCCAGGTTCACCGACAGCGGGCCCTTCTCGTAGAACAGCTCGGCGTTGGCCATCAGGTCCGGCGCGTTCTGGATGCGCTCGTCGTGGAAGCCGTCCATGCCCAGGTCGACGCGGGTGGTCTGGCGGGTGACGTTGGCGCCGATGCCGAAGCCGTCCAGCGGTGCCGGCATGCCCTGCAGGGTCTGCCGCACCGCGGCCTCGACGCCGAGCACCTTGCCGTCGCCGCCGTTCTGCGGACGCACGTAGCGCACATTGCCGGCGCCGGTGCTGGTGCCGGCGTTGGCCGGATCCGAGCCGCTCTCGTAGATGTAGTCGGTCAGGCGCTTGTAGTAGCCGGCCAGCATCGCGTGGCCGCCGTGGCCGTTGTCCCACTCGCCGGACAGGTCGACGTTGAGCGACTTGATCGGCTTCAGGTCCGGATTGCCCTCGGTGATGACCGTGGTGCCGTCGCTGGAGACGTCGTAGTTGGCGCCGCCGCCGAGCTGCACCAGCGCCGGCCGGGTGTAGCTGGTCCACACCGAGGCGCGGTACACCGCATTGCCGTTGCCCGGGCGGTAGTTCAGGAACACGCTCGGCAGCGGCACGTCGTAGCTGGTGTGGCTGCTGCTGAAGAAGCCGGGCAGTTCGTTGCCGTTGGCGTCTTCGGGCATGGTCCAGAAGGTGTTGCGGATGCTGGTGTGCTCGAAGCGCACGCCCGGGATCACTTCCAGGTCGCCGCTGCGGAAGGTGGCCATCGCATACGCCGAGGTCACCGCCTCGTCGCCACGCATGGTCGCGCAGTTCTGGTTGTTGATCGCCAGGCTGCCGCAGGTGTCGAAGCTGGCCGCGGTCAGATGCTGGGCGATCATCGCCTTCAGCCCGCCGTTGCTGAGCTTGACCGTCGGCCATGCGTACTTGCCCGGGTACACCGAGTCGTACTGGCCGACCACCAGGCCGGTGTCGCGCAGCAGGGTGCCGTCGGTGAACTTGCTGTTGGTCCAGTCGCGCGAGGTGAAGTCGCGGGAGCTGTCGACATACTTCACGCCGAACTGGATGTTGCTCAGCGCGCCCTGGTCGAAGTCGTAGCGCACGTCGAACTTGGCGCCGCCCTTGGTCTGGCCGCTGTAGGACTTGGTCAACTGGCCGTAGCGACGCGCATACAGGCTGCCGATGTCGCTGGCCTGGGCCTGCAGCGCCGGGGTCAGCAGCGGCTTGGGGAAGCCGTCGCCGTCGTAGCCGGAGAAGGTGCTGGCACCGCCGTACGGGAACTGGGTGGAGGCGTACTGGTCCACGCGCGCGGAGATTTCCACGTGGTCCGGGCGATCGTTGTCGCCGTAGCTGTAGAACAGGTTCGGCGACAGCGTCCAGTTGCCCAGTTGCTTGTCGGCGCCGAACTGGAAGGTGGCCAGGTCCGCCACTTCCGGGTTGGTCTCGTACCAGTAGCGCACCGCCACGCGGTTGATCTGCGGCTGGTACACGCCGGTGGTGCCGATCTGCGCCAGGCTCACGTTGGCCGGCACCAGCTGGGTGTAGCCGGTGTTCTGCTCGGTCTTGGCGTAGGCGTAGGTGGCGCGCGCGTACAGCTGCAGGCTCGGGTCGACGTGCCAGTCGAAGGACACGTTGCCGCCGTAGCGCGTGGTGTCGCCGGCGGAATAGCCGATGTTGGCGCCGGTGGCCATCAGCAGGTCCTGCGGATCGTAGCCGGGCGCCGGCTGGCCGCTGGCCGTGGTGCGCGAGAAGTACTTCTTGCCCCAGTCGCCACGCGAGGCGGCGGCGTTGGCCACTTCGCTGTTCACGTAGTGGCGCTCGTCGTAGTACGCGCTGGTGTACACGCCGAACTGGTTGTCGGCGCCGAACTTGGCGTGGAATTCGCCGGCCGCGCCCTTGCCCAGGCCGTTGTCGCCGTAGTCGCGCGCGCGGCTTTCCATGCGCCCGCTGGCGGTGACGCTGCCGCCCATCGCCTCGCTGTAGTCGAAGCCGCTGGGGGTGCGGTAGTCGATGGTGCCGCCGATCGCGTCGCCGTCCATCGCCGCGGTGGAGGTCTTGTTCAACACGATGGTCTGCAGGCCCGACGGCGGCAGCAGGCTCAGCTGCACGCTGCGGCTGTAGGGCAGGCCCTGGGCCACGTTGACGCCGTTGATCAGGTTGACGTTGTACTCGGCATTGAGGCCACGCACCGAGGCGAACATGCCCTCGCCGCGCGCGGCGCCGTCGACGCCGCCGAAGTACGACTGCCCGGTGTTGACCACGTTGACGCCGGGCAGCAGTCCCAGCGCCTCGGCGATGTTGTGCACGGCGGTGTACTTCAGGTCCTCGGCCGACAGCACGTTGGCCGTGTTGGTCGCGGCCATCTGCATGTCCGCGGCGTTGTAGCGGGTGACGGCGACGGTGATCTTGTCCAGGGTCTTGGCGCTGGCGTCGGACGCGGCGGTCTGCGTCTCCTGCGCATCCTGCGCCTGGGCCAAGGCCATCGGCGCGACACCGAGCAACGCGGCGGCGATCGCCAGTGACAGGCGTTTCTGAAGATGGATCGAGTGCGACATGAAAAATCCGAACGTAGGCGCGGCCAACGGAACGGGCCGCAGGCCGGGCATGGAGGGGAGAGAGGCCGTGATCGTGTTCGCGGCGGCGCGCATTGTTGGCAGGCGCGGCTGCAATTTGATGACAACGATGTCACCGCAGGTCGTCGACCGACGATTCGGCGCCTTTCCTGCGCAATTCGGCACAATTGAAACCATTCGCCGTGCCGTCTTGCGGCTGCGCCACCGATGGCAGCGCGACATCCTGGCCGCTTCCGTCGACGCGGCGGCCAACGCTCCAGCAGGCGATGCCTCGCCCAGCCCGTGGGGCGCATGAGGCGACAACGCAACCCAGCGGGCGCTCGACGAAGAACGCGCACAACCGCCCGTCACGGGCAGCGTCACCGCGTCGCGGCGGCGTCCACCTGCAATTGCGCATGCAGGATGCGGCGGATCTCCAGGATCGCCTGCGGCGTCTCCTGCACGCTGTGGCCGGAGGTGATCACCAGTTCGGAGACCGCGCCCGGCAGATGCGCGCTGCGGTACGGCACCAAGCCGTCGTCGGAGTCGGCCAGCGGCACCGCCGGATCGCGGCGGGCGATGATGGTGTGGTAGCGCACCGCCGACGAAATCGGCAGGTCCGCCGCCGCGCGCACGAACGGATCGGTGTCGCGCAGGTTGTCGATGCTGTTGGGCACGCGCATCGGCGCGCCGTCGGGGCCGTCGATCCCCTGCAGCAAGGTGTTCAAGCGATCGAGCAGCGTCACCGGCAGGCGCACCAGGCGCCCGGCCAGGCGGCCGAGGCGCCCTTCGGCGAAGGTGGTGCCGCGTTGCGGCGCGGCGATGAAGATGGCGCGGTCCACCTCCGGCAACGGCGCGAAGCGCAGCAGCGGCTGCAACTGCGCCAGCGCCTGCGGGTCCAGCGGGCGCCGGTCGCCGCGCGCGCCGATCAGGTCGTTCCACAGCGTGTCGCCGGAGTCGCTGACCAACAGGCGCCCGATCACCCCGCCCATGCTGTGACCGATCAGGACCATGTGCTGCGAGGCCGGCGCCTGCCCCTGTGGGTCGAACTGGCGCAGGGTCTGCTGCACCAGCGTCTCGATCTGCGCGCGGTTCCAGGCGATCGGCATGTTGGTCGGGTAGTAGACCTGCCAGATCTGGTAGTGGCGGCGCAGTTGTTCATCGCCCATCAGTTCGTTGGCGACGTTGACCCAGGCCTCCGGACTGCTGGCCAGGCCGTGCAGCATCAGGATGATGCGTCGGTCCGGATCGTACGGCTGCATCAGGTACAGATGCGGCTGGTCGATGCCATCCTCGCGGCCGAGCATGGAGCGCAGCGACTGCCGCGCGAAGCCGGCACGGGCCAGCCACAGGCCGTAGGCGGCAGTGAAGTTGGCCGCCAGCGGCAGGCGCTGGCCGTGCACCTCGACCTCGCCGTCGCGGTACGGGTCGTAGGGCGCGACCACCACGCTGCGGGTATCCACCACCTGCGCCAGGCTGTCGCCGTCGAAGCGCAGCAGCACCGTGGTCGGCGCATACGGCATCTCGCTGAACGCGGGCGCGTGCGGGTTTGGCGCGGCCTTGGCGGCCGCCGCCGCGGTCGGATCGCCGACCTTGGACGGCGCGATCTCCGCGACCAGTTCGGCGCCGAAGCCGTCGCGGCGGTAGGTGCTGCGCAGGCCATCGAAGCGCAGCGTCGACGCCGGCAGCATCGCGTCCGGCCGTGCCACGCCACCCGGCAGGCGGAAGCTGCCCATGTCCGCACGCACCTGCCAGCCGGCCGTACGCAGCGTGTCGTCGTCGTGCAACTCGCCGCTGGCGCTGCCGGCGCGCCAGCGCAGGAACAGCTCGCCGACCACCTGCTGCACGGCGTAGTTGTAGTAGTCGCGCACCTGGGTCTGCCGGTCCTCGAAGGCGCGCGCGCTGGCCGGGCGCTGGGTGTAGAACAGGTAGGCGTAGGCGTAGCGCGCGGCTTCCAGCCAGGCCTGCAGCGTCGCATCGTCCAGCGCCCTCGCCTGCCGCGGCGTGCGCACATTGGCCGCATGCACCCACAGCTCCGACAGGGTCGCCAGCCGCCGCTCCTGATCCAGCCCCTGCAGGGCGCGCAGCTGCGTGGCGCAGGCCGCAACGTCCGCCTCGCAGGTCTTGGGATCGAGCGCGAGCACGCGCAACGTCTCCAGACTGGCATCGCTGAGTTTGCCGGTGCTGAGCACGTCGCCGCGCTGGGTGGCGATGTAGTCGGCAGCGCTGCGCGACTGCACGCTGACCATGGCGCAGCCGCTGCCGAGCAGCAGCCCGGCAGCCAGCAGCGCGGTGCCCGCGCACCGCGCAAGACGTAAGTACCGGGTCATGGCGCGACGGCGGGATCGTCGCCGGGAATGCCGGCGCGGATGCGCGTGGAGAAGTCGTCGCCAACGCCAGCCGCGCGCGCGCGTTCGCCGATGCGGCCGCGCGTGCGCAGCGTGGCCAGGCTGTAGCCGGGCACGAAGCCGTGCTGCGCGTAGACGTAGGACGGCAGGTAGCCGGACAGCAGCAGGCGGATGTCGAGCGGCAGTGCGGGATCGAGCTTGCGCGCCAGCTCGAACACGATGGTGGTGCAATTGCTGGTGGCGGTGTTGTAGAACCGCGGCGTGCGCTGCAGTTGCTGCGCCCGCGCCACGTAGCCCAGGAACAGCTGGCGCAGTTGCGCACGCGACAGGTTGAGCCGGTACAGATAGACGTCCTCGCCGCGCACGTTGCTGCGCACCGCCAGGATGTCGCGTTCGTCGGCGGCGACCATCACCTGCTCGAAGTTGCGGAAGAACCCGGCCAGCGCCGAAAACGCCTCGCCGCGCTCCTTGCGGATCTCCAGCGAGAACACCACGCGACGGCCGTCGTCGAAGCCGAACGAGACCAGGGTGTGGGCGATCGCCGGCCCCATCCAGTACGACAGCGCGAGGTCCGCCGAGGCCAGCCGCTCCAGGTCGTAACGGCGCGTCTCCCAGCGCGGGGTGTAGTCGTGGTCGCTGCGCCAGGCGAAATTGCGCACGTTGTGCAGGGTCACCACATGCCCGTCCACCTGCGGCTGCAGCAGTTGCGCGACATCGTCGGCCCAGTCGCGGTTCTGCTGCGGCTGCAGCGCCGACCAGCCCACCGCCATGCCGGCGCAGCCGACCGCGAACAGCAGCGGCAGCACGCGGTACTCGCGCGGATGCCGCAGGCCCCACAGCGCCGCGCCGCCCAAGGCGGCCCACAGCAGCGCCGAGCCGTAGCGCACCACCGCGCCGGTATGCGGCAGATAGCTCAGGAACAGCGCGCCCCACAGGCTGGCGCCGAGCACCGCCAGCATCGCCAGTGCGCGCGCCAGCCGCCATGGCCAGGCGCGTCGACGCGCGGCGCCGTCGGCGCTCACAACTCGGCCGCCGCCGCGGGCGTGGCCAGGGCGTGGCACAGCAGGCGGCAACAACGCTGCGCCAGCGCCTTGCGTTCGGCCTCGTCGCTGCCGCGCTGGCAGGCGCCGAGCATGTCCATCGCCAGGGCCAGGTCCTGCTCGCCCAGGTCCGCGCGGCACAGGCCGGCGGCGATGGCGCGCTGCAGGTACGGCAGCAGGATCGCCATCGCCCGCGTATGCGCCGCGGCGATCGTCGGATGCTCGCGCGGCATCGACCGCCAGTAGTCGGCCAGCGGCGCCGACATCGCGATGTGTTCGGCGACGTCGTACATCAGCAGGAACAGCCCGTCCGGCCGCGTGCCGATCTCGCGCGCGCAGCCCTCCAGGCCGTCCAGGCCGCGTTCCAGCAGCGCCGCCATCAACTCGGTGCGGTCGGCGAAATGGCGGTACAGGGTGGCGCGGCCGAGGCCGGCGCGCTCCACCACCAGTTCCAGCGGCGCCAGCACGCCGTGCTCGCAGAACACCTCGTCGGCGGCGTCCAGCAACAGGCGGCGGCGGTGGGCGGTATCGGCTCGCATTTCCATGCGCGGCATTATCGGACAATTTTGTCCGCTTGCAAGCGAATCACGGCCGGCCGCCGCCGGTATCCACCGGCGGCGCCCTGGAAGCACCGGGCTCAGCCGGTGTTCTGCACGCCCTGGGCGACGCCGTTGACGCAGGCCACCAGCGCCCGCAGCAGGTCCTCGTCTTCGCCGTCGGTAGCGCGCCAGCGCTGCAGCAGGTCCACCTGCAGCACGCTGATGGGGTCGATGTACGGATTGCGCAGGCGGATCGACAAGGCCAGGCGCGGATCGTGCTGCAGCAGCGACGACTGCCCGGTCAGCGCCTTCACCCAGCCCTTGGTCAGCGCCAGTTCGTCGCGGATGCGCGGGAAGAAGCGCTCGTGCAGCGGCCCGGACAGGCGCGAGAACATCTCGGCGATGTTGAGGTCGCCCTTGGACAGGACCATGGCGATGTCGTCGAGGAAGGTGCGGAAGAACGGCCAGTCCGCGGCCATCGCGCGCAGCGCGTCCTCGTGTCCGGCGTCCACCGCCGCCTGCAGGCCGCTGCCCACGCCGTACCAGCCCGGGATCACCGCGCGCGCCTGGCTCCAGGCGAATACCCAGGGAATCGCCCGCAGGTTGGACAGCGCCGCATCCTGGCCGAGCCGCCGCGACGGCCGCGAGCCCAGGGTCATGCGCTCGATCACGTCGATCGGCGTAGCCAGGCGGAAATAGCGCATGAACTCGGCATCGCCGACGAAGCCGCGGTACGCCTGGCTGCTGTGCTCGGCGACCAGGTCCATCACCGGCCGCCAGCCGGCCTCGCGCGCATCGGCCGCACGCGGACGCAGGCTCGACAGCAGCACCGCGCCGGTCATCTGTTCGAGCGAACGCAGCGCCAGCGCGCGGATGCCGTACTTGCGGTGGATCACCTCGCCCTGCTCGGTCACGCGCAGGCGCCCGTCGACGCTGCCGCGCGGCGCCGCCTCCAGCGCGCGCGTGGTCTTGCCGCCGCCGCGCACGATCGAGCCGCCGCGGCCGTGGAAGAAGGTCAGGCGGATGCCGAGTTCGGCCGCCGCCTCCAGCAGTTCCACCTGCGCGCGCTGCAGGCCCCAGCGCGAGGCGGCGATGCCGCCGTCCTTGCCGCTGTCGGAATAGCCGAGCATCACCATCTGCACGTCGTCGCGCGCGGCCAGGTGGCGACGGTAGACCGGGTCGGCCAGCAGGTCGCGCAGGGTCGCGGTGCCGCCGCGCAGGTCGTCCACGGTCTCGAACAGCGGCACGATGTCCAGCGGCACCGCGCCGTCGGCATCGACCAGGCCGCCGCGGCGCGCCAGCGCCAGCACGGTCAGCACGTCGGCGCGGTCGTGCGCCATCGAGATGATGTAGCTGCCCAGCGCGTCGGCGCCGTGCCGCGCGCGCGCATCGGCGAGCGCGGCGAACACCGCGTCCAGCCGCGCATTGCCGTCGTCGTCGGCCGCCGGCAGCGCCTGTTCGCCGCTGGCGTAGGGGCCGAGCAGGCCTGCGCGCGCTTCCACCGCGCGCGCGTCCCAGTCCTGCGTGTCCAGCGCGGCGGCGACCGCACGCGCATGCACGCTGGACTCCTGGCGCACGTCCAGCCGCGCCAGGTGGAAGCCGAAGCTGCGCACCCGCCACAGCAGGCGCCGCACCGCGAACCAGCCGGCGTGCAGGCCCTTGTTGGCCTGCAGGCTGTCCAGGATCAACTGCAGATCGCTTTCCAGTTCGGCCGGCGCGGCATAGGCACCGGGCGCATCGTCCAGGGTGGCCTGCAGGCGCGCGCGCATCAGATCGTTGAGCAGGCGGTACGGCATGTCGCCGTGACGCGGCCGCGAGCGCGCCGCGGCTTCCGGCAGCAGTTGCCGGTAACGCTCCAGTTGCTCCAGCAGCGGCGCGCTGACCGCGACCAGGGTGGTCGACTGGCTGAGCAGGCTGGCGAGCTGCCACAGTTCCTTCAGATAGCGCTCCAGCACCGCACGCCGCTGCGCGTCGAGGGTGGCGGTGATGGTGGCGGCATCGACGTTGGGGTTGCCGTCCATGTCGCCGCCGACCCAGGTGCCGAAGCGCAGCAGCCGCGGCAGGCTCAGCGCCTGCCCGTAGGTCTGCTCGATGGCGTGCTCCAGGGTCTCGTACATCACCGGGATCACCCGGTACAGCACCTGGGTCAGGTAGAAACCGACATGCTCGCGCTCGTCCTCCACGGTGGGACGCACCGGCGAGGAATCGGCGGTCTGCCACGAGGCGGTCAGCGCCATGCGGAAGCGCGCCGCGTCGGTGGCGCGCTCGCCCGGGGTGCGCAGGCCGTCGAGGTTGTCGACCAGGCTGGCCACCATCAACTGTTCCTTCTCCAGCAGCGCACGCCGCACCGCCTCGGTCGGGTGCGCGGTGAACACCGGCTCGACGTCGATGCGCGGCAGCCAGTCGCGCAGTTCGTCGATGCCGACGCCCTGCGCCTTGAGCCGGCGCAAGGCGTCGAGCAGGCCGTCCGGCTGCGGCGTGTCGGCGCTGCTGCGCTGGTAGTCGCGGCGGCGACGGATGCGGTGCACGCGCTCGGCGATGTTGACCACCTGGAAATAGGTGCTGAAGGCGCGCACCAGCGCTTCGGCATCGCGCGGCGCGCGGCCGGCGAGTTGCTCGCTCAGCGAGGACAGCGGCGCGGCGCGCTCGCGGCGCGCGATCGCGGTGGTGCGGATGCGTTCGATCTCGTCGAGGAACTGCGCCGAGACCTGTTCGGCGAGCAGGTCGCCCACCAGGGCGCCGAGGCGGCGCACGTCGTCGCGCAGGGGAAGGTCGGGGGTGGCGAAGACGATGCTGCTGCGGGACTCGTTCATCGGGAAACGCATGGCTCGGCAGTGGGGGCGCCGCAAGCCTAACCGAAAAGGGATCGCGTTCCCGTCGGCCGCGCGACGGTTTCAAAGCGAACCATTTGCACTGCACAGCAGCGCCCTGCGCCACGGCGGCACGCACGTGCGGCCGTGGCGCAGGCGCGGCTCAGCGCGGCGTGGCGCCTGCCGCAGCCGGCATGGACGTCGGCGTGGGCGCCGGTCCCAGATAGGTGCGCAGCCAGCGCTCGCTCTCGGCCAGCATCTGCAGCACCGACTCGCGCGCGCGGTAGGCATGCGCCTCGTTGGGCAGCATCACCAGCCGCGCGGTGCCGCCGTTGCCCTTGATCGCCGCGTACATGCGCTCGCTCTGGATCGGGAAGGTGCCGGAGTTGTTGTCCTCGGCGCCGTGGATCAGCAGCAGCGGATCCTTGATCCGGTCGGCGTAGTTGAACGGCGACATCGCCTGGTACACCGGCTGCGCCTGCCAGTAGGTGCGCTCCTCGGACTGGAAGCCGAACGGGGTCAGCGAGCGGTTGTAGGCGCCGCTGCGGGCGATGCCGGCCTTGAACAGGCGCGTGTGCGC
The DNA here is from genome assembly GCF_034105445.1 of Xanthomonas sp. LF07-6. Lineage (NCBI taxonomy): Bacteria > Pseudomonadati > Pseudomonadota > Gammaproteobacteria > Lysobacterales > Lysobacteraceae > Xanthomonas > Xanthomonas sp. LF07-6. The sequence goes on from NZ_JAXGGI010000004.1 coordinate 12,865, forward strand.
GAGCAGATTGGCGGTCATGAAGGCGCCATAGGAATGCCCGCCGATGGCGATGCGGTTGCGATCGGCGACGCCGCGCCGCACCACCTCGTCCACCGCCGCCTGCGCATCGGCGACCAGTTGCTCGACGTAGGTGTCGTTGGGTTCGCGCGCACCCTCGCCGACGATCGGCATCGACGGATCGTTGAGCACCGCATAGCCCAGCGCCAGGAACGCCTGCGGGCCCCAGTAGCCGATCGCGTTGAAGCGGTACGGCGAATCGGTGACCTGGCTGGCGGCGTCGGCGGATTTGAACTCGCCCGGGTAGGCCCACATCAGCATCGGCAGCGGGCCGTCGCGCTTGGCGTCGTAGCCCGGCGGCAGCAGCAGGGTCGCGGTCAGCTCCACCCCGTCCTTGCGCCGATAGCGGATCTGTTCCTTGTGCACGTCGCGCAACTGCGGCGTGGGATGGGTGAAATGGGTCAGCGCCACCGGCTCCGCGTTCGCAGCGTCGAGCCGGTAGAAATTGCGCGGCTCCTGCGGCGTCTCGCGGGTGATCAGCAGGCGCTGGCCGCTGGCGTCGAGCAAGGCCTGCGGTACCGCGTAGTACGGCGCCTGCGACTGGAACAGGCGCGTGCTTTTCCGCGTGTCCAGATCGTAGCGATCCAGGAACGGTCGATCGCCCTGCGGGGAGGCGCCTTCGCCGCGCAGGAACAGGCTGTGGCCGTCGGCGGCGATCAACAGGCGCGGGTTGCCGGCCGCATCGCGCTCCGTCACCGGCGTGCCCGGATCCGCGTAGCGGTCCTCCTGCGAACGCTCTACCAGCAGCTGCGGCGCCTGCGCGGGATGGTCCGGGGCCACACGCCATTGTCTGGTCTGGCGCGTCTTCCACCAGAACTCGTCGATCAGCGCCAGGTCGCCGCGGCCCCAGGCGATGCCGGCGAAGCGCGACTGCAGGCGCGCCAGCGTCACCGGCGGTGTCTTGAACGGCGCCGCCTGCAGCAGCACCGCGTCGCGCACCGCCGCTTCGCGCGCGGGGTCGCCGCCGTCCTGGGCCTCGGCCCAGACCAGGGTGGCCGGGGCGTCGCTGCGCCAGTCGATATCGCGCACACCGGTGCGCACCGCATCGTTGCCGGTCGGCAGGCCTTCCACCAGCGGCAGCTGCGCCACCGTGTGCACCGGCTTGCCGGCGCGGTCCAGCACCTCGATGGTGCGCGGGAAGCCACTGGCCGGCACCAGGTAGGAGAACGGCCGCTGCAGGCGCTGCGCCAGCAGATAACGGCCGTCCGGCGACGGCGCCAGCGACAGATACAGGTCGGGAGACGCGATGCGCTGCATCCGCCCGTCGACGTCGACCAGCGCCGGCTGCGCGCGTAGTTGATCGTCGAACTGGCGCGCGTCGGCCTCGTTCTTCAGCAGGTCCTGGTAGGTGCGCAAGGCGGTGGCACCGCCACCGGCGGTCTGCTGCACCGCCGGCCCGGTCGGCACCGCGTCGGCGGGCGGCGCCGCGCCCTGCGCCTGCGGCTGCAGCAACACCAGCAACTGGCGGCTGTCGGGCATCCACGCATAGCCCTCGCCGGACACCGTGTTGAGCCGCTCGGCGACACGTCGCGCACGCCGCGCGGCGATGTCCACCACCCACAGCTCGTTGGCGCCGCTGCGCCCGTCGACCCGGTTGAAGGCCAGATGCCGCTGGTCCGGCGCCCAGGCCATGCCGGCGATCGACAGCGGCGACGGCAAACCCTCGATCTGCAGCTCGCTGCCGTCGGCGATGCGCAGCAGCCACAGCTTGTCGCCGAAGGCGAAGCGGCTCTGCGAGCGGGTGCGCGGATGGATGCGCAGCCCGGCCAGCTTGAGTTCCGGCTGCGCGACCTGGGCGATGCCGGGCAGCGCGGGCAACTGCAGCATCGCCGCCAGATCGCGCCGCGGGCTCAGCGACAGCTGCGGCGGCCGCGGCGCATCGACGATGGCCTGCAGCGGCGCCGACGGCAGTTGATAGCCGCTGTCGGACGGATCGGCGCTCACGGCAGCCGCCGCAGGTGCCGAGGCCGCGTTGGCGGCGGCGCTGCCGGCCGCGGCCAGGGCCGCGCACAGCAGGCCGCAGACCGGCCTGGCGACACGGCGGCGCCCGCGCACTGTGATCTGGTTCATCTCTCCCCTCTCCTTCCCATCGATCGAACCGACGACGGTAGCAGGGCCGGCGCCGCCCGCCCCCTGTCGATTGTTGGGCTTGGGCATGCCATTCCCCGCACTGACCCGCGTTCAAGCGCCACACGCGGCAGCCGCTATAATCGGTTACCCCTTGCGCCGAGGGGCGCTGCGACCGGATCGAGACCGGATTCCCCGTCTCCAGATCCGGCCAGGCTCGGCGCGAGGCTTGAGCGACAACGGCGCCCGGACTTCGCGAGTTTCTCGCCATTGACCGGAGCTTTATCGATGAACGCTGCACTCAAGAGCTTTTCCACCGAGGGTGACTACAAGGTCGCCGACATTTCCCTGGCCGATTGGGGCCGCAAGGAACTGGACATCGCCGAGCACGAGATGCCGGGCCTGATGTCGATCCGCCGCCAGTACGCCACCGCCAAGCCGCTGGCCGGCGTGCGCGTGACCGGCTCGCTGCACATGACCATCCAGACCGCGGTGCTGATCGAGACGCTGAAGGACATCGGCGCCGATGTGCGCTGGGCCTCGTGCAACATCTTCTCCACCCAGGACCACGCCGCCGCGGCGATCGCCGCCACCGGCACCCCCGTGTTCGCCTGGAAGGGCGAGACCCTGGAGGAATACTGGGACTGCACCCTCGACGCGCTGACCTTCACCCTGCCCGACGGCACCCAGACCGGCCCGGAACTGGTGGTGGACGACGGCGGCGACGTGACCCTGCTGATCCACAAGGGCTATGAGCTGGAGAACGGCGCCAAGTGGGTGGACGAGCCGTCCTCCTCGCACGAGGAGCAGGTGATCAAGAACCTGCTCAAGCGCGTGGCGGTGGAGCGCCCGGGCTACTGGACCCGCGTGGTCAAGGACTGGAAAGGCGTCTCCGAAGAGACCACCACCGGCGTGCACCGCCTGTACCAGCTGGCCGAAGCCGGCACCCTGCTGATCCCGGCGATCAACGTCAACGACTCGGTGACCAAGAGCAAGTTCGACAACCTGTACGGCTGCCGCGAGTCGCTGGCCGACGGCCTCAAGCGCGCGATGGACGTGATGCTGGCCGGCAAGGTCGCGGTGGTGTGCGGCTACGGCGACGTCGGCAAGGGCTCGGCGCACAGCCTGCGTGCCTACGGCGCCCGCGTCATCGTCACCGAGATCGACCCGATCTGCGCGCTGCAGGCGGCGATGGAAGGCTTCGAGGTCAACACCGTCGAGGACACCCTCGGCCAGGCCGACATCTACGTCACCACCACCGGCAACAAGGACATCATCCGCATCGAGCACCTGACGCAGATGAAGGACCAGGCCATCGTCTGCAACATCGGCCACTTCGACAACGAGATCCAGGTCGAGGCGCTGTACAAGCTGCCGGGCGTGCAGAAGATCAACATCAAGCCGCAGGTGGACAAGTTCGTGCTGCCCAACGGCAACGCGATCTTCCTGCTGGCCGAAGGCCGCCTGGTCAACCTGGGCTGCGCCACCGGCCACCCCAGCTTCGTGATGTCCAACAGCTTCGCCAACCAGACCCTGGCGCAGATCGACCTTTGGCAGAACAAGGACAGCTACGAGAAGCAGGTGTACCGCCTGCCGAAGAAGCTGGACGAGGAAGTGGCACGCCTGCACCTGGAGAAGATCGGCGTGAAGCTGACCAAGCTCACCGACGCGCAGGCCGCCTACCTGGGCGTGCCGGTCGATGGCCCGTTCAAGCCGGAGCACTACCGCTACTGAGCCATCGGCAGCACATCGCCAGGCAGACAGGAACGGGCGCCGCGAGGCGCCCGTTTTTTTGTGCGATCGGCGCAGCAAGCGTGTGGGGGGAAGGGAGCTGGAAATTCGTACGGAGCGAAAAACCGCAGACGTCGCCACCTTGCGCCAATCCCTGCTCCAAGCGGCCTTTTCCGGCCAGTCGGCCGACGCGCCTGCCCAGCCAGGCCGTCTGTACCACACCTGTGCTACATTGATTCCACACCAATCGCCTGGAGCTCCCCATGAGCACCACCACCATCCGCCTGCCGGACGCGCTCAAGGCCCGCGTCGCCAAGGCCGCGGAAGCGGCCGGCACCACGTCGCACAACTTCATCCTGGAAGCCATCGCCGAGAAGGCCGAGCTGGCCGAGCGGCGCGTCGACTTCCATGCCCAGGCCGATCAGCGCTGGGCCGAGTTCCTGGAAACGGGTGAGACCATTCCCTGGGACCAAGCGCGTGCCTATTTCAAGGCACTGGCCGCAGGAAAGCCCGCAAAGCGGCCGGTAGCGCGCAAGCTGGAAGACTGAGGTGACGCGCGTCCGCATCGCTCCCGGCGTGATCGAGGATCTGGAGCGGATCGCTGCGTATTTGCGCGAGCACGAGAGCCAGCATGCCGAGGCGAGGACCGAGGAGATCGTCAGCGCGTTCGACGTACTGGCGGGTAATCCCTTGATCGGCCGCCCGGTCCATGGAGACAACCGCGAACTGGTGATGGGCCGCGGTGCGCATGGGTATGTGGCGTTGTATCGCTATGTGGATGTGACCGATACGGTGATCGTGATGGCCATCCGCGCACAGCGGGAGGCGGGCTATGCGCTCGGCGGATGAAACCGAGTCGACGTCCGCACCACCGCATCGACGGATGCCGGCAGGGGCATCGTGGATCGCCCTCGGGCCATCGCCAACTGATTGATCCTCACCTCGCCCCCGACGGCAACCAGTGCGGCATCTCGCTGTCGGCGGATTGGATACTGAATGACCTTCGGCGGGTACCGCCGGCATGGACACCAACCCAAAGGCGACACGGTCCTGCCGATACCGATGCCGCAATTGTAGATAGGACGCCGTCATCCAACGCCTGCAACGGCACGATCTTCAGGCCGTGCACTCGCTGGCCGGCGCGTACACCGAAATTTGAATCCGGCTGCGCGCGTGATACGGCGTGCGTGCCCAGTCGCTCCAGCGCGCCTCCAGGCGCAGGCCGGCGATCTGCGCCATCAGGTCCAGCTCCGATGGCCACACGTAGCGGCGGCGCTCGCTGAAGATGCGCGTACCGGATTCGCCCAGTACCACCACGCGCTGGTCGATGCGCTGCTGCAGCGGATCGGGCTGCGAGCACACCAGCATCACTGCCGCGCCGTCGCCCTGGGTGTCCGGCACGTCCAGCACCTGGCTGACCTTGCCGCCGCTTTCGAACAGCTCCGCACCCGGCACCGCGCTCTGGATCAGCAAGCGGCCGTCGGGCGCCAGGCAGCGCGCCGCGTTGACCATGCAACGCAGCTGCTCGGCCTGCGTCAGCAGATACCCGAATGCCGCCACCGCGTAGATCAGGCCGAACGGGCCGCATACCGGCATGTCGGCGAAATCGGCGCAGACCAGGTGCAGGCGTTCGCTGCCGGGCTTGGCACGCAAGGCCTCGAGCATCGCAGGCGAATTGTCGATACCGGTGACCGGCACATCGCAGTGCGCGAGCGGCAAGCCAATGCGGCCAGTGCCGATGCCCAGTTCCAGCGCCGCACGGCCCGCGGCCAGCTCGGCGAGGACACCGACGCACTGCTGGGTGACGGCGGCAGGCCAGCGATCGTAGAAACGGTCGTAGATCGCGGCCAGGCGATCGTACTCGTGGGTCACGGGCATCCGCAGCCACTCGTTGCCGAAGTGGCGCGACCATAGCACGCAGCGATGGCGACGCAGTGGCCACACATGCAGGGCGGCACCCTGCATGGCAGGCGCGGCGATGCGCTGCAATCGCGTGCGACACACGCCACAAAACTGCAGATGACATGCGCATTGCAGTTGGCCGCGCTTCAGTCTTTTGCTTGCGCCGCCGCATCCAAGCGAGGATGCTTTTTCCCGCGCCTGCCACGCTGAGGCAGGCGCGACAATCGCAACAGATCCCCCGCTCAATCAGGAGTATCGCCATGAAACGCCTTTTTGATTCGCTGTCGCGTTGGGTGCAGAGCCTCGGTGGCCGCAAGCTCGGCTACATCTACACCTACTGACCTCCCCCGCCACCGTCGCGTGGCATGACCGTGCGAGAGGGGGCGACCCGCCCCCTCTCCCCAGCGCTCTCCGCTTCGCACGGCCGCACGCCCGTTCGCCATCGGCTCCATGTCCCCTCCTGCGTCGCGGTGTGACCCGCCGACACGGCTATTCGTGCGGATCTGCACGTGACCGATCCGCATCCGCGCCCGCCAGGCCCGCGCGGGCACTGGGCATTCGGCAACCGGCAGGCTTTCGCCACCGATCCCCTCGGCTTCCTGCAACACTGCGCACGCACGCATGGCGACGTGGTGCGGATCGCCGAGCGCACCTATCTGCTCGCAGCACCAACCGCGATCGCCACGGTGCTCGGCGACGACGGCAGCCTCTACGCCAAATCCGATCCGGATCCGCGTGCGCGGCGCGCTGCATTTCCGGCATCGGTGATGAACAGCGAGGGCGAGGCCTGGCGGCGCAAGCGCCAGGCGCTGCAGCCCGCGTTCCGCGCCAGCCTGGTGCGCGACTACGCCGCAAAGGCGGCCGCCGCCACACAGGCGCTGCTGCGATCGCGCGACGACATCGACAACGTGCACGACCTGCGCCTGACCATGACCGCGCTCTGCGCGCAACTGGGCGCCGGCTTCCTGCTCGGCGATGCGGTGCACGCGCCGGCGCTGCTGCGGATGCTGCCGATGGTCGATGCGATCCTGCAGCAGACGCGTACGCCGTCCGCGGCGCCGGCCTGGTGGCCGAGTGCCGGCAAGCGCCGCCTGCGTGCCGCACGCGGCGCACTGGACACCGCGCTGACGCAGATCCTGACGTCGCCACATTCTGATGGCGCAGACGCCTCGGTGCTGGAGCTGCTGCGACGCGACGCTCCGCAGGCCGACGACGACTGGTGCCGCGACGAAGCGGCGGCGATGCTGATGTCGGCGCTGGAGCCGATGGCGGCCGGCCTGACCTGGACGCTGTTGCTGCTGGCGCAACATCCATCGATCGCGCAGGCCGTGGCGGAGGAAGCCGATGCCCTGCCCGGTATCGACGGCGCATCCAGCACGCCCTGCGCCGATGCGCTCGTCGAACGCCTGCCGCTGACGCGCGCCTGCGTGAAGGAGGCCATGCGCCTGTATCCGCCGGCGTGGATGACCGCGCGCATCGCGCAACGCGACACCACGCTGGGCGGCTTCGCGGTGCCGCGCGGTACCCAGCTGATCGTCAGCCAGTGGGTGGTGCAGCGCGATCCGCGTCACTTCTCCGCGCCGGACCGCTTCCTGCCGGCGCGCTGGCTGGACCCGGCGCAGACACCGGCGCGCTACACCTACTTTCCGTTCGGCGGCGGTCCGCGCAGTTGCATCGGCAGCCAGTTGGCGCTGGTGCAGATGACCGTGGTCGTGGCCGGCCTGTTGCGCGAGCGCACGCTGCACCTGGCGACGGATGCACGGCCACGGCCGTATCCGGCGCTGGTGCTGCGTCCACTCGATGTCCGCATCGCCTTGCGCCCGCGCACGACAACCCTGTCCCGCCAGTCGCCCGCGACGGCGCCCTTCCCCCGCACACCGGAAACCCCGCATGGCTGATTCCACTGCCTTCGCCAAGACCCGGGAATACTCCAACCGCTTTTTCGATTCCGCCGCCTGGAACGAACTGGAGTTTCGCGACGGCGACATCGTCATCGCCAGCTACGCCAAGGCCGGCACCACCTGGCTGCAGCAGATCGTCGCGCAGTTGCTGTTCGAGGGCGCGGCGGACGTCGACGTGTCGGCGATCTCGCCGTGGCTGGACGGTGTGTACCCGGACCGCACGAGCAAGCTCGCGCTGCTGCAGGCGCAGACCCACCGGCGCTTCATCAAGACGCATCTGCCCGCCGATGCGCTGGTGGTCAGCGATCGCGCCAAATACCTGTACATCGGCCGCGACGGCCGCGACATCGCGCTGAGCCTGTACGACCACCAGTGTGCGGTCAGCCAGGATGCGCAGGCGCGGCTGGATGCCGGGGCGGCCGAACCGGGCAAGCTGCGCGTGGTGCCGCCGCCGAGCCTGCCGATGGATGCCTACGTGGCGCATTGGCTGGCCCACGACGGCGCACCGTTCTGGCCGTTCTGGGAAGGCGTGCGCAGCTGGTGGCAGCAGCGCGCGCAGCCGAACGTGCTGCTGGTGCACTACGCCGACCTGCTGCAGGATCTGCCCGGGCAAGTGCGGCGCATCGCCGCGTTCCTGGAGATTCCGGTGCGCGAGACGGACCGGGAGACCATCCTGGCGCACTGCCAGTTCGGCTACATGCGCCAGCACGCCGCGCGCTACGTGCCGCAGGGCGCCGGGCTGTGGCGCGAAGGCGGCAAGGCCTTCTTCAACCAGGGCCGCAGCGGCCGCTGGCGTACGCTGTTGCCGGCGACCGTCGCCGCCGACTACGAGGCGCGCGCGCAGGCGGAGCTGGGCCGCGAGGCCACGCAGTGGCTGGCGCAGGGCGCCGGGGCGTCGGCATGAGCCTGTGCGTCGTCGGCGCCGGCCTCGGCCGCACCGGCACCCTGTCGCTGAAGCTGGCGCTGGAACATCTGGGCCTGGGCCGCTGCTATCACGCCATGGAACTGGCCGCGCACCTGCGCCAGGCCTTGCCGCTGTGGGACGCGGCGATCGACGGGCAGGCGGACTGGGACACGCTGTTCGCCGGCTGTACCGCCACCGTCGACTATCCCGGCTGCTGCTTCTGGCGCGAGCTGGTCGCGCGCTACCCGCAGGCCAAGGTGATCCTGACCGTGCGCGATGCCGATGCCTGGTTCGAGTCGGTGCGCAGCACCATCTTCGCCAGCGACGGCAGGGTGCCGGCCCTGTTCGGCGCCGAGGGCCAGCGGCTGAGCCAGTTCCTGCGCCGCGACTTCGCCACGCGCATCGACGATCGCAGCTTCATGACCGACTATTTCCGCCGCTGGAACCAGGCGGTCATCGCCAGCGTGCCGGCGCAGCGCCTGCTGGTGCTCGACACCGACGCGCAGACGGGCTGGGAGCCGCTGTGCGCCTTCCTGGGCGTGCCGGTGCCGGCACAGCCGTATCCACGCGTGCATGCGCGCAGCGGCGGCGGCACGCAAGCGCGCCCGCTGCCCAGCGACCCGGCGCAACGCGAGCAACGCCTGCGCGCCTACCTGGACCGGCTCGCCGTCGAGGCGTTCGCAGCGCCCGCCGACGGCTGAGCGCGCGTCCGCCTATAGCGAGAAGTTGCGCTTGATCGAGAACGACCAGGCGCCGTCGATCGGGTTGGAGACGTGCACCCGGCCCTCGCCATCCGCCACGCCGGTGGTGTAGCGGCGATAGACGCCGGCGCTGTTCCAGGCCCGTGCGTAGCTCAGGCCGAACTCGGTGCCGCGCCAGGTGCGGCTCAGGCCCACGCGCGCGTCGGTCCAGCCGTAGTCGGCGAAGTTGCGCACGTGCTGGTGGCCGGCATGCACGCTGGCCTGCCAGTCCGGCGCCAGCGGCAGCGTGGCGTCCAGCGCCAGATAACCGGAGCCGCGCGAGTGCCGGCCCTGGCCGACGCCCAGCGTGGCGCTGTTGTAGCCGAAGTAGTCGCGCGTCCAGGTGCTGGCGTAGGACAGTTCCAGCGTGCGCCAGTGCCCGGCGACGATGGCCTCGCCATAGTCGTAGCGCGTGCCGCTGGCGCTCATGCGCGCGCCGGGGTAGGCGTAGTGGTAGACGCCGGCGCGCCAGCCCCAGTCGCCATGGCTGGCCGCGTAGCCGGCATACACGTCCCACTCCACGTGCCCGCCTTCGATGAAGTACGGACTCACCCCGGATGCCCAGGTGCCGGCATACCAGCCGCTGTCCGCGGCCACGTCCAGCCCGCCCTGCAGCACCGGCCGCCCCCAGCTCTGCTCGAATCCGCGCGAGACGTAGTTCGAGGTCGCCGCCAGATTGGCGCTGGCGGTCCCGGCCCAGGCCGGTGCGGCGACGCCCAGCGCCAGCAGCAGCGCTGCGCTGCGCATGGCGCTCACGACACCAGCTCCAGCCGCGCCCGGCCCGCCGCGGCCAGGCCGCCCGACGAAGGTGCCGCGAGCTTGAACAGCGCCACCGCGCGCTGCAGTTCCTCGGCCTGATCCTCCATCGCCCGCGCCGCCGCCGTGGCCTCCTCGACCAGCGCGGCGTTCTGTTGGGTGGCTTCGTCCATCTGCACGATGGTCTTGCTCACCTGTTCGATACCGGCGCTCTGCTCCTGCGAGGCGGCAGCGATCTCGCTCATGATGTCGGTGACCCGGCGCACGCTGGCCACCACCTCGCGCATGGTGTCGCCAGCGCCGTTGACCAGTGCGGTGCCATCGTCGATCTTGCCGACCGAGGCGTCGATCAGGCCCTTGATCTCGTGCGCCGCGGTCGCCGAGCGCTGCGCCAGCGCGCGCACCTCGCTGGCCACCACCGCGAAACCGCGGCCCTGCTCGCCGGCGCGCGCCGCCTCCACCGCGGCGTTGAGCGCCAGGATGTTGGTCTGGAAGGCGATGCCGTCGATCACGCCGATGATCTCGGCCATCTTCTTCGATGCTTCGGCGATGCCGGACATGGTGTCCACCACCTGCTCGACCACCGCGCCGCCACGCGAGGCCACGCCCGCGGTGTCCTGCGCCAGGCGGTTGGCCTGATGCGCATGCTCGGCGTTCTGCTTCACCGTCGAGGTCAGCTCCTCCATCGAGGCCGCGGTTTCTTCCAGATTGGCCGCCTGCTGCTCGGTGCGACGCGACAGGTCGTCGTTGCCGGCGGCGATCTCGCTGGCGGCGGAGTTGATCGCAGTGGTGGCCTGCTGGATGCGGCCGACGATGCCGGTCAGCTGTTCCACCGTGGCATTGGCATCGTCGCGCATCTGCGCGAATACGCCGTGGAATTCACCGTGCATGCGCGCGGTGAGGTCGCCCTGGGCCACGGCACGCAACAGCGCCGACAAGGCCGAGAGGTTGCCTTCGGTCAACTCCATCAGCCGGTTCAGCCCGACCACCATGCCGCGGAAGTCGTACTGGAAGCGCTCGGCGTCGCCGCGCCGGGAGAAATCGCCGGAAGCCGCGGCCTGCGCCAGTTCGGTGATGGCCTGGTTGATCGCCTGCAGGCTGCGTTTGGTGGTGCGCATCGCCTCGGTGATCGCCGCCTTCTCGCCCGGCAGCGGTTCCATGTCCACCTGCATGTTGCCGATCGCGTACTGCGACATCACCTCGACCAGGCGCCGCTGCACGTCCACGTGCGCGGCCACCAGCGCGTTGGTGCCATGGACCATGCGTCCGTACTCGCCGGGGAAACGTTCGGCGTCCATCCGGTAGCTCATCTCGCCGGCGTCGTGGCGCTGCGCCATCTCCGCCTGCGCCTGCATCACCGCCTGCAACTGCGTCTGCATGCTGCCCATCGCATCCAGCAACTGGCCCAGCTCGTCGTCGCGGCGATGCCGGACCTGGCTGTCCAGGCGCCCGGCGGCGACTGCCGAAGACACCCGCACGGCCTCGGCCAGCGGGTCGAGCACCTGCCGGCGCAGCAGCAGGTACAGCGCGCCGCTCAGCAACAACGCCGAGAGCAGGCCGACCGCGACGATGGTCCACAACAGTGCACGCGCCTTGGCCATGACCAGCGCGTACGGCACCGAGACGCCAAGCGCGAACGTCTGCGGCGCATCGCCGATCTTCAGCGGCACGAACACGTTCAACGCATCCTCGCCGTCGGTGCGGCGATGGTCGAACACCACCTGGCCCTTGGCCACGCGCGCCAGCATGTCCTTGGACCAGGCATCGCTGCGGGTCTTGCCGACCTGCTGCGGATCGCGGCTGGCCATCACCATGCCCAACGGCGACAGCAGGCTGGCATGGCCCTCGCCCATCGGCCGCAGCGCGGCGATGCGCTGCTGCAGGGTATCGAGGGTGAAGTCGACGGTGACCACGCCCAGGAAACGCCCGTTCTCCAGGATCGGCGTGGCCAGCGTGGTCATCAGCGTGTCCTTGCCGGCCACCGGATAGTAGTAGGGCTCGATCACCACCGGCTTGTGCGTGTTGCGCGCCAGCAGGTACCAGTCGCCGTCGCCCGGCTTCTCGTAGTCGCGCAGCGCCTCGCGCACCAGCTTGCCGTTCTGCCGCGACCACCAGGTCATGTAGCGGCCGGTGGCGTCGTGGCCCTCGGTGCCGACGAAGGCCTTGTCGTTGCCGTCGAACGCGTCCGGCTCCCACATGGTGCTGATGCCCAGCCACTGCGGATGCGCGTCGAGCTGGCTGCGCAGCACCGCGGTGGCGGTGGCGCGCGACAGACCGGCGGCGTGCTGCACGCGGAAGCTGTTGGCCAGCGCGTCGCTGGCGTCGAAGGCCACGCCGATTTCGCGCGACACCCGCTGAGCCTCCACTTGCGCCAGGTTCTCGATGCTGGTGCGCGAGGTCGACAGCAACGCATCGCTGCTGCGCCAGTAGATGATCATTGCGGTCAGGCCGAAGCAGGCCAGCGCAAGCAGGCCGGTACCGAGCATCAGGCGTTTGGCGACGCTGCCGCGACGGCGCTGCGGCGACGGAGTGGACATGACGACTTCCTTGGCAAGGGGGAGGGAATACGGTCGCGGGGAACGCCCCCACGCGGCAGCCCGCCACGGCGCGCGGCACGAGTGCGCCGTGTCCGCTGCCGATGACCTGCCCGAGGCGCCTTCCCCACCGGGCCACGATGCGCGGCCGGACATTGCGTCCTGGCGCCGCTGCATGGCGACCCACCCTCTCGCTATCGTCCCGCCGTCCGCAAACTTGATGGTCATTGCGCGTCATGCCGATGAACGGACAGGGCGTCGCGGCGAGAACGCGCGGCTGCGCGCAGTTCTGTTCAGCACTTATGCGCCAGTGCACAAGCGCGTGCACGGATGCAGCACGGCGGGCCGGCGACGGCAACGTGCAGGGATGCGTGAAGGCGGCTGCGCGAATGCGTGACCGCGTCCGGAGCGATCACGCCTGCGCGCGGTAACGTGCGCCGCATGCACCGCGATGCGTGCCCGGCGAGGTCACTGCGCGCGGACCGTGTCTGGCCGCGCTTACGGCCGCCAGTTGGCGTTGTGCTCCCAGAACGCCACGCTGCGCCGATAGGCGTCGCGATCCAGCGGCACGCCCGAGCCGCCCTCCTCCACGCCCAGCGCATTGCGCAGCATGGTGATCGGCGCCATCGGGATCTCCTGCGGCTCGGCGGTATACAGGCAACCGACCACGCCCCAGTCCGCCTCGATCGGCGCGCCCTCGTGCGCGAGCTGTTCGCGGCTGTAGAGGATCGGCAGCAGGTACTCGGCCACCGGCGGCTCGACCCCTTCGAACCAGCGCACCAGGACCGGCAGCTCTTCACGGCTGCGCGCCTCGTAGCCCGAGCGCAGCAGGCGCCGGTTGGCGTCGGTGATCGGCACGGTCAGGCAGCGCGTCGAGGTCCAGTTGCGGTGCACGTGCAACTTGCAGAACGGTGCGTAGCCGTCCAGCACCTGCAGCGGCGTGTGCGCGTTGAGGTGCTGCTCGAACTGCTCGGGCGTGCAGTCCTGGATCGCATTGCGGCGGCCATCGCGCGGGAACAGACGCGTGCGGGCAAACGGCGTGAGGACGATGGACATGGGGTACATGGCAAACGAGGGCCCACAAGCGTAGCGCGCGGCAGGGTCGGTGCCCACCGCTGCCACCTTCGCAGCCGGTGGCGCAAGGCCATGCGGAACAGCGCTTAGCGGAACTTGCGATACCTCGACTGGGTGCACTGTGGGAGGGACTTCAGTCCCGACGCCGTGCAAGGTTGGGTACCCAGCAGGCGTCGCTCGTCGCAGCTGCGTGACAGGTGTCCTGCAAATCGTGCATCCACCTGGCGACTACGGATGCGCCAAGGCGTAGTCGATCGCCGCGCGTACCGCCGCCACCTGCGCGGCGTTGCACTGCTGCGGCGTGGCGCTGGCGCTGTCCGGATACACCTCGGTGGTCGTGGTGTAGCGCGCGTCGGTGATGCCTGCGCACAGACCCAGCCGCTTCACCGGGTAGTTGATGACCCCCGGCGCCGCCAGCGGCGTGCCGATGAGTTCGCCGGCGGCGTCGGCCGGCGCGATATGGGTGACCTGCGCGACTGCGGCCAGCACCGCCTGCTGGAACGCGGGCTGCGGGTTCTCGCTGTCGCCGACCAGGTAGAAACCGTCGGGAATGCCGCCCGGCGCGTAGGCGATGCCATCGCGCGCGGCCAGCGCCGGCCGGAATTCGGACTCGTCGCTGTCGGTGGTCTCGTGCAGGTCGATGTGCATGCGCACTTGATCGCGCAACGGCGCGACCAGGCGCAGCAGCGCAGCCGATTCCTGCGCCGGGCTGTCGGCGCGGAACGAACGGTTGGGATCCAGCGCATCGGCGTTCCAGCGGTGGATGCGCTCGTACGCCCACGGGCTCACGCACGGCGCCACCAGCACGTTGGCGCGGCCGGCGTAGTCCCCGGCATGCTGCTGGGCGAACTGCAGCGCGCCGTGCACGCCGCTGGTCTCGTAACCATGCACGCCGCCGGTAACCAGCATGCACGGCAAGGCGTCGTCCCAGTTGCGGCTGCGCAAGGCCAGCAGCGGATAGCGCTCCTGCGCGTACGCCAGTTCCCCGTACGCGACCACCTCCCACTGCCCGCGCAGGCCTTCGATGGCAGCGACCACCTCGTCCTGGTAGCTGCGCCGGCGCGGCTGACCCGCCAGCCAGGCCGCCTTCTCGGCCGCGCCCCAAGGCACGCCGGGGGTTCCGATCGGATAGAAGGCTGCGCTGGTCATGATGCGGCTCCGCGTCGACAGGTGAGGGCGGCGACTGTAGCAAAGGGCGTGGGCCGCGATGCGGCATGTGCCATGAATGCAGCGCGCACGGCGCTCCCGAGCGGAAGCGGATGCCGATCCCGCTTTCGTACGCTGTCGCCATGAATACGTATGTAGCGCGCGCATGTTGCGCCGCGATGCGCGCTTAGCATCCTCCGGCCGCACGCCAGCCCCGCGGCGACGTCATGCCCCTGTCCTGCAGGCGTCCTGCCTGCGCCCACGCACCGAGGAGATCGAACGATGCGCGTCCCATCCGCTGCAAATCGTCTGCTGCACCTGCACCGCTGGCGCAGCCTGCTGGTCGGCCTGCTGCTGCTCCTGGCCACCGCCAGCGCCCAGGCCGACGTCATCCTGCATGCCTTCAACTGGCCCTACGCCACCGTGGAAGCGCGTGCCGCGCAGATCGCCGCCGCCGGCTACCGCAAGGTGCTGGTGGCGCCGGCCTACCGCTCGCAGGGCGACGCCTGGTGGGCGCGCTACCAGCCGCAGGACATGCGTCTGATCGACAACCCGCTCGGCGACACCGACGCCTTCGCCAGCATGGTGCAGGCGCTGAAGGCGGTGGGCGTGGAAACCTATGCCGACGTGGTGCTCAACCACATGGCCAATGAAGCGGCCACGCGCTCGGACCTGAACTACCCGGGCAGCGCGGTGCTGGGCCAGTACGCCGCCAATCCGCAGCGCTATGCGTCGCTGCGGTTGTTCGGCGACCTCTCGCAGAATTTCCTCAGCGCCAACGATTTTGGCCCGGCGCAGTGCATCACCAACTACAACGATCCCTACCAGGTGCGCACCTACCGCATCTGCGGCGGCGGCAACGATCCCGGCCTGCCGGATCTGGTCGGCAACGACTGGGTGGTGCAGCAGCAGCGCAACTACCTGCTGGCGCTGAAGGCGCTGGGCGTCACCGGTTTCCGCATCGACGCGGCCAAGCACATGACCTTCGATCATCTGAACAAGGTGCTCGATGCGCAGGTCCGCTCCGGCGTGCTGGTGTTCGGCGAGGTGATCACCGGCGGCGGCAGCGGCAACTCCGACTACGACCAGTTCTTGGCACCGTACCTGCAGGCCACCCCGCACGCGGCCTACGACTTCCCGCTGTTCAACTCGGTGCGCAACGCCTTCGCCTACGGCGGCAGCATGGACCTGCTGGTGGATCCGGGCGCCTACGGCCAGGCGCTGCCCGGTGCGCGCGCGGTGACTTTCGCCATCACCCACGACATCCCCAACAACGCCGGCTTCCGCTACGCGATCATGGACCCGGTCGACGAGACCCTGGCCTACGCCTACCTGCTCGGCCGCGACGGCGGCGTGCCGATGGTGTACTCGGACAACAACGAGAGCGGCGACAACCGCTGGGTCAACGCCTACCAGCGCGACGACCTCAAGCGCATGGTCGGGTTCCACAACGCCGCACAGGGCCGCGACATGCAGGTGCTGGCGCACGGCGCCTGCTACCTGCTGTTCCGCCGCGGCGACCTGGGCATCGTCGGCATCAACAAGTGCGGCAATACCGTCACCGCCGCGGTACCGATGAACGGCAGCGTATTGCGCTGGAACGTCGACTACACCGATGCGCTGGGTTCCGGCAGCGTGGTGCGTATTTCCAGCGGCAGCTACACCTTCAGCCTGCCGCCGCGGCAGGCGCGGATGTGGAAGCGCTGAGCCTGGGAGCGGACGCGGCGCGCCCACCGGCGCGCCGCGCGGGGAGCGCGTCGCCGCCCCCGGGCGACGCGGCGATCGCGCGACCGCGACCTCTTGCACATCCATCCGGATGAAGAGATATACTCGCCACACCGCCCGCTGCGTTGCGCCCATGACCGCCATCAGCTTCGAGTTCTATCCGCCCAAGACCGACGAACAGCGCGCGCAGCTCGACCGCACCGCCGCGCGGCTCAAGGCCTATGCCCCGGAGTACGTCTCCTGCACCTTCGGCGCCGGCGGCTCGACCCTGAGCTACACCTCCGAGACCGTGCGCCACCTCAAGCAGCACCACCGTTTCGAGGCCGCGCCGCATCTGTCCTGCGTGGGCGGCAGCCGCGAGGAGATCCGCGAGCTGCTCAAGCTGTACCGCGCCATCGGCTGCCGCCGCCTGGTCGCGCTGCGTGGCGACCTGCCGTCGGGCATGGGCCACCCGGGCGACCTGCGCTATGCCGCCGACCTGATCGCCTTCATCCGCGCCGAGCACGGCGACGCCTTCCATCTGGAAGTGGGCGCGTATCCGGAGACGCACCCGCAGGCCCACGATGCGCTCAGCGACCTGCGCCACTTCAAGGCCAAGGTCGATGCCGGCGCCGATGCCGCCATCACCCAGTACTTCTACAACGCCGACGCCTACTTCCACTTCGTCGACGCAGTCCGCAAGCTCGGCGTGCAGATCCCGATCGTGCCCGGCATCATGCCGATCTCCAACTTCAGTCAGCTGCGGCGTTTCTCCGAGCAGTGCGGCGCGGAAATCCCGCGCTGGATCGGCAAGCGCATGCAGGCCTACGGCGACGATGCCGAGGCCATTCGCGAGTTCGGCGCCGACGTGGTCGCCACCTTGTGCCAACGCCTGGTCGACGGCGGCGCCCCCGGGCTGCATTTCTATACGCTCAACCTGGCCAAGCCCACCACCAGCGTCCTGGCACGTCTGCCCTCAGCCGTCGTCGCCGGCTGAGTGTCGCGGCCGCTGGCCGAACGCCGGGATTGGGGATTCGGGATTGGAGATTGGTAACAGCGGCGCGCGGCCTCGCTTTGGCGAATCCCCAATCTCCAATCCCGAATCCGAGCGCTCGTAAGGCATTCGCTCCGCGGTCACACCGGCTGCGGCTACGCTGCGCCGATGCGCGCCCTTCCGCCGATATTGCTGCTCCTGTGCCTATGCGTGTTCGCCCCGCCTGCCATGGCGCAGCGGGTGAACCGCTGCAGCGGGCCCGACGGCACCACCGTGTTCAGCGATCGCCGATGCGAGGACGTCGGCGCGATCGACCGGCTACCGCCACCGGCGGCGCCCGGCAATGTCGGCAGCGCCGCTCGCGGCCTGGCGCCGCCGCAGTGCGTGCGCCGGCTCAGTGTGCTGGTCCAGCAGATCCGCAGCGCCGTGGACGCCCGCGACGTCAATCGGCTATCGGCGCTGTACTGGTGGAACGGCGTTTCCGACGACGGCGCGCAACGCATCTTCGACCGTCTGGAGGCGATCGTGCGCCGCCCCTTGGTGGCGATCGTGCCGGTGTTGCCGGACACCGGCGGGACGACCGCTCCCGCAGCCGGCACGTCGTCGACAGCCGCGTCCGCGACAACGGCCACGTCGGCCGCGGCGGAGGCCGACGGTGGCGAGGCACCATCGCGCCCGCATCCGACCGGCCTGCGCCTGCAGCAGACCCTCGCCGGCAGCATCACCCCCGCCTCCACCGTGCTGGACCTGCGCCGGCAGTACGACTGCTTCTGGATCAGTTTCTGAGGAGCCGGGAATGGGGAATGGGGATTGGGGAATCGCAACAACGGCATCCCGTACGCGCCACCCTACTCTCGCGCAGGAGCGCACCGGCCTAGTTGGAGGATCACTGTGGGAGGGACTTCAGTCCCGACGCATTGCGCCATCGGAAAGCACGCCACTTCTTCTGAGGAGCCGGGATTCGGGAATGGGTATTGGGGAATCGCAACAGCGGCATCCCGTACGCACCCCCCCTACTCTCGTGCAGGAGCGGCACCGGCCTCGTTGGAGGATCACTGTGGGAGGGACTTCAGTCCCGACGCATTGCGCCATCGGAAGCACGCCACTTCGCGTTTCGCGGCTGCATGACAGTTGACCAGGGAGCGGTTGCTGTCGCCCCACTCACGCCACATCGGCCGCCAGCAGCCACAGCCCGCGGATCGCGGCGATGCCCTGGCCGCCATGGCGGCGCGCCTCGGCGACTTGCGTCGACGCCAGGCCGCCGATCGGATAGATCGGCAGGGCGACCTGCTCGCGCAGGCGCTCGAACGCCTCCCAGCCCAGCGGCGCGGCGCCTGGGTGGCTGGCGGTGGGGGCCAGCGGCCCGACCACCGCGAAATCGCAGCCGATGCGCTGCGCCGCCTGCAATTCTTCGACGGTATGACAGGACGCCGCCACGGCCTGCCCGGCCGGCAACGGGCGCGCCTGCCACTGCGGCAGCTGCTCCGCGCCCAGGTGCACGCCGACACCCAGTTCCTGTGCCAGCGCCACGTCGCGGTTGAGCAGCACCTGCGCGCCACGCGTCGCGCACAGCGTCGCCGCGGTCCGCGCCAGCGGCGCCCACTGCTCGGCCGGCAGGCTGCGCGCACGCAACTGCACGCGGCGCACGCCGGCGTCCAGCGCGCGCTCCAGCGCCGCCAACCAGGGACCCGGCTCGGCCGGCTCCGGCGTCACCAGGTAGCAGGCGGGCTGGCGCAGCATCGCCACCACCGGCTGGTCGGCCGGCGGCATCGCGTAGCGACCCAGCTTGTCGGCGCTCACCCAGGTCAGCGCCTGGCCCTCGCGGCCGCGCGGCGTGCCCTTCCACGCCGCCACCTGGCGCACTTCCAGGCGCAGCCGCTTGTCCGGGTAGCGTTGCGGCACTTCCATCAGCCACTCGCCGACGACGGCCTCGATGCCCAGTTCCTCCTGCAACTCGCGCACCAGCGCCTGCTCCGAGGTCTCGCCGGGTTCGCGCTTGCCGCCAGGGAATTCCCACAGCCCGGCGAGGTCGCGGCCCTCGGTGCGGCGGGTCAGCAGGATACGGCCACGCGCATCGGTGATGACGCCGGCGACGACATGAATGGATCTGAGCGGTTCGGACATGGCGCAAGCTTGCCGTTTCCGGCAGCGCCAGCGCAATCAACCAGGGTCACATTGGCGCCGATCGGCTGTGGAGGGCAGCGACGCCCACGCAGCCAGGCAGTCCCCAGGCGATGGTCTTTTTGGCGGCGCGCCAATGACGGCAGGCGCCTACCGCACCAACGCCAGAGCGTCATCGGAAATGGCCGTGAGTGGGCGCTGGTCCGCCTGCAACGCTGCCCGGCGCGCGCCGCGCAACGCGCTGCGGCGGCGCGCATGGCGGTGATTGCCGCACTTCCACCACCGCCGCCCGCTCAGGCGCCCAGGCTGTGGCCGATCCGCCACAGCACGCCACCGGGGTCGTGCAGGGTGAAGTCGCGCATGCCCCAGGGACGGTCCTCGGGCTCGCCCAGGCGCGCGCCGTAACGGCCCGCCAGGTCGGCTGCATGCAGCCGCCGCCACCAGGCATCGGCGTCCTCCACCCACAGATGCAGCACGAGGTTGCGCGCCAGGCCCGCGTGGTAGAAATCCTGCAGCAGGAACGCGCAACGGTCGCCATGGCGGAAGCAGATCATGCCGTCGCCGAGCGGCTCGGGCGCGAAGCCTACGTCGGCATAGAACCGCGCAGACAGCGCGAGATCCTGCGCCGGCACGAAGACCTTCAGTTCCAGGCTGGGCGAAGGCTCCACGGCAGGCCTACAGAGGCAATGGCGACATCGGCCAGCCTACGCGCCGCACGCACGATACGCCACGTCGGCAAGCGCATCGCTCCAAGCCCTTCCCAAAAACAGAATGCCCCGCGCAAGGCGGGGCTATTCGCAAACGTGTGATCGATCCGACACCTGCATCCGTCGCTCACTCCTTCACCGAAGGGAGTGCACCGGCTGGCGTGCGGATGTGATGGCCGGCGCACCGGCACCCACAGCGTGCGACGCCGAAGCGGGGCCGCCGCGCGCTTGCGCAGCGGTCCGCGCAAGGCCAGGCTCAGCTCAGCTGGCCGTGGCAGTGCTTGTACTTCTTGCCGCTGCCGCAGGGGCACGGATCGTTGCGGCCGACCTTCGGCGCTTCGCGGGTCACCTGCGCCACGGTCGGCGCACCCGCCTCGCCGCGCTGCACCTGCTCGGCTTCCTCGTCGGCGCCGTAACCGCCGGCGTCCTGGTGCTGGAACTGCGCCTGGCGCAACTGCGCCTCCACCTGCTGACGCTCCTGCGCTTCGAGCGCGGCCACTTCCTCCTCGCTGCGGATGCGCACCCGCGCCAGCAGGGTGACCACTTCGCGCTTGGCGTGCTCCAGCATCTCCGAGAACAGCTCGAAGGCTTCCTTCTTGTATTCCTGCTTGGGCTGCTTCTGCGCATAACCGCGCAGGTGGATGCCCTGGCGCAGGTAGTCCATGCGCGCCAGATGCTCCTTCCAGCTCTGGTCGAGCACGGTGAGCATCACGTGCTTCTCCAGCGCGCGCATGGTCTCGCCGCCGATCGCCGATTCCTTCTCGCGGAAATGGCGGTCCACTTCCTCGCGCACCTTCTCGACGATACCGTCCGCGTCCAGTTCCTCGTGGCGCTTGACCAGGTCGGTGATCGACAGCGACAGGCCGAGTTCGCTGGCCAGCGTGGCTTCCAGGCCCGGCAGGTCCCACTGGTCGTCCACCGAGTTCGGCGGCACGAAGCGCGAGACGATGTCGTAGATCACGTCGTCGCGGATGCCGTCGACGTTCTCCTTGACCGACTCGGCGTCCAGCAGTTCGTCGCGCTGGGCGTAGATCACCTTGCGCTGGTCGTTGTTGACGTCGTCGAAGTCGAGCAGGTTCTTGCGGATGTCGAAGTTGTGCGCCTCGACCTTGCGCTGCGCCTTCTCGATCTGCCGGCTGACCAGCTTGTCCTCGATGACGTCGTCTTCCTTCATGCCCATCATGCGCATCGCCTTCTGCACCCAGTCCGAGGCGAAGATGCGCATCAGGTTGTCTTCCAGCGACAGGTAGAACCGCGAGGAACCCGGGTCGCCCTGGCGGCCGGAACGGCCGCGCAGCTGGTTGTCGATACGCCGCGACTCGTGGCGCTCGGTGCCGATGATGTGCAGGCCGCCGGCGGCCTTGACCGCGTCGTGGCGCTCCTGCCAGGCCGCCTTCAGGCGCGCGCGCGTCGCGTCGTCAAGCTCCTCGCCCAACGCATGCAGTTCGGCTTCCAGCGAGCCGCCGAGCACGATGTCGGTACCGCGGCCAGCCATGTTGGTGGCGATGGTCACCGCGCCCGGCTGGCCGGCGTTGGCGACGATCTGCGCTTCGCGCTCGTGCTGCTTGGCGTTGAGCACCTCGTGCTTCACGCCCGCCTTGCGCAGGTGCTCGGACAGCATCTCCGAGGTCTCGATCGAGGTGGTGCCGACCAGCACCGGCTGGCCGCGCTTGGCGCAGTCCTCGATGTCGGCCAGCACGGCGTTGAACTTGCCCTGGCGGTTGAGGAACACCTGGTCCGGCCAGTCCTTGCGGATGGTCGGGCGGTTGGTCGGGATCACCACCACTTCCAGGCCGTAGATGCTCTGGAACTCGTAGGCTTCGGTATCGGCCGTACCGGTCATGCCGGACAGCTTCTTGTACATGCGGAACAGGTTCTGGAAGGTGATGCTGGCCAGCGTCTGGTTCTCGCGCTGCACCGGCACGCCTTCCTTCGCTTCCACCGCCTGGTGCAGGCCGTCGGACCAACGGCGGCCCGGCAGGGTGCGCCCGGTGAACTCATCGACGATCACCACCTCGCCGTCGCGCACGATGTAGTCGACGTCGCGCTGGTAGATCGCGTGCGCACGCAGCGCCGCGTTGAGGTGGTGCACCACGCTCAGGTTCTGCGCGCCGTACAGGCGGTCTTCCTCGTCGGCGAGGATGCCGGCGGCGCGCAGCAGTTCTTCGGCGTGCTCCATGCCCGCTTCGGACAGGTGCACCTGCTTGCCCTTCTCGTCGACCCAGAAGTCGCCCTCGCCCTCTTCGGACTCCTGCTTGACCAACTGCGGCACGATGCGGTTGACGCGGATGTACAGCTCCGGCGACTCGTCGGCCGGGCCGGAGATGATCAGCGGGGTGCGCGCTTCGTCGATCAGGATCGAGTCGACCTCGTCGACGATGGCGTAGTTGAGGCCGCGCTGGAAGCGGTCGGCCTTGGACAGCGCCATGTTGTCGCGCAGGTAGTCGAAGCCGAATTCGTTGTTGGTGCCGTAGGTGATGTCGGCGGCATAGGCGGCGTGCTTGTCGCTGTGCGGCATGCCCGGGTACACCACGCCGACGCTCAGGCCCAGCCAGTTGTACAGCTTGCCCATCTGCGCGGCGTCGCGACGCGCCAGGTAGTCGTTGACGGTGACCACGTGCACGCCCTTGTCTTCCAGCGCGTTGAGGTACACCGGCAGCGTCGCGACCAGGGTCTTGCCCTCGCCGGTGCGCATTTCCGCGATCTTGCCCAGGTGCAGGACCATGCCGCCGATCAACTGCACGTCGTAGTGGCGCATGCCCAGCACGCGTCGGCTGGCCTCGCGGCACACCGCGAACGCTTCCGGCAGCACCTTGTCCAGGGTCTCGCCGCCGGCGATGCGCCCACGCAGTTCCGGGGTCTTGGCCTGCAGCTGCTCGTCGGAGAGCTGCTCCATCTCCGGCTCCAGCGCATTGATCTTGGCGACGATACGGTGGAGCTGGCGCAGTTGGCGCTCGTTGCGGCTACCGAAAACGCGAGTAAGCAGACTGTTGATCATTGAAGGAACCGGTTGGAAAGGAACGCCTCGACGGCCCGATCCCCAGGGAATCGACGGGCCGCAAACGAAACAGGGCGCGAGGCGCCCTGTCGATGGCAAAGCACATTGTAGCTTGGGGCGGCGCCCGGCGATTCAAGCGCCGGCACGCCAGCCCCCGCGCAGCTCAGCCACGGCCGCGGCGGCCCACCGGAATGGCGCCATCGCCGAGGAACTTGGCCGGGTTCACCACCACCCCGTCCTTCCACACCTCGAAGTGCACATGGGCGCCGGTGGAACGGCCGGTGGAGCCGGCCTTGGCCACTTCCTGGCCAACCCGCACCAGGTCGCCGACCTTCACCGACAGCCGCGAATTGTGCGCGTAGCGGGTGACATAGCCATTGCCGTGGTCGACCTCGACCACGTTGCCGTAGCCGCCGCGCACGCCGGCGTAGCTGACCACGCCGTCGGCCACCGCCAGCACCGGGTCGCCGACATTGGCGTGGAAGTCGATGCCCTTGTGGTTGCCGGTGCCGCGGCCGAACGGGTCGGCGCGGCCGCCGAAGGCCGAGGTGATGTAGCTGTTGCGGATCGGCATCCGCGAAGGCACCGCGTTCTGGTCCAGCTGGTGGTCGAACAGCAGCGATTCCAGCACCGACAGCTGCTGGCCGGAGGTGGCGAACTGCTGCTGCAGCCCGTCCAGTTCCTTGCCGAGCTGCTGCGCGGGCATGTCGTGGCTGGGCTCGTCGTCGCCGCCACCGACGCCGACCGGCTGGTCGAAATCGAACTCGCCGTCCTGCAGCTTGCCCATGCGGGTCAGGCGATCGCCGAGCGCGTTGAGCCGGGTCGCCTGCGCCTGCAGTTCGCCCAGCCGGGCCGCCAGGGCGTTGACCTGGGTCTGCGCGTCGCGGCGCACCTGCGCCAGTTCCTGGTCCTGCCGCTCGAGCTTGGCGCGCATCTGCGCCGAACCACCCCATCCGGCTGCGGCGCTGACGCCGATGCCGAGTACCATGCCGAGGCCGAGCACCGCACCGAGCGCGGCGAGGGGACGACGATCGGCGAATTCGCGCAATCGCCACGGCAACGTCTTGACCCCCTTTTCACTGGAACGGATTACGATCTTCTTGAACGTCATATGAGTTTTCATGTCTAAGCGAAAGTCCGGCGAAGGCCATACCGCCACGCCGCAGCCGGCGCTGGACGCCGCACTGGCGGACAAGGCGGGCGACCCATTGCGCCGCGCCCTGTGGCTCGACGCGCTGGACCGGCAGTTACGCCCCCATTTGCCGCCGAACCTGGCGCCCCGTTGCCGGTTGGCCAATGTGAACGGCGAACAGCTCGTTTTTCTCGTTGAGTCTCCGGTCTGGCACGCCCGGGTCAGGCTGGCCGAGGCCGACATCCTTGCTGCGGCCCGTTCCCTCGGGCTGAAAGCCACCAAAGTGACCGTCAAGACTGCTACTGCACCCGCGCATTCCCCAATGCAGCAGGCAAGAAGCACGCCGGCTCCGGTTTCTGCAGCCACGCACAAGGGGTTGCGCGAGGCTCTGGCTTCCCTGCAGGACGTCGTCTCCGCGACGCCCGATGCGACCACGGGCTCCGACCGTGGCCGTCGACGTACGTAGACACGCACGCCGCGACCGACGCATCCTAGCGGGCGTCGGGCGCGAGGTCGTTACCGATTCGTTAAATCGGCGTTAAGGGGAGAAGAAGGAACGGCCGATTGCCGATTCCGTGATACCCACCCGGCCGTCACCGGGTTGAACGGTTCAGGCGTAAGCCGCCGCCCCGTAAGCCACCGGCGCCTGCTGCGCGGCGGATTCGAAGCTGACCCATTCCCAGGCCGCCTGTTCGGCGAGCAGGGCGCGGACCAGCTTGTTGTTCAGTGCGTGGCCGGACTTGTAGCCCTCGTAGGCGCCGAGGATGGCACCGCCGGCCAGGTACAGGTCGCCGATCGCATCGAGGATCTTGTGGCGCACGAACTCGTCGGCGTAGCGCAGGCCGTCGTCGTTGAGCACGCGGAACTCGTCGAGCACGATGGCGTTGTCCATCGAACCGCCCAGGCCGAGATTGCGCTCGCGCATGTACTCCAGGTCGCGCATGAAGCCGAAGGTGCGCGCGCGGGAGATTTCCTTGATGTAGGCCATCGTCGAGAACTCGATCTCCTGGCGCGACTGCTTGGCCGGGATCATCGGGTGGTCGAACTGGATGGTGAAACCGAGCTTGTAGCCGCCGTCGTAGGGCACGAAACGGGCGATCTTGTCGCCGTCGCGCACTTCCACTTCGCGCTTGATGCGGATGAAGCGCTTGGCCTTGTCCTGCTCGACGATGCCCGCCGACTGCAGCAGGAACACGAACGGACCGGCCGAGCCGTCCATGATCGGCAGTTCGGCCGAGGACAGTTCGACGATGGCGTTGTCCACGCCGAGGCCGGCCATCGCCGACATCAGGTGCTCCACCGTCTGGATCTTGGCCTGGCCGCGGCTCAGGCCGGTGCACAGCGTGGTCTCGGTGACCAGCTCGGCATCGGCAGGCACGTCCACCGCCGGATCCAGGTCCACGCGTCGGAACACGATGCCGTGGTCGGCCGGTGCGGGGCGCAGGGTCATGTAGACCTTGTCGCCGCTGTGCAGGCCCACGCCGGTGGCGCGGATCGTGTTCTTGAGGGTGCGTTGCTGGGTCATGGCAGACAGTCTGGGAACGTCTGTTCGCACGGGAACTGAACAGACAACGAGAATATCACGCGTTTAGCTAAATTTTAACAAAGCGGTCACAGCATCCCATCGGTGCAACGCTGGCCCGTGCCGGCGTCGCGGTCGCAAAAACCTGCCGGGTCGCGGGGACCCGGCAGCAAGGGACACGGCGCGCCGGCCAGGGAGGCGCTCCTGGACGGCGGTGTTGCGGGCCGGCGCGAACGCCGGCCGATGATGCAGACCTCAGTCGGCCTGACGGCGCAGGAACGCCGGGATGTCCAGGTAGTCGCTCGGCAGGTCGGCCGCAGCCGGCGCCGGGGCGGACGCCGCGGTGCTCATCGACTCGCCGCTCGGACGACGCAGGCCCAGGCCCATCGCACCGCCGACCGCCTTGGACACGGCGTCGCCGCCGTGCTCGAAGTCGCCGAACTCCGGCTGGCCGGTGGTGGCGTTGCGCACCAGCTTGATCGGCGCGCGCTGCTCCGGACGCTGCGACTGGCGCGACACCGCGCGGTTCAGGCCGGTGGCGACCACGGTCACGCGCACTTCGTCCTGCATGTCCGGATCCAGCACGGTGCCGACCACCACGGTGGCGTCCTCGGAGGAGAAGCCTTCGATGGTGCGGCCGATCTCGTCGAACTCGGCCATGGTGAAGTCCGGGCCGGCGGTGATGTTGACCAGGATGCCGTTGGCGCCGGCCAGGTTGACGTCGTCCAGCAGCGGGTTCTGGATCGCCGCCTCGGCGGCGGCCTGCGCGCGGTCGTCGCCGCGGGCCGAGCCTGTGCCCATCATCGCCAGGCCCATTTCCGACATCACGGTGCGCACGTCGGCGAAGTCGACGTTGATCAGGCCCGGACGCACGATCAGGTCGGCGATGCCCTGCACCGCGCCCTGCAGCACGTCGTTGGCGGCGCGGAACGCCTGAATCATGGTGGCGTTGCGGCCGAGCACGGTGATCAGTTTTTCATTCGGAATGGTGATCAGCGAGTCGCAGTGCTGGCTCAGTTCCTCGATGCCCTTCAGCGCCACCTGCATGCGGCGGCGGCCCTCGAACGGGAACGGCTTGGTGACCACGGCCACGGTCAGGATGCCCATTTCCTTGGCCAGTTGCGCCACCACCGGCGCGGCGCCGGTGCCGGTGCCGCCGCCCATGCCGGCGGTGATGAACACCATGTCCGCGCCCTGCAGCGCGTCCATGATGCGCTCGCGGTCTTCCAGCGCGGCCTGGCGGCCGACTTCCGGGTTCGCGCCCGCGCCCAGGCCCTTGGTGACGTTGGTGCCGAGTTGCAGCTGCAGCTTGGCGCCGCAGTTCTTGATCGCCTGCGAGTCGGTGTTGGCGGTGATGAACTCCACGCCGTCCACGCTGCTGCTGACCATGTGCGCGACCGCATTGCCGCCGCCGCCGCCCACGCCAACGACCTTGATCACTGCATTGGGTGCCATCTTTTCAATCAGTTCGAAATGCGCCATGTCCGTTTCCTCTTTGAGCCGTGAATGGGGAATCGGGAATGGGGAATCGGATCGCTCCGTTCGCCTGCCCGACACCCGCATTTCGGCGAGTGTTGTTGTTTGGAAGCTGGGAATGGGGAATCGGGAGTGGGGAATCGCAACAGCGCGTCTCCAGCCCGGGACCTTTCCTCAGCGGAATTGCAAAAAAACCACGCCTATCTACCTTCTCTCACCGCTCTCCACCGATCTCACCGCACTGCCTTTGCTTTTGCTCTTACCCATTCCCAATTCCCGATTCACCATTCCCGGCTCTCAAAACTCGCCGCGATACCAGTTCTTCAATTTCTTGAACAAGCTGCCGGCGCGGCCGGTCGGCAGCGACGGGCGGCGCGGGTGTTCGATCTGGCTGCCCATCAGCAGCAGGCCCACGCCGGTGGCGTGGACCGGGTTGCCGACGACTTCGCCCAAGCCGGTGACGTGCTGGGGAATGCCCACGCGCACCGGCATCTGCACCATTTCCTCGGCCAGTTCGACCACGCCTTCCATCTTCGAGGCGCCACCGGTCAGCACCATGCCGGCGCGCACCAGTTCCTCGAAGCCGGAGCGGCGCAGCTCGGCCTGCACCATCTCGAAGATCTCCTCGTAGCGGCCCTGCACCGCCTGCGCCAGCGAATGGCGCGGCATGCGCCGCGGCGGACGGTCGCCGACGCTGGGCACCTGGATGCTTTCTTCCGCGGTGGCCAGCTGCGCCAGCGCGCAGGCGTAACGCACCTTGATCTGCTCGGCTTCCGGGGTCGGCGTGCGCAGCATGTGCGCGATGTCGTTGGTGACGTGGTCGCCGGCGATCGGCAGCGAGGCGGTGTGGCAGATCGCGCCCTGCACGAACACCGCCAGATCGGTGGTGCCGGCGCCCATGTCCACCAGCACCACGCCCAGCTCGCGCTCGTCGGCGGTCAGCACCGCCACCGAGGACGCCAGCGAGGACAGGATCAGGTCGTCCACCTGCAGGCCGCAGCGCTGCACGCACTTGCTGATGTTGGCCGCGGCCGACTGCGCGCACACCACCAGGTGCGCGTGCACCTCCAGGCGCACGCCGGTCATGCCGACCGGGTTGCGGATGCCTTCCTGCGAATCGTCCAGCACGTATTCGCGCGGGATCGCGTGGAGGATGCGCTGGTCGGCCGGGATCGCCACCGCCTTGGCCGCTTCCAGCACGCGGTCCAGGTCGTTCCAGGTCACCTCGCCGTCGCGGATCGGCACGATGCCCGGCGAGTTCTTGCACTGCACGTGGTTGCCGGAGATCGACGCGTACACCGAGCGGATCTCGCAGCCGGCCATCAGCTCGGCTTCCTCGATCGCGCGCTGGATCGACTGCACGGTGGATTCGATGTCCACCACCACGCCGCGCTTGAGCCCGCGCGACTCGTGCGAACCGATGCCGATCACCTCGATCGGGTTGCCGGGCGAGTATTCGCCGACCAGCGCGACGACCTTGGAGGTGCCGATGTCCAGTCCAACGATGAGGGATTTGTCGCCTTTGCGGTTCATGTCTTGGAGCCGGAAATAGAGAATCGGGAATGGGGAAGGGAGAAGAGCGGGCTCTCGCGATGGGATGGAGGGTCGGCCAGTGCCGCATGCCGCGCGGGCTGGGCCGGCGCCGCAGGCTTCTTCTCCTTGCCCGGCTCCTTACCCGGCTCTTTGCTCTCGGGTACCCATGCCACGGTGAATCCGTTGGTGTAGCGAAGATCGGCGCGCGCCAGCGGCGGCTGGCCCGGCTGCAGCAATTGCGGCAGCACCCGGGCGAAGCGCTCCAGGCGGGCGCGCGCGTCGTCGCGGCCGACCACCACCTGCACGCCGTTGCCCAGCGCCAGCGACCAACTGCCGCGCGCGTCCAGTGCCACGCCCTGCACCGGCAGGCCGACCGGCGCGAACAGTGCGCGCGAGGTGTTGTACAGCGCGACCACGTCGGCGGCCTTGGCGTCCGGGCCGGCCAGATGCGGCAGCGCCACGTCGCGCAGTTCGTTGGGCAGGGCGAAGATGCGGCCCTGCTCGGACAGCATGCGGTCCGCACCCCAGCGCGCGAACGGGCGGTGCTCGACGACGCGCACTTCCAGCACGTCCGGCCAGCGCTTGCGCACGCGCGCACTCTCGACCCACGGCAGGCGCTCGATCGCGTCCTGCGCATCCTGCAGGCGCACCGCGAAGAAGCCGCGGCGTGCATACGGCAGCACCACCTGGCGCAACTGCTCGGCGGACACGCGCTTGAAGTCGCCGCTCACCTGCAACCGGCTCAGCGGCCAGCGCTCGGCCCCGACCCAGCCGTTGAGCACGGCCACGATCGGCAGCGCGACCAGGGCAAGCGCCAGCAGCCAGGCGAGGATGCGCAGGGAGGCGTTCATTGGCGCACCGTCCGGTGCGCGGGAATGGGGAATCGGGAATGGGGAATGGACAAGGCACAAGCGGCCGCGCACGCGGCACCGCTCTTGCCCATTCCCCATTCCCGATTTCCGATTCCCGGCGTCACAGCGTCTGCTCCAGGATGCGCCAGCACAGGCCGGCGAAATCCACGCCCAGTTGCGCCGCGGCCTTGGGCACCAGCGAGTGGCTGGTCATGCCCGGGGCGGTGTTGACCTCGATCAGTTGCAGGCCGCGCACGCGGTCGCGCATCACGTCCACGCGGCCCCAGCCGCTGCAGCCGGCGGCGGCAAAGGCCTGCAGCGCGAGCTGGCGGATCTCGGTCTCGTCCTCGCCCTGCATGCCCGGGCACAGGTACTGGGTGTCCTCGGCGATGTACTTGGCGTGGTAGTCGTACCAGTCGCCGGCGGGGACGATGCGGATCGACGGCAGCGCGATATCGCCGAGGATGCCGACGGTGTATTCCTCGCCCTGCACCATCTGCTCCATCAGCAGCTCGCCGCGGTAGTCGGCGGCGAAGGCGCGCACCGGCGCCAAATCGGCCTCGGACAGCACGCGGAACACGCCGACGCTGGAGCCTTCGCAGGCCGGCTTGACGAACAGCGGGTAGCCCAGCGCGGCGGCGGCCGCGGCCAGGTCGGCCTGGGCGTCGATGCGGGCGAAGCCGGGGGTCGGCAGGCCGGCGGCGATCCACACCTGCTTGGTGCGGATCTTGTCCAGGGTCAGCGCGCTGCCGAGCACGTCGGGGCCGGTGAACGGCACCTGCAACGCACGCAGCAGGCCCTGCAGCACGCCGTTCTCGCCGTCGCCGCCGTGCAGGATGTTGAACACGCGGTCGACTTCGCCGGCGCGGATGCGCTCGAGCAAGGCGGGAATGCCGTCCACCGGCTGCGCGTCGACGCCGCGGCTGCGCAGCGCCTCGAGCACGTTGGCGCCGGAGTTCAGCGACACCTCGCGTTCGCTGGACGTGCCGCCGAGCAGCACGGCGACGCGGCCGAACGCGGCCGGGTCGGTGACGCGCGGCGGCGGCAGGGTCTGCGCGCTCATGCGTCGGCTCCGCCGGCGAAGCCGTGCTGGGCGATGTGCTGGGCGACGTAGCCGATGTCGCCCGCGCCCATCATCAGCAGCAGGTCGCCGTCCTGCAGCACGTCCGGCAGCACGCTGTCGAGTTCGCCGACCTGGCCGACCACGACCGGCTCGCTGCGGCCGCGCGCGCGGATCGCGCGCGCCAGCGAGCGCGCGTCTGCGCCCGGGATCGGCGCTTCGCCGGCCGGGTAGACCTCGCTGAGCACCAGCGCGTCCACTTCCGACAGCACCGCGGCGAACGCGTCGAACTGGTCGCGGGTGCGGCTGTAGCGATGCGGCTGGAACGCGACCACCAGGCGCTTGTCCGGCCAGCCGCCGCGGGCGGCGGCGAACACCGCGGCCAACTCGCGCGGGTGGTGGCCGTAGTCGTCGACCACGCGCACGCGCGCGCCGCCGGCGGTGGTCACTTCGCCCAGGTCGTTGAAGCGGCGGCCGATGCCGGCGAAGCTCTGCAGCGCGCTGGCGATCGCCTCCGGCGCCACGCCCAGCTGCCAGCCGATGGCGGCGGCGGCCAGCGCGTTGAGCACGTTGTGGCGGCCCGGCAGCGCCAGGGTCACCGGGATGCTGCTGCCTTCGGGCAGGCGCAGGGTGAAGCGCATGCGCGGGCCGTCCTGCACCACGTCCTCGGCGCGCACGTCGGCGTTCTCGCTGAGACCGTAGCTCATCACGTGGCGCGGGGTCTTCGCCGCCAGCGCGGCCACTTCCGGATCGTCGATGCACAGCACCGCCAGGCCGTAGAACGGCAGGCGCTGCAGGAACTCGGCGAACGCCGCCTGGACCCGGGCGAAGTCGTTGCCGTAGTTCTCCAGGTGATCGGCATCGATGTTGGTGATGACCGAGATCAGCGGGTTCAGGCGCAGGAAGCTGCCGTCGCTCTCGTCGGCCTCGGCCACCAGCCACTGGCCGCCGCCGAGCTTGGCGTTGGCGCCAGCGGCGAGCAGCTGGCCGCCGATCACGAAGGTCGGGTCCAGCCCGCCTTCGCTGAGCACCGCCGCGGCCAGGCTGGTGGTGGTGGTCTTGCCGTGGGTGCCGGCCACCGCGATGCCGCGGCGGAAGCGCATCAGTTCGGCCAGCATCGCCGCGCGCGGCATGATCGGAATGCGCTGGCTGCGCGCTTCCATCAGTTCCGGATTGTCCTCGCGGATCGCGCTGGACACCACCACGCAGTCGGTGCCGAGCACGTTGGCGGCCGAGTGCCCGCGCATCACCCGCGCACCGAGCTTGACCAGGCGCCGGGTCGCCGCGTTGTCGGCGTTGTCCGAGCCGGAGACCTCATAGCCCAGCGTCAGCATGACCTCGGCGATGCCGCTCATGCCGGTGCCGCCGATGCCGACGAAATGCACGCGCGGGAACGCGCGGACCAGATCGCCGGTGTCGTGGAGGCGGCGGATCATTGCTGGCCTCCTGCGGAGGCGGGAATGGGGAAACGGGAATCGGGAATTGGAAGAAGCGCGGCGGCTGCAGCGATCCGTGCCTGTCGCGTGTTCGTGTCTGCGTGTGTCACTGCGTGATTCTGCCCTTGATTGTGCTTGTACCCATTCCCCATTCCCGGTTCTCCATTCCCGGCTTCTTCCAAAACGATGTCCGCAATCCGCTCGGCCGCATCCGGCTTGGCCAGCTGGCGCGCGGCCTCGGCCATCGCCAGGCGCTGCGCCGGCTGCGCCATCAGGTCGCGCAGCACGCGCTGCAGGTGGCCGGCCAGGGCGTCGTCCTGCTTCAGCAGCACGGCGGCGCCGCGTTCGACCAGGTATTCGGCGTTGCGGGTCTGGTGGTCGTCGACGGCGGCGGCGAACGGCACCAGCACGCTGCCGATGCCGACCGCGCACAGTTCGGCCAGGGTCGAGGCGCCGGCGCGGCACACCACCAGGTCGGCCCAGGCATAGGCGGCGGCCATGTCGCCGATGAAGGCTTCAACGCTGGCTTCGACGCCGGCGTCGGCGTAGGCGCGCGCGGCTTCCTCGCGCAGCGCTTCGCCGCACTGGTGGCGCACTTCCACGGTCACGCCGAGCGCGGCCAGCGCCTGCGGCAGCGCCTGGTTGAGTACGCGCGCGCCCTGGCTGCCGCCCAGCACCAGCAGCCGCGGCGCGCCGTGGCGCCCCGCCAGGCGCTGCGCCGGCGGCGCCAGCGCAGCGATCTCGGCACGCACCGGGTTGCCCACCGCTTCCTCGCGCGTGGCGAAGCTGCCGGGGAAGCCGGTCAGCACGCGCCGCGCGACCCGCGCCAGCACCTTGTTGGTCAGGCCCGGCGCGCGGTTCTGTTCGTGCACCAGCAGCGGCAGCTTGAGCAGGCGCGCGGCCAGGCCGCCGGGACCGGCCGCGAAGCCGCCGAAGCTGATCACCGCACGCGGCGCCCGCCGGCGCAGCACGAAGCCGGCGGCGCGCACCGCACGCATCACCCGCACCGGCGCACCGAACAGGGCCAGCGCGCCCTTGCCGCGCAGCCCGCCGATCTCGATCGTGTCCAGCTCGATGCCGTGCTCCGGCACCAGCCGCGTTTCCATGCGCCCGGCCGCGCCCAGCCACACCACCGGCACGCCGCGCGCGCGCAGCACCTTGGCCACGGCCAGCGCGGGGAAGATGTGCCCGCCGGTGCCGCCGGCGAGGATCATCACCGGACGATCGCCCTGAACCGCGCTCATCCGAGCCTCCCGAAGGTGGGTTCGACGCGCGGCTGCATCCGGCTGGTGCCGCGCCCCGGGGTGCCGCCCTGGATCGCCGCGGCGACCGCGCTGGCGCTGGCCTCGCGTGCGGCCTGCAGGTCCTCGGCGTTGTCCACGGTCTGCTTGACCGGCATCGCCGCGTCGCTGCGTACCAGCGCCACCTGGCGCTCGGCGCGATTGAGTTCGTAGGACACGCGCAGCAGCAGGCCCATCGCCACGCAGGTCATCAGCACGCTGGAACCACCGGCGGAGATCAGCGGCAGGGTCAGGCCCTTGGTCGGCAGGATGCCCAGGTTCACGCCGACCGAGACGAAGCTCTGCAGGCTGATCCACAGACCGATGCCGAAGGCGATGTAGCCGGAGAAGTGGCGCTTCATTTCCACGCAACGCATGCCCAGCCAGAACGCGCGGCCGACCAGCAGCGCGTACAGCGAGATGATCAGGCACACGCCGACGAAGCCCAGTTCCTCGGCGATGACCGAGAAGATGAAGTCGGTGTGCGCTTCCGGCAGGTAGTTGAGCTTCTGCACCGAGCCGCCCAGGCCGACCCCGAACAGTTCGCCGCGGCCCACCGCCATCAGCGCGTTGGACAGCTGGTAGCCGGAACCGAGCTGGTCGGCCCACGGATCCAGGAAGGAGGTGATGCGGCGCAGGCGGTACGGCTCGAGGATCGCGATGAAGGCGAACACCGGCAGGCCGATCACGATCGGCATCGACATGCGCGGCAGATTCACCCCGCCCAGCACCAGCATGCCGGCGGTGATCGCCAGCAGCAGCGTGGAGGAACCGAAGTCCGGCTGCAGCAGCAGCAGGCCGACCAGCGCCACCGCCACACCCAGCGGCTTGAGCATCGCCGGCCAGGTCGCGTTGACCTCGTCGCGGAAACGCACCAGGTAGCTGGACAGCCACACGATGTACAGCACCTTCACCGCTTCCACGGTCTGGAAACGCGAGATGCCCAGGTTGATCCAGCGCCGCGCGCCGTTGACGGTGCTGCCCAGCCCGGGCACGAACACCACCAGCAGCAGGCCGAAGCAGGCCAGCAGCAGCAACTGGTTGTACTGCTCGATGTTCTTCAGCTCGGTGCGCATCGCCCAGATCGCCAGGCCGACACCGCCGGCCAGGAACAGCAGGTGACGGCTCAGGTAGTAGAACGGGCTAGTGGTCAGCTCGATCGAGCTGGAGCCGACCATGACCACGCCCAGCGACGCCAGCGCCACCGCGGCGCCGAGCAGCCACGGGTCGTAGCGGCCACCGATGGCCTCCAGGCGGGTCGCTTGGCGGGCGGGGTCGTTCATCAGCGCACCTTCAACGTGGCCAGGCCGACCAGCACCAGCACCACCGAAATGATCCAGAAGCGCACGATCACCCGCGGCTCCGGCCAGCCCTTCAGTTCGAAGTGGTGGTGGATCGGCGCCATGCGGAACACGCGCTTGCCGGTGAGCTTGAACGAGGCGACCTGGATCATCACCGACAGGGTCTCGATGACGAACACGCCGCCCATGATCACCAGCACCAGTTCCTGGCGCACGATCACCGCGATGGTGCCCAGCACCGCGCCCAGCGCCAGCGCGCCGATGTCGCCCATGAACACCATCGCCGGGTAGGTGTTGAACCACAAGAAGCCCAGGCCCGCGCCGGCGATCGCCGCGCAGATGATGATCAGCTCGCCGGCGCCGGGGATGGTCGGGATCTTCAGGTAGGCCGAGAACACCGCGTTGCCCGAGGCATAGGCGAACACGCCCAGCGCGCAAGCCACCAGCACCGTCGGCATGATCGCCAGGCCGTCCAGGCCGTCGGTCAGGTTGACCGCGTTGGAGAAGCCGACGATCCAGAAGTAGGCGATGGCCACGAAGCTGATCCCGGCCAGCGGCAGCGCGATCGACTTGAACATCGGGATGTAGAAGGTGATCGCCGCCGGCACGTCGGCGGTGTAGTACAGGAACAGGCCCGCGGCCAGGCCGAAGATCGACTGCAGCAGGTACTTCCAGCGCGACTTCAGCCCGTTCGGGTCGCGGCGCACGATCTTGATCCAGTCGTCGTACCAGCCGATCACGCCGAACGCCAGCATCACCGCCAGCACCAACCACACGTAGCGGTTGCGCAGGTCGCCCCACAGCAGCACCGACAGCAGCACGGTGAGCAGGATCAGCGAGCCGCCCATGGTCGGGGTGCCGGCCTTGGAGAAATGGGTCTGCGGGCCGTCCTGGCGGATCGGCTGGCCGCCCTTGAACTGCGCCAGCTTGCGGATCACCGCCGGGCCCAGCCACAGCGACAGGAACAGCGAGGTGAGCGCCGCGAGGATGCCGCGGAAGGTCAGATAGCCGAACAGCCCGAACATGCTTTCGAGCTGCTGCAGCCAGCGGGCGAGTTCAAGCAGCATGCGGCGCCTCCTGTGCCTGGTTCAGCAGCGCACGCACCACGGTGTCCATGGCGCTGCCGCGCGAGCCCTTGACGAGGAGCGTGGCCGGGGCCGGCTGGAGCGCGCCAACGGACGGCACGCTGGTGTTCTCATGCATCTGCTTCACTTCCTGCTCTTGATCCTGCTCTTGCCGATTCCCGGCTCCCGATTCCCGATTCCCGGCCACCGCGGCCAGATCGCGCTGCAGCGCCTCGATCAGCGCCGCATGGCTGTCGAACACACGGCCGTTCTCGCCGAACGCCTGCGCGGCGTGGGCGCTGAGCGGGCCGAGCGCGTACAGCCGGGTCAGCCCGGCATCGCGCGCGCGGCGCCCGCCGCTGGCATGCAGCGCCTCGGCGCCGGCGCCGAGTTCGCGCATGTCGCCCAGCACCAGCCAGCGCTCGCCGCCGGCCGCGGCCAGGGCGTCGATCGCCGCGGCCAGCGAGCCGGGGTTGGCGTTGTAGCTGTCGTCGATCAGCACCGCGCCGTTGGGCAGCGTGTGGGTGATCTGGCGGCCCGGCACCGGCTGCACCTGCGCCAGGCCGGCGGCGATGCGCGCCGGCGCCACGTCCAGCGCCAGCGCCAGCGCGGCGGCGGCCAGCGCGTTCTGCAGGTTGTGCCGGCCCGGCAACGGCAGCGTCGCCTCGACGTCGCCGCGCGGGGTGGTCAGCACGAACTGGGTACGGTCGGCGGCCATGCGGACCTGCGCGGCGCCGACCTCGGCGCCCGGCTGCAGGCCGAAGCGCAGCACCTGCGGCCGCGCCTCGTCGCTCGCCAGGCGCTGCTCGAACCACAGACCGAAGGCGTCGTCGGCATTGATCACCGCGGTGCCGTCGGCCGGCAGCGCGGTGTAGATCGCGCCCTTGGTCTGCGCCACGCCGAGCAGGCTGCCCATGCGCTCCAGGTGCGCAGCGGCGATGTTGTTGACCAGCGACACCTGCGGCGGCGCAATGTCGGTGAGATAGGCGATGTCGCCCGGCTTGCCGGCGCCCATCTCGTAGATCGCGTAGTCGGCGTCGTCCGGCGCCTCGATCACCGCCAGCGGCAGGCCGATCTCGTTGTTGCGGTTGCCGGGATTGGCGTAGACGCTGCCGCCGTCGATGCGGCAGGCATGCTGCAGGATCGCCAGCAGCAGCGCCTTGACGCTGGTCTTGCCATTGCTGCCGGTGATCGCGGCCACGCGGGTGGCACGGCCACGCTGCATGCCGGCGGCGATCCGCGCCAGCGCCAGCTGGGTGTCGGCGACGACGATCTGCGGCAGTTCGATCTGCGGCTGCACGCGCTCCACCAGCAGCGCGCTGGCGCCGCGCGCGGCGGCGTCGGCGACGAAGGCGTGGCCATCGAAACGCTCGCCGCGCAGCGCCACGTACAGGCTGCCGGCGGCCAGGCTGCGGGTGTCGTGACTGATCGCATCGATCGCCACGTCGTCGCCGTGCAGCTCGGCGCCGGCCCAGTGCGCGATCATCGACAACGGCAGGCGCTTCATCGGGCCGCCTCCGCCGCATGCGCGCGCAGGGCCTGCGCGGCGACCTCGGTGTCGTCGAACGGATGGCGCACGCCGGCGATCTCCTGGTACGGCTCGTGGCCCTTGCCGGCGATCAGCACGATGTCCTCGGCGCCGGCGTCGGCGACCGCCATGGCGATCGCCTGCGCGCGGTCGCGCTGCACCTGCACCGCCTGCATGCCATCGAAGCCGGCCAGGATGTCGGCGACGATACGGTCGCCGTCCTCGCCACGCGGGTTGTCGTCGGTGACCACCACGCGCTCGGCCAGGCGCTGCGCGATCTCCGCCATCTGCGGGCGCTTGCCGGTGTCGCGCTCGCCACCGCAGCCGAACACGCAGGTGATGCGGCCCTGTGCGTGCGCGCGCAGGCTCTGCAGCGCCTGTTCCAGCGCGTCGGGGGTGTGTGCGTAGTCGACCACCACCAGCGGCTGCGCACCATCGCCGCCGAGCCGGTTCATGCGCCCGCGGATCGGCTGCAGCTGCGCCAGGATGGCGGCGATGCGCACCGGCGCCACGTCCAGCGCGTGCAGCGCGCCAGCCACGGCCAGCAGGTTGTCGACGTTGAAACGGCCCAGCAACGGCGACTGCAGCGGATGCCGCTCCTCGCCGATCGCCAGGGTGAAACCGATGCCGCGCGCGTCCAGGCGCAGCGCCTCGGCGCGCACCTGCGCGCCGTCCTGGCCGCGCGAGCTGACCGCGATGCGGCGCAGCGCCGGATCCAGCTTGGCCAGCAGTTCGCGGCCGAACGCATCGTCCAGGTTGACCACCGCCGACTTCAGCCCCGGCGTGGCGAACAGGCGCGCCTTGGCGGCGCCGTAACTGGCCATGTCGCCGTGGTAGTCGAGATGGTCGCGGGTGAGATTGGTGAACACCGCCACGTCGAAATGCACCGCGTCCACGCGGCCCTGGTCGAGCGCGTGCGAGCTGACTTCCATCGCCACCGCCTGCGCGCCGGCGTCGCGCAGCTGCGCCAGCACCGCGTGCAGCGGCAGCACCAGCGGTGTGGTGAAGCCGGTCGGCTGCACCTGCCCGTACAGGCCGGCGCCGAGCGTGCCGATGCTGCCGCTGCGCGTGCCCAGCAGGTGCCAGGCCTGCGCCAGCAGTTGCACGGTGGAGGTCTTGCCGTTGGTGCCGGTGACCCCGACCATGGTCATGGTCTGCGACGGATGGCCGTGGAACTGGTCGGCCATCGCGCCCATGCGCGCGCGCAGGCCCGGCACCGCGATCGCGTCGGCCGGCGCCGGCAGCTCGGCCGGGGCCGGCGGGTCGTACAGCACCGCGACCGCACCGTTGGCGCGCGCCTGCTCGACGAAGCCCAGGCCGTGCGCACCGAACCCGGCGATCGCCACGAAGGCATCGCCCGGACGCACCGCGCGGCTGTCCATGACCAGCCCGGACACCTGCACGTCGTGCGCCAGCGCCACACCCGGCAGCAGTTGCGACAGCGACATCGCGCGGGTCACTGGCGGGTCTCCTGCAGCGGAGCCGGCAACGCGGCCGGCGCCGGCGGCGCCACGGCGCGCGCGCTGGGCAGCGCGGCATCGACTTCGGCGGCGGCGTCGGGCACGGTCGCCGGATCCGGCTCCACCGGCGCCGACGGCGGCGCGTGACCGCTCTTGCCGGCGGCCTGCGCGGCCAGCCACGACTGGATGTCGTCCGGCGGCACGTCCATCAGCCGCAGCGCGCCTTCCATCACGTTGTGGAACACCGGCGCCGAGACCAGGCCGCCGTAGTACTTGGCGCCCTGCGGGTCGTTGATCACGATGACCGTGGCGAAGCGCGGGTTGCTCGCCGGCACCAGGCCCGCGAACAGCGCGTTGTAGTGGCCGCGCTCGTAGCCGCCAGGGCCGGCCTTGCGCGCGGTGCCGGTCTTGCCGGCGACGTGGTAGCCCAGGATCGCCGCGCCCTTGGCGCCGCCCTGGGTGACCACGGTCTCCATCATCGCCACCACTTCCTTGGAGATCGCCGGGTCCAGCACCTGCTTGCTGTCCTCGTGCTGGCCCTTGACGAAGGTCGGGGTGACCAGGCGGCCGCCGTTGCCCAGCGCGCAGTAGGCGCGGGCGATCTGCAGCGGCGTCACCGACAGGCCGTAGCCGTAGGACATGGTGGTCTTGGACGAGCCGCTCCAGCGCGCCGGCGACGGAAACACGCCGGCCGATTCGCCGGGGAAGCCGCTGTGCGGGGAACTGCCGTAGCCGTAGCTGTGGACCTGGTCGTAGAAGGTCTGGTCCGGCAGCTTGGCCGCGATCTTGGCCGCGCCGATGTTGGAGCTGCGGGTGATCACCCCGGTCACGGTCAGCACGCCGTTGTTGCGCGGCACGTCCTTGATCGTGAAGCGGCCCACCGACATGTAGCCGGGGTTGGTGTCGATCAGCGTGTCCTTGGTCACCACCCCGGCCTTGAGCGCGGTGGAGATGGTCAGCGGCTTCATCGTCGAGCCCGGCTCGACCAAGTCGGTGACCGCGCGGTTGCGGCGCACGTCCGGGTTGACCCCGTTGACCGCGTTGGGGTTGTAGGTCGGCAGGTTGACCATGGCCAGGATCTCGCCGGTGGCCACGTCCATGATCACGATCGAGCCGCCGGCGGCCTTGTTCTCGACCAGCGCGTTGCGCAGTTCCTTGTAGGCCAGGAACTGGATGCGGCGGTCGATGCTCAGGGTCAGGTCCTTGCCCGGCTGCGCCGGCTTGACCAGGTCGATGCTCTCGACGATCGCGCCCTTGCGGTCGCGGATCACCCGCTTGGCGCCCGGCTTGCCGCGCAACCAGGAATCGAACGCCAGCTCCAGTCCTTCCTGGCCGCGGTCGTCGATGTTGGTGAAGCCCAGCACGTGCGCCATCGCTTCGCCCTGCGGGTAGAAGCGGCGGAATTCGCGCTGCGAGAACACGCCGGGGATGCCCAGCGCGACCACCGCATGCGCCTTGTCCGGATTGATCCGGCGCTTGAGGTACATGAACTCCTTGTCCGCCTTCTGCGAGAGCTTGGCGGTGAGTTCGTCGACCGGCAGCTCCAGCGCCTGCGCCAGTTGCGGGATGCGGTCCGGGCTGCGCAGCAGTTCCTGCGGATTGACCCAGATCGACTCCACCGGCGTGGACACCGCCAGCGGCTCGCCGTTGCGGTCGGTGATCATGCCGCGCGAGGTGGCGATCGGCAGTTCGCGCAGGTAGCGCGCTTCGCCCTGGCGCTGGTAGAAATCGCTGTTGATCAGCTGCACGTAGGCCGCGCGGCCGATCAGGGTCACCGAGCACAGGCCCAGCGCGGCGCCGACCAGCACCAGGCGGCCGCGCAGGTTGAAGTTGCTGCGGGGGCGATTGCGGCCGCTCTTGCTCACGGACGCACCACCACGATGTCGCCGGTCTCGGGGAACTTCATCCCCAGCCGCTCGCGCGCGACCTGGTCGACGCGATTGCTCTCCGCCCAGGTCGCCTGCTCCAGCTGCAGCCGGCCGAACTCGATGTTCAGCTCGTCGCGGTTGTGCTCCAGCCGCGACAGCTCCACGAACAACTGGCGATGGCGATGGCGCATGTACACCACCCCGATCGCCGAGGCGATGGTGCAGGCGAGCAGCACGAGCAGCAGCAACCGGCTCATTGGGCGCTCCTGTGGAGCGCGCCATGCGCCGGCGGGAATGGGGAAACGGGAATGGGGAATGGGGAAGAGCCGGTCGACCGCACACGGAAACCTTCCGTCCCGGGAAACGCGCTCTTGCTTTCGCCTTTCCCGATTCCCGATTCCCGATTCCCCACTCCCAGCTTCTCCGCCACCCGCAACACCGCGCTGCGCGCGCGCGGGTTCACCGCCAGTTCGTCGGCGTCGGCCTTGATCGCGCCGCCGTGCAGGCGCAGGGTCGGCACGAAGGTGGTGGCCTCCGGCAGGCGGCGGTTGCTCGGCGGGGCCTTGGCGTGGCGCTGCATGAACTGCTTGACGATGCGATCTTCCAGCGAGTGGAAGCTGATCACCGCCAGGCGGCCGCCGGGCTTGAGCCGGGCCAGCGCCGCGTCCAGGCCGGTTTCCAGATCGGCCAGTTCGCGATTGATATAGATACGGATGGCCTGGAAGCTGCGCGTGGCCGGGTGGGTCTTGCTGTCGCCGCGCGGCATCACGCTGGCGATCAGCTCGGCCAGTTCGGCGGTGCGGGTCAGCGGCTGCTTCTCGCGGCGGGCGACGATGGCGCGAGCGATGCGCCGACTCTGCCGCTCTTCGCCGTAGGTCCACAGCACGTCGGCGATCTCGCGCTCCTCGGCGCGCGCCAGCCACTGCGCGGCGCTCTCGCCGGTGTCCGGGTCCATGCGCATGTCCAGCGGGCCGTCCTTGCCGAAGGAGAAGCCGCGCGCGGCCACGTCCAGCTGCGGCGAGGACACGCCGAGGTCGAACAGCACGCCATCCAGTGCGGTGGCGGCGTCCCACCGGCCCAGTTCGGCGAAGCTGCCGCGATAGATGGACACGCGCGCGTCGCCGCCGAACGCATGTTCGGCTTCGGCGATCGCCTCGGGATCCTTGTCCATCACCAGCAGCCGGCCTCCTGGGCCGAGTTTGTGCAGCACCCCGCGCGCGTGTCCGCCACGCCCGAACGTGCCATCCAGATAGATTCCGTTTTCGATCACCTGCAGCCCGTCCAGGACCTGCGCGAACAACACCGGCACATGCGCCGCCGATGGTTGCGACACCGGGAGGTGACCGGCCTGCGCCTGTCCGCGCATCCGGACACCCCGACTCACAACTTCAGATCGAGCAATCCATCGCCCAGATCCTCGTCAGACAACGTCTGCTGGATCAGTGCGCGATGAGCCTGCTCGCTCCACAGTTCGAACTTGTCGCCCATGCCCAACAGCACGGCGCGCTTTTCAATGCCCACCGCGGCGCGATGGCTCGGCGGAATGGTGATGCGGGCATTGGCATCCAGCTCCAGCGCGGCCGACGAACCCACCAGCTTCTGCTGCAGGACCCGCACCACGCGCTGGGTGTTGGGCTTGGCCATGACGTCGTCACGGACCCGCTCCCACTCCTTCTCCGCATACAGCCACAGGCAGCCGGCCTCGAACGGGTTGTAGGTCAGCACCAGCCGATTGCCGCTCACGCGCGCGACGAGGTCGCGGTACGCGGTGGGAACCGCCATACGCCCCTTGTCGTCCACAGTGATTGCGGTCTCGCCCTGAAACACGACGCCTGCACCTTTCCGAATCCGCCTGGGCGGTCATTGAACCACGAAAAACCACAAAAAACCCGGTTTCCCCTCAAGTGCCCACCTTAGCAGCGCGCAACGGGTTGTCAACAACTTTGCGAGCGGTAAATCGCTAGCGGGATCAATGGTTTGCAACGATCTTTAGAGACTTGTTCAAGGCTTATCCACAAGTTACTGTTTCGTCTCAAATTTTGAGATTGAACGGAAATTCAGGCCTGTGTACGCGGCGTTAAGGCCATCGTCACCGGCTGTCGACATGGCGCCCGGGCTCGCGCCGCGTTGCGCAAGCGCGCACACTGCCGGGCATGTGTCTGGTCGTTCTCGCGCACGCTGCGCACCCGCGATGGCGCTTGCTGCTGGTCGGCAACCGCGACGAATTCCACGCCCGCCCGACCGCGCCGCTGCAGCGCTGGCCGGCCCCGGCGCAGCGCCTGCTGGCCGGGCGCGACCTGCGCTCCGGCGGCACCTGGGTGGGGCTGGACGCCGCCGGCCGCTGCGCCGTGGTCACCAACGTGCGCGACCCGCTGGCGTCGATGTCCGGCGCCTCGCGCGGCGCCCTGATCGCCGACTACCTGACCGGCGCCGAGCCGGCTGCGGCCTTCGCCGACGCGCTGGCCGCGCGCGCCGACGCCTATCCGCCGTTCAACCTGCTGCTGGCCGATGCCGCCGGCGCCGCCTACGTGGGCAACCACCCGCCCGGCCGCAGCGCCCTGGCGCCCGGCGTGCACGGCATGTCCAACGGCGCGCTCGACGCGCCCTGGCCGAAGACCCTGCGCCTGCGCGCGGCCGTGACCGCCTGGATCGCCGCCGGCGACGACGACCTGGCGCCGCTGTGGCGGGCGCTGGCCGACGAGACCCTGGCCGACCCGGCCGACCTGCCCGACACCGGGGTCGGCCCGGACCTGGAACGGCGGCTGTCGCCGGCCTTCATCCGCGGCCACGACTACGGCACCCGCGCCAGCACCATCGTCGCGGTGGACGCCGCCGGCCACGGCTGGATCCATGAGCGCCGGTTCGGCCCGGACGGAGTGTTCATTGGGGAGACGCGACTGGAGA
Source organism: Xanthomonas sp. LF07-6 (assembly GCF_034105445.1). Lineage (NCBI taxonomy): Bacteria > Pseudomonadati > Pseudomonadota > Gammaproteobacteria > Lysobacterales > Lysobacteraceae > Xanthomonas > Xanthomonas sp. LF07-6. The sequence continues at coordinate 56,616 of NZ_JAXGGI010000004.1, forward strand.
ACCGGGACCCAGGTGCGGGGGCCAGGGACCCGGAAAAGCGATGATGATGCAGGCGGCCGAGGCTGCTTTCGGCTGCATCGCCCGTCAGAGGTACGGCTTTGGCATTTGCGGGACCCGGGTCCCGTCTTAACATGCGACAATGCCCGCGGCGGAGCCGGCCAGACAGTCGCGTCATCCCATCGCATTTCGGTGCGGCGGGATGCCGAGGAAAGTCCGGGCTCCATAGGGCAAGGTGCCAGGTAACGCCTGGGCGGCGCGAGCCGACGGACTAGTGCAACAGAAAGATACCGCCTACGTCTGCGCAAGCAGGCCGGTAAGGGTGAAATGGTGCGGTAAGAGCGCACCGCGAGTCCGGTAACGGACCGGCACGGCAAACCCCACCTGGAGCAAGACCAAATAGGGACCTCATGGCGCGGCCCGCGTCGGGTCCGGGTAGGTTGCTTGAGCGTACCGGTGACGGTGCGCCTAGAAGAATGACTGTCCACGACAGAACCCGGCTTATCGGCCGGCTCCGCCACTTTTTTCAGAACGTCGAAAACTCCAAACCTTCACTGAGGGCGCGGAGCGCCAGGCGTTGATGCCCCCCCCCCTTCTGGCCTCCGACCCGCTGCGAACAGGATCCTTGTTGCGAAAGTGCAATCATTGCACTATGTTCCGCACATGCCGACGATCGTCCGTTTCGCCAACAGCGTTGTCACGATGTATGCGGCCGACCATCTGCCGCCTCACTTCCATGTGCGTACCCGAGATGGTCGGGAAGCGCTGATCGTCATCGACACCCTGGCAGTTCTGTCCGGCCGCCTGAGCCGACGCGAATTGAGCGCCGCGCTTGAATGGGCCGCGGCGAACAAAGCCACCCTCATCGCCCGATGGCAGGAATTGAATCCATGAACCAACCTCAATTCGTCATTACCAAGGTGAAGGCAGTCGCGGCGCGCGAACTTGCACTGACCTTTGCCGACGGCTTCACTTGCACTGTCGACCTCAGCGAGGTCTTGGCCTCGCATCCTTCCCTGAAAAAGGCACGGCTGCCGCATGTCTTTCATAAGGTCTCGCTCGACGAATGGCAGCGCGGCGTCATATTCGACGGCAACGACGAGTTGGCGCTCGCCAGCGACAACCTGCGCGCACTCGCGATCGAGCAAGCCGGTGACTATTCCCACCAGCAGATCATCGCCTGGATGCATCGCCACGACATGACGTTGGATTCAGCCGCCGAAGCATTGGGCTTGAGCCGGCGCATGCTCGCCTACTACCGCAGCGGCGAAAAGCCCGTCCCCAAGAGCATTGGCTTGGCGATGCTGGGATGGGAGGCCGAACAGGCAGGGTTTGATTATTCGAAAGTCGCCTGAGAACGCAGTCGCCAAAGACGACTGGCCGGCGATCGCATTGCCGCAGGGCGTTATCGCCCCCTCAACCGCCGTAAAGCGCCTTGCGCGACGCACCGGTCAGTTCGGCGGCCAGCTTCGCGGCGGTGGACGGCGGCAGGTGTTCGCTGAGCTTGGCGTAGACACGGCGGCCTTCGGCCAGTTGCGCGTCGGCGTCGTCGCCGGCGCCCTGCACCATCAGCACGAACTCGCCCTTGCGCTGGTTGTCGTCGGCCTCGACCCGCGCGTGCAGGTCGGCCAGGGTGCCGTCGAGCACGGTCTCGAACAATTTGGTCAGTTCGCGCGCCATGACTGCCGGGCGGGCGTCGCCGAACGCGGCGCGGCAGTCGGCCAGGGACTCGGCGATGCGGTGCGAGGCTTCGTAGAACACCAGGGTGCGTGGTTCGCCGGCCAGCCGCGCCAGGCGCTCGCGGCGCGCCGAGGCCTTGGCCGGCAGGAAGCCCTCGAAGGCGAAGCGGTCGCTGGGCAGGCCGGCCACGCTGAGCGCGGCGATCGCCGCGCAGGCGCCGGGCACCGGGCTGACCCGGACCCCGGCCGCGCGTGCGGCGCGCACCAGGCGGTAGCCGGGGTCGCTGACCAGCGGGGTGCCGGCGTCGCTGACCAGGGCCAGCGACTGCCCCTCCAGCAGGCGCGCGACGATGCGCTGCGACAGCGCCTCTTCGTTGTGTTCGTGCAGCGCCAGCAACGGCCGCTCGATGCCGAAGTGGGCCAGCAGCTGGCCGCTGCGGCGGGTGTCCTCGGCGCAGATCGCCGCCACCGAGCGCAGGGTCTCCTGGGCGCGCGGCGTCAGGTCGGCGAGGTTGCCGATCGGCGTGGCGACGACGTGCAGGGTTCCGGGCTGGGCGCTCATCTACGGGCTTTCCATGGTCAAGGGTAGAATCGTAGCGGTTTTCCCCGGCGCGCCTGGCGTGCCCAGCCGAATGGACCAGAAATGAACAAGCGATTCGCAAGGATTTCCGCCCTGTCGCTGCTGGCGCTGCTCGTCGCCGGCTGCGCCACCACCAGCGTGACGCCGAGCGCCTCGCCGGCCCAATCGGCGGCGCTGGCGCTGCTGGACCAGGGCAAGCCGAAGGACGCGGCGCAGCAGCTCGAGGCGCAGGCCGCCAGCGCCACCGGCAGCGCCCGCAACCAGTTGCTGGGCGACGCCGCCTTCGCCTGGTACGAGGCCGGCGATACCGCCCGCGCGCGCAGCCTGCTGGCGCAGGTGCAGCCGCGCCAGTTGCCGCCGCTGAGCAAGGTACGGGTGGCGCTGGTCGAGGCCGAGCTGGCCCTGGCCGACCGCCAGCCGGCCAAGGCGCTGCAGGCGCTGGGCAGCGATCCGCAGGCGGTGCCGCAGAACCTGCGCGCGCGCTGGCACCTGGCCCGCGCGCAGGCGCTGGAAGGCACCGGCGACGCCACCGCGGCGCTGGACGAGCGCGCCCGCGCCGACAACGGCCTCAGCGGCCAGGCGCGCAGCGACAACCAGCGCGCCATCGTGCGCCAGCTGGCCGCGCTCAACGACGCCACGCTGCAGGCGCGCGCCGCCGCGCTGCCGGCCGGCGACCCGCTGTACAACTTCGTCGGCCGCGCCCTGCTCAGCCGCGGCCTGGCGCTGCCGCGTCCGTTCGACCGCGGCGAGCAGTGGGGTTTCGACACCAGCAAGCGGCCGCCGGCCGAGCGCGACGGCTATCGCCCGCCGGCCAAGCTGGCGGTGCTGCTGCCGCTGAGCGGCAGCCTGGCCACCGCCGCCGCGCCGGTGCGCGACGGCCTGCTCGCTGGCTACTACGGCGAGACCCGGCGGCGTCCTGCGATCGACTTCATCGACACCACCGGCACCGCGGCCGGGGCGCTGGCCGCCTACCAGAAAGCGGTCGACAGCGGCGCCGATTTCGTGGTCGGCCCGCTCGGCCGCGACGAGGTCACCGCCCTGTTCGGGCGCGACGCGCTGCCACTGCCGGTGCTGGCGCTGAACCGCGGCACCCACGCGCCGCCGGGCGGCAGTGCCGGTTTCTCGCTGGCGCCGGAAGACGACGGCATCGCCGCCGCCGAATACCTGCTGGCGCACGAGCGCCGCAACGCGCTGGTGATCGGCAGCAACGACGACAACGGCCGCCGCGCGGTGGCCGCGTTCCGCGACCGCTTCAGCGAGCGCGGCGGCAAGGTCGCCGGCAGCGTCAGTGTGGCCGACACTCCGGGCGACATCGGCGCGCAACTGCGCAACGCCGGCGCCGCCGACTCGGTGCTGCTGGCGGTGAAGGGCAACACCGCCCGCGCGCTGGCGCCGCAGCTGGCGCTGGCCGGTTTCGCCGGCAAGACCCGGGTGGCGACCTCGCAGTTGGTACTGGGCACCGGCAAGCCCGAGGACGACCTGGTGCTGGACGGCATCGTCTACCCGAGCGAGCTGTGGAACGTGCGCGGCGTCGGCGGCCTGCCGGCGGCGACCAGCGTGGCCGACATGCTGCCGACCGCGCGCGGCCCGGCCGGGCGCCTGTTCGCGTTCGGCTACGACGCCTGGCAGATCACCGCGTATCTGGAAAAGCTGGCGACCGGCAAGGACAACGGCCTGCGCGGCGCCACCGGCGTGCTGCACCTGGACGGCTTCGGCAACATCGTGCGCACCCCGGCCTGGTCCACCTTCAGCGGCGGGCGCCCGACCCCGCTGCCCGATGGAAACTGAGCGGCGCCGACGCGGCAACGCGGTGGAAGCGGCGGCGCGCGCCGAACTGGAGCGCGCCGGCCTGCGCCTGATCGCCGCCAACGTCGCCTTCCGCGGCGGCGAGCTGGACCTGGTGATGCAGCAGGCGCAGAGCCTGGTGTTCGTCGAAGTGCGCTACCGGCGCAGCGCCGCATTCGGCGGCGGCGCGGCCTCGGTCGATCTGCGCAAGCGCCGCCGCCTGCTGCTGGCGGCGCAGCTGTTCCTGGCCGCGCATCCGCAGTACGCCAACTGGCCGTGCCGCTTCGACGTGGTCGAGGCCGAAGGCGATCCGCCGCGGCTGACCTGGCTGCGCGACGCCTTCCGCGCCGAGGATTGCTGAGGTGCCCAGCGTCTTCACCCACGCCGCGGTGCCGCTGGCGCTGTGGGCCGCCGCCGATCGCGGGCGCATCTCCACGCGACTGCTCGGCGCCGGCATCGTCGCGGCGATGCTGCCCGACGCCGACGTGCTCGGCTTCGCCCTGCACATCCCCTACGCCGACGCCTTCGGACATCGCGGCGCCAGCCACTCGCTGCTGTTCGCCGCGGCACTGGGCATGCTCGGCGCGTTGCTGCACCGGCCCCTGCGCGCCGGCGCGCTGCAGGCGGCCGTCTGGCTGTTCGTCTGCACCGCCTCGCATCCGCTGCTCGATGCGATGACCTCCGGCGGCCTCGGCGTGGCCCTGGCCTGGCCGTGGAGCGAACAGCGCTGGTTCGCGCCATGGCGGCCGATCCGGGTCTCGCCGTTCGCCAACGGTTTCTTCAGCGCGCGCGGCATGGCCACGCTGCTGTCGGAACTGCGCTGGGTATGGCTGCCGCTGGCGCTGGCCGTGCTCACCTGGAAACTGCTGCAGCCGCCCTCGCCCTCCACTTCGTCGTCGCCACCTTCACCATGACCACCGCCCTGCCCACTGCGCTCACCGACACCCTTTCCGCCCTGCTCGGCACCGAGGGCTGGCGCACCGACGCCGACAGCCGCCGCAGCTACGGCGAGGACGATTCGCGGCGCTGGGCCCTGGCCGACGCGGTGGCGCTGCCGCAGACCCGCGAGCAGGTGCAGGCGATCGTGCGCGCCTGCCGCGCGCACCGCGTGCCGCTGGTGGCGCGCGGCGCCGGCACCGGCACCGCCGGCGCCGCGGTACCGTTCGCCGGCGGCGTGGTGCTGTCGTTCGCACGCATGAACCGCATCGTGCAGTTGCGCCCGGCCGACCGCTGCGCGGTGGTCGAACCCGGCGTGCTCAACGGCGACCTGCAGCAGGCCCTGGCGCCGCACGGGCTGTTCTGGCCACCGGATCCGTCCAGCGCGGAGATCTGCAGCGTCGGCGGCAACCTGTCGACCAATGCCGGCGGACCGCGCGCGGTGAAGTACGGCGCCACCCGCGACAACGTGCTCGGCCTGGTCGCGGTGACCGGCAGCGGCGAGCTGATCCGCTGCGGCGGCGCCTACACCAAGGACGCCACCGGCTACGACCTGACCCACCTGCTGGTCGGCAGCGAAGGCACCCTGGCGCTGATCGTGGAAGCCACGCTGAAGCTGTCGCCACGGCCGCTGGCGCAGGCTGGGCTGCGCGCGCTGTACCGCGACGCCGCCGCGGCCGCTGCCGCGGTGTCGCGGCTGATGGCGCAGCCGAGCACGCCGACCATGCTCGAGTTCATGGACCGCAGCGCGATCGCGCTGCTGCGCCGCAATGGCAGCGACGTGCCCGAGGCCGGCGCGATGCTGCTGATCGAGGCCGACGGCGACCACGACACCCTGCCCTACACGCTGCAGGCGTTGGGTGCGGCGGCCGAGGGCGAGGGCCTGCTGACGCTGGACGTGGCCGCCGACGGCAGCGCGCGCGACCGTCTGTGGGCCGCGCGCCGCGCGCTGTCGCCGGCGCTGCGCACGATCCGTCCGGGCAAGATCAACGAGGACGTGGTGGTGCCGGTGTCGCGCATCCCTGAGCTGGTCGCCGGCGTGGAAGCGCTGGCCGCCGAGTTCGACCTGCCGATCGTCGCCTTCGGCCATGCCGGCAACGGCAACCTGCACGTCAACATCATGTACGCGCCCGACGACGACGGCGAAACCGCGCGCGCGCAGGCCGCCCTGCCGCGACTGTTCGCGCTGGTCCTGTCGCTGGAAGGCACGCTGTCCGGCGAACACGGCATCGGCGTGGCCAAGCGCGACTACATGGACCAGGCCTTCAATGCCGCCACCCTGGATGCGATGCGTGCGATCAAGCGTGCGCTGGATCCGGATGGGATCCTCAATCCGGGGAAGGTGTTGCCGGGGTGTTGAGGTGACTCGGGACTCGGGATTTTCCGCGGGTGCGGAGTATTTGCGATTGCACTGTGGGAGGGACTTCAGTCCCTCCCACAAAATCGGATGGATCGCCGCTTCGGCAAGGCCGGCTTTCCTTTAAGAACTCACCACTTTGTTATCGAATCGCTCGACGGTGATTTGGCTCCGGACATCATTCTGCAGTCCCGAGTCCCGACGAAAGCCCCCTGCAACATCAGGCAGGAGCACGCCACGTTAGCCATGGCACTGCACGCCGATGAAGCGCAGCCCCACGCCCGGCTCGGTGGCGATGTAGCGCGGGGCCACGGCGCTGTCGCCGAGTTTCTGCCGCAGCTTGCCGACCAGGATGCGCAGGTAGTGGGTGTCGTCCTGGTGGGTGGGGCCCCACAGTTCGCGCAGCAGTTGCGGCTGCGTCACCACGCGGCCGCTGTGTCGCAGCAGCAGGGCGAGCAGCGCGTACTCCTTGCGACTGAGCGGCAGCGCTTCGCCGTCCAGGCGCACTTCGCGCAGCCCCAGGTGGATGTGCAGGTGGCCGTCGTCGAACACCGGCTCGGCCTCGCCGGCCACCGGCTGCATGCGCAGCAGCACGCGGATGCGCGCCATCAGTTCCTGCACGCCGAACGGCTTGGTCACGTAGTCGTTGGCGCCGGCGTCCAGCGCCTGCACCTTTTCGTCCTCGCCGGCGCGCACGGTGAGCATGATCACCGGCACCGACGACCATTGCCGCAGTTCGCGCAGCACGCTGTGCCCGTCCTGGTCGGGCAGGCCGATGTCCAGCACCACCAGTTCGGCGCCGTGCGCGGCCAGTTGCGCCAGGCCGGCGGCGCCGGTGTCGGCCTGCAGCACGCGGTAGCCTTGCGCGCGCAGGCTGATGTCGAGGAAACGGCGGATCTGCGGCTCGTCGTCGATGACCAGCACGCGCGGCGGCGGAATCGGATCGGCGTGGGACTCAGTCGGCATCGGGGCGGGACGGCGGCGCGGCGGGTTCGATGAGCGGCAGGGTAATTCGGATCGTGGTGCCGCGGCCATCGGGGCCGGGCAGCGCCTCGACGCTGCCGCCGTGCGCGCCGATCATGCCCTGACAGATGGTCAGGCCCAGGCCGGTGCCGTGGCGGCCGCGGTCGCCGCGCTCGACGCTGTAGAACATGTCGAAGATGCGCGCGCGCTCGTCCTCTGGAATGCCCGGGCCGCGGTCGCTGATGTCGATGCGCAGGCGGCCCTCGACCATGCCCGCGGCGACGCGGATCGCCGCATCCGCCGGCGAGAACTTGGCCGCGTTCTCCAGCACGTTGAAGATCGCCTGCTCGACCAGCGCCGGGTGCACCCACAGCGTCGGCAGCTCGGCGGCCAGGGCGATATCCAGCCGCACCTGCGGCTGGTAGCGCTGCAGGCGCCGCGCGGCCGAGCCGATCAGTTCGTCCACGCCGATCCAGTCGCGGTTCAAGGTCAGCCCGGTGTGACCGAGCCGGGTCATGTCCAGCAGGTTCTGGATGTAGCGGTCCAGGCGTTCGCCTTCCAGTTGGATCGTCTCGAGCAGGCTGCGGCGATCGTCCGCGTCCATCGCCTTGCCGTAGCTGGACAGGCTGCTGGCCGCGCCGATCATCGCCGCCAGCGGCGAGCGCAGGTCGTGCGAGACCGAGGACAGCAGGGCCGAGCGCAGCCGCTCGGTCTCGCCGCTGACCCGCGCGCTCTCCAGGTCGGCGACCAGCCGCGTGCGCAGCGCGGCCTGGCCGATGTCCTCCACCATCGCCTCGGCCAGGCGCTGCTGCTCCAGGCCCGGGCGCTGCACGCCGGTGCCGAAGCGCAAGCCGACCACGCCGATGGTGCCGTGCTCGTGGCGCACCGGCAGGAACCACCAGCTCGCGCCGGCCAGCGTATCGGTGAAGCGACCGGTGGCCTGGCCGTGGCGCTGCGCCCAGTCGGCGGCGCTGCGGTCCACCGCGGCCATCGTCGGCGCGTAGTCGTCGGCGCCGTCATGCGCGCGCTCCAGCGGCTGCAGGCGCAGCCAGGCCTCGGCATCGAGGGTGCCGGCGAGCGCACGGCGCCCAGCCTCCAGCACCTGGCCGAGGTCGGCGGCACTGGTCAGTTCGCGGCCCAGCCGCTGCAGCGCGGTGGTCTGCGCGTTGACCGCGCGCAGCGCCAACACCTGCATGCGCAGGCGCGAGGCCAGGCGCCCGGCGACCAGGGCCGCGACCAGGAACAGCAGCACCGTGACCACGCCCTGGCGCGCGCCGATCTGGAAGGTGAAGCGCGGTTCGATGAAGAAGAAGTTGTAGCTGAAGAAGCTCAGCAGCGCCGCCAGCACCGCCGCGGTCATCCGCGTCTTCGATGCCACCATCACCACTGCGACGATGAACACCATCGACAGGTCGTCGATGCCGACCCAACTTTCGGCGATCCAGGCCACCACCACCGCCAGCGCCGAGGCCACCGTGGCGAACAGCAGGTCGTCGCGCGACAGCCAGTGCGCGGGGCTGCGCCAGCGCCGCCGCGCCCGCGCGCGCGCTTCCGGCGAACTGATGATCACCAGTTCGTAGTGCGCGCCGCGTTGCAGCAGCTGCTGGGTCAGCGTGCGATTGATCATGCGCGCCAGCGGACGCTCGCGGGTGCGGCCCAGCACCAGCGTGGACACGCCGCTGCGCGCGGCGTGGTCGAGCAAGGCATCGGCGACGTTGGCGCCGTGCAGCAGCGCGGCCTCGCCGCCCAGCCGGCGCGCCAGCGCGAAGGCGCGGTCGATCTCCAGTTGCCAGTCGGCATCCGGCTGCGCCTGGGTCTGCACGGTGACCACCGTCCACGGCGCGCCGCGGCGCTCAGCCAGGCGCCGCGCTACGCGCACCAGGTAGTCGGACTGGCCGCGCCCGTCGATCGCCACCATCACCGTGCGCCGCAGCGCCACGCTGGTGCGGCCCTGCGCGGCCTGCACGTCGCGCAGATCGTTGTCGACGCGGTCGGCGGCGGTCTGCATCGCCAGCTCGCGCAGTGCGGCCAGGTTGGACGGCGAGAAGAAGGCCTGCAGCGCCTGCCCGGCCTGCTCGGGCAGATACACCTTGCCCTGCTGCAGGCGTTCGATCAGCTCGCGCGGCGGCAGGTCGACCAGCACGATGTCGCGCAGGCGATCGAAGATCGCATCGGGCACGGTCTCGCTGACGCGCACGCCGGTGATGCGGTGGACCACATCGTTGAGGCTTTCCAGGTGCTGGATGTTGACCGTGCTGTAGACGTCGATGCCGGCGTCGAGCAGTTCCTGCACGTCCTGCCAGCGCCGCTCGTGGCGGCTGCCCGGCGCGTTGCGATGGGCCAGTTCGTCCACCAGCACCAGCGGCGGGCGCAGCGCCAGCAGCGCATCCAGGTCCATCTCGTCCAGGGTGCGGCCGCGGTACTCCAGCCGCCGCCGCGGCTGCACGGTGAGACCCTCCAGCAGCGCCGCGGTCTCGGCGCGGCCGTGGGTCTCGACCACGCCGACCACCAGGTTGCTGCCCTGCTGCTGCAACTGCCGCGCACGCGACAGCATCGCGTAGGTCTTGCCGACCCCCGGCGCCGCGCCGAGGAACACGGTCAGGCGCCCGCCGCGCTCGCGCTGCAGTTCGCCGATCAGGGCGTCGGCCTGTTGGGTGCGGGGGTCGGGCATTTGGAGCTGGGAATGGGGAATTGGGAATGGGGAATCACAAAGCCTACAGCGCGGCGCGCCTTACCGCTTTTGCTCCCTCCCATTCCCGATTCCCGTTTCCCCATTCCCGGCATCCAAGGCCAGATTCAGCGCCAGCACGTTCACCCGCGGCTCCCCCAGCACGCCGAACTGGCGCGGCTGGGTCTGCGCGGCGACCAGGGCGGCGACGCTCTGCGGCGGCAGGCCGCGCGCGGCGGCCACGCGCGCCACCTGAATCCGCGCCGCGGCGACGCTGATGTCCGGGTCCATGCCGCTGCCGGACTGGGTGACCAGGTCGTCCGGCACCTGCGCCGGGTCGATGCCCTCGCGTGCGGCCACCGCCTGGCGGGTGGCATCCAGGCGCTTGCGCAGGTCGGGGTTGCTGCGCGCCTGGTTGCTGCCGGCCGCCGACATCGGATCGTACTTGGCGCCGGACGGACGCGGCTGGAAGTAGCCGGCGGCGGCGAACGGCTGCGCCACCAGCGCCGAGCCGACCACGCGGCCATCGTGGCTGCGCAGGCTGCCATTGGCCTGCTCGGGGAACAGCGCGCCGGCCAGCACGGTGGCCAGCAACGAGTACAGCGCCGCGGACGCGAGCACCAGCAGCGGCAGCACCAGCACCGCGCGCCAGCGCATCGGTTCGCGAAGGGAAACGGAAGACACGGTCATGGAGGCAATTCCGAAGGAGCGTGAGAATCGGCGCTGGGGTCAGCCCAGCGCCACCAGCAGCAGATCGATGGCCTTGATCCCGACGAACGGCAGCAGCACGCCGCCCACGCCGTAGATCAGCATGTTCCGGCGCAGCAGCGAGGTCGCCGAGGACGGGGTGAAGCGCACGCCGCGCAGCGCCAGCGGGATCAGCGCCGGGATCACCAGCGCGTTGAAGATCAACGCCGCCAGCACCGCGTTGGTCGGGCTGGACAGGCGCATTACGTTCAGCGCGGCCATCTGCGGGATCGAGGCGGCGAACAGCGCCGGCAGGATCGCGAAGTACTTGGACACGTCGTTGGCCAGCGAGAAGGTGGTCAGCGCGCCGCGGGTGATCAGCTGCTGCTTGCCCACTTCCACCACCGCCAGCAGCTTGGCCGGATCCGAATCCAGATCGACCATGTTGCCGGCCTCCTTGGCCGCCTGGGTGCCGGAGTTCATCGCCAGGCCGACGTCGGCCTGGGCCAGCGCCGGCGCGTCGTTGGTGCCGTCGCCGACCATCGCCACCAGGCGTCCGCCGGCCTGCTCCTGGCGGATGCGCGCCAACTTGTCCTCGGGCGTGGCCTCGGCGATGTAGTCGTCGACGCCGGCCTCGGCGGCGATGGCCGCGGCGGTCAGCGGGTTGTCGCCGGTGATCATCACCGTCTTGACGCCCATCGCGCGCAGCCGCGCGAACTTCTCGCGCACGCCGTGCTTGACCACGTCCGACAGCTCGACCACGCCCAGCACGTGCCGGCCCTCGGCCACCACCAGCGGCGTGGCGCCGCTGCGCGCGACCTGCTCGACGCGGCTCTTCAGTTCCGCCGGCACCTGCCCGCCCAGCGCGGTGACGTGGCGGATCAACGCATCGGCGGCGCCCTTGCGGATCGACCGCGGCGGCTGCATGCCGTTGGCCGGCAGGTCGACGCCGGACATGCGCGTCTGCGCGGTGAAGGCGACGAACTCGGCGCCCGCCGGATCGGCCGGCGGCAGGCCCTGTTCGCGCGCCAGGCGCACGATCGACTTGCCTTCCGGTGTCGGGTCGGCCAGCGACGACAGCATCGCCGCCTCGCGCAGCTGCGCCACGTCCACGCCACTGAGCGCATGGAACACGGTGGCCTGGCGGTCGCCGTGGGTGATGGTGCCGGTCTTGTCCAGCAGCAGCACGTCGACGTCGCCGGCCACTTCCACCGCCTTGCCCGACTTGGCCAGCACGTTGGCCGACAGCGCGCGGTTCATGCCGGCGATGCCGATCGCCGGCAGCAACCCGCCGATGGTGGTCGGGATCAGGCACACCAGCAGCGCGATCAGCAGCAGCGGATCCACGTGCACGCCGACGAAGCCGGCGATCGCCGGCAGCGAGGCGACCACGATCAGGAAGGTCAGGGTCATCGCCGCCAGCAGCATGGTCAGCGCGATCTCGTTCGGCGTCTTCTGCCGGTTGGCGCCTTCCACCAGCGCGATCATCCGGTCCAGGAAGCTGTGGCCCGGCTCGGCGGTGACCTTCACCAGGATCTCGTCGGACAGCACCTTGGTGCCGCCGATGACGCCGGAGCGGTCGGTGCCGGCCTCGCGCAGCACCGGCGCCGATTCGCCGGTGACCGCAGCCTCGTTGATCGTGGCTAGGCCGTGCACGATCTCGCCATCGGCCGGGATCAGCTCGCCGGCCGACACCACCACTAGGTCGCCCGGGCGCAGTTCGGCGGCGGGCACGCTGGTCTCGGCGTCCAGCCGCACACTGGCGACCCGGCGCGCCACCAGGTCCTTGCGTGCGCGCCGCAACGAGGCGGCCTGACCGCGGCCGCGGGCCTCGGCCACCGCCTCGGCGAAATTGCCGAACAGCACGGTGACCAGCAGGATCGCGGTCACCGCCCAGCCGAAGCCGGCCGGGCCCTGGCCGGACACGGTGATCAGCGCCGACAGCAGCGTGCCGGCGAACACCACGGCCATCACCGGGCTGCCCAGCAGGTGCCGCGGCGACAGCTTCAGCACGCTGTCGCGCAAGGCCGCGCGCAGCGCCGCGGCATCGAACAGCCCAGGCCGGCGCGCCGGCGAAGAAGCCACGGAAGTAGAAGGAAGCGGGGTGCTCATCGTCGTCGTCTCAGTGCGCGGCCAGGGTCAGGTGATCGGCGATCGGTCCCAACACCAAAGCCGGCGTGAATTGCAGAACGGTCAGGATCGCGATGACCGCGATCAGGGTCAGCGCGAAGGTCGGGGTTTCCACCTGCAGGCTGCCGCCGGTTTCCGGCGCCACCCGCTTGCGCGCCAGTTGCGCGGCCACGATCAGCGGCACGATCAGCGCCGGATAGCGGCCCAGCAGCAGCACCACGGTGCAGCTCAGGTTCCACCATGGAATGCCGTCGCCCAGCCCCTCGAAACCGGAGCCGTTGTTGGCGAACGCCGAGGTGTACTCGTAGAACACCTGGCTGATGCCGTGGAAGCCGGGATTGGAAGTCGCCGAGATCGAGGCCGGCAGGGCAAGGGTGATCGCGGTGAAGCCGAGCAGCACCAGCGGCTGCAACAGGATCAGCAGCGCCAGCAGGCGCACTTCCGGCGCCTCGATCTTGCGCCCGAACAGTTCCGGGGTGCGCCCGGTCATCAGGCCGGCCAGGAACACGCTCAGCAGCAGGTACACCAGGAACTGCTGCAGGCCGCAACCGATGCCGCCCCAGATCGCGTTGATCAGCATGTTGACCATCGCCACGCCACCGGTCAGCGGCGCCAGCGAATCGTGCATGGCGTTGACCGAGCCGTTGGAGGTCTGCGTGGTCAGCGACGACCAAGCCGCCGAGGCATCGACGCCGAAGCGCACCTCCTTGCCCTCCATCAGCGCGGCACTGCCGGGCGCGTGGCCTTCGGCCCACAGCGACACCGCGGTGGACGCCAGCGACATCACCAGCATGCTGCCGAACACCAGCGCGGTGAACTTTCGGCGCCCGGTGAACGGGCCGACCATGAACGCCACCGCCACCGGGATCAGCACGATGCCCAGCATCTCCAGCAGGTTGGAGAACGGCGTGGGATTTTCCAGCGCCATCGCGCTGTTGGGGCCGTACCAGCCGCCGCCGTTGGTGCCGAGCTGCTTGATCGCCACCATCGCCGCGACCGGGCCGAGCGGGATCTTCTGCGTCTGCTGGCCGGCGCTGGCGTCCAGCGGCGTGGCGACCGGACCGGCCGCCAGCGTCGAAGGCACGCCCTGCTGGGTCAGCAGCAGCGTCCACAGCAGGCACAGCGGCAGCAGGAAGCGCAGGGTCGGACGGATCACGTCGGCCCAGTAGTTGCCAAGATCGACCTCCTGCGCCGTCTCGCCGCCAGTCGCGGCCGCCTTGCGCGCCGCATCCTGGCCACGCCCACCGAACAGGCCGCGCAGCGTCGCCGCGACCAGCGCCAGGCCCATCATCGGGGTGATGAACTGCAGGCCGACCACACCCACCGCCTGCGACAGGTACGACAGCTGCGCCTGGCCCGAGTAGTGCTGCTGATTGGTGTTGGTCAGGAACGAGACCATGGTGTGCAAGGCCACGTCCCAGCGCATGTTGGGCACCGCATCCGGATTGAACGGCAGCCAGGCCTGGGTCACGAACAGCACGAACACCAGCGCGCCCAGCACCAGGTTGCTGGCCAGGAACGCGCCGGCATAGGTGCGCCAGTGCATACCGCGCGCCGGATCGGTGCCGAGCAGGCGGTACAGCGGGCGTTCGATCCAGCCGAACAGCGCGTCGCCGCGCATCGGCGCCCCGCGCATCACCTTGGCCAGGTACAGGCCCAGCGGCCATCCCAGCAGCAGCGCGAGCGCATAGACAAGCAATGTATCGATCATGGAAGTGGCACTCGGCTCAGAAATCTTCGGGGCGCAGGATCACGTACAGCAGGTAACCGGCCGCGACGATCACCGCCACGCCGCAAACGAACGAAAGCCAACCGCTCATGGTCTCAACTCCGAAACAAAGGGACGGCCCGCCGCAGGGCAGGCCGCAATCGTGTGGGAACACCGCCGGACGCGGCATGCGCACGGAGGCAGAAGGGAAGCGCAACATGGCCACGCACGCCGGGTCGGACAGGCCTTCTGGCCCAGGCCGGCATTATCGAAGCCGCCGCCATAAACTCTCCGTGGCGAAGGCGCGCGGCACGCATAAATTCTGCGTAAAACCGCGCGACGCAGGCGCGTGCGCCACGTCTGCCGGCGCCGCGCCGCCGCCTGCACGGCAGCGCGCGACGACCTCAGTAATGCAGGATCGCGTCGATCAGCGCCGTCGCCTGATGGTTGCGGCGCCCGCCGTCGTAGGCGGGGAAATCGTAGGCATGCTCGTAGCGCAGCTCCGGGCGGATCTCCAGGTCCTGCGACACCCAGTGGGTGAGGCCGATGGTGTGGCTGGAGTAGCGCGTGGCGAAACCGGTGCGCTGGCCGTCGTGGTCGTTCACGAACTCGTTGCGGATCGCCAGCATGTCCGACGCGCCGAGCTGGATGTTGACGTAGTTGACGATGGCGTCGGCAGTGCTGCGCCCCAGCGGGAAGTCCGGCGCCTCGCCCAGCGCATAGCCCGGGCGCCCGGTCGGCGCGTGCGACTGCGACGGATCGGTGGCCAGCGCCTGGTCGCGCACGTAGATGTGGTAGGCCTCGGTGAGCATGTGCACCTTCGGCGAGAAGCGGTGGCCCCAGGTGAGCACGAATTCCTGCAGGTTGTTGTAGGTCTGCGCGGCGTTGTTGTACGACTCCACGCACGGATACAGCATGTCGTCGTTGCTCTTGGAGACCCAGCGCAGGCAGGCCTGCGCGCTCAGGCGGCTGGTCGCGTCCCAGATCGCCGAATCGTCGCCGCCGTGCACGCCGAGCTGCAGCGTCCACTGGTCGTTGAGCTTGGTGGTGGTGAGGATGCCCATGTTGGTATAGGCATCGACCGTGTACAGGATCGAATGGGTCAGCAGGTAGTTGTTCGGCGAGAACTGCGCTTCGATGTCCGGCAGCGACAGGTAACGGCCGACCGTGACCAGCATGCCCTGCGCCACCGACGGCAGGTACAGGTCCACGTGCGCGATCATCGGATCGTTGCCATAGATCTTGCCGTTGAGCGCGCTGTTGGGCTGCGGGTGGTGCAGCAACTGGTCGCTGGTGACGCCCTTCATCGTGGTGTAGTGGTAGTCGTAGCCGTACAGGTCGTCGAGGTGGAAGCCCCAGTCGACATGGTCGGTCTGCACCGTGTCCGGCACGCGCTGCAGGCGGATCAGCGCCTGGTTGAACTCGCCGCGATTGGGCCGCGTGGAGTAGGACAGCGGGTAGTTGCTGCGCGAGGACGTGCTGGCGTTGAGCGAGGGATTGATCCAGCCGTACAGCTCGATGCGGTTGCGCTGCATCCATTGCCCCACGCGCGTGCACGCCAGCGCCTTCTCCACCGGATACTGCGCATTCTCGTTGGGCACCCCGACCGGGTAGTCCACCGCACCAAGCTGCCATTCGGCCGACGGAAACGGCGGCGAGGAGAACGGCGCCGGCAGCCCCCGGCGCGCCGGCGTCGGCGCATCGGGATCGGCCGGTTGCGCATCCTCGCGATAGGCCGAGGCCAGGCGCGAGAAGAAGCCATTGGAACAATCTGCGCTGCGTGCCGGCGGCACGGGGGCGGGCTCCGATGCCGGCATCGCCTCCGACACGGGCGCAGCCAGGCCCACGGCGGCGGCATCGCCGGCGCACAGCACGGCCAGGGACAGGAACAGGGGATGGAACTTCATGGACATCGCGACGTCGGCTCGCAAGGAGCCGTCCTTCGTTGGGTGGAGGGGCAACGACGACGCGCCGCTTCACGCGCACGCGCCATCGCAGGCGATACGCCGGGTGGCGCATCGCGGGGAGGAAGTTGGAATGCAGCGCCGCGGTGGTGGCGGCGCTATGTCGTCAACGCGCGTGCAGTGAACGCGCGCGGCCGTGTGGCGGCGGATGCTGCAGCGCGCTGCGGCAGCCATGGTGGTGTCGCGGCGCACGCGGCATGGCCGCCACGCGGACGCGGACGGCACGCCGTTGCGTCTGCGGCACGCGGCGCCTGCAGGCGATCGGTGCGGCCTGCGACACGCTCAAGATTGCAGCCATCGATTCCACGCAAGCATCCCCGTCGTCAGCGCGGAAAGTATAGGAATCGCCGAATATCTTCGTTGCAAAGCGCAGGCGGGTTCGAATAAAAGCTACGTAAATTCGTGTGCTGTGCTGGCGTGGTGTGCGCGCTGCTGTGGCGATGCGCGATGCCGTACCCTCATCCGCCCCTGCGGGGCACCTTCTCCCGGTGGGAGAAGGGAGAGGCCAAAGCCCCTCTCCCGCCGGGAGAGGGGTTGGGGTGAGGGTCCGACGCGCGAAGCGCTGCGCTGATCAAGCTGTACACGGTTACGCCCTACCCTCATCCACCCCTGCGGGGCACCTTCTCCCGGGGGGAGAAGGGAGAAGCCCAAAGCCCCTCTCCCGCCGGGAGAGGGGTTGGGGTGAGGGTCCGGCGCGCGAAGCGCTGCGCTGATCCGGCTACACGAGGCTGCGCCCGTACCCTCATCCGCCCCTGCGGGGCACCTTCTCCCAAGGGGAGAAGGGAAGCGCCGACTATCTCAGTGCAATGGCACACTCAAGAACGACGGCGTCGCCGCTGGCGAGCTGAAGCTCACGGTGCCGCCGAAACGGCTGGCCGAGGCGTAGCGCGGATCGGTGGTGTCCACCACCAGCACCAGGCGGCGGCCGGCCGGGATCTCGACCGCGGTCGCCTGCAGCGCCAGGTCGAGCGTCACCGGTGTGCCCGGGGTCGCGTTGCGAAGGGTGTACGGCACATGGCTCAGCAACTGCGCCGAACCCGTGCCGTCCATGCTGTACAGATAAGCGAACAACGACACGTTGGACTGGCTCGGGGTCACCGTCAGGCGCAGCGAGGGCGCGCCGGCCAGGCGCTTGTCGCTGGATAGCACCGGGCCGCTCCACACTGCGGCACCCACCCGACTGACCAGCGGAATCGAGGTGGTTACCGGCTGGCCGAGGCCCTGCAACAGACCACTGACCATCACCACGCCGGAATCGGCCAGGGTCGGCACGTCGGTGGCGATGCGGTAGTTCCAGCCGCTGCTGTTGCCGCTGGTCAGCGACCCGGTCGGCAACAACAGGCCGCTGGGGCCGGTCAGGCCATAGCGGGTGGCGCCGGCCTGTACGCTGTTCCAGTCGGCATAACTGAGCCAGGTGCCGCCGAGGGTCGACAGTTGCACCGGCGCTTCACGGTCCACGCCGTTGTCGCGGCCTTTCAGGTAGCGATCGAACCAGCGCGTGGCCTCGGTATACACCTGGTTCGGCAGGCCCAGCGCGCCCGGCAGTTCGGCAGTGGCGTGGTCGCCCTGGCTGAACATCAGGTGCTTGGGCACGCTGAGCCGGTTGTAGAGGTTGATGTACTGGTTCGGCGGGAACAGGCCGTCGTTGAACGCATTGGCCAGCAGCACCGCCGGGCCGTTGCGGTTGAGCGCCTGCACCTCGTTGATCACTCCGCGTTCGGCCGCCTTGGGCAGGAAGCCCTGCACCGCGCCGTCGTAGTCGCCCACCGCCACGTGTGCGGTGATCCGCGCCAGGTCCGGACCGGGCCGGCCGGTGGCGACCCCGGCGGCAACCAGCAGGCCCACGCCCTGCTGGCTGACAGTGCTGTTGGCGTACAGCGAGGCCTGCAGGTCGGCCCAGCCGCTGAGCGCGGCCACCGCCTTGATGCGCGGGTCGCGCGCGGCGGCGAGCAGGCTGGTACCGGCGCCGTAGGAGATGCCCGAGACGCCGATCGCCTTGGCGTCGGCCGGGGTGTTGGCCAGCGCCCAGTCGATCACTGCGCTGACGTCCTCCACCGTCGGTGCCCCGGCGATGTCGATCAGCCCCTGCGAATCCCAGAAGCCGCGCGAGGTGTAGCTGACCACCACGTAGCCGTCGTTGGCCAGTTCGCTGGCGCGGCCCACGTATTCCAGGTTGGGCAGCGACCAGCTGGCCGGCATCACCACCAGCGGGAATGGCCCCGGGCCCTGCCCTTGCGGCACCAGGACGAGCGCGCCGAGCTTGGTGCCATCGAAACTGGAAATGCTCTGGTACTGCTTGGTGAAGCCGGCCGCAGCCGCGGCGGCGGAGAACACCAGCAACATCGCGCCAAGGGCGATGCGACGTGACACGGACATGCGCATGGACTGCCTCCCAAGCGGCGCCGGACCGGGATGGCCGGCTGCCGGAACGGTACTGCCAGAACGATGACAAGGGCTCGACACGGGGCCGGGCAGGCGGACCGTACCACCGGGTACGGGCGATATTCACGCCGCAGTGCGGCACAGTATGGAAGGACCTTGGCAGGCGGCCCGAACGTGCTGGCGCCGCGGCCGGTGGCCGGCGTGCGCCCAGGCCGCGCGGCTCAGCTCAAAAAGTGCTGGTAGCCGCTTCGCGGCGGCTGCCACCGCTGGCCGTCGGCATCGCGTACCGCGATGCCATTGCCAGCGACGATGCACCCGATCGGCGTCGCCGTGACCCCGACCGCCTGCAGCGCCTGCACAATCGCCGCGCGCTGCGCCGGGTCGGCGGTGAAGCACAGTTCGTAGTCGTCGCCACCGCCCAGCTGCCAGGCGTGCACCTGCGCAGGGTCCGCGTCGGCCGGGGCGGCGACCGCCGGCAGCGCGGCCAGGTCCAGTTCGGCGCCGACGCCGCTGCGCGCACAGATGTGCTCCAGGTCGGCCAGCAGGCCGTCGGACACGTCCACGCAGGCCCGCGCCAGGCCGCGCAGGCGCAAGCCGGCCTGCACCCGCGGCGTCGGCCGCAGCAGGCGCTGGCGCAGGCGTTCGTGCAGCGGATCGGCGGCCGGCGCGGTCACGTCCAAGCGGCCGGCCTGCCACAGCGCCAGCGCCGCGGCCGCCTCGCCCGGCTGGCCGGTCACCCAGACCTCGTCGCCCGGCTGCGCAGCATCGCGGCGCAGCGCCATCGTCGCCGGCACGCTGCCGATCGCCGTGACCGACAAGGCCAGCGGCCCGCGCGTGGTGTCGCCGCCGGCCAGGCCGATGCCGTGCGCATCGGCCAGGGCGAAGAAGCCCTCGGCGAACGCATCGACCCAGGCCATGTCGACCTGCGGCAACGACAGCGACAGCGTGCACCAGCGTGGCTGCGCGCCCATCGCCGCCAGGTCGGACAGATTCACCGCCAGCGTCTTCCAGCCGATGTCGGCGGCCGCGGTTTCGACCGGGAAATGCACCCCGGCGTTGAGCGTATCGGTGGTGATCGCCAGCAACTCCCCCGGCGGCGGCAGCAGCAAGGCCGCATCGTCACCGATGCCCAGCGGCAGGTCGTCCCGCGCCCGGCTGCGCGCGCGCAGGCGCTCGATCAGATCGAATTCGGGCATGGGGGGCTGAGAATCGGGAATGGGGAGTCGGGAATGGTTAGAAGCAGGAGCGAAAGCCGGAACGTCGGCGATCTCGAAGGAGAACGGCATCTGCTTTTGCCATTCCCCATTCCCTTTTCCCCATTCCCAGCCCCTCAGCCCCCCGACTCCACCGCGCGCCATTCCAGCGCGGCGCGGTCCAGGACGCCGTTGACGTAGGTGTGGCCGTGTTCGGAACCGAAGCGCTTGGCGGTCTCGATGGCTTCGTTGATCACCACGCGGTACGGCACGTCCATGCGGTGCAGCAGTTCGTAGGCGGCCAGGCGCAGTACCGCGCGTTCGATCGCGTCCACTTCCTCGACCGTGCGGTCCAGGTAGCCGACCAGCGCTGCGTCCAGTTCGGCGCGGTGCTTGAGCACGCCTTCGACCAGGTTCTCGAAGTACACCAGGTCGGCGATCTCGTGCGCCTGCTCGTGCGCGAACTGCGCGATCACGTGCTGGGCGTTGCCGCCGGAGATCTGCCAGGCGTAGATCGCCTGCAGCGCACGCCGGCGCGCGCGCGAACGCAGGACCGGATCCACGCCGTCGCGACGTGGGTGGTGCTTGTGGCCAGCGGGTTTGTTCACGGCAGCAGCTCCAGCAGGTTGACCATCTCCAGCGCGCTCAGCGCCGCTTCCTCGCCCTTGTTGCCATGGCTGCCGCCGGCGCGCGCCTCGGCGTCCTCGACCTGCTCCACGGCGAGCACACCGTTGAGCACCGGGATGCGGAAGTCCAGCGACACCCGCAGCAGGCCCTCGGCGCAGCCGTCGGCGACATGTTCGTAGTGGCGGGTGTCGCCGCGGATCACGCAACCCAGCGCGATGATCGCGGCATGCTTGCCGGCCGCGGCCAGGCGGGCGGCGACCAGCGGCAACTCCCACGCGCCCGGCACCCGGATCACGTCCACCGCGTCATCGGCGATGCCGTTGCCGGCCAGGCTCTGCCGCGCACCGGCGACCAGCACGTCGGTGATACGGGCGTTCCAGCGGCTGGCGATGATCGCGAAACGCGCCGACTCGGGAGTGCGGAGGTCGCCTTCGTAGTGGGACATGGCGGTGGCAGCTTGAGGGGGTGGGAGAGTTTAACAGCCGGGACCCGGGACCCGGGGTCCGGGAGAAGCAAACGAGGTCGCGCGCGGGGATCAGGCTTTTCCGGGTCCCGGGTCCCGGGTCCCGATTCCCGGCTCCACATGCTCCACCACCTCCAGCCCGAACCCGGCCAACCCGATCTGCCGGCGCGGCGTGCCGAGCACGCGCAGCTTGCCCAGGCCCAGGTCGGCGAGGATCTGGCTGCCCGCGCCGTTGCGCCGCCACTGGCCCACGTCCTTGCCGTGCGCCGCCTCCGGCTGTGCGCGCAGCCGCGCCAGCAGCGCCTCGCTGTCGCGCGGCGCCGACAGCACCACCATCACCCCGCGCTCGGCGGCGGCGATCGCGCGCAGGGCGTCGCTGGCGGCCACGCCGAAGTCGTCGCGGCGCCAGTGCAGCAGGTCGGCCAGCGGGTTCTCCACCTGCACCCGCACCAGGGTCGGGGTGTCGGCGTCCGGGGTGCCGCGGACCAGCGCGAAGTGCAGGTCGTGGGCGATGCGGTCGCGGTAGGTGACCAAGGTGAAGCCGCCGAACTCGGTGTCGATCGGGCGCTCGTCGATGCGTTCGACGGTGTGCTCGGTGGCCAGGCGGTAGGCGATCAGGTCGGCGATCGAGCCCATCTTCAGCCCGTGGGTGCGGGCGAACGCTTCCAGCTGCGGACGCCGCGCCATGCTGCCGTCGGGATTGAGCACTTCCACCAGCACGCCGGCCGGCTCCAGCCCCGCCAGCATCGGCAGGTCGCTGGCGGCCTCGGTGTGGCCGGCACGGGTCAGCACCCCGCCCGGCTGGGCGATCAGCGGGAAGATGTGGCCGGGCTGGCTGAGGTCGTGCGGCTTGGCGTCCGGCTTGACCGCGGTGCGCACGGTGTGGGCGCGGTCGTAGGCGGAGATGCCGGTGGTGACGCCCTCGGCGGCCTCGATGCTGACGGTGAAGTTGGTATGGAACTGCGCGGTGTTGCGCTGGACCATCGGCGCCAGGCCCAGCTGCGCGCAGCGCTCGCGGGTCAGCGACAGGCACACCAGGCCGCGCGCGTGGGTGACCATGAAGTTGATGTCCGAGGGCTTGACCAGCTCGGCGGCCATGATCAGGTCGCCCTCGTTCTCGCGGTCCTCGTCGTCGACGATGACCACCATGCGGCCGGCGCGGAGTTCTTCCAGCAGCTCGGGGACGGAGGCGAAATTCAGGCTCGGGGTAACGGAAGGCGACATGCGGGGACTCGCGGAAAGACGGAAGGTGCCGCGCGCGCCGCAGGCAGCGGCGCAGCGTGGCGGAGAGGCAGAAGGCCGGACGCGGCCAGGATCAGTCCTGGCGGCCCTGCAACAGGCGTTCGACGTAGCGCGCGACCAGGTCGATCTCCAGGTTCACCGCCGCGCCGACGGCGGTCTGCGCGAACGCGGTGTGCGCCACGGTGTGCGGAATCAGCGCGACCTCGAAGCCTTCGGCGTCGACTTCATTGACGGTGAGGCTGACCCCGTCCACGCAGATCGAGCCCTTCTTGGCGATGTAGCGCAGCAGCGACGCCGGCGCGGCGAAACGCCAGCGCTGCGCGCGCGCATCGTCGTGAATCGACAGCACCTCGCCGAGGCCGTCGACATGGCCGCTGACCAGGTGCCCGCCGAGGCGGTCGCTGGGGCGCATCGCCCGCTCCAGGTTCAGTGTCGCGCCCTCGGCCAGGCGGCCGAGCGTGGTCAGCGCCAGGGTCTCGGTGGAGGCGTCGGCCTGGAACGCCGCCGCGTCGAAGGCGATCACGGTCAGGCACACGCCATTGACCGCGATGCTCTCGCCCAGGCGCACGTCGGAGAACGGCAGGCTGCCGGTGGCGAAGGTGAAGCGGAGATCGCCGCCCTGCGGCTGGCGTGCGGCGAGGTGGCCGACGCCTTCGATGATTCCGGTGAACATAGCTACGTTTCTCGCAATGGGGTGAGCGAAAAACGCCACAAGGCAAACAGGCACGCGCACAGCCGCAAGGCTGCGCGAAGGCCGTCTTCTTTCATCCGGACTATACCGTCGGCTCCGGCATCGCACCGGATCTGCTGACCTTCCCGATTCGGCGCGTCGCGCCTGCGCCGGGAAGCGCTCGCGGGCTCGTGCGCGAACGCACCTACCGCCGGTGGGGAATCGCACCCCGCCCTGAAGACGTTTGTGGTCGCCGGCGAACCGGCCTGGGCATTCTAGCAGGCGCGGCCGCAGCGGCCGCCCGGTACAGCGCGCCACCGGTGGGACAAAGCGTCGCGGTGCGCACGGCAACCTTGCGCGCGGCGACGCGCATCACCGTCGATCGCTCAGGGCGAGGCCGCCCCCGTGCTGGCGGCGATCGCCGGCCGCAACAGCAGACGCAGGTCGTCGCCGAGCTGGCGCACGTCCTGCAATTGCAGCGGTACGCGCTGCGCCATGGTCTCGATGCCGAGCCCGGCCAGCAGCGGACGCGCGGTATCGCCCAATAGGAGCGGCGCCATGTACACCAGCACCTCGTCGACCAGGCCGGCGCGCAGCAGTGCACCGCTCAGCGTCGCCCCGGCCTCGACCTGGACCTCGTTGATGCCGCGCTCGCTGAGCAGGCGCAGCGCCGCGTGCAGGTCGCAGCGGCCGTCGTGCAACGGCACCGCGGCGAACGCGGCGTGAGCCAGCGCCGGCGGCACGCAGTCCGGCGCATGCAGGTACAGGGTCGGTGCGCTGCCGTCGCGGACCTTGGCCTGCGCCAGGCTGCGCAGTTGCGCGTCCAGCACCACGCGCAGCGGCGGGGCCACCTCGATCGCCGCGTCCAGGCGCACGGTCAGTGCCGGGTCGTCGGCCAGTACGGTGCCGGCGCCGGTAAGGATGGCGCCGGCGCGGGCGCGCCAGTGGTGCACGTCCTGGCGCGCCGCCGCGCCGGTGATCCATTTCGATTCGCCGCTGGCCAGGGCGGTGCGTCCGTCCAGGCTGGCGCCGAGCTTGATCCGCAACCACGGCCGGCCGCGCTCCACCCGCGACAGGAAGCCACGGTTGAGCGCGCGCGCCTGCGCCTGCATCAACCCGGATTGCACCGCGATGCCGGCCTCTCGCAGCAGTGCGAAGCCGCCGCCGTTGACCTGCGGGAACGGGTCGGCCATCGCCGCCACCACCCGCGCCACCCCGGCCTCGATCAGCGCCAGCGCGCACGGCGGGGTGCGGCCGTAGTGCGCGCACGGCTCCAGGGTCACGTAGGCGGTGGCGCCACGGGCGCGTTCGCCGGCGGCGCGCAGCGCGAACACCTCGGCGTGCGGCCCGCCGGCGCGCTGGTGGAAGCCCTCGCCCACCACGACACCGTCGCGCACGATTACGCAGCCGACCATCGGATTGGGCCGCGTGGTGTAGGCGCCGCGCTCGGCCAGGCGCAGGGCCTGCGCCATCCAGCGATGGTCGTCGGCGGAGAAGCCGGAGACGACGTCGGTGCTCATGCGGATGCGGTAGCAGCACTGACGTCGCGGCGCATCACCACGATCTGCAGCAACCCCAGCGGCAGGTCGGCATGGCGCTGCCAGCCCAGGCGCTCGTAGAACGGCACCAGCACCGGTTCGCAGTACAGGTACAGCCACTGCACGCCGAAGCGCGCGGCAGCCTGCACGCAGTGCGCGACCAAAGCGGCGCCGACGCCGGCACCGCGCGCCTGCGGCCGCACGTACAGCGTCGCCAGCCACGGCGAAAACTGGCGGATGCGCGCGTCGTCGTTCTGCAGCAGGCTGACCGAGCCCAGCCAGTCCTCGCCGTCCAGGGCGATCCAGCTGGTGGGGATGCGGCGTTCGTCGCGGTGGCTGCGCAGGTCGGCCTCGGCCTCCACCACGTTCCACTCCGGCAGCAGCGGGCCGAACGCCTGCAGATGCTCCTGCGCCAGCGCGGGAATGTGCTGCGCGGCCTCGGCCAGACAGACGATGCGCATGCGCTCAGCGCTTGCCGGTCTTGTCGCCCGGCTTGGCCGCGCGCACCAGGTCCAGCAGCGGCAACTGCTCGCTGCCGACCGGCAACTCGCGCTCGAGCTTCTCGATCTCCTCGCGGAAATCGGCCACGTCCTGGAAGCTGCGGTACACCGAGGCGAAGCGCACGTAGCCGACGTGGTCGAGCTTGCGCAGCTCGGCCATCACGTACTCGCCGACCCGGATCGAGGGCAGTTCGCGCTCGCCGGACATGCGCAACTGATGCACCACCGCGCGCACCGCCGCCTCGATCTGCTCCTCGGACACCGGCCGCTTCTGCAGCGCGCGGTCGAAGCTGGTGCGCAGCTTGCGCGCATCGAACGCCTCGCGCCCACCGTCGCTCTTGATCACCGTCGGCAGCTTGAGTTCGATCGTCTCCAGCGTGCTGAAGCGCTCGCCGCAGGCCTCGCACTCGCGACGCCGGCGGATCGTCGCGCCGTCCTCGGACACGCGCGAATCGATCACCCGGGTATCGGTGTGCTGGCAGAAGGGGCAGTGCATTCAGGGCGCCGGGAATGGGGAAACGGGAATGGGGAATGGGAACGTCAACCGCGCAAGCGTAGCGCTTCTGACCATTCCCGATTCTCCATTCCCCATTCCCGTTTTTCAGCCATACACCGGATACTTGCGGCACTGCGCGGTCACCGCGTCGCGCACGCGCGCCAGCACGGTATCGTCGGCCGGGGCGTCGAGCACGTCGGCGATCCAGTTGGCCAGATCGACGCAATCCTGTTCCTGGTAGCCGCGGGTGGTGATCGCCGGGGTGCCCAGGCGCAGGCCCGAGGTCACGAACGGCGAGCGCGGGTCGTTGGGCACCGAGTTCTTGTTGACGGTGATGTGGGCCTTGCCCAGCGCCGCTTCCGCGTCCTTGCCGGAGACGTCGCGGCCGATCATGTCCACCAGCATCAGGTGGTTCTCGGTGCCGCCGGAGACGATCTTGTAGCCGCGCGCGATCAGGGTCTTGGCCATGGCCTGGGCGTTCTTCACCACCTGCTGCTGGTAGCGGGTGAATTCCGGCTCCAGCGCTTCCTTGAACGCCACCGCCTTGGCCGCGATCACGTGCATCAGCGGGCCGCCCTGGATGCCGGGGAAGACGATCGACTGCAGCTTCTTGGACAGGTCTTCGAGCTTGTCGCCGGCGCCGGCGGCACTGGCGACGATGATGCCGCCACGCGGGCCGCGCAGGGTCTTGTGGGTGGTGGAAGTGACCACGTGCGCGTGCGGCAGCGGGGTCGGATAGACACCGGCGGCGACCAGGCCGGCCACGTGTGCCATGTCCACGAAGAAG
Organism: Xanthomonas sp. LF07-6; assembly: GCF_034105445.1. Lineage (NCBI taxonomy): Bacteria > Pseudomonadati > Pseudomonadota > Gammaproteobacteria > Lysobacterales > Lysobacteraceae > Xanthomonas > Xanthomonas sp. LF07-6. Next base: position 82,968 of record NZ_JAXGGI010000004.1, read on the forward strand.
TAAGCACCGACCTTGTCGGCGATGGCGCGGAAGCGCGCCCAGTCGATCACCTGCGAGTAGGCGGAGAAGCCCGCCACCACCATCTTCGGCTTGTGCTCCACGGCCAGGCGCTCGACTTCGTCGTAGTCGATCAGGCCCTGGTCGTCGACGCCGTACTGCACGGCGTTGAACAGCTTGCCGGAGGCGTTGACCTTGGCGCCGTGGGTCAGGTGGCCACCGTGCGCCAGCGACATGCCGAGGATGGTGTCGCCCGGCTGCAGCAGCGCGAAGTACACCGCCTGGTTGGCCTGCGAGCCGCTGTGCGGCTGCACGTTGGCGTAGTCGGCGCCGAACAGTTGCTTGACCCGGTCGATGGCCAGCTGCTCGGCGACGTCGACGAATTCGCAACCGCCGTAGTAGCGCTTGCCCGGATAGCCTTCGGCGTACTTGTTGGTCAGCTGGCTGCCTTGCGCTTCCATGACCAGCGGGCTGCAGTAGTTCTCGCTGGCGATCAGCTCGACGTGGTCTTCCTGGCGGCCGGCTTCGGCGGCGATGGCGCGGGCCAGGTCGGGATCGTAGGTTTCGATGCGGGCGTCGCGCGGGAACATCGGGTCTCCGGGGGGCATGGACAGAAGGCAGACGACTAGTTTAAGCCCCGCGCGCGGCCGAGGGCGAACCAAAACGCAGACGGCCTCCCGAAGGAGGCCGTCTGGCGATGCCGCAGCAGGGCTCAGCGGCCGCTGAGCACCAGATCGGCGATGATGCCGGTGGCGATGGCGACCAGCAGCAGGTTGCCGGTGTCGTCGCGCACCCAGCGGTAGCCGTACGGCGGGCGCCGGACCTGGTAACGGTCGTAGTCGTAGACCACGTAGTTCGGGCCGTAGTAGCGCTGGCCGCGCGCCCAGCGCGGCGGGCCCGGGCGGTAGTAGACGACGTCGGGGCCGTTGCGATAGCCATCGCGGTAGCCGCGGTCGTAGGCGCGACGGGCGTCGCGGCGGTCGCGCTCACGGTCGCGCCAGTAGCGCTCGCGATCGGCGTCGCGGTAGCCGCGGTCGTACCAGCCATGGTCGCGCGGACCCGGTCCCGGCGGCGGGGGCGGCGGTCCCGGAGGACCTGGCGGGCCCCAGCCCGGGCCGGGACCCGGACCGCCCGGACCCCAGGCGAATGCGGATGGCGCCATGAAACCCAGCGCCAGCGCGGACGAGAGGGCGATTGTGGCAATGCGTTTCATGTTCATGGCAACTCCGTCACGTGGTGTGGCGGTTGCATTTAGGCCGTTTTCGTCTGAACCGTCTCCTGCTGGAATCGGTTACGTATTCAGCTTCCCGGAACGGGCTAGGAAAGCGTTCATCCAGCGGCATTTCCGGCCTGCGCGTGCAGGCGCAACAGCGCCGCCTGCGCCGTGTCATCGGCTGGCAAATAGACCACCAGACGGTTGCCGTTGCGCGGCGCCGACCACCAGTTGACCTGCTGCAGGTGCAGCTCGCCTTCCTGCGGATGGCGGAAGCGCTTGAGCTGATTCTCCACGCCGCGCACCTCGCGCCGCTGCCGCCACAGCGCATCGAACTCGGGAGAGGCCGCACGGTAGCGCGCCAGCAGCGCCTCCCATTCCGGCTCGCCCAGGTGTTCGGCCATCGCCGCGCGCAGCAACGCCACCATGTGCTGCAGCACCTCCTGGCGATCGAGCAATGCGTCGCGCCAGCGCGGATTGGTGAAGGCCTGATAGACGCAGTTGCGGTCGGCGTCCGCCAGGTCGGCCAGGGTCACACCCATCAGCCGCTCGAAGGCCGGGTTGGCGCCGAGGATGTCGAAGCGCGGGGTCTGCAGCATTGCCGGCCACGGGCCGAGCTGGTCCAGCAGCATGCGCCCGGTGCCGGTCAGGCGTTGGCACGGCGGCGGCGCCAGGGCGGTCGTGCCGCCCACGCCGGCCAGCGCCAGCACGTGCGCGGTTTCCACCTCCGAACACTGCAGGGCGCGGGCGATGGCGGTCAGCACGCGCGCCGAGGCGCGGACCGGGCGCCCCTGTTCCAGCCAGGTGTACCAGGTCACGCCGACATCGGCGAGCAAGGCCACTTCCTCGCGGCGCAGGCCGGGGGTGCGGCGCCTGCCGCCGCGCGGGAGCGCCAGCCGCGCCGGGTCCAGGCTCTCGCGGCGGGCGCGCAGGAAGGCGCCCAGCGCGCGGGCACGCTCGCTGGCCAGGGCCGGGCCCGACGTAGCAGGCGCGACCGCCCGCTCCGGCCTGGAGGTGGAATGCGCGAGGTCCGGTTGCATCGTCTTCTCCACTTTTGCTGTCCGCCGGTGCCCGACGACGCCGCGTCGACAGGCGGCGCAGGCGTGTCTGTCGCGCCGCAGGAGACGGCGCCCCGACGCGATTGTTCGGGACACCAGGGAGGCAGCGCCAGTACCAGGATAAATGAGTCCTTGTACCAGTTTATCGACTCACCATACTGCGCGCCATGACCACACCCTCCCCCGCCTCCGCCATGCCCGCCACCACCCCCACCCTGAGCCACCGCGGCCTCGGCATCCTGCTGATCGGGCAGATGCTGCCGCTGATCGATTTCTCCATCCTCAATGTCGCGCTCGGCTCGATCGCCCACACGCTGCACGCGTCGGCGACCCAACTGGAGCTGATCGTGGCCGTCTACGGCGTCGCCTTCGCGGTGGGCCTGGCGGCGGGCGGCCGGCTCGGCGACAACCTCGGCCGGCGCCGCGTGTTCGGTGCCGGCGTGCTGCTGTTCGGCCTGGCCTCGTTGCTGTGCGGGGTGGCCGGTTCGGTCCCGGCCCTGCTGGCCGGCCGCATCCTGCAGGGACTGGGGGCGGCGCTGGCGGTGCCGCAGATCCTGGCCACCATCCACGTCAGCCTGCAAGGCAAGGCGCACGCCCGGGCATTGGCGCTGTACGGCTCGCTGGGCGGCATCGCCTTCGTCATCGGTCAGGTGCTGGGCGGCTCGCTGGTCAGCGCGGACATCGCCGGATCCGGCTGGCGCAGCGTGTTTCTGATCAACCTGCCGTTCTGCTTGCTGGCGCTGGCCTGCCTGCGCGCCGTGCCGGAGACCCGCGCGGCACGGCGGATGCCGCCCGACCTGGCCGGCGCCGGGCTGCTGGGGCTGTTCCTGGCCTGCCTGCTGCTGCCATTGGCGCTGGGCCCTGCCCTGCACTGGCCGCCGGCGTGCCTGGCGGTGCTGGCGGCCTGCCTGCCGCTGCTGGCGGCGCTAACCCGGGTCGAACTGTGGCAGGAACGCCGCGGACGGACGCCGTTGCTGCCGCTGGCCTTGCTGCGGCTGCCCAGCGTGCGCTTCGCGCTGCTGGTGGGCGGGGTGTTCTTCACCTGCTGGAGCGGTTTCATGTTCGTGCTGGCGCTGACCCTGCAGACCGGCGCCGACCTCTCGCCGCTGCAGTCCGGCAATGCGTTCATCGTGCTGGGCGCGGCCTACTTCGCCTCCGCGCTGGTCAGCGCCCGCGTGGCGGCGCGCTGCGGCCCGCTGCCGACGCTGCTGCTGGGCTGCCTGGTGCAGATGCTGGGCCTGCTGGCGCTGGGCTGGACGCTGCACGCCGTGTGGCCGCATCCGGGCGCGGGCAACCTGGCCCCGGCGACCGCACTGATCGGTGCCGGCCAGGCCTGGATCGTGGCCAGCTTCTACCGCATCGGCCTGTCGCAGGTGCCCACCGACCACGCAGGCGCGGGCAGCGCCATGCTCTCCACCATCCTGCAGGCGGCGATGGGCCTGGGCCCGGCAGCGCTCGGCGCGATCTACGCCCACGCCCGCGGTGGCGGCAGCCTGGCCGCGATGCAGGCGGCGCTGCACAGCGAGTGGCTGGCGATGCTGGTGCTGGTGATCTGCGCACTGTTCTATCTGCGCCGGCAGCGCCGCGCGGGGGAAACGGCGACGGCACCGAGCGCAGCGCTGCCGCCGATCGCCGAGTAGGCCGCGCGGCACCGCCCGCGCGTCTGCCGCCGCCACCGTGCGACAACGAATGCCGGCGGCCGTCCGGCTATAATCCGCCATCCCTTTCGACGCCCTCCGGCCGCCGGCCGGCGGGCGCCCTGCGCCTTTGGAGCCGCCATGTCGCAATACATCTACACCATGAACCGGGTCAGCAAGACCGTGCCGCCCAAGCGCCAGATCATCAAGGACATCTCGCTGTCGTTCTTCCCCGGCGCCAAGATCGGCCTGCTCGGCCTCAACGGCGCCGGCAAGTCCACCGTGCTGAAGATCATGGCCGGCGTGGACACCGATTTCGAAGGCGAGGCGCGTCCGCAGCCCGGCACCAAGGTCGGCTACCTGGCGCAGGAGCCGGAGCTGGACCCGAACAAGACCGTGCGCGAGTCGGTCGAGGAAGGCGTGGGCGAAGTGCTGCAGGCGCAGGCCGCGCTGGAAGCGGTGTACGCCGCCTATGCCGAGGAAGGCGCCGATTTCGACGCGCTGGCCAAGGAACAGGAGCGCCTGGAGGCGATCCTGGCCGCCGGCGATGCGCACACCCTGGAGAACCAGCTCGACGTGGCCGCCGATGCGCTGCGGCTGCCGCCGTGGGACGCCAAGATCGCCAACCTGTCCGGCGGCGAGAAGCGCCGCGTGGCGCTGTGCCGGCTGCTGCTGCAGAAGCCGGACATGCTGCTGCTCGACGAACCGACCAACCACCTCGACGCCGAGTCGGTGGAGTGGCTGGAACAGTTCCTGGCGCGCTATACCGGCACCGTGGTCGCGGTCACCCACGATCGCTACTTCCTCGACAACGCCGCCGAATGGATCCTGGAACTGGACCGCGGCCGCGGCATTCCGTGGAAGGGCAACTACACCGAATGGCTGATGCAGAAGGACGAGCGCCTGAAGCAGGAAGAGAACCAGGAGAAGGCGCGGCAGAAGGCGATCCAGAAGGAACTGGAGTGGGCCCGGCAGAACGCCAAGGGCGGCCGCTCCAAGGGCAAGGCACGTCTGGCGCGCCTGGACGAACTGCAGTCGGTCGATTACCAGAAGCGCAACGAGACCAACGAAATCTTCATCCCGCCGGGCGAGCGCCTGGGCAACTCGGTGATGGAGTTCAAGAACGTCTCCAAAAAGTTCGGCGACCGCCTGCTGATCGACAACCTGTCGATGATCATCCCGCCGGGCGCCATCGTCGGCATCATCGGCCCCAACGGCGCCGGCAAGTCGACCCTGTTCAAGATGATCACCGGGCAGGAGAAGCCGGATTCGGGCGAGATCGTGGTCGGCCCGACCGTGCAGCTGTCGTACGTGGACCAGAGCCGCGACAAGCTGGAAGGCAACCACAACGTGTTCCAGGAGATTTCCGGCGGCCTGGACATCCTCAACATCAACGGCGTGGAGATCCAGTCGCGCGCCTACATCGGCCGCTTCAACTTCAAGGGCCAGGACCAGCAGAAGATGGTCGGCTCGCTGTCCGGCGGCGAGCGCGGCCGCCTGCACATGGCCAAGACCCTGCTGCAGGGCGGCAACGTGCTGCTGCTCGACGAACCGTCCAACGACCTGGACATCGAAACCCTGCGCGCGCTGGAAGACGCGCTGCTGGAGTTCCCGGGCAACACCTTCGTGATCTCGCACGATCGCTGGTTCCTGGACCGCATCGCCACCCACATCCTCGCCTTCGAGGGCGACTCGCACGTGGAGTTCTTCCAGGGCAACTACCGCGAGTACGAGGAAGACAAGAAGCGCCGCCTCGGCGACGACGCCGGCCCCAAGCGCCTGCGTTTCAAGGCGCTGAAGTAAGCCGCAGCGCGTTTCTGGCAGCACCCGCCACGGCCCGCTTCGCGCGGGCCGTGCGCGTTTTGGCTGACTGTCGGGTGGGTCCGCTCTCTGGCTCCGGGAGTCTGCGGGAGTCGACTGTCATACAACGGCGACACGCGAAGCGGTGCGCTTTCCGATGGCGCAATGCGTCGGGACTGAAGTCCCTCCCACAGTGCACCCGCCGAGTTCGTTGCACGTCCCTGTGTCGCGATGGGCCTTACCGGTAAAACCGTCGCGACTGGAGCGCTCCTACAAGCGCGTGGCACTGCACGCATGCGGAAGTGAGCGCTACGCATCGCCAACGCGGGGGCATCCCGGCACTACAAGTCGTAGGACAGCACGTCCTCGAAACCAAACCTGTCGAAATCGCGGATGCGCGAGGGATACAGGCGGCCGATCAGGTGGTCGTGCTCGTGCTGCACCACGCGGGCGTGGAAGCCCTCGGCCTCGCGCTGCAGCGGGGTGCCGTCCGGCAGCACGCCGCGGTAGCGGATGTGCCGGTAGCGCGGAATCACCGCGCGCAGTCCGGGAATGGACAGGCAGCCTTCCCAGCCATCCTCCAGGTCGTCGGACAGCGGCTCGATCTCCACGTTGGCCAGGGCGGTGCGCGGCACCGGCGGCGCGTCCGGATAGCGGGCGCTGCGCTCGAAGCCGAACACCATCAGTTGCAGATCCACCGCGATCTGCGGCGCGGCCAGGCCGACGCCGCGCGCAGCGTCCATGGTCTCGAACATGTCGGCGACCAGCGCATGCAGTTGCGCGCTGTCGAAATCGGTGACCGGCGGCGCCTGGCGCAGCAGACGCGGGTCGCCCATGCGGATGATGTCGCGGATCATGTGCGGACTCCTGGCAGCGGGGAATGGCAGCGATTATCCGCCGTGGCGGCGACGCGTGCAGCGCGGGCTGCGGCCTCCCCTGCCCCGACTGCGACACGCCGCGGTGCAATCCCCGTGTTGCGGCAAAGCGCTTGGCGAATTCTGCAGGCGTGAACTGTCCTGCAGCCGCGACGCGCGACGTGGCGCGCCTCCCGGTGGCGCAATGCGTCGGGACTGAAGTCCCTCCCACCGTGCACCCAGCCAGCGTAGCGCGCGTTCCGTCACGCGTGGTTCCGCAGCGCCGTGGGCCATCCGCCGAGATGGATGTGCACACGTGACGCCCGCCTGACGTCGCTCCCACAGGGATGCGCTGGGCATCCTTGTGGGAGGGACTTCAGTCCCGACGACGCAGGGTGTCAGTCGGGTTTCGGTGCCGCTTGTCGCGGCTGTAAGACAGTTGACGCCTGCGCCGGTCTCCGCGCGGCACGCGCCCTACTCCGGCACGTACGGCGAGGCCAGCACCTGCGGGCGGCGGCCGAGGCCGGCGCCGAGCCGGTCGAGCACGAAACGCACGTAGAGGTTGGTGCTGAACTGGGTGTAGTCGCGGGCGTTGTTGAACAGCAGGCGTCCACCCAGGAACAGCTGCGGGGCGATCTGCCATTCGGCCGCGCCGGCGATGTTGTACGACATGCCGGTCTTGCTCTGCCCGGCATACACCGGTGCGACGTAGCGGTCGGTCAGCCCCAGCAGCGCGGCCAGCGAGGCGGCGTCGTAGGCGGCCTGCTGCATCTGCGCGCTGGTCGGGAAGTACGGGCTGTCGTCGCTGCGGAAATGCTGCACGCCGACGCTGGCGTCCACGCTCCAGTTGACCGTGCGCCCGGCGGTGCGGCCGCTCCAGTGCACCGGGAAGCCCAGGTCCACGTAGTCCTGCGGGCTGAAATAGCCGCCCTGGCCGTAGGTGTAGCCGCCCAAGTTCTTGTCGTACTGCATCGCGGTCAGGTTGAGGCCGGCGGTCAGCGACTGGTTCTCGGTGTCCAGCGCGTGCACGTACACGCCCAGGTCGACCTGGCGGTGGTCGTTGCTGGCGACATTGCGGCCGACCAGGCGGTCGGCACTGACGCTGGCGTAGCCGCCGAGCAGGCCGTTGTCGAGGGTGGCCGACAGGCGCAGGCCGTTGCTGGTCACGCCGCCCCAGCCAAGTCCGGCGCGGCCGTCGTCGACGCCGCCGAAGGACAGCAGGCTGTCGCTGACCGCGCGGCGGAACACCTGGCCGGAATAGGTGAGGTTGTCGCCGGCCTGGCCGCGGTAACCGACGCCACCGACGATGCGGCGCTCGGGGAAGCCGACCGGGGTGCTGCCCAGGTCGGCGCTGAAGCCGCCGTTCTTGTAGGTCACCGCCATGCCGACGCCGCGCGCGTCCTGGTCCATGCGCCGCGCGCCGTTGCCGTTGGCGGCCATGGTGTACAGCGCCTGGCTGAAGCCGGCCGGGGTCAGCGCCGCGGCGGTGGGGTTGGCGGCGAGGTTGCGGAAGCGGGCGATGTCGGCGGCGCTGAGGTCGGCGCTGCGCGAGGCGTCGCCGAGGATGGCGCTGGCCAGCGTGCCGATCGCGGTGTCGGCGGCGGTGTTGCCGAGCAGGAACGCCGACAGCGGCTCGGCGTACAGCGCCTGCAGCGCTGCCGCCTGGCGCTGTGCGTTGGTCAGCGCCGGGTCGGTGTCGTTGAACAGCTTGTTGTACAGCCCGGTGTTGACCGCGTAGGTGCGCAGCGCGTTGCGGGTGGCATTGCTGTTGCCTTCGGTGAGCAGCAGTTGGTACAGGTCGCTGCCGACCAGGCTGTCGATCGGCGTGCGGTCGGCGGCCAGGGCATCGCCCATCGCCGCGGCCGGGCCGGCGCCGAAACGGCTGGCGGTGGCGTAGCCGGTGCCGAGCGTGCCGGCGTCGAGCAGGGTCGGGGTGACGTCGACCTGCAGCTTGCCCTCGCCCACCGCGAACTCGCCGTGCAGCGGCACTTCCAGATCGCGCAGCCGGCCGAGGCCGGCCTCGCCGTCGCGGGCGCGGTAGCTGGCGCCGGTAGCGAGGCTGTCGCTGTTCTCGGCCTGCACCTCGCGCAGTTCGTCGAGCACGGTTGAACCGCCGCCGGCGCTGGCCGGCGCGGCCGGCTGGCGCAGGGACGCACGCGGCGCCGCGGCCAGCAGCCCGTCGTCGGGCAGGTCGCGCGGCACGCTGCGGGCGGTGCTGCGCTGCCCGGGCACCGGCAACGCGGCCAGGGCCACGCCGACGGCGCTGGCGCTGGCCGGCGGCGGCAGGTCGTCGCCGGCGGCCACGGCCGGCGCGGACGCCGGCAGCGCGGACGCTGCGTAGGCCGGGGCCGGCACGCCGCCGCCGAGGCGGTCGGACACCACCGCGGCGCTGCGCGGCATGCGTCCGTTCATGCCGGCGAACGGATTGAGCGGGCGCCCGGCAGCGGCGTAGGACGCCGGGCCGTTGGCGGCCGGCAGGCCGTTGTCGTACTGGCCCGCCTCGCGCGCCTGCGCCGCCAGTGCGGCGCGGAAGTAGCTCTCGGCCTTGCGGTTCTTGCCGGCGCTGCGGTACACGCGGCCGGCGGCGCCAAGCACCTGCGGCGAATCCGGCGCCTGCGCCAGCGCGCGCTGCAGGTAGTCCTCGGCGCTGTGCAGGTCGCGCAGCGCGGCGGCGGTGTTGGCCGCGGCGATCAGCGTGTCCAGGTCGTTGGGCGACTGCTGCAGTTGCTGCTGATACAGCACCAGCGCCTGGCGCTGGTCGCCGGCGGCGGCGTACAGCCGCGCCAGCGCGGCCACCGCCTGCGGATCCTGGTTCTGCTGCGCCAGCAGCGGCGCCAGCGCGTCGTAGGCGGCTTCGAGGTTGCCGAGTTCGCGCAGGGCATCGACCTGGCGCAGCACGTAGCCGCTGCGCAGCGCCTGGTAGCGGCGCTGCTGCTCGGCGCTCATCTCGCTGTCGCGCAGCTGGCGCAGGGTCGCCGCCAGTTCCGCGTCCTGGTGCGCGCGCAGCAGCACGCCGGCGTATTGCAGGCGCGCCTCGGTGGAGGGGTTCTGCGCGACCAGGCGCTGCGCCAGGGTCAGCGCGCGCTGGTTGCTGCCGATGTCGGCATAGGCGCCGGCCATCGCCGCCAGCAGCGCCGGCTGTTCCAGCGCGTCGCCCAGCGCGGCCTCGGTGCGGCCCAGCAGCAACTGCGCTTCGCCACCGCGGCCCTGCTGCTGCAGCAGGCGCGCCGTGGCCGCCTGCTGTTCGACCCAGGCGGTGTTGCGCAGCGCGCTCATCTCGGCGGTGCGGGCATTGGCCGGAATGCGTTCCAGGCTGGCGTAGGCGCTGGCCCAGTCGCCGCGTTCCTGCGCCAGCAGCGCATTGGCGTACAGCGCCTCGGGCATGTCGCCGTGCACTGCGAGCAGGCCGTCCATGACGCTGCGCGCCTGGTCCGGACGCCCGGCCTGCTGGTACAGGCGCGCCAGGTCCAGCCGCACCCACGGATCGCCCGGGTTGTCGACCATCGCCTTTTCCAGCTCGCTCTGCGCGGTGACGGTGTCGCCGGCCTCCAGCGCCTGCTGCGCGCGGGCGCGCTGCAGGTTGGCTTTCAGCGCGGACTCGCCGCCGGCCTGCTGGCGCTGCGCCGGGCTGAGCCTGGCGAACAGCGCATTGGCCTCGTTGGCGCGGCCCTGGCGGCTGTACAGGGCGATCAGGCCCTGCAGCGCGCCGGCATCGTCGGCATGCAGGCGCAGCGCCTCGCGGTAGCTCTTTTCGGCGGCGGCGGCATCGCTGGCCGACTGCAGGTCGCCCAGCAACGCGTAGCCGGCGGCCTCCTCGGGCTTGAGCTTGACCGCCTGCTGGACCAGGCGCAGCGCGGCGTCGGTGTCGCCGCGGGTGCGCGCGGCCTGCGCCTGCTGCAGCTGCAGCCAGTAGCGCGCGCTGTCCAGCGCGCTGCGCCACTTGCCGTTGGCGGCCGCGGCCGGGCGCAGCAGTTCCTGCGCTTCGCCGAAGCGCTGCTGGCGCAGCCGCACCGAGCCCAGGCCACCCAGCGCCTCGGCATCGCGCGGACGCGCGCGCAGCACCTGCGCGAAGCGCTGTTCGGCCAGCGCCAGGTTGCCGGCGTTGAGCGCCTTGAAGCCTTCGCCCAACTGTTCGCCGGCCGGATCGCCGCCTTGCGCGCGGCGCTCCTGCAGTTGCGCGGCCTTCTTGGCGATCTCGGCATCGTTCGGATTGGCGGCCAGGAACGCCTGGTACAGCGGCGCATCGGCGGGGCCGGCATTGAGCCACAGCAGCGCCTGGCGCCAGCCGGCACGCGCGGGACCGGCGACATCGGCGCGCTTGCTCAGCGCGGCGAGCTGGGCGATGCCCTCGCGCCGCGACGGTTCCCGGTAGGTCTGCACCTGCGCCAGCGCCAGCGCCGCGGCGGTGTTGTCCGGCTGCGCGGCAGCCAGGCGGCGCAGGCCGTCGCGTGCGCCGTCCCAGCCCTGCGGGGTGCCGGCCAGCGCCTGGTAGTACTCCAGCGCCAGCGAGTCCGGCGGGCCCTTGCCGTCGAACAGCGCCTGGTAGGCACGCACCGCGTCCACGTAGCGGCCGGCGGCGGCGGCGCGGCGTGCGTTGCGCAGGTCGATGTTATCGCCGGTGCCGCCGATCGACATGGCCAGGCGCTGGGTCTGCGGCGCCTGCGGATGCGCCTTCTGCAGCTGCGCCAGGCGCTTGCGCGCGTCGGTCTGGCGACCCTGCGCCAGATCGATCTGGGCCAGGCCGAGCAGGGCGTCGGGCTGGTTCGGGTCGACCCGCAGCAGCTTGCGCCAGGCATCGGCGGCGAGATCGTCGCGGCCCTGGTCGTGCCAGTAGTTGCCCTGGCTGACCAGTTGCTGGGTGGCGTCGGCGTTCTGCGCGTGCGCGCTGCCGGCGAGCAGGCACAGGTCGATCATGCCGGCCAGGTACAGGGGTTTGAGGTTCATGCGGAGCATTGGGTTCTCCAGGCGGGCTGCAGCGCGCCGTCTGCGGAAAAGCGGTAGCGGTTGTCGAGCCAGGCGCGTCCGAACAGGATCAGCACCCGGTCGTAGTAGGGAAGCCGTGCCGCGGCGGCGTCGCCGGGCGCGGGAATGCGTTGCGCCTGCGCCTTGAGCAGCGCCGGTTCGCGCAGCGCGCTCAGGTACGGCAGCAGGGCCGCGGCGAAGCCGGGCGGCGCCTGGCCGCTGCCGACGCCCTGGCGGCTGTCGATCTTCTCGTCGAGACGGCCCTGCGCGCGCAGTTGCTGCAGCGGGCCGGACAGGTCGTCGAGCAGCGCCTTGCGCAGCGGATCGGCGGCATCGAGCATGCCGGCCCACAGGTACACGCGGATGGCGTCGTAGCTGCCGATCGCGCCCTTGTCGGGGTCGACACCGAACGCGCGGCCGTCCCAGGCGGTCCAGTCCGGCGCGAAGCCGACCGGCGCGCTGTCGCGCAGCATCCGTGCGCTGCGCGTGGCCAGGCCGGCCCACGGTCCCTTCGGATCGACCGCGGCGAAGCGCCGCAGCAACTGCAGCGGCAGGTAACTGGGGTTGAGCGTCCAGCGTTGCGGCCTGACGAACCCCTTGGCCGCCGGCAGCAGCATGCTGCCGAACCCGGGCAGCTCGGCCAGCTCGGTGCGTCGCACCAGCGCCAGCATCTGCAGACCGGCCTGGGTGTAGCCGGGCCGTTGCCACAGGCGCCCGGCCTCGAGCAGCACGTAGGCGATCCACAGGTCGGCGTCGCTGGCGCTGTTGCCATCGAGCACGCGCCAGCTGCCGTCGCTGGCGCGGCCCCACAGCCAGGCCGGCAGCACCTGCTGCGGGCGGCCGCCGCACAGGTTGTGCCGGGTCCAGCCGAGCACGCGCTCGAACAGCACTTGGTCGTTGGCCACCAGCGCGAAGAACAGCGCGTAGGACTGGCCTTCGGAGGTGCTGCGCTGGTCGGCGTGCTGGAAATCGATCACCCGCCCGCTGGCATCGAGGTGCTTGCCGACGAACGCGATCCACTCGCGCCACGGCGCGCAGGCCGGCGCCGCCGCCAGCGCGGCGCGCGCCGGCGGCAGCAGCGTCGCCGCACCGGCGGCGAGCAGGCCGCCGAGCAGGCGTCGGCGTTGGCCGGTGTGTCCGTTCACTGCCCTGCCTGCAGCCGCGCCGCCGAATGCCGGCGCAGCACCACGCGCGCGGCCAGCGCCAGCAACACGCTCAGCAGCACCACCGCCAGGCCCAGCAACAGCGGGTGCTGCGAGAAGTACCAGCGCGCCCAGGTCGGCAGCGGCAGGTGACCGACATAGTAGGTCTGGTTGCCGGCCAGGCTGCGCACCTTGCCCTTCTGCAGCAGCACCACGCTGCCCTGGAAGTCCTTCAGCGTGGCCGGCTCGAGCCAGGCGTCGAAGAAGTCCTCGACGCTGGCCGGGTCCTCGGCCAGCAGCGCGACCACGCTGCGCCCGGCCTTCAGCGGCGACTGGAAGCCCATCAGCACCACGTCGCCGGGTGCCGGCTTCACCGCCACCTCGGCGGTGGTCGGCAGGTCGGTGCGGCGCGCATCGAACGACAGGAAGCCGGGCAGCTTGTCCAGCACCCAGTCGCTCATCGCAAAGCGCCGCCCGCTGGCGCCGTCGCCGATCGGCAGCGCCGCGCTCCAGCGCTGGAACAGCGGTTGCGAGCGCAGGCTGCCGAACACCAGCAGGTCGCTGTCGGCGTGCTTGTCGACCTCGGCGGCGTGGATCAGGGTCACCCGCAGCGCCGGGTAGCCGGTGGACGCGCCGAGCCGGCCGAGCAGGGTCAGCAGGTTGGCCATGTCCTGGTCGCCGATCTCGTTCGGCACCACCACGGTGGACTCGGACAGGTCGGCCAGGCGCGTGAACGGGAAGCCGGCATTGCCGAACGCGGCCAGGTTCGGCATCGCCATGTAGTGATGGAACGAGCGCAGGTCCACGCTGGAATCAGCGTCGATCGCGCCGGACACGTCGGGGAAGGTGTTCTTGCACGCCTCCGCCTGCGGGCGGTCGAAGAAGAAGTGGAAACGCAGCTGGCTGTTGGCCGAGAACGGCCCGGTCGGCAGCAGCAGTTTCTGCTCCACCGGCATCGCCCCCTTGGGCGAGAGTTCGTGCCACCAGCGCAGCGGCAGCGACTCGGCATAGGCGTGGCCGTTGAGCGGCAGCGTGGTGACGAAGGCATCGTTGATGCTGACGTTGAGCGCCGACTTGTTCTGCGTCTCCGGCACCGTGTAGCGATAACGCAGGTTGACCGGGATGCCGTCGCGCTGCCACACGAACAGATCCGGCGGCAGTTGCAGGCCGACCCGGATCAGGTCGGGGTGGTAGCCGCTGACGTTCAACTGCGAGGTCTGCGCGACCAGATCGCCGAAGCGCACCGGCTTGTCGCCGGAGATCCAGTTGGGCGCGTCGTAGGGCTTGCGCGGCTGCGCCGGCTTGAGTTCGCCGATGCGCGCCACCGGGCCGTTGAACGGCGTGCCCAGGCTCAGCGCGGTGGCGGCCTGCTGCAGGTCGTTGTCGTTGCGGCCCAGCACCAGCAGCAGCTTGCCGGTGGCATCGCGCGGATTGGTGATCATCGCCAGGGTCGGGCCGGCGATCTCGGTCAGGCCGGCCTGGGTCGCGGCCAGCTCCGCCGGCAGCGTCGCGGCGGTGGCGAACAGCACCGCGTTGCCGGTGGCCGGCACGTCGCCGATGACCACGCCGAACGACGCGCCGCGGTAGCCGGCCTGCGCGCCGAACCAGGAGGCGACGATGCCGGCGCTGCGCAGCGTGGCCAGGTCCGGGCGCTGCGGGAACACGAACGGCAGTTCCAGGCGGCGCGTATCGCGCTTGTCGTAGAACGGCACCGGCAGCAGCGCCAGGTCGTTGCGCAGCACCAGCGGGGTGGCGGTCAGCGACAGCCGCGTGGACGGATCGATGTTGGCCCACAGGCTGGTGTGGTCCGGATCCTCGCAATCGCGGGTGTAGTGGCCGATCAGTTGCAGGTTGAGCCGGTTGTAGTCGCTGATCAGGCGCGGATCGATCGGCACGTCGCTCTGCTGCAGCTTGCCGGCGTTCTCGCGGCTGACCGGCAGGGTCGCCACGGTGACGCCGTTGACGCTGACCTTCAGGTGCGACAGGTCCGGCAGCAGCGCCGGCGAGTAGCTGTAGACCAGATGCAGGTTCGCCGCCTGCACCACTTCGTCGGTGCGGGTGCTGAAGGCGATACCGGCGCTGCCCTGGATGCCGCGCAGGGTCATCTCGTAGTCCACACCCAGTTGCTTGAGCGTGGCCGAGCGCTCGCGTTCGGCCGGAGACGGCAGCGGCGTGGCGGTCGCGGCGGCGGCCGGCGCCTGCGCGGTGGCGGGAAGGGTCGGCTCCTGGGCCAGGGCGAGGCCGGACAGGACCGTGAGACAGCATGCAGCCAGGGCGGGTAGACGCATCGACGGCGACCGGAAAGAAGGGAAAGAAAGGAAGGAACGCAGCACAGCGGGACGGCGGATCACGGTGCAGCCTCCTCGCCGGCGGTGCGGCCGCGCCAGCCGCTGCGCGCACTGCTGGCGACGTGCTGGCCGAGGCGCCTGAAGCCGCGCATGCTGGCCGCGAACACGCGGCCCAGCGACACCCAGAAGCGGTCGCGGTCGTGACGGCCCCACTGCGACACCCAGATGTCGGCACGGGCGAAGGTGCAGGCCACCAGCCAGCGCTCCTGCTCGATCGACATCGGCCGGAACTGGATGCTGATCTCGCCGTCGCGGTCGTGGCGCACCATCGCCGGCAGACGCTTGGAGCTGCCGCGCTGCGGCAGCGCGATCTCCACCGGCAGGTCCGGCTCCACCGGCACCGGCTCGAGCAGACGCAGCGCCATGCCGCCGGTGGAGAAGTTGACCGTGCGGCAGGCCAGTTCGCGGCCATCGGCCAGGTGCAGAGTGGCCGGGATATCCAGCGGCACGCGGTGCGAGCGGCGCACCTGGCGCATCTCGCTGGCGGTGGCGATGGTGGCGCCGAGCAACAGCACGTTGTACGCGGTCCAGGCCAGGTTGAACCAGATCGTCTGCGCCTCGCCACCGGGCTGCACGCTGAGCAGGCGCATCACGCCCGCAGCCAGGCCGGCCAGGTTCAGCACCAGCAGGAACAGGTAGGGCTTGGCGATCTGCCCGTCGAAGTAGCTGCGCGGCACCAGGCCACCCTTGGGGGTGACGTTGAACTTGCCGAGCTTGGGATTGAGCAGCGCCACCAGCGTCGGGCGCAGGATGTACCAGGCCAGGGTGGTCTCGTAGACCTCGTTCCACAGCAGGTGGCGGAACTTGCCCTGGGTGCGCAGGTTGGTCAGGTTGGCCTGCAGGATGTGCGGCAGCGCATAGGCCAGGATCATCAGCGCCGAGGCATGGATCACGTGCGCGCCGAAGAACAGGAACGCCAGCGGCGCGGTGAGGTAGACGATGCGCGGCAGCCCGTAGAAGAAGTGCAACATCGCGTTGGCGTAACACAGGCGCTGCGACAGGCGCAGACCCTTGCCCAGCAGCGGGTTGTCCAGCCGCGCGATCTGCGCCATGCCGCGCGCCCAGCGGATGCGCTGGGCGACGTGGCCGGACAGGCTCTCGGTGGCCAGGCCGGCGGCCTGCGGCACCGCGATGTAGGCGCTGCGGTAGCCGCGGCGGTGCAGCTTCAGCGCGGTGTGCGCGTCCTCGGTGACGGTCTCCACCGCCACCCCGCCCACTTCCTCCAGCGGCTTGCGCTTGATCACCGTGCACGAGCCGCAGAAGAAGGTGGCGTCCCACTGGTCGTTGCCGTCCTGCAGCAGACCGTAGAACAGCTCGCCCTCGTTGGGCACCTTGCCGTGGTTGCCGAGATTGCGTTCGAACGGATCGGCGGAGAAGAAGTAGTGCGGCATCTGCACCACCGCCAGCTTGGCGTCGCGCAGGAACCAGCCCATCGCCACCTGCAGGAACGAGCGCGTGGGGATGTGGTCGCAATCGAAGATCGCCACATACTCGCCGCTGGACTTCTTCAGCGCCGCGTTGATGTTGCCGGCCTTGGCGTGGAGGTTGTTGGTGCGGGTGACGTAGTGGATGCCGACCTGCGCGCAGAACGCGCGGAACTCCTCGCGGCGGCCGTCGTCGAGCAGGTAGATGTTGAGCTTGTCGGCCGGCCAGTCCATCACGCTGGCGGCGAGGATGGTCGAGCGCACCACCGACAGCGGTTCGTTGTAGGTGGGAATGAACAGGTCGACGCTGGGCCATTCGCGCTGGTCGGCCGGCAGCGGCAGCGGCCGCCGGTTCAGCGGCCACAGCACCTGGAAATAGCCCAGCGCCAGGATCACGAACGCGTACAGTTCGGCCAGCAGCAGGCCCAGGCCCAGGCTGAGGTCGACCGGGCTGCTCATGCCCACGGTCTGGGTCAGGCGCCACCAGATGTAGCGCGAGGACACCGCCAGCGACAGCGCCATCATCACCAGGATCGCCAGGCGGCTGCCGCTGCGCCGCAGCAGCATGGCCGCGGCGAACACCACCAGCGAGAACAGCAGTTGCTGCGGCACATCCATCGGGATGGCGACGACGAAAACCAGCAACACGGCACCCAGCAGCCACAGCGACCAGTTGGCCAGGACATGCAGCGGGCGCGCGGCACGCGACGCGGAGGCAGCGCTCATCGGCGATTCCTAACAAGGGGAGGAGGTCGGCGCGCGGTCTTCCCCACCGCGCGGCGACGGCAAACAGGTGCGGCGCCCGCAGGCGCCGCATGGCATCAACGATTCAAGAAGCGCTTGAGCGGACCGCCCGGCGCCGGCACCGCGGCCTCGCGGCCGACCTCGAGCAGGCGCTGGAACAGCTGCTGCAACGGCGTGCCGGTCGCGGTGCCGATGACGGCGGCCGACACAGGCGCCGCCGGTGCGGCGGGCGCCACCGGCAATGGTGCAGCCGGCCTGGGCTCGACCGCGGCGCGTACCACCGACAGCACCGGCGCCGGTGCGGGCGCCGCCGGCGGCGGCGCGGCGGCGGCCGGCTCCGCGGCGCTGAGCCGGTCGGCGGAAAAATCCTGGTAGGCGGTCGCGCCACTGCTGCCGAGCTTGGCGAACAGGCTGGAGACGTCGTCGCCGGTTTCGGCACCCGTTTGCTTGGACTTCTTGGACATGACGCCCCTCATGACGATCTGAAAATAGTCGGTCGCTACAGCCGCGCTCAGCCGGCCCTGGCCAGCACGAAGCGGCGCAGGTCTTCGTGTCCGGACGACAACGCACGCACGCCCAGGCCGGCCGACATCCCCACCTGCATGAACCATGCCTGATACACCCCTTCCAGGAAGCCGTCGGCACCGCCGGCCTGCCCGGCCAGGCCGATGTGCAGCGGCGAGCCGGCGTGCAGCAGCTCGACGCGGTCGGCGTGCTCCTCGAAGCGCGCATAGCCCCACTCAAGCTGGTCCCAAACGCGGTTCACCGCGTCCTCCAGCTCCTGCAGGGTGGTGCAGGCGCCGACCGGGTGTTCGGCGGCGAAGCGGCGGCCGATGCGCGCCATCAGCAGGGCCAGGTCCTCGGCGCCCAGCTCCGCGGCGAACTCCTCGGCGAGCGCGCGCAGAAAGCCGCGCCACTGCCGCGAACAGGCATGGGTGCGGTAATGGGTCTGCAACGCGTGAGCGCTCATCGAGGAAGTCTCTGGGCAGGGACGGAACGACAACGGCGTAGCGGGTGTGGCGCCCCGGGCCGACCGTTGCCGGCCGTCACTATTGCGACACAGTTCTCACTTTGAAGCGCAGTGTATCTCACTCTTTCTTCACCGCAAAGCCCTGATGCGCTGAACTGCGACCCCTGCCCGCCCACTCCGGGACCGGCGCTGGGTCGGCACCGGCAGGGCCGCCCAGGCTCAGTGCCGTTCCTCGGCCGGCACCTGGAACACCTGCCGCAGGTAGGCCAGATAGGCCGGATCGTCGCACAGGGTCTTGCCGGGCGAGTCGCTGAGCTTGGCCACCGGCTGGCCGTTGCAGCGGACCATCTTGATCACGATCTGCAGCGGCACCAGGCCCAGATCGTTGGTCAGGTGCGTGCCGACGCCGAACGCCAGCATGCAGCGATCGCGGAAATGCGCGTACAGCCGCATCACCTTGTCGATGTCCAGGCCATCGCTGAACACCAGGATCTTGCTGCGCGGATCCACCCGATGCCGCTGCAGATGCGCCAGCACCCGCTCGCCCCATTCGAACGGATCGCCGGAATCGTGGCGCATGCCGTCGAACAGCTTGCAGAAGTACAGGTCGAAATCACGCAGGAACGCATCCAGGCCGACCACGTCCGACAGCGCGATGCCGAGATCGCCACGGTACTCGCGCGCCCACGATTCCAGCGCCGCCGCCTGCGAATCGCGTAGCCGCGGCCCCAACGCCTGGAACGCCTGCAGGTATTCGTGCGCCATCGTGCCCAACGGGGTCAGGCCGTAGCGGCGGGCGAAGTACACGTTGCTGGTGCCGACGAACTGCTTGCCGAGGGTCTGCTGCAGCACCGGCAGCAGTTCGCCATGCCAGGCGCGCGAATAGCGGCGGCGGGTGCCGTAGTCGGCGATGGCGCAGTTGTCGTAGCCCGGGGTATCGCGCAGCAGCGCGATCTTGGCCTGCAGGCGGCGCAGGCCTTCGGCATGGTCGGCGCCGCCGGCGTTGCGGAACCACACCTCGTTGACGATCGCCAGCAGCGGCACCTCGAACAGGATGGTGTGCAGCCACGGCCCACGGATATGCAGCTCGATCTCTCCGGGCACGCTGGCCGAGGCCTGCAGTTGCAGGTACTTGCGGTCCAGGTGGAACAGCACCAGGAAATCGACGAAGTCCGGCTTGATGAAGCGCATCGCGCGCAGGTAGTCCAGCTCGTCCTCGCGGAAGCGCAGCGCACACAGCGCGTCGATCTCTTCGGAGATCTGCGGCAGGTACTGCGCCAGGTCGATGCCCGGGGTGCGGCACTTGAAACGGTATTCCACCTGCGCGCCGGGATGCTGATGCAGCACCGCCTGCATCATGGTGAACTTGTAGAGGTCGGTGTCCAACAACGAGTCGATGATCATCCGCCGATTATGCGCTCAGTGCGTTGCGGCCCCGTGGTGGCCAATCGCAGGCGTCGCGATACACACGCGCAACTCACCGCTTCAGCACCGCCTGCGCCGGCTTGTGCTGCACGGTGAAATCGCTGTCGCGCGCGCCGCCGGCGTCCGGATCGGTGTACCAGCACCACAGCGCGATGCCGGCGATGCGCGGCTGCGCGTCGAGCACGTCGCGCCACTCGCGCAGCACCTGCGCCTGCAACGCGGTGTCGACCTCGGCCGTGCGTTGCTCCGGGCTTTCCCAGGGCGCCGCCAGGCTGCCGTGCGCCGAGCGCAGGCCCAGCTCGGCCACCCACACCGGGCGGCCGCTGCGCTCGCCCAATGCCTGCACCCGCGCGGCCGCCGCGCGCATCTGCGCGCGCCGCTGCTCCGGCGCGGCGGCCAGCGCCGGATACAGGCTGGTGCCGACGAAATCGAAACGGTCCCAGTAGCCGAAGCGCTCGGCCTGCTCCAGGCCGTCGGCGACGTAGCCGATCGGGCCGCGGTAGACCTGGCGCACCGCCGCCAGCAGCGCCGGCCACTGCGGCGCATCCTGCAGCTGACGCAGCTCGGTGCCGACGATCAGCGCGCTGGCGCGCTCGTCGGCGGCGACCTGGGCCAGTTGCAGCAATGCACGCCGGTAGGCGGCGAACCAGGCGTCGCGATCGGCCGGTGCGGCCTCGCCGGCCCAGTGCCCGGGAATCCACAGGTGCACCTTCAGCACCGGCTGCAGGCCGGCGGCGCGCATCTGCCGCAATCCGACGCGGACCAGCGCCGGGCTGCTGTCGCTGCCCAGCACCGGGGTCGAAGACTGCGGCGCCGCCTGCCAGACGAAGGCGACCAACAGCGCACGCGAAGCGCCGGCCTCGGCCAGTTGCCGCAGCGACTGCTGCGCGGCGGCGCTACCCCACGGCGCCTGCGGCGACACCTTGACGTTGGCGCCCATCCAAGGCGGCGGCGCGGCACTGCAGCCGCCGGCGCTCAGCGCCAGCAGCAGTGCGGTCAGCAGTCTCACGGCGATCGGCGCCATACCCGGTAGATGCCCTGGTGGTAGACCAGACTGTAGCCCGGCAAGCCCTGCTGCCACAGCTGCGGGAAGCGTCGGTTGAGGCTGTCCAGGGCGCCGGCCTGGCTGGCCGGGTCGCTGACCACCACTTGCGCCGGCATCTGCCGCGGATCGACCAGCGCCTGCTTGAAGCGCGGGTCGAACGGCAGGATCAGTTGTTTGGCGTCGCCGCGCGCGACGATCACCGGATAGCTGGCGCGGTCGTCGAGCAGGGTCGGCAGCCGCGCCTCGGCCAGCCACGCGCCCAGGTGCGCAGCGTCGGCATGGCGTGGCGGCGCCGGTGCCTGCAGCGCGGCGATCCAGTCGCGGGTGGTGGAGGTGGCGGTGCGGGCGATCACCCAGCCGCTGGACACCGCGCCGGCCAGCAGCAGCGCCAGGCCCAGCCAGCGCAGGTTGCGGCGCAGGTCGCCCAGCACCAGCGCCGCCGGCACCAGCAGCAGGGCGAGGAAGTCCAGCGGCTGCGCCGTGAAACGCGCCCAGGTGGCCAGCGTACCGGCACCGATCACGGTGGCGGCGGCGGCCAGCACGCTGCGCCAGGTGTCGCTGTCGCGGGTGTGGCGCAGCAACAGCAACAGCGGCGCGCTGACCACCCCGGCCAGCAGCAACCACAGCGGCGGCCACCACAGCTGCGCCGCGGCCTGCTGCAGCCACGGCTGCAGCGCCGCCTGCGCCGAGATGCCGCGGAAGGCGGACGTGGCGTCGCGCACGAACAGCAGCGGGTCGCCGAAGAACATGTAGTTGAGGTACATCCATGCCCCCACCGCGAACAGGAACGGCAGGTAGCACACCAGGTAGAACGCCAGCGGCGCCTGCCGCATCAGCCGCGGCGGCGCGATCAGGAACAACCACGGCGCCAGCCCCACCGCCAGGAAGCAGGCACGCTCGTCGACGAAGAACAGCAGGCACAGGCTCGCGGCCAGGCGCAGGTAGGCGAAGGCTTCCGGATCGTCGCGGAAATGGCGCAGCGCGCGCGCGGCCACGTAGAACACCAGCAGGCCCAGGCCCTGGTTGTTGCCGGACAGGGTCGGCCACAGGAAGAACGGCTGGATCACCACACCCGCACTGAGCGCCCAGGCCCAGCCGCGGCCCAGGCCGGCGGCAATGTCGCGCCACAGCAGGGTCACCAGCGTCGCCCCGGCCAGCACGTCGACCAGGTACGGCAGCAGCGGCGTGGACAGGCCCGGCAGGCCGCCGAGCAGCACGCCCAGGTACAGCGAGGCCTGCGCGTACAGGAAGCCCAGGTACTCGATGCGGAAGCCGGCCGCGTCGCGCAACAGCAGCAGCTTGGCGTACTGCGCCATCGCGTCGTCGCTCATGTAGCCGTGCGCGAGCAGCCGGTGGCACAGCAGCGCCAGCAGCGCCGCGGTGAATACGAACACCGCGGTGCCGCGCGCGCGCGGCGGAGCGTCAGTCGTCGAGCGCGGCGCGGCGCTCTTCGGCCATGTGCTTGCTGATGCCATGGGTGGTCTTTTCCCAGTAGAACGGGTTGCGGATGAGCTGCCACAGGCCCTTGTAGGCGGCGATGGACTGCAGCAGCCAGTACAGCGGCACGGTCAGCGCGTAGGGCGCCAGGCGGAAGTAGTCGCGCTTGAACGCCGCCACCAGGGTCATGTAGATCAGGAAGCCATTACCGAGCAGCAGGTTGAGCAGGCTCAGGTACAGCAGCGCCGGCGGGAAGAACGGATCGAAGAACTTCGAGCCCACCGCCAGCCACAGCCCGTAGCTCAACCACATCAACGGCGCGGCCAGCGCGGTGAAGAAGGTGCCGCCGACGAACAGCTGGAAGCCCCAGAACCCGCGCACGCCGGTGGAGCGGTACAGCTGCACCGGGTCGCGCATGTGCACCAGCCAGGTCTGCATGTAGCCCTTGAGCCAGCGCGAGCGCTGCCGGATCCAGTTGGGGATGCTGACGTTGGCTTCCTCGAACGTGGTCGAGTTGACCACGCTGACCCGGTAGCCCTGCTGGGTCAGGCGCACGCCCAGGTCGGCGTCCTCGGTGACGTTGTACGGGTCCCAGGCGTGGACCTTGCGCAGGATGTCCAGGCGGAAGTGGTTGGAGGTGCCGCCGAGCGGAATCGGGATGCGCAGGGTCTCCAGCGCCGGCAGGTAGAAGTCGAACCACAACGTATATTCCAGCGTGAACATGCGCGTGAGCCAGTTCTCGTCGGCGTTGTAGTAGTTCAGCCGCGCCTGGATGCAGGCCACGTCGGCCGGCGACTTGCGGAACGCGGCGACCACGCGCTTGAGTTGGTCCGGCTCCGGCTTGTCCTCGGCGTCGTAGATCGTGAGCATCTGCCCGCGGGCGAAGCGCAGCGCGTAGTTGCAGGCCTTGGGCTTGGTCTTGGGCTGCGACGGCGGCACCCGGATGATCTCGAAGAACGCCTCCAGGCCCAGCGCCTTGGCCGCCTCGATGGTCTCGGTATCGTCGGCCTCCAGCACCAGCTTCACGTCCAGCTTGGACGTCGGGTAGTCGAGCCGGCGCAGCGCGTTGGCCAGGATCGGCAGCACGTCCGGCTCCTTGTACATCGGCACCAGCACCGTGTAGACCGGCAGGTCCTCGTCGCCGAGCGCGGCCACTTCCTCGTCGCTGACCTTGATGTCGATGCGGCGCCGCGCACCGCGCCAGGCCAGCACCAGCTTCAGCCCGAAGGTGGCCAGGAACGCCACCGCGATCAGCGTGTTGAGCGCGATCAGGGTGACCAGCGGCCACAGCGCCAGGGCCGCGGCCAGCACCACCGTGAGCGCCACCAGGAACACCGACTGCGCGCGGGTGATCACCTGCCGCGCCGAATGCTCGGGCGCATGTTCGGCCAGCAGGTTCAACGCATCGTGGGTGAGCTGCGCGTCGGCGTGCTGCTGCAGGCTCCAGACGATGTCGAACTTGGAGGTGCCGACGAAGCGCACCTGCTCGCCGTAGGTGGCGCGCGCCCAGGCGAAGATCTCCGGGCCGGGATCGGCCACCGCCAGCACCAGGTGGCCGTCCTCCTCGCGCCACGGCAGCACCAGGCGCTGCGCGTAGTCGGCCAGCCGCTCCGGCTGGAACAGCGCCGGGTCGATCGGCTGCTTGAGCAGGTTGGCGAAGTGCAGCCCGAAGTGCTGCGCCAGCACCGTGTAGAAGCGCAGCGGCGCGACCCCGCGCTGGGCCAGCACCACGTCGCCCAGCCGCGAGCGCCAGCGCGCCTGCAGCGACAGCGCGTTCTGCAGCTGCGGCGGGTCGATCACCCCTGCGGCGACCAGCGCCTCGCCGATCGGCGCCTGCAGACCGCCCTCGGTGGGCAGTCGTCCGAGCCGGCCGGGCACGCTCGCCTCGGCGGCGACGCTCTCGTGTTCGCCGGACACGGTTAGAACCGCCACCAGGCGGCCACGAACGGACCGCCCGCACCGCCGGTGTTGCGCCCGGCCACCGGCTGCTGGTAACCGAGCTGCAGCTGCGTGCCGCCGGGCAGCGTGTACAGCACCGAGGCCTGCAGCTTGCTGAAATCGAAGTTGTTGCCGCGGATCGGCGTGTTGTCGCCCGGCGCGTAGATCCGGTTCGGCCCCTTGCCGTTGCCCAGGCTCTGGATCACGTTGAACTCGCCGATCAGCATCCAGCGCGGCGCCAGCGCCACGCCGCTGGACACGTCCAGGCGTGCCTCGTCGGAGGCGTCGCCGCCGCGCAGCCGCACCGCCGTGCCGAGGTCGACATAGCCGTCGTGTTCGCCCAGGCGATAGCCGCGGCCGACGCTGTAGCGCAGCTCGGCGCCGTAGTCGCCCTGGCCCAGTGCCGGCCGCTCGCCATCGCGCTGGCGCGCATACGCGGGCACCAGCGCCAACACCTGCAGCGCGCCCTGCCAGGGGCCGTCGCGGCCGTCCGGGTCGAGCCGGTAGCGCAGGCCGATTTCCTGGTCAGACCAGCCGCTGCTGTGGCGGTCGCCGTAGCCGCTGTCGTTGCGGTAGCCGACCTTGCTGAAATAGAAGTTGCCGACCAGGGTCAGGTCCGCGCTCAGCCCGTATTCGCCGTAGAGATTGAGCTGGTCCTGGCGGCTGCGCCCGGCATCGGGGAAGTTGCCCGACTGGCCGTGGCTGTTGAACACCGCGCCGCCATTGGTATGGCTGGCCTTGAGGATCACCAGCCCGTGACCGGCCTCGTCGACCCAGGCGCTGGCCCAGCAGGGGCCGGCCGCCAGGGCGAGCAGCGCCAGCGCCAGCCGCGCGCGGCGCGCAGGCGTGGCGCGGTGGGCAGCGGGCATGGGCACAGCGGACGCGCAGGCGCGCGCGTGGGTGCGCGGACGCACGCCGTCGAAATCATGCATGGTTGAGTTCCTGGTGGGGTTCCCCCGAACCGGAAAGCAGGCGCGGTCCAGGAGAGATCGGCGGAACACGTCATTTGTTAAGTGACGTACTTCCCAATATAGCGAATTTATGTTGCCATGCCGCACGCGCGCGCAACGCGGCCGATTTCGTTCAGCCTGGGCGGCGCCAGCACAGCCGGGCGAAGGTGACCCAGGCATGCAGCCAGATCACCGCCCACACCGCCACCCGCACCGGCCAGGCCCGGGTCGGCGCCTCGAACTTGCGGAAGTAGCGCCACAGCCCGCGGTGCTTGTGCCACTCGACGAACCACGGGCTTTTGCGGCTGGACACGCCGCGCACGTGCAGCACGCGCAGGCGGTTCAGCACCGCCACCGTGGCACCGGCCTGGCGCACCCGGCGGCACAGGTCCAGGTCCTCGGCATGCAGCCGATAGCCGGCGTCCCAGCCACCGATGCGGGTGAACAGCGCGCGCGGCAACAGCATCAGCGCGCCGGACAGCGCCGGCACCGGCTGCAGCGGCTGCGCCGGATCGGCCGCCAGCGCCAGCCGCGAGCCGGCCAGAGGATGCCGCAACATCGCCGCGAAGTCCGGATCGCGGCGGCGTACCGCGGCGTCGGCGCGGCCGTGCTCGTCGACCTGCTCCACGCCCAGCAGCGCCTCGCCGAGCGCGGCGGCCTGCGCGCGCAACTGCGCCAGGGTGTCGGGCTCGACCATCAGGTCGGGATTGACGAAGGCCAGCCACGGCGCGTCGCTGGCCGCGGCGCCCTGGTTGCAGGCGGTGGCGAAGCCGGGGTTGTCGGGATTGGCGATGAAGCGCACCCGCGCATCGTCCAGCGCGTGCCGCTGCACCACGGCGAGGGTGTCGTCGCGCGAGGCGTTGTCGACCACCCGGATCTGCGCCACCTCGGCTGCCGCGCGCAACCGCTGCAGACAGGCATCGATGGTGCTGCCGCTCTCGTAGGTCACCACCACCACGGCTATCTGCTGTTCGCTCATCCGCCAATTATCCCGCATGTGCCGCCCGCCACGCGCACGGCGGGCATGGCGGCGGCGGCGATTGCCGCGCATACTCTGCGCCCCGTGCGCTGCGCGGCCGCCTGCGGCCCCGCGCGCATGGGAGACGGAGCGATCCGTGTCCTCTCCTTCGCCCAGTGCAGATGCCGGTCAGCGTTGTTTCCTGTCCCAGGCTGCCGCCCCACCCCGCAGACCGCGCGCGCCGCCCGAGCCCGCGCCCATGCCGAGATGCCGGCGGCGCCCGCTTCTCCGCTCCCGATCGCGCGACCGGGCCCTGTCCCAGGCCTCCTCGCTTCTGGTCTAGACCAACCACCCGCAAGGGCCGCGCTGTGGCGCATGGCATGCCCAGGCTGCGGCCGCTGGCACGGCGCGCCGGGTCGTGCCGGCACCGCGAGGCACGCGCATGAGCGCCCGCCACCAGATGCACGGCATGGGCACGCAGACCGTGGCCGCCGACTGGCCGCCGCTGTCCGACGGCGAGGTGGAAGCCCTGCTGCAGCAGTACGCCCTGCCCGGCCGCCTGCACGCCTTGCGTTGGCACAGCCCGCGCCCGTTTTCGGCGGCGGCGGAGGTCGAGACCGGCGTCGGCACGCTGTTCGTCAAGCGCCACCACCGTCGCGTGCGCGACCTGCACGCGCTGGGCGAGGAGCATGCCTTCATCGCGCAGCTGCGCGCGCAGGACGTGCCGGTGCCGGAGGTGCTGCGCAACCGCGATGGCGCCAGCGCGGTGCGGCGTGGCCACTGGACCTACGAGGTGATGCGCGCCGGCGAGGGCGAGGACCGCTACCGCGAGGCGATGTCGTGGACGCCCTTCGCCGACACCGCGCAGGCCGCTGCCGCCGGCCGCGCGCTGGCCGCGCTGCACCGCGCCGCCGCCGGCTACGCCGCGCCGCCGCGCAGCACCACCGTACTGGTCGCCAACCTGCGCCTGTTCGGCCAGCCGCAGCCGTTGCAGGCGCTGGAACACGATCTGGCACGGCGTCCGGCGCTGGCCGCATGGCTGCAGCAACGCGACTGGCAGGACGACCTGCGCGTGCAGTTGCTGCCCTGGCACGCGCAGGCCTGGCCGCTGCTGCAGACACCGCCGCCGGCACTGTGGACGCATGGCGACTGGCACGCCTCCAACCTGCTGTGGCGCGGACACGGCACCGCCAGCACGGTCAGCGCGGTGTTCGATTTCGGCCTGGCCGACCGCAGCTTCGCTCTGTTCGACCTGGCCACTGCGATCGAGCGCAATCTGATCCCGTGGCTGCAACTGGACGACGGCGGCACCGCCGTCGCCGACCTCGACCAGCTCGATGCGCTGCTGCACGGCTATGCCACGGTGCTGCCGCTGGACGCGGCGCACCTGCGCCTGCTGGCCGCGCTGCTGCCGCTGGTGCATGCCGATTTCGCGCTCAGCGAGATCGAGTACTTCGCCGGCATCACCGGCTCGCAGGCGCACGCCGACATCGCCTACCGCCGCTACCTGCTCGGCCACGCCGCCTGGTTCGGCGAGGACGAAGGCCAGCGGCTGCTGCGGCACCTGCAGCGGCGTGCCGCGGCCGCGCCATGAACCACCGCATCCACCCCGACACATCCGCCGTCACGCCTGCCGCGCACGCACCGCGCGGCGCTGCCGCTTCCCACTTTCGTTTCGTTTGCCCGAGGTCGTTCCGCATGCTTCCCACCCGCCGTTTCCCCGCTCCGCACGCCCTCGCGCTGGCCCTGGCCACCGTCCTGCCGTTGCCGGCCCTGGCCGCCGACGATGCGCCGGCATCCGCCAGCACGCAGACCCCGGTCGAACTGGACGCGGTCAACGTGCAGGGCCGGCAATCGCACAACCGCAGCAGCCTGAGCGGCTACGGCGACGCGCCGCTGCTGGACACGCCGATGGCGATCGACACCATCGATCGCACGCAGCTGTCCGACCGCCAGGTGCGCGTGCTCAGCGAGGTGCTGCGCGCCGACGCCGCGGTCGGCGACAGCTACGCGCCGATCGGCTACTACGAGAACTTCCTGGTGCGCGGCTATTCGCTGGATGCGGCCAACAGCTACCGCATCAACGGCCTGACCATCGCCGGCGAACAGAACGTGGCGCTGGAGAACAAGGAGCAGGTGCAGGTGCTCAAGGGCCTGTCCGGGGTGCTGTCCGGCATCACCACCCCGGCCGGCGTGATCGACTACCAGACCAAGCGCCCCCAGCACGTGCGCAGCCTGGTGCTGAGCGGCGACGACGACGGCAGCCGCGGCGCGGCGGTGGACCTGGGCGACTGGTTCGGCAGCGAGCGCCAGTTCGGCCTGCGCGTCAACGCCGCGCACGAGACCCTGCGCAGCTATGTCGATCACGCCGACGGCCACCGCAATTTCCTGTCGCTGGCCGCGGACTGGAACATCGACCCGCAATCGACCCTGCAACTGGACGTGGAGTACCAGGACCGCCAGCAGCGCTCGGTGCCGGGCTACCAGTTGATCGGCGGCACGCAGTTGCCGAGCGGAGTGTCCGTGCATCGCCTGCTCGCCTACCAGCCGTGGTCCAGGCCGGTCGGCATCGAGGCGCTGAATGCGCAGGCGCGCTACGAATACCGCTTCAGCGACGCCTGGCATCTGCAGGTGGCCGCCTCGCACAGCCGCGCGCTGATCGACGACTACTCCAGCTTCGCCTGGGGCTGCTACGGCGCGGCCAGCTGCGCCGGCGACGCGGTGCCCAACCATTTCAGCCGCGAAGGCGACTACGACATCTACGACTACCGCAGCCCCGCCGACAGCCGCCGCAACGACGAACTGCAGGCGATCGCCAGCGGCAGCGCCAGCACCGGCGTGCTGCAGCACCAGTTCCAGGTCGGCGTCGACTACCTGCATCGCACCATCGACCGCCACGGCTCGATCAACGAGATGATCGGCAGCGGCAAAATCGACGCCGATCCGCCGCTGCTGTCGCCTGCCGACGCCGTGCTCGGCCCCAAGCGTCGGCGCCTGGACAGCGCGCAGACCGCGCTGCTGGCCAGCGACCGCATCGGCATCGGCGAGGCCTGGCAGTTGCTGCTGGGCGCACGCCAGGTGCGCTACGACGAACGCGCCTGGGACCGCGACGGCAGCCTGACCCGACGCACGCGCCGTTCGGTGTTTCTGCCGCAGGCGGCGCTGCTGTTCAAGCTGCGGCCGTCGCTGTCGCTGTACGCCAGCTTCGCCAAGGGCCTGGCCCCCGGCGGCACCGCGCCGTGGTTCGCCAGCAACGCCGACAGCATCCTCGCCCCTACCAGCGCCTACCAGCGCGAGGCCGGCATGAAGTTCGAGCGCGATGGCGTGACTTTGGGCGCGGCGCTGTTCGACATGCGCCAGGCCAACCAGTACGCGCAACCGCAGGCCGACGGCAGTTTCCTGTTCGTGCAGCAGGGCCGCCTGCACAACCGCGGCATCGAACTGTCCGCCGCCGGCACGCTGGGCGCCGGCCTGCACCTGCAGGCCAGCGTCGCCGGCATCCGCGCGCGCGCAGAGGACACCGGCACGCCGGGCGACGAAGGCCACCAGGCACTGAACGTGCCGCGGCTGCGCGCCAGCGCCCAGTCCAGCTGGGACGTGCCCGGCGTCAGCGGCCTGGCGCTGCTGGGCGGCGCGCAGTACAGCGGCGCCAAGTACGCCGACCGCAGCGGCCAGGTCGCCGTCGGCGGCTACAGCGTCTACACCCTCGGCGCCCGCTACGCCACCCGGCTGGGCGCGGTGCCGACCACACTGCGGCTGAGCGTGGACAACCTCACCGACAAGCGCTACTGGCGCGACGTCGGCGCCTACGAAGGCGACGATTATCTGTTCCTGGGTGCGCCGCGGACGGCGCGGCTGGCGGTGCAGTTTGATTTTTGAAGGGCCGGGAATGGGGAATGGGGATTCGGGATTGGTAAAAGCCAAAAGCGGGACATGGCGCGTCACCTGTGTCGGAGCGGCTTCAGCCGCGACGCGCTATTGCTGACCGGTCGCGACTGATTCCCACAGACAAGCGCTGCTCCTTCGACGAACACTGTCTTCTTCGCTCACAAAAGCGCCTACCCCTGTTCTCCGGATCCACCATGAGGTCATCCACTGCTGCCACTTTCGAACACCAGCCGCGCCGATGACCAAGGTGGCAATCCACTGTCATGCAGTCGAGACGCGCGAAGTGATGTGCTTTCCGATGGCGCAATGCGTCGGGACTGAAGTCCCTCCCACAGTGCACTCGGCCGGTTTGCCGCCAGCCCCTGCGGGAGCGGCTTCAGCCGTGACGCGCTATTACTGACGGGTCGCGGCTGAAGCCACTCCTACAACACGCGCGTAATGCACTGCGCTCGCGAACAATCCCCAATCCCCAATCCCCAATCCCCACTCCCGGCCTCCCCACCATGTCCCCGCTCGAATTGCTCGCCGTACTGATCAACGTCCTGGGTGTATGGCTGACCGCGCGGCGGGTGCGTTGGTGCTGGCCGGTCAACGTGGTGGCGGTGCTGCTGTACGCGTGGCTGTTCTATCAGTGGAAGCTGTATTCGGACATGCTGCTGCAGGGCCTGTACGTGGTGCTGCAGGGTTACGGCTGGTGGCGCTGGAGCAACGGGCTGGGCGACGACGGCAAGGTCCAGGTCGGGCCGCTGCCATGGGGCGAAGGCCTGCGTTCGCTGCTGGCCGGCGCCGTCGGCGCGGCGCTGTTGGGCTGGTGGATGCACCGTCACACCGATGCGGCGCTGCCGTGGCTGGACGCGGCGTTGTCGGCCTTCAGCGTGGTCGCCAGCGTGTGGGCCGCGCGCAAGCGCATCGCCAACTGGGGCCTGTGGATCGTGCTGGACTGCGTCTACGTCGGCGTGTTCGTGTACAAGGGGCTGTACCCCACCGCCGCGCTGTACGCAGGTTTCGTGGGGTTGGCGGTGTACGGACTGCGCCTGTGGCAGGCCGATCTGCGCCGCGCGCAAGCCGGCACCTGACACGCCACGCGCTCTTTGCTGCCTGGCGGCACAGCGCGTGACGTCGTCAACTCGATGCGAATGGCGCGCCGCAGCCGCACGAGCATCACGCGAACATCAGTCGCCCGCATCGTCCGCGGCCCTGCCGGCAGCGTAGTCTTGTCAGCAACGCTTCTCCACGCTCTGGATTTCGCATGCACTTCGCCACCACCGCCGGCTTCGCCCAACGCATCGCCGATGCGCTGCTGGCGCGCATCGCCGCCGGCGAATGGCGGGCGGACCAGCGCCTGCCGGTGGAGCGCGAACTGGCCGCGCTGTTCGGCTGCACCCGCATCACCTTGCGCGAGGCGCTGCAGCAACTGGAATCGGATGGGTACATCTACCGCGAGAATCGCCGCGGCTGGTTCGTCAGCGCGCCGCGGGTACGCCACGACCCCAACAGCATCGCCGGCTTCATGCAGTACGTGGCCGCGCAGGGCGGCGTCCCGCGCACCGAACTGCTCGCCGCGCAGCGCCAGCCGGCCGGCCCGGCGCTCGCCCGGCACCTCCACCTGGACGATCCCGATGCCGAGGTGTTCGTGCTGCGACGCCGCCGCTGGATCGGGCGCCGCGCCGTGCTGCTGGAGACCAATGCGATCCTCGCCGCGTGGGCGCCGCGCCTGCTCGATCACGACCTGGCCGGCTCGCTGAGCGCCGTGCTGACCCAGCGCCTGGGCTTGCGCCAGGCGCGCAGCCGGCTGTCGATGTATCCGGCCACGCTCGATGCCGAGCAGGCGGTGCTGCTGCAATCCACCGCCGGCACGCCGTGCTTCCGTCTGCAACGCGTCAGCTACGATCCCGACGGACGTGCCGTGGAATTCGACATCGAGTCCTGGCGCCACGATGTGCTGGAAGTGTCGGTGGATGTCTACGCGCCGCCGGAATGAGTCCGGCTTGTTCGCTATCGCGACACGAGGCGGAGACGCAGCGGACCACACCCGCTCCCACCCAGGAACCAACAGCGACGCCGCTAGCGTCTGATCGCATATCAGTCGTGACCGACTGCCGCGCCAGCCGAGGGGTCAGGGAGCAACGCTCCAACAACCCTATAACAGGCGCACGTCGGCAATTTCCGCCTCACCACCAGAACCATAGACGATGGCTGCCCTTGCCGATGGCGTAGTCCCCCTGCCCGTTCGCAATGCCCGCGATGCCTTCCCGCAACGCCGCAAGCCACGCCGAGCCGACCTCAAGTGCAGCCGGCGCTGCGTCTACGGGAAAAGACCAGTGATCGTCGGTCGTGGACAGCGTGAAGCGCAGCTTCTCCGGCGCCACCCAAGCGGCGAGCCCGCGCCGGTTGTTCGGCACGCCAAGTTCGGTCTTGCTCGGTGCAGTAATGAGAAGCGTGCGGGAACCGGCGCCGTCGGCAGCCAAGGCGTCCAGCAACGCCAACAGCGACTGTCATCCAGCTGGATCTGCGTTGAGATGCCAGCCGGGATAATTGCGCTCGTTCTCGAGATAGCGCCACAGCGAGATGCGGCCGGTTTGCGTCCAGCGATGGGCAAGCCGCAGGTCGGGCGGCGACAGGCTAGGCATCGAACAACGCCCGTTGCGGATCCGGCGGCGGCAGCGTGTCGTACAGGCGCTGCAGCTCTTCGCGGCAGGCGCGCAGCGGATCGTGCATCAGGAAGCCGGCCAGGCGCGCGTGCCAGGCCGGCCAGCGCGTGGCCAGCGCATCCATGTCGCCGTCGGCGGCGCGGCCTTCGCCGCTGCAAGCGACATGCGCGGTCTCGCACAGCACGTTGCGCCAGCCGAGTCCGGCCATGCGCAGCGACAGGTCGGTCAGCGCCGCATACCAGGAGCCATAGCTGCTGGCGTCCAGGCCGCCGGCACGCTGCCGGGCCACGCCACGCAGCACCACCGCATGGCACACCGCCGACGGCAGTTCCGGATGCAGCGGCGGCAGCGCCGCGCAGGCCCGCGCCAGGCGCTCGGGATCCTCCGGCGGCGGATTGATCTCGCCCAGCCGCGGCCACGCGCAGGCTTCGCCGGCATTGCTCCACGGCGTGGCGCTGGCGATGGCCGCGTCGCGCGCCAGGCAGGCGCTCAACTGCAGCAACCAGCCCGGCCCGGGCTGCGCGTCGGCCGCCAGCACCGCCACGTCCGCATCGCCGCAGGCACGCAGCATCTCGTCCACATGCGCCACCTCGCCGAGCATGCGCGGCCGCCGCGTGTAGTCGGCCTGCAGGCGCGTGCGCGCCAGCCAAGCCTCGATCACCCGGATGCCGCGCGGGCCGGCCTGCGCATCGTCGGCCAGCCACACGCGGGTGCCGGCCGGGGTGTTCGCTTCCAACGCGCCCAGGCAGGCGTCCAGCGCGACGTCGTCGACGCCGACCGCCAGCAGCACGATGGGCAGGCTCACCCGCTTACTTCTTGCCGCGTGCCGGCAGCGGCTTCATGGCCTCGAACTTCTGTCCGTATTCGTCGGTGAGATTGCGCGCTTCCTGCGGGTTGCGCACGATCGAGGGGGTCAGCAACACGATCACTTCCTGCCGATTACTGTCCTGGGTCTTCTGCCCGAACAGCGCACCGACCACC
Organism: Xanthomonas sp. LF07-6; assembly: GCF_034105445.1. Taxonomy (NCBI): domain Bacteria; kingdom Pseudomonadati; phylum Pseudomonadota; class Gammaproteobacteria; order Lysobacterales; family Lysobacteraceae; genus Xanthomonas; species Xanthomonas sp. LF07-6. Next base: position 116,390 of record NZ_JAXGGI010000004.1, read on the forward strand.
GGCAGCTTGCTGAGGTACGGCACGCCGTTGCTGCCGTCGGTGGTGCTGTCGCTGATCAGGCCGGCCAGCATGATGGTGTCACCGCTCTGTACCGCCGCCTCGGTCTTGACGCGACGGGTGTTGATCGGGACGTTGCAGGCGACGCTGGTGCCGGCGCTGGTGCCGCAATTGGTCGGCGCCGCGCCGGGCGAACTGACTTCCTGGACGATGTCCAGGAACACCATGCCGTCCTTGGTCACACGCGGACGCACCTTGAGGATCACGCCGGTATCCAGGTAGTTCACCGAGGAATATGTAGCGCCGGTGCCCAGGCCCGTGTCGACGCTGACTGAATTGATCGGGATGCGCGTGCCCACGTTGAGTGTTGCTTCGGCATTGTTGCGAACGAACACCGAAGGCGTCTGCAGCAGTTTGACATTGGTGACCTGATCCAGCGCAGAAATCACCGCGGCTGCGTTCCTGCCCAGGAAGGTCCAGCCCAAACCGCTGCTGCCAGTGATGCTGCCGGCGATGTCGCCCCAGATCTTGCGGCCGGCCGCGCTGGGCAGATTCGCGCCACCGCCAATGCCGATGTTGTCGGCATTGGCCGGCGCATTCACCGCCTGCTCGAAGTACCAGTTGACGCCATACTTCAGTTTACCGGTCAGATTGACCTCGGCCACCTGCGCCTCGATATGCACCTGCATCGGCATCACGTCGAGCTTCTCGACCACGTCGCGGATCGAGCGCCAGGCCTGCGGGGTCGAGCGCACCAGCAGGGTGTTGGTTTCCTCCACCGCCGACACGCCGACCTTGTCGCCCTGCACTTCCAGGGTCACGCTGCCGTTGCCGGACGTGCGCGGCGACAACTGCAGGCTGCCATTGCCCAGGCCGCCACCGCTGCTGCCGGAGGAGCTGCTGCTGCCCAGGCTGTCGCTGCTGCTGCCCAGGCTGCCGCCCAAACTGCCGCCGCCCAGGCTGCTGCCGTCGCTGCCGTTGAAGCCGCCCAGGCCGCCGCCGTTCAACTGGCTCATCTGCGAGCCCGGCATCAGCGAGGCGTTGGAGTCGCCTCGGTTGCCGCCGCCGGCGCCGAACACTTCGGCCAGGCGGTCGGCCAGATCCTTGGCCTTGATGTACTTGAGTTCGTAGGAGAACAGCCGCGCGCCGCCGCCGGCGCTGTCGATGCGGTCCAGCCACTCCTGGATCTGGTCCAGGTAGCGCGCCTGCGGGGTGATCACCAGCACCGCGTTGGCGTTCTCCAGCGGCATGAAGCGGAACATGCCGGCGCTGGGGGTCTTGCTGTTCTCGCCGAACACCTTCTCCAGGTCGGCCGCGACCTGTTCGGCCTTGCCCGACTGGATCGGGAACACCCCCACCGACATGCCCGACAGCCAGTCGACGTCGAAGATCTGCACGGTGCGCAGGTAGTTCTCCAGCTCGGCACGGGTGCCGCCCAGGGTGATGACGTTGCGCGAGCCGTCGATGCCGACGATGGCGTTCGGCCGCGCGTACGGCTCCAGCACCTTCTTCATCTCGCTGGCGGAGATGTACTTTAGCGGCACCACGCGCACCTCGAAGCCGCGCGCGTTGGCCGGCGAGGCGGTGCTCGGCGCCACCGTGCCGGCCAGGGCCTGGTCGGCGGGGACGATGTTGTAGCGGCCGCCGCTGTAGACCATGCGCGCGTTGTTCCAGCCCAGCACCATCTCCAGCAGGTTCAGCGCCTGCGCCGGCGACACCGGCTTGGGCGTGGCCAGGGTCACCGTGCCCTGCACGCCCGGCGCGATCACGTAGTTCTGCCCGAGCATGTCGCCGAGGATGGCCTTGACCACCGCCTGCAGCGATTCGCCCTCGAAGTTGAAGGTGGCGCTGCCGCTGCTGGCGTTGCCCAGCGACGGCGCCGGCGCCGCGGCGGCCGCGGAATTGATCATGGTGCCGCTGCCGCGGCGGATCACCGGGGTGGCGCGCTCGGGCAAGGCGTTGGGATCAGCCGGGCCGCCCTGGCCGTCGCTCTGGGTGCTGCCGGCCGCGCCGACCTGGGGGTTGATCGCGGCGCCGCGACGGATGTCCGGCGAGGGCGTGGTGGCGCAGCCGGCCACCAGGCCGATGGCGAGGAACAGGGAAAACAGACGCGGCGTCATGCGATCACTCTTCAAGGGTTCTGACCTGAGGGGTTGTTCTGGCGCTGTTGCTGCAATTGCCGACGGCGCGCTTCGATCCGCTCGCGGATGGCCTGCAACTGCTCCGACGACGGAGCCGGCGACGACGGCTGAGGGGCGCTCGGGGTCGGTGCCTGGTTCGGCACCGGGTTGGGGGTGGACTGGTTCGGCGGGCGCGGCGCGTTGGCGTTGGACTGGCCATTGGGCGCGGACGCCGGCGGCGGCATCTGCCCCTGCGCGGCACGCCCGGCCTGGCCGAGCACGGTCGGCGGCTGCCCGCCCTTGCCGTCGAACACCTTCAATTCCAGGGTCTGGGTGCCGCCGCTGCCGCTGACCGTGGCCTGGCGCGGCGCCAGCGACAGCAGCCGCCAGCCCTGCACGGCGTCGCCGCCTTCCTTGAGGCGCAGCGATTCGCCCTGCTCGGTGGTCAGCGTCGCCATCTTGAAGCGGTCGGTGAGCAGCACGCCGGTCAGGCGCACGTTGGGCGCGGCGGCCTGGCCGTTGTCGGCGCTGAGGAAGAACGGATGCGGACGGCGATCCTCGGCGAACACCGGGCGTGCGGCGATCTCGCCGTACTGCGAGAAATCGCCCAGGCGCTGTGTGGTGGCCGCGGGCAAGCCTGGCAGCCGCTGCAGCATCGACGGATCGTCGGGCAGCGGCGCCACGCGTTCGCCGAGCCCGCCCAGGCCCAACGCCCAGATCAGCAGCCCCCACAGCGCCAGCGTACCCAGCCACACGGTACGCAGGCCCATCGCTTCAATTCGCATGGCGGCCCTCCACCTGTTGCGGCAGGTCCGCCGGCGCGGCATTCGCGGCGCCGGGCGCACCTGGCGGGTTGGTCGCGCTGGGCGTGGCCGGCGGCGGCGACGGCACGGCGGCCGGCTCGGTCGGGCCAGCGCCGGCGGAACCGCCGGCGTTCATCACCGGCGTGGCCGCGGCGGGGGCCGCTGCTGCCGACGGGTCCGGTGTGGCGGACGCCGCCGGCAGCGCCGGCATCGCGTTCGGGCGCAGGTAGCCGGCCAGTTCGAAGGCCACGTCCAGGCCGTTGCCGCTCTCGCCGGGCGAGAGCTGGTAGCGCTGCGCCATCACGTTGAGGTTGTCGATGAACAACGCCGGCGTGCCGCTTTCCAGCGCATGCAGTACCGCCGCCAGCTCCGGCGTGCCGCAGCGCAGACGCACCTGCACCGCAACGCGGGTGAAGCGATCGCTGCGGTTGTCGGCGGCCAGCGGCGAGCGGTTGCTGATCGCGCAACTGCGGTTGCCGGGACTGGCCGTGGCCACCGCGCTTTCCAGGCGCTGCACCAGGCCGGCCGAGGCCAGTTCGGCCGACGTCTCGCGCAGGAAGCCCGGGCGCGTGGTCAGTTCGCGCTGCGCCTGCTGCAGCCGTTGCGCCACCTGCGGCGCCTGCTGCAACTGCATGCGCACGCGCAGTTCGCGCTGCTGCAGTTCCTGGATCTGCGCATCGACCTCGCGCATCGGCACGGTCCACCACGGATGCACCAGCACCAGGTAGCCCAGCGCCAGCGCCGCCAGCAGCAGGCCCAGCGCCAGCCAGCGGTCGCGCTTATCGACCTGCACCGGCATCGGCGGCCTCCTTGCGCTTGGTCCCGGCCAGCTCGGCGGTGAGGGTGAAGCGGTCGCGGTGGCTGCCCGGGTCGGCCTGCAACACGCCGGTCAGCGAGGGCGTGCGCCACAGCGGCGAACCTTCCAGCCGCCCGACCAGCGACGAGGCTTCGCTGCTGAGGCCGATCAACTGCAACTGGTTGCCCTCGATCGAGAACTTCTCCAGATAGGTGCCCTCCGGCAGGCGCTTGCTCAATTCGTTCCAGACCTCCACCGAGGCCGGGCGCTCGGCACGCAACTGGTCGAAGAACGCGGCGCCTTCGACCAGATCGACCAGCTGCTGGCGCTGCGCGGCGACTGCGCGCGCGCGCTGCGCACCGCTGTCCACCTGGGTGCGCAGGTGCTCCAGCGCATCGCGGCGGTTGTCCAACAGTTGCCAGCCGGCCGCGCACAGCGCCAGCAGCGCGGTGGCGGCAAGGATCGCGTTCCAGCGCCGCATCGGGTCGGCGCGACGGTGGCGCTGTTCCTGCGGCAGCAGATTCACTCCCAGCGGCGCACCATCGCTGCCGGCGACGTCGATGCCGGCCAGGGTCGGGCGCAGCGCGCCGGCGCTGGCCTGCAGGTCGTCCAACACGCGGCGCGGGGCCACCACCAGTTCGGCGTCGAGCTGGGCGTCGTCGCGGCGACCGTCGGCGCGCACGTCGTAGATCACCTGGTCGGCCTGGAACGGGGTCTGCCGGTCGATCTCGAACTTCACCACCTCGCGCAGGTGCTCGGCGGCCGCCGCCGGCAGGCGCAGATGGCGTTGCAACGCCGCCTCGGCCGGCAACAGCCACACCCGCGGCAGCGCCGCCAGGCGCGGCCCCAGCAGCGCCTCCAGTTCGTCGGGCAGCAGCGGCCACGGCAGCGCCAGCGGCGCGCCCAGTTCGGACTCGACCTGCCGCGCCAGCATCAGCTGCTCGCCCTCGCGCCACAGCAGCAGCCGCGCCTGCGACCAGCCCAGCTGCAGTTGCCAGCGCGGCGGCAGCCACGCCATCAGCGAGCGCTGCCACCAGGCCAGCAGCCCGCCCGCACCGGGGGCGATGCGTACGCCAAGTTTGTCCATCGTGTCGCGCCACGCCGTCATCGCACCGTCGTTCCTTCTTCCCAACGCAACACAGTGTAGGCGGAGCCCGGCAGCGCCGACGAGCCTGGGCGCACCACCGCGCGCAACACGCCCTCGCGGCCATTGCCCAGCCGCGCCCGGCTTTCGATGCTGTAGGTGCCGCCACCGCCCATGCCGACCATGCCGAGCTGGGTCTGGTCGGTGCGTTCGCGCTGCGCCAGCACCTGCTGCGCGTCCAGGCCGAGCGCGGTCAGCACCGGTCCCGGCGCGAAGTCCGGCGTCGGCCGCGACACCCCGCCATACAGGGTCAGGTTGGGCAGCAGCTTGGCGTACAGCTCCGGGTCCATGCCCAGCACCAGCTGCAGCTCGGCCAGGCTTTCGAACGGCGCATCCTTGGCGCCGTAGGGCAAACCGGCGGCGGCATAGTCCGGATCCTCGGCGCCATTGGGCTGGGTCAGGTTGTCGGGATCGCGCCAGTCCACGATCGCCGCGGCGATGCGCTCGGCGCGCTGCGGATCTTCGCCGACCGCGCGCACCAGCGCCGCCAGCAGTTGCGCATCGGCCATGTTCAGATCGACCTTGCCGCTTTCATCGGTGACCCGCAGGTCGACCGTGGCGCCCTCGTACTGCCAGCGGTAGCGCCGGCCGTCGGCACGCCAGCCCGGCTGCGTGGGGGTGCCGGCGAGACGGGTCAGCGCGTATTCCAGGCCGGCGCGGGCGCGTTCCTGCGCCTCGGCGCCGTCGCCGAGCACCTTGCCCTGCAGGTTCTCGGTGCGCGCGGTCAGCGCGAAGGCGCCGATCAGCGCGGTCAGCAGCGCGATCAGCCACAGCACCAGCACCAGCGCCGCGCCGCGGTGGCGATGCGTCGCGCTCATTGCCGCATCTCCGCGCCACCAGCCTGGCGCAGCGCCACCACCAGCGGCGGCCACGCCGTGCCGTCGCCGCTGCGCAACTCGATCGAGACCAGCAGCGGCAGCGTGTCGGTGCGCTCCCAGCGCTCCTGCCAGGGGCCGATGGTGCCGCGCTCCGGGTCCAGGCCGCGGTAGCGGAAGCGCACCTCGCGCAGGTCGCGCGCCAGCGGCTCGGGCGGGCGCGGCGGGGTCTCGGCGAGTTGCTTGCCGGCCTGCACCTGCACCAGCGCGATCGCCAGTTGCCGGTGGTCGCCCTCGCCGCTGACGCGCAGGTCGTGCAGGTAGGGGCCGCCGCGGCCGAGGTACTCGGGCAGATCGGCCACGAACTGCATGCGCTGCGGTTCGCCGACAAAACGCACCGGCTGCAGGGTGTGTGTGTCGATATCCAGCGGCAGCGATTGCGCGCCGCTCAGGCGCCTGCGCAGGAAGCCCTCGACCGCGCGCATGCGTTCGCTGCGTCCGGCGATCGCCTCGCCGCGGCCGCTGATCGCCATCGCCGAGCGCAGCGTGGCGAAGGCCAGGGTCAGGCCGCCGACCAGCAGCACCGTGGCTAGCAGCACTTCGATCAGGGTGAAGCCGCGCGCGGCGGCGCGCGGCGGCGCGCGCGTGGTCATTGCGGCACCCCGTTGCCTTGCGGGGCGACCAGGCGCAGGGTCTTCCACTGCAGCGCCTGCGCCGGCGCATCGCCCCAGCGCACTTGCAGGGTCAATTGCAGCAAGGTCGGCGCGCCGGGCGTCACCGCGGCATCGGGCGGCCGCCGCGGGTCGGCGTAGGGCGCCACGTCCAGGGTCCAGCGGTAGCGACCCTGATCCAGCGTGCCCTGGCTGCGCCCCGGCTGCAGCGGCTGCTCCACGCCCTGCGCCGCCAGCAGCGACTGCGCGTACAGGGTGGCGCGGCTCAACTGGTCGGCACGCTGCACCTGGCGTGCGGCGCCGGACAGCGAGCCCAGCAGCAGGGTCAGCGCCAGCGCCAGCAGCGCGAACGCCACGATCACCTCGATCAGGGTGTAGCCGCGCTGGCGGTTCATGGGCCCGCCTGGTCCGGTGCGCGCCCGACCGTGACTTCGCCGGTCAGCCAGGTCACGTCGACGCGCCAGCGCGCCTGGCGCGCCTGCAGGTCGATGCGCCCGCCGGTGGAGGCGCCGTCCTCGAAGAACTGGATCGCGCCCTCGCCGTCGCGGCGCTGCGCCTGACGCGCACCAGTGAAGCGGATCGTCAGCGACGGCGGGATCTCGCCGTGGCGGCCGTTGGGCGCCTGCCAGCGATGCGCCTGCGGATCGATCAGGAACCGCTGCGGCTGGCCGCTGGCGATCGCCTGGGCGCGGGTGTAGCGCAGCTGCGAGGCGATCTCCTTGGCCGCCGAGCGCAGGCGCATGCCGTCGATGCCGCCGGTCAGCACCGAGGCCGCCAGCAGCGCGGCGATCGCGATCAGGCCCACCACCAGCAGCATCTCCAGCAGCGACACGCCGCGCATGCGCGCACGCGCAGCCGGCGCGCACGCCGGCACGCCGAAGCGCAGCGCGCCGGCAGGGGCCCGTATCACGGCGCCGGATCACTCGTACTTGATGTCGGCGTCGTAACTGCTGCCGCCGGGCTGGCCGTCCTTGCCCAGGCTGATCAGATCGAACGGCCGGCCTTCGCCGGGCACCTTGTATTCGATCGGGTGGCCCCAGGGGTCGTTCAGTTCGGCCGGCTTGGCGTACGGACCGAGCCAGCCGCTGACGCCGCCCGGCGCGGTGACCAGGTCGTCGAGCTTGGACGGCAGCTTGCCGGTGTCGAGCTGGTAGTTGTCGACCTTGCCGGCCAGGGTCTGGATCTGCGACTTGGCCAGGTTGGCCTTGCCGCGGTCAGCGCCGCCGAGCACGCGGCTGCCGACCAGGGTCAGCACCGCGCCGATCAGCACGATGACGATGATGATTTCCAGCAGGCTCATGCCCGCCTGGCGTGCGGCGGACGGGGAACGGGTCAGGGAGCGGCGAAGAGTGCGCATTGCATCAGATCCTTGCGGTGGAAGACCTATGTAGCCGAACACAGTGACGATGGCAGCCGGCGGCGGCCGGCGGTACAGCGGCGCGTCACGCACGCCGTCACGCCGGGCGGTGGAGGATCCGCGCCGCGCGCACGCACGGCCGCGGCCGGCGCGCGCGGCGCCGCTGGCAATGGGACAGGGGCGGCGGCGGAAGGTTCCCGGCCGGGACCGCGCGGCGTCACATTCCGCGGCAGTCGCCCGAGGCCCGGACGGGGCCGGGCGTTCGGCGCCACATGCGCCATGGCGCCCCGCGCGGACGCAGCAGGCAAGGCCGCTGCCGTCCATGGCGTCGCATTACCGGCTCCGGAGAGACCGGCCCGGCCATCCATGGCCGGGCGTTCGGCCATGCGCGAACCGGTGGTTCGCAAGCGCATGGCCTCCTTCGATTCATTGATCCGCTGCGCCAGACGCACGCGCTGCCATCCGTGGCGCAGCACTACGAGCGCCGGAACCACCGGCCCGACCATCCCTGGCCGGGCGTTCGGCACCACATGCGCCATGGCGCACCGCGCGGACACGCCAGGCAAGGCCGCTGCCGTCCATGGCGTCGCATTGCCGGCTCCGGAGAGACCGGCCCGGCCATCCATGGCCGGGCGTTCGGCCATGCGCGAACCTGCGGTTCGCAAGCGCATGGCCTCACCCAATCGCATTGGTGAGGTCGTAGAGGGGGACGAGGACGGAAATGATCACCAGGCCGACCACCGAGGCCAGGACCAGGGTGATCGCCGGCACCATCGCCGCCAGCAGGCGGTCGATGGCCTGCGCGGTCTCCTGCTCGAAGGTGTCGGCGGTCTTCAGCAGCATGATGTCGAGCGCGCCCGATTCCTCGCCGACCTGGATCATCTGCAGCGCCAGGCGCGGGAAACGCTTGCCCTTGGACAGCGACGCCGACAGCCCATGGCCGTTCTTGACGTCGTCGGCGGCGGCGCCGACGTCGGCGGTCAGCGCCAGGTTCGACAGCACGTTGCGGGAGATGCCCAGCGCCGCCAGCAGCGGCACGCCGTTGCGCAGCAGGGTGCCGAGGGTACGGGTCAGGCGCGCGGTCTCCAGCCGCGAAATCAGCACGCCGACGAAACGCTGGCGCAGCAGCCAGGCGTCGAAGCTGGCACGGAACGCGGGGTCGCGGCGCTTGCGATCCACCGCCAGCACGGTTACCCCGGGCACCACCAGCAGCACGATCCACCAGTCGCGCACGAACAGGCCCACGCTCAGCACCGCCTGGGTGAACCACGGCAGGGCCACGTCCAGGCTCTCGTACATCTGTGCGAACTGCGGCACCACGTAGCCGAGCAGGAACAGCAGCGCGCAGCCGACCACGCTGACCAGGATCGCCGGATAGATCAGCGCGTTGATCACCCGCCCGCGCAGTTCGCGGCTGCGCTCCAGGTACTCGGCCAGGCGCTGCAGGGTGTCGTGCAGGCTGCCGCCGGCCTCGCCGGCGCGCACCATGTTGATGTACAGGCGCGAGAACAGCCCGTGCTGGCGCTCCAGCGCGGTGGACAGCGGCGCACCGCCGCGCACCGCGTCGCGGATGTCGCCGACGGTGCGCTTGGAACGTTCGTCCTCGGGCAGCTCGAGCAGGATCGACAGCGCGCGATCCAGCGGCTGGCCGGCGCCGAGCAGGGTCGCCAGCTGCTGGGTGAACTGCACCAGCGCCGCGCCGTCGAACGGCTTGGGCCGGAACAACCCGCGCAGCGAGGTGCCGCCGCCTTCGGCGGCGAGCCGGGCCTGCATCGGCATATGCCCCTGCTCCTGCAGGCGCAGCGCCACCTCCGCCTCGCTGGCGGCTTCCATCTGCCCTTCCAGGACCTCGCCATGCGAGTCCAGGGCCTTGTAGCGATAGAGCGGCATCAGGACTGAAGCTGGGACTGGAGAATGGGGAATCGGGAATGGGAACGCGCGTCGTGCGCGGTCCATGCGTTCCCGAGCGCGGACCGCCGGCGCATGGCGCGGCGACACGTCGTCACCACCGGAGCGCACGCCGCGCGCATCAGGTTTCCTCCGTCACGCGCAGCACTTCCTCGATCGTGGTCTGGCCGCTGAGCGCCTTGGCCAGGCCGTCCTCGTACATGGTGCGCATGCCGGCCTCGCGCGCCAGTTGCTCGATCTCGCCCATGCCGGCGTGGCGCATCACCGCACGGCGCAGCACGTCGTTCATCACCAGGAATTCCATGATGGTGGTACGACCGACATAGCCGGTCGGCGCGATCGCCGAGGGCCGCGGGCGGTACAGGAAGATCTCGCCTTCCGGCTGCAGCCGGCGCAGTTCGAACTTCTCGATCTCCTCCGGCGAGGCCGCATAGCGCTCGGCATGGGTCGGCTCCAGCCGCCGCACCAGGCGCTGGGCGAGGATGCCGTTGATGGTGGAGGTCAGCAGGTAGTCCTCCACACCCATGTCGAGCAGGCGGGTGATGCCGCCGGCGGCGTTGTTGGTGTGCAGGGTCGACAGCACCAGATGGCCGGTCAGCGCGGACTGGATGGCGATGCGCGCCGTCTCCAGGTCGCGCATTTCGCCGATCATGATGATGTCCGGGTCCTGGCGCACGATGCTGCGCAGCGCATGCGAGAAATCCAGGCCGATCTGCGGCTTGGCCTGGATCTGGTTGATGCCCTCGATCTGGTACTCGACCGGATCCTCGACGGTAATGATCTTGACGTCGGCGGTGTTGAGCTGGCTCAGCGCGGTGTACAGCGTGGTGGTCTTGCCCGAGCCGGTAGGGCCGGTGACCAGCAGGATGCCGTGCGGCTGCTCCAGCACCTTGCGGAACTGCGGCAGGAACGCGTCGGTGAAGCCGAGCCGGTGGAAGTCGAACACCACGGTCTCGCGGTCGAGCAGGCGCATCACCACGCTCTCGCCGTGCGCGGTGGGCACGGTGCTCACGCGCAGGTCCAGTTCTTTGCCCTGCACCCGCAGCATGATGCGGCCGTCCTGCGGCAGACGGCGCTCGGCGATGTTGAGCTTGGCCATGATCTTGACGCGGCTGATCACTGCCGCGGTCAGGTTGGCCGGGGGGCTCTCGCCATCGATCAGCACGCCGTCGACGCGGTAGCGCACCTTCAGCCGGCTCTCGAACGGTTCGATGTGGATGTCCGAGGCGCGCAGTTCCACCGCGCGCTGGATCACCAGGTTGACCAGGCGGATCACCGGCGCCTCGGAGGCCAGGTCGCGCAGGTGCTCGATGTCGTCGGCGGCGACGCTGTCGCCGTCGGCAGTTTCCACGATCGCGCCCATCGCGCTGCGGCCCTGGCCGAACCAGCGCTCGATCAGGTCGTCGATCTCCGAGCGCAGGCCGACCCGCGGCAGCACCTGCAGGCCGGTGGCCAGGCGCACCGCGTCGGCGGCGTACGCGTCGTGCGGATCGGCCATCCACAGTTCCAGCACGCCGTCGCGCTCGCCGAGCGGACACACATGGAACTGCTTGAGGAAGCGCAGCGACAGCGGCTGCGCCTCGGGCAGGCTCTCCGGCGCGGTGGCCGGCAGCTGCTTGGCGTCGAGCAGGGGCAGGCCCAGGACTTCGGCGCTGAGCTCGGCATGGTCGCGCTCGGAGACCAGGCCCAGGCGCGCCAGCAGCGCCAGCAGGCTGCCGCCGGACTCGCGCTGCAATTGCCGCGCGCGCGCCAGGTCGCCGTCCTTGAGCCGGCCCTTGGCCAGCAACGCCGCGATGATGCGGGTTTCGGGCGTCTCCACGGCGACGGCAGTGTCCTTCACGAGCGCATTCACGCGATCCCTCCCAGATGACCGTGCGACTTTAGCAGTTCGGCATGACCCGACGCCGAATCCGGCGCACTCCCCCGCCGCTGTCTACCGGGCGGCCAGCGGACCGGCACCGGCAGGCCCGCCAAGGTCATCGGCCTGACATCCTGGCAGGACATGCTGGGAAGTTGCGTTGCGCGCTGCAGCGGTCGCGGAGTGGGCCGACACGGCGCTGCCCCAGATGCAGGAAACCCGGCCGGAGCCGGGTTTCCTGGAACCGCATGGCGCTTCCCTGCGCCGCGTACGCTTACTGGCGCGCGACCAGGCTGACGCCGTTGTAGGTGCTCTCGCCGACCAGCTTGATGTAGTAGGTGCCGGCCTGCGGCGCGGTGAAGCGCACCGTCTCGTTGTTGCCCGGACGGGTCGACTTGGCGTCGGCGTTGCCGGTGCCCGGCTCCTTGCCGAAGCTCACATACAGCGACACATTGCCGCTGCCGCCGTAGGTGAGGAAGCTCAGCACCGCACCGGCCTTGGCCTCGAAGCTGTACAGCGCCTCGTTGCCCGCGGCACCGGCCAGGCCCGCCACCGCCACCTTGTTGGTCAGCGCGGTCGCCGGCGGCGCGCATTGCTCGGTGGCCGGATCGCACGGCTCTTCCAGCGCCTTGGCCAGGGCGGCCTTGGCGTCGACGATGCCGGTGCCGATCGGGGTGCTGGACGGGATCGACACCGGGAACGGACGCGCGGTCTGCTTGAGCAGGGTTTCCAGCGCGGCCGGGGTCAGCGGCGCTTTGCCCGCGGCGATCAGCGCGCTCTGCACCAGCGCGGCCACCGCGGCCACGTGCGGCGAGGCCATCGAGGTGCCGCCCAGGCCCATGTAGGTGTAGCTACCGGAGGTCGGCGTGGTCGCGCCGCTGTAGCCGTTCTGCCAGATGTAGCCGCCCGGGTTGCCGTCGACGCTGCCGCCGCCGCCCGGACCGGACAGGTCCACCTTGGCGCCGAAGTTGGAGTAGTAGGTGATGCCGCCGGTGATGCGGGTGGCGCCGACCGCGATCACGTTGTCGCAGCTGGCCGGGCTGAAGTTGGCGGCATTGGCGGTGTTGTTGCCGGCGGCCACCACCACCGTGGTGCCGCGCGACACCGCGCCGTTGATCGCGTCCTGGGTGGCGCTGTCGCAGGCGCCGCCGCCGCCCAGGCTCATGTTGATGACCTCGGCCGGGTTCTGGTTGGCCGGCACGCCGGACACGGTGCCGCCCGAGGCCCAGACGATGGCGTCGGCGATGTCGGAGGTGTAGCCGCCGCACTTGCCGAGCACGCGCACCGGCAGCACGGTGGCGTTGGGCGCCACGCCGGCCATGCCGATGCCGTTGTTGGTCGCTTCGGCGACGGTGCCGGCGACATGGCTGCCGTGCCAGGAGCTGTCCTCGGCCACCGAGCCGGCGTAGCACTCGTTGTCGTTCTCGACCCAGTCGCCGTAGTCCAGCGCGCCCGGCACGCGGGCGTCGGTCGGACGCCGCGAGACCTCCTTGTCGGAGATGAAGTCGTAGCCCTGCAGCAGGTTCACCGCCACGTCCGGGTGATTCGGCAGGATGCCGGTATCGAGCACCGCGACGACGACACCGTCGCCCTTGGACACGTCCCACGCGGCCGGCAGGTTGATGCCGCCGGTGGCGTTGCTGTAGTGCCACTGATACTGCGCGTACAGCGGATCGTTGGGCACCAACTGCGGCTGCACCTGCGTCTTGGCCCGCAGCACGTCGACCGGCCGCAGCTTGGCGTCGACCTGCGCGTACTTCACCGTCGGGTCGGCGGCGATCTCCGCCACCACCTTGTCCAGGTCGGCCTTGCTCAGCTTGCCGGTCAAGCGGATCAGATCCGCGCCGATGCCCAGGGTCCGCACATACTCGGCGCGCACGCTGGCCGCCGCCGCGCGCGAAATGCCGTTGCTGCCGCCGAGGCTGGCACGGCCCACCGCCGACTGCACCGTCGACAGCTTGGCGCTGCGGTCGCTGGCCGCGGCGGTGCCGGCGTTGTAGCGCACCAGGATGCGGTTGGAGGTCACCGCATCGGCCGGCGCGGACCTGCCCGGTTCCTTGACCGGCAGCGGCGCCGAGGCGCTGGCCGCGATCGCGCTCGAGGCTCCCAGCGACATCGCCAGCATGGCGGCGGCGATGGCATTGATACGAAGGTTTTGCTTGTCGATCACGTTGACGTCCTCTTCAAAGTTTCGTGGATCAGGCGACAGTTGCGGCCGTAAAACTCCCTTTTCCGAATCCGTTGGCCGGCCCAGCCAAGGTCCTGTGGTCTGCCCCCTCAGGCCATTGCGTGGCGGACGGCGGCACGCGCCGCCGTCCGCGATGGATCACCAGCCGAAACCGGCACCGATGCCGATGGAGCTGTCGTCGCTGCTGAAGGCACCGCCGATGGTCACCGTGGCGCGGTCGCTGAAGGCGCGCTGGTAGCCCACCGACAGCGCCGACTCGCCGTTCTGGAAGCCGATGCCGGCACCGACCCGGTTCTGGGTGCGGATGCCGGCGGCGCTGGTGGCCATGTTGAGCATGGCCGCGCTCATCGCGCCCTGGCGGTCGATGCGGCGGTCCTGGTCGCGCAACCGCGCATCGACGTCGCCGCGCAGCACCTCGAAGCTGTCGGCCATGGTGCCGAAGCGCGCATCGGTGTACGACTTGGCCGTAGCCACGCCGTTGTCGAGCTGGCTCTTGTTGACCGCATCGGTGGCCTGGGTGCCGGCGGCGACGTTGGCGAGCTGACGCTCGTTGCCGGCGCTGCCGATGGAGACCGTCTGCGCGCGATCGGCCACCGACCCCTGCCCCAGGGCGACCGCCCCCTGCGCGGTGGCGCTGGCGCCCTGGCCGAGGGCGGTGCCCGAGGCCGCACTGACGCTGGCGCCCTCGCCCATCGCCACCGCGTTGGTCGCCACCGCCGCGATGTGGCTGTTGGCGCCCACCGCGGTGCTACCGTCGGCATTGACCTTGGCGTTGCTGCCGATGGCGGTGTCGTTGGGGCCGTGCGCGTAGGCGCTGCCACCGATGGCGGTGCCGGTGACGTCGTTGGCGCGCGCGGCGGTCCCCACCGCCGTGGCGCTGGAGGCGACCGCCGTGCTTTCGCCGACCTGCGCGGTGCCGATGCTGCCGGACACCGGCGTCGCCGCCGCCGCGGTTGCAGCGGTCGCGGCCGACGCCGCCGGCGCCGCTTCGGTGGCCTGCGCGGCCACCGCACTGGTGCCGACCATACGCGCGCTGCGTGCCGCAGTGCCGCTGCCGCCGGTGCGCGCATCCAGTTCGCTGACCTTGCCGTCCAGCGCCGCCAGCGCCGCACCGACGTTGTTGTAGCTGGCGCCCTGGATCACGTACGTGGGCGCCACGAACAGGCCCTGCGCGCCGAGTCCGGCGCCGCCGCCCAGGAACGTGGCCATATTGCTCAGCGACTGGTACAGCTGGCCGCCGTTGATCGCGTCGGTGCTGCCGGCGGCGACGCTGCCGGCGGTCAGGTTGACGATGCGCCGGGTCGCCGGGCCGCCACGGCCGTTGCCGCTGCCCAGCGACACGGTGTCGGCCTCGTACACCCGCGAACCGGCACCGAGCGCGACCGCGTTGTCCGCCGAGACGCCGGCATTGGCGCCGAGCGCGACGCCGTTGCTGCCGCTGTTGCGGACGAAGCTGTTGTAGCCCATCGCCACGCCGTTCTCGCCGATCGCGTTGGTCTGCAGGCCGATCGCGGTGCTGCGCGCACCGGTCGCCGAGCTGCCGGCACCGGTGGCGGTGGCACCGGCGCCGGCCGCGACGCTGCCCACGCCCAGCGCGGAACTGCGCAGGCCGCTGGCGGTGGCGCCGGCACCGGCCGCGGTGCTGTCCACGCCGCTGGCGCTGGCCACCGCGGTACCGGAGCTCTGGAAGCGCGCGCTGGTGTCGCCGGCCGCGGTGGCCACCGCGTCCAGCTGCGCCTTGTTCACCGCATCGGTGGCGTTGACCGCCGCGCCGACGTTGGTGATGCGGCGCGTGGCCGGCGCGGTGACGCCGTTGCCGCCGCCCACCGACACCACGTTGGCTTCGCTGGTGCGCGCGCCCGAGCCCAGGGCGACGCTGCCGGCGCCGCTGGCCGAGGCGTTGATGCCCAGCGCGGTGGCGTTGGTGCCGCCGTAGGCGAAGGCGTTCTGGCCGATCGCGGTGCCGCCTTGCGCCGTAGCCCAGGCGAACTGGCCGACCGAGGTGGTCTGCGCCGCCGTGGCCCAGGCCGAGGCGCCGAGCGCGGTCGCATCCTCGCCGGTGGCGCGGGCGCTGTAGCCCAGCGCCGCGGCATAGGCGCCGGAGGCGGTGCTGCCCCAGCCCAGCGCCGAGGCGTAGTTGCCCGCCGCCGCCGCGCCGTAACCGAACGCGCTGGTGCGAGTGCCACTGGCGGCGCTGAAGGCACCGACCGCGGTGCTGTAGTCGCTGCCGGCGTTGGCCTTGTAGCCGTCGGCCGTGGCCTGCAGGCCGCTGGCGATGGCACCGGCGCCACTGGCGCTGCTGAACGTGCCGCTGGCCTGCGCACCCGCGCCCAGCGCGGTGGCGCCGGCGGCGCTGGCGGTGGTGGTGCCGTCGAGCAGCACGTTGCCGGACGCGTCGGTGTAGTACAGCGAGCCGCCGATCGCGGTGCTGGATTCGCCGGTGGCGGTGGCGTTGTAGCCGGACGCGGTGGCGTAGCGGGCACCCGCGAGCGCGCCGCTGCCGAAGGCCGAGGCGCCGGTGCCGTAGGCGTTGCTGGCTTCGCCGGCGGCGGTGGCGTAATTGCCCTCCACGTAGCTGCCGACATCGTCGGCCGGGTCGCTGCCGCCGCTGGCCTTGAACTGCTTGCCGGTGGCGTCGGCGGACTGCTTCACCTCGTTCAGTTGCGCGACGTTGACCGCATCGGTGGCCTCGGTACCGGCGGCGACGCTGGTGATCTGCCGCTCCTTGCCGGCGCTGCCCACCGAGACGGTGTTGTCGCGCGACGCTTCGGAGTTCGCGCCCAGGGCCACGCTGTTGACGCCGGACGCATAGGCGCCGTAGCCGAACGCGCTGGCACTGTCGGCGCTGGCGTAGCTGAGGCTGCCGAGCGCGCTGCTGAAGTCGGCGGTGGCGCCGGCACCGGCACCGAACGCCGCGCTGTTGGCGCCCGAGGCCTCGGCCGGGATCAGGCCGAAGAACGAGGTGCCGCCGACCGCCACGCTCTCCTCGCCGGAGGCCACGCTGTACTCGCCCACCGCCACGCTGCCGCTGCCGGACGCGGTGGAGGAGACGCCGACCGCGGTGCCGTAGCTGCCGGAGGCCAGCGCGCCATAGCCCAGTGCCGAGGACAGGTAGCCGGTGGCCTCGCTGTAGCCGCCCAGTGCGGTGGCGCCGATGCCCGAGGCAGCGCTGCGGAAGCCGGTGGCCGTGGCCTGGTTGTCCGAGGCCACCGCTTCGTTGCCGGTGGCGGTGGCATAGGTGCCGCTGGCCTGCGCGCCGGCACCGCTGGCGGTGGCGCCGATCTCGCTGGCCTGGGCGTTGCTGCCGATGGCGATGCTGTTCTCGCCCGACGCCTGGCTGGCGTTGCCCAGCGCGACCGCATCGACCCCGCTGGACACGGCGTTGAAGCCGATCGCGGTCGCCCCGGCGGCCACGGCATTGGCGCCGCCGCCGAGCGCGGTGGCACCGTCGCCGGTGGCGTTGGCCGCCTCGCCGGCCGCCAGCGCATTGTCGCCGTCGACCAGGGCGCCGGCATCGCTGTCGGCACTGCCGCTGGCCTGGAAATACTTGCTGGTGGCCGCCGCCGCCTGCTTCACCGCATCCAGCTGCGCGACATTGACCGCATCGGTGGCCTCGGTGCCGGCAGCGACGTTGGTGATCTGCCGCTCCTGCCCGGCGCTGCCCACCGACACGCTGTAGGCGCGGTCGGCGACCGCCCCGGCACCCAGCGCCACCGCATTGGCGGCGGTGGCCTCGCTGCCGGCACCGATGCTGATCGCGCTTTCCGCGTCGGCCACGGTGTTGGTGCCGATGGCGATGGTGTTGACCTGGTTGCCCAGCGCCTGGAAGCCCATCGCCACGCTGTAGTTGCCGTAGCCGAAGGCGCCGCGACCGACCGCGGTGGCGCTCAGCCCCGGCGCCCAGCTGTTGAAGCCGATCGAAGTGGCGCCGCTGCCGCTGGCCCACGCCCCGGTACCGAACGCCGAGGCATTGGTGCCCGTGGCCCAGGCCGAGGTTCCGAACGCCGACGCGCCATCGGCCGTCGCCCAGGCATAGGCGCCGACCGCACTGGCGTCCTCGCCGCTGGCCCAGGCGTTGTCGCCCTGCGCCAGGCTGTAGTTGCCGGTCGCACGCGCCTTGTAGCCGCCGGCGGTGCTGTGGTCGCCGGTGGCCTGCGCACCATAGCCGGTGGCGGTGGCGACGCTGCCGGTGGCCTGCGCGCCCGCGCCGAGCGCGGTGGCGTTCTCGCCGGCATTGGCGCCGACCAGCACCGGCTTGCCGTCGGCATCGACGATCGGCTGGTTGTACTGGTCGTAGGCCTGGCCGCGGCCGCCGATGGCGGTGCCGCCGGTGCCGCTGGCGCTGCTGCCGTTGCCCAGCGCCACCGCGTCATCGCCCATCGCCGCTGCGCCGCTGCCGAACGCCGCCGCACCGCTGCCATAGGCATTGGCCGCATCGCCGGCGGCCAGCGCGCCCTCGCCGTCGGCATAGGCGCCGACCGTGCCGCCGCCGCTGTGGGCGAAGAACTTGGAGGTGCTTTCGGCGGTGGCGCGCACCGCATCCAGCTGCGCGAGGTTGACCGCATCGGTGGACTGCGTGCCCGCGGCGACGTTGACAACCTGCCGCTCGCTGCCGGCATCGCCGACCGAGACCGTGTTGGCCCGGCGCGCCACCGCGTTGGCGCCCAGCGCCACGCTGTCGGCCGCAAACGCGGTGCTGTAGTAGCCGAGCGCGGTGCTGTTGGCGCCGCTGGCCCAGGACTGCGCGCCCAGCGCGCTGGCATGGTCGCCCGGTGCATAGGCGAAGTAGCCCAGCGCGGTGCTCTGCAGGCCCGAGGCCTCGGTCATGCTGCCGCTGGCGGTGGACTCGTCGCCCGAGGCGATCGCGCCGGCGCCGAACGCGGCGGCATTGGCGCCGCTGGCCTGGGTCTGTACGAACAGGCCCAGCCCCGGAATCAGGTCGGCCGGACCGCCGACCGCGACGCTGCTGGTGCCGGTGGCCACGCTCTGCGTGCCGACCGCCGTGGCGTAGTCGCCGGTGGCGTTGGCCACCGCGCCGAAGGCCGACGCCTGCGCACCGCCGGCGTAGGCGCCCACGCCCACCGCCGAGGCGGCGAAACCGCTGGCATCGGCGCTGGCGCCCAGCGCGGTACCGCCGACCCCGGCGCTGGTGGCGCCGGTATCCACCGCCACGCCGCTCTTGGTGATCAGCGGCTCGCCGTTGGCGTCCACCGCCACCCCGCCGACCGCCACCGCCGCCGGCCCGGTGGCCTGCGCGTTGGTGCCGAAGGCGGCGCTGTTCTGCCCGGCGGCCACCGCGCCGCTGCCGACTGCGGTCGCCCCGCTGTTGAGCGCATCGGCGCCGGCGCCGAGCGCAGTGCTGCCGTTGCCGATGGCATTGGCGGCCTCGCCGGCGGCGAGCGCGTCGTCGCCTTCGACGTAGGCGCCGGCATCGCTGTTGCCGGCGCTGGCCTGCAGGTACTTGCCGGCCTCCTGCAACTGCGCCACGTTGACCGCGTCGGTGGCTTCGGTGCCGGCGGCGACGCTGGTGATCTGCCGGGTCAGGCCGTTGCCGACATCGCCGACCGACACGCTGTTGTCGCGCGCGGCATAGGAATGGGCACCGAGCGCGACCGCATTGGTCGGCGCCTGGTTGCGCGCATCGTCCAGCCAGGTGCTGACCCGCGCGCCGTAGCCGATCGCGGTGGCATCGCTGCCGTTGGCCTGGCTGTCGGTGCCGAGCGCGGTGCCGTTGCTGTGGTAGATCGACGTCACCGCACGTGCGCCCAGCGCGACGCTGTCGGGGTTCCAGGCGGTGGCCTTGTAGCCCAGCGCGATGCCGCTGTCGCCGGCGGCCAGCGCATAGCTGCCCAACGACACCGTGCGCGGCGCGAACGAACCGGCGCTGTGGCCGATGGCGACCGAATCGACGTTGCCCGGCAGGTTCGGGAACACGTTGGCGTTGTAGCCCAGCGCGATCGCGTAGTCGGACTGGCTCTGCGCGCCGGCGCCCAGGGCGATGCCGCCGACGCCGGTGGCGGCGGCGATGCCCACGCTGTTGCCGGCGCTGGCCGCGGCGGTGCTGACGCCGCCCACGGCGACGCTGTCGGTGCCGCTGGCCAGCGCGTTCATGCCCATCGCCACCGCACTGGTGGCGGTGGCGCGCGCGCCGATGCCCATCGCGGTGGCGTAGTCGCCTGCGGCGCGAGCGCTGTAGCCCACCGCCGTGCCCAGGTCGCCGGCCACTTCGGACAGGCCGCCGACCGCGGTGGCGCCATCCTTGAAGGTCTGCGCGTGATAGCCCAGCGCGGTGCTCTGCACACCGCCGGCCGAGGTGCCGGTGCCGACCGCGGTGGTCAGCGGATCCAGCGCCTGCGCGCCGCCGCCGACCGCGGTGGCGGCCACGCCCAGGGCCTGGGTGGTCTGCTCGCGGCTGCCGACGATGAAGCCGTTCTCGTCGTACTCGTACACCGTCGCGGTGCTGCCGATGGCCGTGGCCGAGGTGCCGACCGCCGTGGCATCGGTACCGACCGCACTGGCGTGGGCGCCGCTGGCGACCGCGCCGCTGCCCAGCGCCGAGGCGCCGAGGCCGGCGGCGGTGCTGGTGGACCCCACGGCGGTGGTGTAGTCGCCATCGGCCAGCGCATCGGCGCCGGCGGCGGTGGCCTGCTGGCCCTGCGCCAGCGCGGTGCCGTCGCCGCTGCCGGCGAACAGCCGCGCGGTGCCGTCGGCCACCTGCTTGACCGCGTCGAGCTGGTCCAGGTTCACCGCATCGGTGCCTTCGGTGCCGGCGGCGACGTTGGCGATCTGCCGCTCCTTGCCGGCGCTGCCCACCGAGACGGTGTCGGCGCGATCGGCGACCGATCCCTGGCCGAGCGCGACGCTGCCGCTGGCCGCGGCCTTGGCGCCGTAGCCCAGCGCGGTGGAATCGTCGGCCTGCGCCCAGGACGCGGCGCCGAACGCGGCGCTGGACGCGCCATCGGCCGAACTGAGCCAGCCGACCGAGGTGGAGAACGCACCGTTGGCCCAGGCGCCGGCGCCGAATGCGCTGCCGCCCTCGCCCTGCGCCTCGGTGGTGAACAGGCCGAGCACGCTGCCGCCAACCGCGGTGCTGGACGCCCCGCTGGCCAGGCTCGAATAACCCAGCGCCACAGCATTGCCGCCGCTGGCGTTGGCGCCGTAGCCGACCGCGGAAGCGAAGTCGCCGCCGGCCTGGCTGAAGCCGCCGTTGGCGGTCGCGGCCAGCCCTGTGGCGGCAGCGGAGAAACCGGTGGCGGTGCTCTGCAGGCCGTCGGCGCGTGCCGCCGTGCCCAGTGCGGTGGAGAACGCGCCATTGGCCTGCGCGCCGGCGCCGAACGCGCTGGCGCCCTGCTCGGCCGCCGTGGTGGTGCCTTCCAGCAGCACCTCGCCGTTCTCGTCGACGATCGACAACGCGCCGCCGACTGCCGTTGCCGAGGCGCCGACGGCGGTGGCGTTGCTGCCGACCGCAGTGGCGTTGCCGCCGAGCGTGGTGGCGCCGCTGCCCAGTGCGCTGGCGCCGTTGCCGATGGCGTTGGCGCCTTCGCCGGCGGCGATCGCATTGGCGCCCTCGACGTAGGCGCCGGCATCGCTGGCGTCGCTGCCGCTGGACTGGAAATACTTGGCGGTGGTGTCGGCGGTCTGCCTGACCGCGTCGAGCTGGGCCACGTTGACCGCATCGGTGGCCTCGGTGCCGGCGGCCACGTGGGTGATCTGGCGCTCGCCGCCGGCCTTGCCGACCGAGACGCTGTCGTCGCGGTCGGCCACCGCGTCGGCGCCCAGCGCCACGCTGTTGCGGCCCTGCGCGACCGCGCTGTTGCCCAGCGCGGTGCTGTTGAAGCCGCTGGCGCTGGAGAAGCCGCCGACCGCGGTGGCGTATTCGCCGGTCGCGTCGGCCGCCACGCCGACCGCGGCGCTGGCCGCGCCGGAGGCGATGCTCTCGGCGCCGAGCGCGGTCGCGCCATCGCCGCTGGCGGTGCTGTAGTAGCCGAGCGCGCTGGCTTCCACGCCGCTGGCGTCGCTGAGAGTGCCGCTGGCCACGCTGCCGTCGCCGCTGGCGTTGCTGGCCGCGCCGGTCGCGGTGCTCTGCGCGCCGCTGGCGTTGCTCTCGGCACCGACCGCGGTGGCGTAGTCGCCGCTGGCGCTGGCGTTGTCGCCGATCTGCACGGCCTGCGCCTGGGCGCTGCCGGGAAGGGCGCCGGCGCCCAGCGCCAGGGCGATCGCGCCGGCCAGGGCCAGGCCGTGTGCGCGTGCGGCACGGCGATCGCGGACGACCGCACCGCGGGCATCGCCGCTGGCCAGTTCCGACGCCACCACCCACATCCCCAACGCGTTGTTCCAGACCTTGCGATAAATCCGATTCATCGACGACTGCTCCTCAATTCGGCTGGTTTTTGGTCAAAAAGCCACCCTCGCCCGGCGTTCCGGCCGGCCGACCCCCTGTCGGTTTTTTGGTGCCGCACGTCCCTTGCCGGGACGCGAGAGGCTCACGCCTGTCGCTGCTCGGAGCTGTAGATGAACCGAGGTGGAATGCGGAACTGACCCGAGTGTTAACTCGGCCTCTCGAGTACGTCAAGTTTTTGACTTAATGCGACACGCGCCGTGACACAGACCGCGAATTCAGCCTGATTTCGTTAAATTTTCGATAAATATCAATGAAAACAACCAACTCGCGCCAATTTTTCGGCACGGACCTTGCCAGCGTTGACACACCGCGCTTCGGGCGATTTCGTTTCCTGTCAAGGACTTGACGCGGCCGGGTGGTAGAAGCGCAAAAGCGCGCCCAGGCATGCCGAGTGACGGCTCCAGACGGCTGCGCATGGCGCCGACTGCGCGAAATGGGGCGAGCGGTCGCGCGGCGGAGCGACCTTGTGCCGCACGACGGGCGGGTGCTGCCGGGCCGTCGCTACACGGCGAAGAGCACCACGCGCGGGAGGACGCACCATTCGCTTGCAAGCGGTGGCGGATGGCGCAGGCACACGCACGCTGCAGCGATGACGGCACCGCGCAAGGCGCACCGCACCGCGATATCCCGCAGGAACGGCTTCAGCCGCGACCGCGCACGGTCAGCTCATGCGCAGGCGGGATGCGCCGAGGAAACCCACTCGACACACGGGAAATCGACGGCATCGGCCGTCAAACCGCCAGTTCGGCCGGCCTGGATGCGGTCCTGCGTCGGGACTGCAGTCCTTCCCACATGGGACACTGCGACCCGCGATTCGGCGCATGCGCCACGCCACCAATCACGGCAGTGCATTGTGCATCCCACAGCGATGGCAGCGCGGCACAGACCCGAGCAACGTAGCCGGCAGCGCCGGCCCGCACATCGCGGCAGCAGGCGCTGCCGACGGCGCCCTGGCAAGAGCCAGCGCCAGCACGCGATCAGGTCGCAGAACACGTCGCCGTCGGCAGCCCACCAGACAGGCGCGCCGCCATCGCGGCGAGCGCGCCGGGGGCGGGCTTCAGCCCACCCACACCCGCGCATTGCGGAACATGCGCAGCCACGGCGCCTCGTCCGGCCACTCGGCCGGATGCCAGCTGAGGTTGAGCGAGCGCAGGGTGCGTTCCGGGTGCGGCATCAGGATGGTCACCCGGCCGTCGTCGCTGGTCAGGCCGGTGATGCCGTCGGGCGAGCCGTTCGGGTTCAGCGGGTACTGCGTGGCGACGGCGCCATGGCCGTCGACGAAGCGCAGCGCCACGCGCGCGGCGGCCTGGTCCACGGCAGTGTCGAACTCGGCGCGGCCTTCGCCGTGCGCCACCGCCACCGGGATCCGCGAGCCGGCCATGCCGCGCAGGAAGATCGACGGCGATTCCACCACTTCCAGCAGGCTGGTGCGCGCCTCGAACTGCTCGCTGCGGTTGCGCAGGAAGCGCGGCCAGTGCTCGGCACCGGGAATGATGTCCTTGAGCTGGCTGAGCATCTGGCAGCCGTTGCACACGCCCAGGGCGAAGGTGTCCGGACGCGCGAAGAACGCGGCGAAGGCATCGCGCAGCGCCGGCCGCTCGAGGATCGAGGTGGCCCAGCCGCGACCGGCGCCGAGCACGTCGCCGTAGCTGAAGCCGCCGCAGGCGGCCAGGCCGACGAAGTCGGCCAGGTCCACGCGGCCGGCGATGAGGTCGCTCATGTGCACGTCGAAGGCGCGGAAGCCGGCGCGCTCGAACGCATTGGCCATCTCGATCTGGCCGTTGACGCCCTGCTCGCGCAGGATCGCCACCTTCGGCCGCTGGCCGCTGGCCACGAACGGCGCGGCGACGTCCTCGGCCGGGTCGAAGGCCAGTTTCGGCTTCAGCCCGGGCGCGGCGAAATCGCGCGCCAGCGCGCGCTCCTCGGCGGCGCTGTCGGGGTTGTCGCGCAGCGTCTGCATGGCGTGGGTCACCGACCACCAGGCATCGAACAACTCGTCCCAACGCCATTCGGCCAGGGTCTTGCCGCCCAGCCCCACGCGTACCGCCGCAGCGGTGCTGGGGCGGGCGATGCGCTGCGCACACTCGGTCAGCGCATGGCGCTCGACAAGGTCGGCGAACGCCGCGCGGTCTTCGCGCGCGACCTGCACCACCGCGCCCAGTTCCTCGTTGAACAGGCTGCGGAACGGATCGTCGCCCCAGGCATCGAGGGTGATGTCCAGGCCCTGCCGCGAGGCGAACGCCATCTCGCACAGCGTGGCGAACGCGCCGCCGTCGCTGCGGTCGTGATACGCCAGCAGCAGACCAGCCTCGCGCGCATCGCGGATCAGTTCGAAGAACGCGCGCAGCCGCTGCGGATCGTCCAGGTCCGGCACCGCCCCGCCGAACGCCGGCAGCGCACCGTCGCCATGCACCTGCGCCAGCACCGAACCGCCCAGGCGCTGCTTGCCGCCGCCCAGCCCGATCAACCACAACTCGCTCTCGGCCTCGCGCGCCAGCAACGGCGTCAACTGCGCCCGCGCATCGGCGACCGGCGCGAAGGCGGAGACGATGAGGGAGACGGGCGAGACGGATTTGTGGGTGGCGGCGGGACCCGGGACCCGGGACCCGGGACCCGGAACAGCGGCGCCGTCGGTAGCCGCAGATTTAGCGTCCCAAGGCGCAGCATCCTGCTTTTGCCGTTGCTCTTGCTCCTCCCGGGTCCCGGGTCCCGCGTCCCGGGTCCCGGCCAAACTCCACTGCGCCTGCATTGACAGCGAGTCCTTGCCCACCGGGATGCTCAGGTCCAGCTGCGGACACAGTTCCATGCCCACCGCCTTGACCGCGGCGTACAGGCGCGCGTCCTCGCCGTCGTGGTTGGCCGCGGCCATCCAGTTGGCCGACAGCTTGACCTGGTCCAGCGCCTGCACCGGCGCCGCGCACAGGTTGGTGATCGCCTCGCCCACCGCCATCCGCGCGGCCGCGGCGGCGTCGAGCAGGGCCAGCGGGGTGCGCTCGCCGATCGCCATCGCTTCGCCGGCGTGGGTGTCGAAGCCGGCCAGGGTGATCGCGCAATCGGCCAGCGGCAACTGCCAGGGACCGATCATCTGCTCGCGCGCGGTCAGGCCGCCGACGCTGCGATCGCCGATGGTGACCAGGAAGCTCTTCGCCGCCACCGTCGGATGGGCCAACACACGCAGCCCGGCCTCGCGCAGATCCAGCGCCTCGGTGTCCAGCTCCGGCCAGCGCGGCGCCGGCGGCTGCCGGGTGTCGCGATGCATCTTCGGCGGCTTGCCGAAGAGGACGTCCATGGGCAGATCGATCGGATGCTGGGAATGGGGAGTGGGGAATGGGGAATGGGCAACAGCGGAGTCTGCCTGCTTTTCACCATTCCCGATTCCCGATTCTCCATTCCCACCGCCGAGCACCCCGTACCCCACGACGAGCCGTTCCTCGGCGGTCGCCACGCCCACGGCGGCAAACGGGCAGCGCTCGCGTTCGCAGATCGCGGCGAATTCGGCCAGGCGCGCCTGCGGCACACCGAGCACGTAGCGCTCCTGCGATTCGTTGCACCACAGCTGCATCGGCGACAGCGACGGGTCGTCGCTGGGCACGCGGTCCAGGTCGATGAGGCCGCCTACGCTGGAATCGTGCAGCAGTTCGGGAATGGCGTTGGACAGGCCGCCGGCGCCGACGTCGTGGAACCAGCGGATCGGGTTGTCCGCACCCAGCGCCACGCAGCGGTCGATGACCTCCTGCACGCGCCGCTCCATCTCCGGGTTGTCGCGTTGCACGCTGGCGAAATCCAGGTCCTCGGCGCTGTCGCCGGAAGCCACCGAACTGGCCGCGCCGCCGCCCAGGCCGATCAGCATCGCCGGGCCGCCGAGCACGATCACCGCATCGCCGGGCTGCAGCGGGATCTTCTCCACCTGCACGCGATCGATCGCGCCCAGACCGCCGGCCAGCATGATCGGCTTGTCGTAGGCGCGGGTCAGGTCCTGCGTCTCCGGCAGCTCGAAGCTGCGGAAATAGCCGAGCAGGTTGGGCCGGCCGAATTCGTTGTTGAACGCGGCGCCGCCGAGCGGGCCGTCCAGCATGATCTCCAGCGCCGGCGCCATGCGCGGGTTGAGCGGCCGCGCGCCTTCCCACGGCTGCGGCAGGCTGGGAATGCGCAGGTGCGAGACGCTGAAGCCGGTCAGGCCGGCCTTGGGCTTGCCGCCGCGGCCAGTGGCGCCCTCGTCGCGGATCTCGCCGCCGGCACCGGTGGAGGCGCCCGGGAACGGCGCGATCGCGGTCGGGTGGTTGTGGGTCTCGACCTTGATGCAGAACGCCGACGGCGTCACCGCCTCGCTGCGGTACTCGCCGCTGGCCGGATCCGGGCGATAGCGCGCGGCCGGATGGCCTTCCACCACCGCCGCGTTGTCGCTGTACGCGCTGAGCGTGTGCTGCGGGGTCTGCTGGTGGGTGTGCTTGATCATCCGGAACAGCGAGCGGTCCTGCTCCTTGCCGTCGATGGTCCAGCTGGCGTTGAAGATCTTGTGCCGGCAGTGCTCGGAATTGGCCTGCGCGAACATCATCAGTTCCACGTCGGCCGGATCGCGGCCGAGTTCGCCGAAGCGCTGGCGCAGGTAATCGATCTCGTCCTGGGCCAGGGCCAGGCCAAGGCGCGCGTTGGCCGCTTCCAGCTGATCCAGCGGGATGCGCTCGACCTCGCCGCGCGCCGGCGCCTGGAACAGCGCCTGCGCCTGTGCGGCATCGTCCAGCAGCGACTGCGTCATCGGATCGTGCAGCAGCTTGGCCAGCGCGGCCTGGTCGGCCGGCGCCTGCGGCCAGCCGGCCAGGTCCAGGCGGGTACCGCGCTCGACCCGGCGGATCGCCAGCCCGGCACCGCGGACCAGTTCGGTGGCCTTGCTCGACCACGGCGAGCGCGTGCCCAGCCGCGGCACTACGTAGCGCGAGCAGGTGCCCGCCTCCGCCGGCGCCGGCGCGTCCTGCGCCTGCAGGATGCGGCGGGCCGCGACCAGGTCCAGTTGCCCGGCGTCGTCGCCGTCGAGGAAGTACACGTGCCAGGCGCCGACGATGCGCACGCCGGGAACGAGGGACTGCAGGCGGGTTTCGAGCCGAGCGCGACGGAACGGCGAAAGGGCGGAAGCGCCCTCGAGGACGATCATGTCCGGGGAACCGTGTGAGGAAACGGGCTGGCTATTGTAGCGGAGAGCTGGGAATGGGGATTCGGGAATGGGGAATCGGCACAGCCGGCCGCCGAGCGGGGTCGGCGCCAGCGGACGTGCTAGAGGTGGTTGGGCGACAGCGGACGCGGCGCTCCAGCGGCAAAACGCGCGGTGGCACCAACGGTGGCGCAAAGGCCGCACCGCCGACCAAGGGGGAGAGACGGGCGTTCAGCGGCCGTGGCCGCGGGAACGAGCGACGTCGCACCCATTCCCGATTCCCGTTTCCCCATTCCCGGCCGCTCAGCGGCTTCCGCCCGCCTTCGTCGCTTCCGCCGCGCGCTTGTCCAGCGCCTCGCGCATCTTGGCCGGGGGCAGGTAGCCGCCGATCTGGGTGCCGTCCGGGGCGAAGATCGCCGGGGTGCCGTTGACGCCCAGGCGCTGACCCAGGTTGTACTGCATGGTCACCGGGTTCTTGCAGTTGGTCGCGCTCGGCACCTTGCCGTTGGCCTTGGCGTCGGTCAGCGCCTGCTTCTTGTCGGCCGCGCACCACACCGCGACCATGTCCTTGTAGTCCTGGCTGCCCAGGCCCATGCGCGGGTACGCCAGGTACTCCACGGCGATGCCCTGCTTGTTGAGCTCGCCGATCTCGCTGTGCAGCTTGCGGCAGTAGCCGCATTCGATGTCGGTGAACACGCTGATGGTGTACTTGGGATTGGCCGGGGCGAACACGATGCGGTCGGCACGCGGCGCCGATTCCAGCAGCTTGCGGCGGTAGCTCAGCAGGCCTTCGCTGGAGGCGAACTGCTTTTCCTGGATGTCGAACGGCTGCGCCTGGAACAGGTAGCGGCCGTCGTCGGAGACGTACAGCACCTGCCCGCCGACCACCACTTCGCGGAAGCCGGGGAACGGCGCGGCGCCGATGTAGTCGGGCTTGAAGTTGGGATCGAGCTGCAGCAGCGCCGCGCGTACGCGCTGCTCGCCCGGTGCGCCGGCAGGAGCGGCGGCGGCCGGCTTGGCAGCGGCAGCGCCGCCGGTGGGCGAAGCCGGCTGCGCGCAGGCGGAAAGAGAAGTGGCGCACAGCAGCGCAAAAAGAGCAAAACGGAGCATTGGCTATCCATGAGGGCTGCGGATCGGCCGGATTGTCGCATACCCCCTTGTCCGCTCGATGTAGACAGGCTGAGCGGGGGGCACGCCGTCGCAGCAAGGGCGCGGATCAGTATTTCGCGTGCTCCGGATAGCTGCCCGCACCCGCCGGATCGCGCAGCGCCAGTGGCAGCGACCAGCGCAGCAGACCGCCATCGGTCAAGGCCCAGAGCGTGGCGCCGTCCCACGAAAACGCCAGTGTGTTCAGCGAACCGCGCGCCGGCGAGGCCAAGCGCAGCGGTGTCTGCGCGGCGGCGATCTGCCACAGCGCCAGCTGCGGCCCGGCCGCGGCGGGGGCGTCGCTGCCCAGCGCCAGCAGCCGGCCGTGCGCCGAACGGGCCGCCGCCTTCAGCGCGTCGGCGCACCCCAGCAAGGCCGACAGGCGCACGCGGCCGTCGTCCATATCCAGCACATGCATACCGACGAAGCGCGCTTCGGGCTGCGCCTTCGACGCGCCGGACGGCGCGAACTGCGGCGTCCCGGTGCCTTGGTCGGCCAGCATCAGCACGAAGCCGCTGGCGATCCAGCGACCCTGCAGCGACCCCAACGGGGTGGGCACCCACTGTGCCACGCCGGAGGCGTCGGCCGGATCGGGGCGACCGAAACGCTGCGGCAACGCGAACGCGCGCAGGACACGCCCGCTGGTCGGATCGAGGGCGGCGATGCCCTGGGCATCCTCCACCCACAGCGCATGCGGGTCGCGCAGGCGCACCGGCCACAGCTGCGCATTGCCCTTCTTCGCCGCATCCATCAACGCCTGTCGCGGCGCGCCGAACACCGGCGCGAACGCCCAGGGTCCATCAGCCGCCGGTACCGCAGCGGTCGGCGCATTCAGGATGAACCGACTGCTGCCGAACGCACCGCCACCGCCACCGCCAGCGTAGCTGTGATCGAAATACACGGGGCGCTGCGCGGCATCCAGTTCCCAGCGCGCGTCGCCATCGCTGCCCTCGCCATCGACCCGGTAGCGACGCAGGCGCCGCGAGGCGACGTCATAGGCATACAGAACGGCGGACTCGCCAGCGGCGCCGGCCAGGAACCACACGCGGCTGCCCTGCGCATCGGACATCAGCCGTTGCGCACCGCCCTCGCCCTGCCAGACCGTTTCCGTCTGCCAGCGCGTGCCGTCGTGATGCAGCCGCCACAGCCGGGTGCTGGCGTCCGTCCCGCCCAGCACCTGCATGCTGAGCAACAGATCGCCGTCGGGCAGCGCCAGCAGATCGCGCGGGTAGCGGGCGCCGCTGTCCGCCGTGGCCAGTTCGCCGCCGAGCGCGTCCCAGGGCAGCGCGTCGAACGGCAACAGCGGCACGTCGTTGCGCGGCGGGACAAACGCGATGGCCGGCGCCGCACGGGCGCGCTGCGGCGGCAGCGTCCATGCCAACGGCGACGCGGCCACACGCACCGGCTGCTGCGGCACGCTCGCGGCGAGCGCCTGGCGCACGGCCTGGAACAGCACCGCCGGCACCACGCGCTGGCTCAACCGCGACGGCTGCGACGCACCGCCCAGCGGATTGAACTGGGTGATCTGCCTGATCACGCTGTAATCCGGATTGGCGTAGTTGTCGGTGCGCTCGATGCTCAGCGCGGTGGTCGCATGCCCCATGGCCGCGGTCATGTCGAAGACGCATACCCTCAGTTCCAGACGCCCGCTCAGTCCCTGGCGTTCGCTGCGCGTGGCGCAGTATTCCGCATAGCGCGTCTCGCGGAACACAGCCAGTTCGGCGCGATCCTGTGGCGCCCAATCGCTGCGCTCGCGCGCCTGTTGCAGGCGCGTGCGCGCCTCCTCCTCAGTCAGCGCGCCCTGCTCCACCGCCGCCTGCAGCATCGGCTGCGCGAAGCGCTCGGCCAGCGCCGCGCGCAGGTCCTGGCGGCGTGACAGCAGGACCCGGCCCCAATCGTCGGGCAGATACGACAGCGGCAAGGTCTCGTTGCCTTCCTGGAAGCCCCCCTGCGCCTGCACGACGCCACGTACCGCGGCCTGCACCTGGGCATACGGCGCTGCGATCAGCAGATGCGCCGCCGTGGCCGGTTCGCGCTGCCCTCCCGGCAGCGTCCAGAACAGCAGATCGTCGTGGCGACGCACCGCCGGTGCCTGCGCCTCCAGCGCCGTGCCGGCAGCCGCGATCTGCCACGCGCTGTCGCCAGGCTCGGCCGCCAGCATGGCGGACGGCTGCACCGGCCCGGCCGCGAACGCGCTGCCGAGCGCGAGCAGCAGCAGGCCGGCACAAGCTCGTGCTGGCGCATGGGAAACGCGATGTCGCAACTCGCTCATGGACGCACTCGATGGAAGGGAAAGGATGCCATCGCCGGCGGCAGCTGCAGTTGCCGCTCAGCCACGCGGATGATGCTTGCGGTGCAGGCTCTGCAGGTGCTCGCGCGCCACCAGCGTGTAGATCTGGGTGGTGGACAGGGAACTGTGGCCGAGCAGCATCTGCAGCGCGCGCAGGTCGGCGCCGCGGTTGAGCAGATGCGTGGCGAAGCTGTGGCGCAGGCCGTGCGGGCTGATCCGCACCGGATCGATCCCGGCCACCGCCGCATAGCGCTTGACCAGCCCCCAGAACTGCTGGCGGGTCAGCGCGCGGCGCGCGGCGTCGATGAACAGCGGCACCACGCCATCGCTGGCCGGCACCGCCTGCCCCGCCGCCAGCGCCGGGCGGGCGCTGTCCAGATAGCGCTGCAGCCAGTGCTGCGATTCCTCGCCCAACGGCACCAGCCGCTCCTTGCTGCCCTTGCCGGTGACCCGCAGCACGCCCTGGCGCAGATTGACCGCGTTGGCCGGCAGGTTCACCAGTTCGCTGACGCGCAAGCCGGCGGCGTACATCAGCTCGAGCATGGCGCGGTCGCGCAGGCCCGCCGGCGCGGTCGCGTCCGGCGCCGCCAGCAGCGCATCGACCTGGCTCTCGGCCAGCGCCTTGGGCAGCGAACGCGGCAGCCGCGGCGGTTCCAGCAGCGCGGTCGGGTCGTCGCTGCGCTCGCCGCGGCGCACGCGCAGCGCGAAGAACGCGCGCAGCGACGACAGCCAGCGGGCGTTGCTGCGCGGCGAATAGCCCAGCTCGGTACGCCATGCCAAGTAATCGAACAGCGCCTGTCGATCGGCACCGGCCAGCCCGCCGCCGGCACCGTCGCGCCAACGCGCGAAGCCCTCCAGGTCGCGGCGGTAGCTGTCCAGGCTCTGCCGCGCCAACCCCTGCTCGGCCCAGGCCGCATCCAGGAACTGCTGGATCGCCAGCGCATCGGCCTCGCGCAGCGGCGCGAGCCGTTGCGTCTGCTGGCGGCGTTCGGCGGGGGAATGCAGGGAGGGCATTTGGGGGATTGGGGATTGGGGATTGGGGATTGGGGATTGGGGATTGGGGATTGGGGATTGGGGATTGGGGATTGGGGATTGGGGATTGGGGATTGGGGATTGGGAATCGGGAATCGGGAATCGGGAATCGGGAATCGGGAATCGGGAATCGGGAATCGGGAAAGCCTAGCGGCTTTGCCGGGGGGCGCAAGGTCGATGTGGGCGGGACGAGCGCAGGGCTGCGCATGCCCGAGCCGCGCGCAACGCAGTCCACCGCAAAGCGTGCGACTGGCTCTAAGCTGTGTCGATGAGCGCACCGCCTCCCGCTTCCGCCCCCCGTCCACGCGCGCTGCTGCTGTGGCGGCTGCTGGCGCTGTTCTACGACGCCTGGCCAGTGCTGGCGCTGTGGTTCGTGGTCTCGGCGCTGTTCACCCTCGGCTACACGCTGGAGGGCCATGCGCCGCGCGAGAACATCGCCCCGTTCAGCGCCCTGCAGTGGCTGCTGTGGCTGTGCTGCTGGGTGGTGGCCGGCCTGTACGCGACGCTGAGCTGGCGTCGTGGCGGCCAGACCCTGGGCATGCGCCCATGGCGGCTGCGCCTGCACGGCGCCGACGGCAACGCGCCAGGCTGGGGCGCGCTGTGGCGGCGCTATCTGGTCGGTACCGTGTCGTTGTTACTGGGCGGGCTGGGGTTCTGGTGGGCGCTTTTTGATCGCGAACGGTTGACATGGCATGACAGGGCCAGCGGCACGCGCTTGAGCCGCCAGCCCAAGGCCAAGCCCTGACCGCAGCGCATGGGCGCTCGGCAGCGCGCCAACCGCTCCTGGCACATCGAGACCGCTGCGGCGCGGCACGACCGTGCCAGCGGCACTCGCCTGACCCGGCTACCGAGAACGAAGCCCTGACTGCACTGCCTGGGCGCGCGGCGGGGTGTGACCCACGTGGCGTGCGAAGACGGCGAGCAGCGTCATTACCGATCCTGGTGCTTGCGCAGCGATTCGGCCTTGCGCGAGGCGAGCTTGGCGCCGATCCATCGCTCCAGGAATCGGCCCAGCCAATAGCTCCCCCACAGCATGCACAGGAGCAACAGCAACGGCACGACGGCCTGCGGCAACCGATCCAGCAGCGGCATCAGTCCGATTGTGGCCAGCGGAAGCAAGATGGGCAGGAACGGCAGTATCTTCACCAACGACCGCACATGGCCATCGAAATGCGGATTGCTCGCCAGCCACTGACAGCACGCCATCGTTGCCAGATACAGAACGCAGAACGCCAGCCCGGTCGTGCTCGGACGCCGCATCGCTAACTGCTGCGTTTGCGGAACAGCAACCAGGACACGGTGAGCATCACCAGCGGCGGCAAGGCGTAGGCGATGCGGTAGTCGAACTTCAGGGCGCCGGCCATGCGTCCGAAGAACAGCTGCAGCAGCCAGAACACCAGGGCGAACAGGATGCCGAGGAACAGGCGCTTGCCCATGCCGCCACTGCGCAGCGCGCCGAACGCGAACGGGATCGCGGCGAAGCACAGCGCCAGCACATTCAGCGGATAGAACCAGCGGCTCCAGTACTGGTCCTCGTAGTCGCGCGCGTCCAGGCCATTGCGGCGGCGGTACTCGATGCTGGTGTGCAGGTCGCGCGCCGACAGGTTGCGCGGCTTGGCCAGGCCCGAGGCCAGCGCCGCCGCGTCCAGCTGCGATTGCCACGGCAGGCTGTCGAACTTCTCGCGCTGCACCGAGCGTTCGGCGAAAGTGTCGCGGTAGGCCTGCTTGAGCGTCCAGCCGTTGTGCCGGTGCTCGGCGATGGCGGCATGGGTCAGCGACGCCAGCCGGCCGCTCTCGTCCAGCGTGTACAGGCGCACGTCGCGCAGCTCCAGCCAGGTGCCGCCGCCGTCCTCCAGGTGCTCTTCGCCGGCCTGGGCATTGAGGAAGGTGTTGCCCTCGCGCGCCCACAGTCCGGAATAGCGCGCCATGCTCATGTCGCCGTTGTACTTGGCGTTGGCCTTGATCGCGTCGGCCTGGTTCTGCGCCCATGGCGCCAGGGTCTCGCCGTTGACCACCATGACCACGGTCAGCACCGCCATGGTCGAGGCCGCGGCCAGGCTCAGCCGGCGCCGCGACAGGCCCAGCGCGCGCAGCGCGGTCAGTTCGGAGGTGGCCGCAAGCTGGCCCAGGCCCATCAGCACGCCGATCACCGCGCCGGTGGGGAACAGGGTGTAGGCGCGGCGCGGCACCGTGTAGGCCACGAACGCGGCGGCATGGCCCAGGCTGTAGCTGCCGGTGCCGATGACCTTGAACTCGTTGGACAAGGCCATGATCACGTCCAGGCCCAGCAGCACCGCCCAGGTCAGCAGCACCGTGCCGAGCACGGCGCGGCCCACGTACACATCGTGCAGGTTCGGACGCAGCCTCATGCCGGCTGCCTCCGCGGCCGCGACAGCCGGCCATCGCGCAGGTACATCCACACCGACAAGGCCAGCAACGGCAGGGTCAGCCACCACAGGCCGAGCGCGCGCGGCAGCTTCTCGGTGCTCAGCCACTGCGTGCCGAGAAACATCAGGTTGGTGCCGACCAGGTAGGCCAGGAACGCCAGCATGATCCGGCCATAGCGCTGCTGCCGCGGCGAACTGCGCGACAGCGGCAGGGTCAGCAGCGCGAAGGCCAGCGCCAGCAGCGGCGGCGCCAGGCGCGCATGCAGCTGCGCATTGGCCTGCGGGCGCGGATCGCCGATCAGCTTGGCGGTGGGCAGCAGTTCGGGGTCATCGTCCTTGCGCGCGGCGTTGCGGTCGGGCAGCGCCACGTCGTTGCTGACGAAGCGCATCATCCGGTAATCCAGCCCGTCGCCGGCCAGCGGCCCCTCGACCCGGTAGCCGTCCTCCAGGCGCAGGTAGCGGTCGGCCTTGCCCTCGAAGAACATGGCGCCGCGCTGCGCGGTGACCACGTCCAGGCGGCCGTCCTTCTGCCGCTGCATGAACACCTTGCTGAGCTTGGTGCCGTCCCCGGACAGGGTGCTGATGTAGACGATGCCGCCGTCGGACAGCGGGGTGAAGCGCCCCGCCTCCAGCCCGGCCATCAGCAGGCTGTGGTTGGCCTCGTCGATCAGCCGGTCGGAGGTACGGTCGGCCCAGGGGCCCAGCCACAGCGAGCACATGCCGACCAGGGTCACCACCGGGATCACCAGCATCAGGATCGGCCGCAGCAGGCGCCGCGGGCCCACGCCGATGGCGGTGATCACCGCCATTTCCGAGTCGCGGTACAGCCGCGCCAGCGCCAGCAGCAGGCCCAGCATCAGCGCCAGCGGCAGGATCAGCGGCAGGTACACCACGAACTGCAGGCCCAGCTGTGAAAACAACAACTTGGCCGGGATGCGGCCATCGGCGATGTTGCCCAGGATGTCCACCAGCACACCACCGACGCTGACCACCAGCAGCACGATCAGGGTGGCCGAGAAGCTCTGGACGAAATCGCGCAGCAGGTATCGATCGAGCTTCGGCATGGGGGTGGGTTGATTTAAACTCTCGGATTCGTTCGCGGCTGCCCCAGCCTATCCGACTGGGGGTAAAGAGTCCGCGATTGTACGGATTTGCCAACGGAATCTGATCAATGGCCCTGGAATTCACCCTGAACCACGACGCCCCGGCCACCGCGGCGTTCGACTGCATCGTCGTCGGCGTGTTCGCCGACAAGCGCCTGTCCCCGGCCGCCCAGGCCCTGGACGCGGCCAGCGGCGGACGCCTGACCGCGCTGGCCGATCGCGGCGACGTCAGCGGCAAGACCGGCGCCACCGCCCTGCTCCACGACCTGCCCGGCGTGCAGGCGCCGCGCGTGCTGACGGTGGGCCTGGGCGACGCCGCCAAGTTCGGCGTGCCGCAGTATCTGAAGGCGGTCGGCGACGCCGCGCGCGCCCTCAAGAGCGGGCCGGCGGCCAGCGCGCTGCTGACCCTGAGCGAGCTGGAGGTCAAGGGCCGCGACCAGGCCTGGGCGATCCGCCAGGCGGTGATCGCCAGCGACCACGCCTGCTACCGCTACACCGCCACCCTCGGCAAGAAGAAGCCCGACGACAGCGGCCTCGCCCGCCTGGCCGTGCACGGCGACGACACCACCGCGCTGGCCCAGGGCGAGGCGATCGCCGCCGGCGTGAAATTCGCCCGCGAACTGGGCAACCTGCCGCCGAACCTGTGCACCCCGGCCTACCTGGCCGAGACCGCCGCCGCCTTCGCCCGGGGCGTGGACGGCGCCGAGGCCGAGATCCTCGACGAGACGCAGATGCAGGAACTGGGCATGGGCTCGCTGCTGGCGGTGGCGCGCGGCTCGGCCAACCGCCCGCGCCTGCTGGTGCTGAAGTGGCATGGCGGCGGCGACGCCCAGCCCTACGTGCTGGTCGGCAAGGGCATCACCTTCGACACCGGCGGCGTCAACCTGAAGACCCAGGGCGGCATCGAGGAGATGAAGTACGACATGTGCGGCGGCGCCAACGTCATCGGCACCTTCGTCGCCGCCGCGACCGCGCGCCTGCCGCTGAACCTGGTGGTGGTGGTGCCGGCGGTGGAGAACGCGATCGACGGCAACGCCTATCGCCCGTCGGACGTGATCACCAGCATGTCCGGCAAGACCATCGAGGTCGGCAACACCGACGCCGAGGGCCGCCTGATCCTGTGCGATGCGCTGACCTACGCCGAACGCTTCAAGCCAGCGGCACTGATCGACGTGGCCACCCTCACCGGCGCCTGCATGGTCGCCCTCGGCCACCAGACCGCCGGCCTGATGAGCAAACACGACGACCTGGCCGCCGAACTGCTGGCCGCCGGCGAGCACGTGTTCGACCGCGCCTGGCGCCTGCCGCTGTGGGACGAGTACCAGGGCCTGCTGGATTCCAGCTTTGCCGACGTCTACAACATCGGCGGCCGCTGGGCCGGCGCGATCACCGCCGGCTGCTTCCTGTCGCGCTTCACCGAAGGCCAGCGCTGGGCGCACCTGGACATCGCCGGCGTGGCCAGCGACGAAGGCAAGCGCGGCATGGCCACTGGCCGCCCGGTGGGCTTGTTGTCGCAGTGGTTGCTCGACCGCGCCGCAGGCGGCGCGGCGTGATTAGGGAGTCGGGATTGGGGATTCGCGAAACGCGCCTCCGCGTTTCCTTTGCGTGTCCCCTGCCCCAGCAGGCGACCATGATACGCGGTTGCCAATCCCCAATCCCCAATAACGAATCCCCGCTCTGATGCGCGCCGACTTCTACCTGATCGCCAAGCCGCGGTTCCTCAACGAACCGCTGCGGCTGGTGTGCGAACTGGCGCGCAAGGCCAACGACGCCAACCTGTGGACGCTGGTGCTGGCGCGCGACATGGCCCAGGCCGAGGAGCTGGACGAGTTGCTGTGGGCGTTCGATGCCGACGCCTACATCCCGCACCAGATCGCCGACGCCGATGCCGACGAGGAAGAGGCGCAGGTGCTGATCGTCCCGCCCGGCGTCGACGCGCCGCAGCGGCCGCTGGTGATCAACCTGCGCGATGCGCCCTACCTGGGCGCCTGCGACCGCGTCCTCGAAGTGGTGCCGGCCGACCCATCCGCGCGCGACCCGCTGCGCGAGCGCTGGAAGCAGTACAAGGCCCAGGGCTACGCGGTCAGCAAGCACGATATGTGAGGGGCCGGGATTGGGGATTCGGGATTCGGGATGAGTCCCCGCCCCACTCCCTCATCGGCACCGCACGGCAAGAAATCCCGAATCACCAATCCCCAATCCCGGCTTCTCCATGACCACCCTCGCCTCCAGCTACGATCCCACCTCCTTCGAATCGCGCCTGTACGCGCAATGGGAAGCGTCCGGTTACTTCGTGCCGTCCGGGAAAGGCACGCCGTACACCGTGCTGCTGCCGCCACCGAACGTGACCGGCACGCTGCACATGGGCCACGCCTTCCAGCAGACGCTGATGGATGCGCTGGTGCGCTACCACCGCATGCGCGGCTTCGACACGCTGTGGCAGGTCGGCAGCGACCACGCCGGCATCGCCACCGAGATGGTGGTGTCGCGCAACCTGACCCTGGAAGGCAAGGGCGAGACCCGCGATTCGCTGGGCCGCGACGGCTTCATCGCCAAGGTCTGGGAGTGGAGGCAGCATTCCGGCGACACCATCGAGCGGCAGATGCGCCGCCTCGGCACCTCGGCCGACTGGTCGCGCAGCACCTTCACCATGGATCCGCAGCCGTCGGCGGCGGTGATCGAGGCCTTCGTGCGCTGGCACGAACAGGGCCTGATCTACCGCGGCCAGCGCCTGGTCAACTGGGATCCGGTGCTGAAGACCGCGATCTCCGACCTGGAAGTGGAGAACGTCGAGGAAGACGGCTTCCTGTGGTCGATCGCCTACACACTGGACGACGGCGCCAGCTACGAACACGTCGAGCACGACGCCGACGGCAACGAGACCCTGCGCGAGACCCGCGACTACCTGGTGGTCGCCACCACCCGCCCGGAAACCCTGCTCGGCGATACCGCGGTGATGGTGCACCCGGAGGATGCGCGCTACGCGCACCTGATCGGCAAGACCGTGACGCTGCCGCTGACCGGCCGCCGCGTGCCGGTGATCGGCGACGATTACGTCGACCGCGCGTTCGGCACCGGCGTGGTCAAGGTCACCCCGGCGCACGACTTCAACGACTACCAGGTCGGCGTGCGGCATGGGCTGCCGATGATCAACCTGTTCACGCAGACCGCCGCGCTCAACGACAGCGTCCCGGAAAAATACCGCGGCCTGGACCGCTTCGACGCGCGCAAGGTCGTGCTGGCCGACCTCGAAGACCTCGGCATCCTGGTCGAGACCAAGCCGCACAAGCTGCAGGTGCCGCGCGGCGATCGCACCGGCCAGGTGATCGAGCCGTACCTCACCGACCAGTGGTTCGTGAAGATGGACGCGCTGGCCAAGCGCGGCCTGGAACTGGTCGAGTCCGGGCAGATCCAGTTCGTGCCGCCGAACTGGATCAACACCTATCGCCACTGGATGGAGAACATCCAGGACTGGTGCATCAGCCGTCAGCTGTGGTGGGGCCATCGCATTCCGGCCTGGTTCGACGACGCCGGCAACTGCTATGTCGGCCGCGACGAGGCCGACGCGCGCGCCAAGGGTGGCCTGGCTGCCGACGTCGCCCTGCACCAGGACAGCGACGTGCTGGAAACCTGGTTCTCCTCGCAGCTGTGGCCGTTCGCGACCATGGGCTGGCCGGATCCGCAGGCGATGGCCGAGCGCGGCTTCGACCGCTACCTGCCGTCGAGCGTGCTGGTCACCGGCTTCGACATCATCTTCTTCTGGGTGGCGCGCATGATCATGGCCACCGACAGCTTCACCGGGAAGGTGCCGTTCCGCGACGTCTACATCACCGGCCTGATCCGCGACAAGGACGGGCAGAAGATGTCCAAGTCCAAGGGCAACGTGCTCGATCCGCTGGACATCATCGACGGCATCAGCATCGAGGACCTGGTCGCCAAGCGCACCACCGGGCTGATGCAGCCGCGCATGGCCGAGAAGATCGAGAAGGCCACGCGCAAGGAATTCCCCGAGGGCATCATCGCCCACGGCGCAGACGCACTGCGCTTCACCATCGCCGCACTGGCCGGCCACGGCCGCGATATCAAGTTCGACCTGGGTCGCGCCGAGGGCTACAAGAACTTCTGCAACAAGCTGTGGAATGCCAGCCGGTTCGTGCTCATGAACACGCGCCAGGACGATGTGGACGCAGCGACCATCACGAACGCGTCGCCACGCGCCCAGGTGGCGAACCACGCGGACACCGCTTCGAATGCCGGTTCAGCCTCGCTTGCACCGGCCACCGATGCCGAGAAGTGGATCCTGCTGCGCCTGCAGGCGGTCACGGCCGAGGCGCAGGCGCAGTTCGCCGCGTACCGTTTCGACCTGCTGGCGCAGTGCCTGTACGAATTCGCCTGGAACGAGTTCTGCGACTGGTTCCTGGAACTGGCCAAGCCGGCGCTGAGCGGCGACGATGCGGCCGCCGCCGACAGCACCCGCCACACCCTGCTGCACGTGCTGGAAACCCTGCTGCGCCTGCTGCACCCGCTGACCCCGTTCCTCACCGAGGAGCTGTGGCAGCAGGTGGCGCCGCGCCTGGGCATCGCCGCACCGACCATCTCGCTGCAGCCCTATCCGGAGGCCGCGTCGATGGACATGGCCGCCTACGCCGGCGCCGCGGCCGACGTGGAATGGCTGAAGGCGATGGTGTCGGCGCTGCGCCGCGTGCGCAGCGAACTGCAGGTGGCGCCGTCGCGGCAGGTGCCGCTGCTGCTGCAGGGCGGCCAGGCAGAAGACCGCGCGCGAATCGAACGTTTCGCCGCGCAGCTGCGCTTCCTGCTCAAGCTGGAGTCCATCCAGTGGCTGGACGACGGCGCGCCGTCGCCGGCCGCGGCCACCGCGATCGTCGGCGAACTGACGCTGCTGGTGCCGCTGGAAGGCCTGGTCGACCTGGATGCCGAACGCCTGCGCCTGGACAAGGAGATCGCCCGCGTCGCCGCGGAGAAGGACAAGAGCGAGGCCAAGCTGGGCAAGTTCACCGACAAGGTGCCGCCCGCGGTGATCGAGCAGGAACGCCAGCGCCTGGCCGACTGGAGCGCGCAGCTCGACGGCCTGCGCGCGCAGCGCGCCAAGCTGTAGCGCGAGCGATTGGGCCGCCTCCGCCCATCACGGCGGTGGCGGAGGCATCATCATGCAGTATCGCGCGTCTGACGAATGCGCGATGTGGGAGGGACTTCAGTCCCGACGCGCTGCACCATCAGACGGCAAGCAATGCTGTCTGTCGTGGCCGAAGCCGCTCCTGCAGCGGGTCCCCGTCGTTATTGGATCCGCTCTGGAGTCGCTCCCACAGAAATTCTCGGCGAGTTGTTTGGTGCACTGGTGGAAGGACTTAGCCCAGACTGCTATCGAAGCCGGTGGCGATCTGCACTTCGCTCGTCGCGACTGAAGTCGCTCCCTCAGTTGGCTCCCACAACGCACCTGCGACGAGCGCGGCCAACGTTAAAAGCCGCTCTACGCCCGACCACTGGCATTCCACGCAACACGCACACCGCCGCCCGGCCTTCCAGGCGGCGGCGTAGCGATCCCTCAGAGCTTCCCGGCGCCGGCCTTGGCCTTGACGTCCGCCGCCACCTTGTTCGCCGGCAACAGCGAATAGGTGTACGGCGGGGTCCAGCCGATGTTGTTGTTCCACGAGCAGGTCAGCGCCTGGCCGTTGAGCAGCGAGCCGAAATCGCGGTAGACGCTGCCGCCGTAGTCGGCCGCGATCTTGTCGCAGCTGCTCACGCCGCTGATGTCGAAGACGTTGTTCTCGGAGAAGATCTTCGATTCCTTGCCGACGCCGTGCGCGTAGGAGAACGGATACACCGCATTGCTGGTGCTGCCGACGTGGTAGTTGTTGTACAGGTGCACCTGGCCGAAGCGCACCCGCGGCGCGCGCGCGGAGATGTTCTCGAACAGGGTGTTGTGGATGGTCACCTTGAGCTTGCCGCTGTCGGTGCTGGAGGCGCTGTCGCTGGAGCCGATCAGGTTGTTCTTCTCGTGCGACTTGAACACCGAGTACGACACGGTGACGTAGTTGGCGCCTTTCTTGATGTCCAGCGCGCCGTCGTGGTGCTGCTTGGGGCGGCCGTTGGCGGTGCCGTTCTGGTCGTCGGTGCGGCGGCCGTCGGTGAAGGTCACGTGGTCCACCCACAC
This sequence comes from Xanthomonas sp. LF07-6, assembly GCF_034105445.1. Classification (NCBI taxonomy): domain Bacteria; kingdom Pseudomonadati; phylum Pseudomonadota; class Gammaproteobacteria; order Lysobacterales; family Lysobacteraceae; genus Xanthomonas; species Xanthomonas sp. LF07-6. The sequence continues at coordinate 157,724 of NZ_JAXGGI010000004.1, forward strand.
GTTGCTGGCGCCCTCGATGGTCATGCCGTCGTATTCGGAGTTCCAGTTGCCGGCGCTGCCGTCGTTCGGATCCCATACCGGTTGCGGATCCCATGGATTCTCGATGGTCAGGTTGCGCACGATCACGTCGTTGGCCTTGACGTAGAAGTAGCCCTCGCGGATCTCGGCGTTGCTGCCGACGCCGATCAGCGTGGTCTTGGTGGGCACGTCCAGGCGCGCGCGGCTCTTCATGTCCGCGGTGGTGCTGTACGGCGTGCCTTCGCTGATGTCGATGATGCCGTTGACCTTGATGATGCGGCCGTTGCTGCCGGCACTGGCCTTCAGCGCAGCCTTCAGCTGTGCCGCGGTGCTGACGCTGTAGACGTCGGCCGCGGCGGCCTTGGAACCGCCCTTGGTACCGCCGTTCTGCGTGGCCCAGCCGGTGCTGGCGACCTCCAGGCTGGCGTCGGCATGGGCGGCGCCGGCCAGGCCGGCCAGGCACAGGGCCAGGCCGAACGTGCGCAGCGGCGAGCGCGGCGATGAAGCGATGAGGGACTGCGTGGTCATCCTGGAAACCTCGTGAGCGTGCGTGGTTTGGACGCAGGCGCGCGCGCTCCGCAGCAGCGGAATGCACGGCGACGCCTGCGCGATCGCTGTCCCCTCGGACAACTGCGGGTCATGCCTTCGTGGGAGGCAGGCGCCGAAGAGGCGCGCACTGTAGACAGCGCGTGGCACGTGTAAAGAGGGGTTGGAGAAACGCGCGATCCAACCGCACAATGTGTGAACCACGTCGCACGAATCACCTGCGCGCGCCAGGGCGAAGCGGCACCATCGCTGCGGGACAACAACGCTGTCCCACCGACAGAAGGCGACATTGCGGAGGCCGCCTGCGACAGCGCAAAAACACCGAAAGCCGCAAACGGCAGGTGGCAGCCGCCGGGCCTCGCCCATCGACACGCAGCACGCAGGTGCGATTGCCACAACGAACACTGCCGGCGCCAACGCCGACCGCATGCAGCGGCATCGCCAGGATCAGGTTGGGGGACGCATGCGGCACAGCGCCGCCGCGCCGGCCGGGAGTAGGCCGGTACCACCTACACCGGCGCTTGCGCCAACGCCTTCCGCATCCAGGCGGCGGCACTCGAACGAAACCGCACGCCGCCCGCGGCGGACGCGCAGGAGCTCAGGACATGCCGTCGAAGAACAGCTCGATCGCCATCACCAGCGCGTCCTCGCGGCCGTTCGCGGCCGGGTAGTAGCGCGGGCGCCGGCCGATCTCGTTGAAGCCTTCGCTGTGATACAGGGCGATCGCATTGGGATTGGACGGCCGCACTTCCAGGAACACCCGTCGCGCGCCGAGATCGACGCCGTACTTGATCAGCGCGCGCAGCAGCAGCCGGCCGTAGCCGCGCGATTGCCGCTCCGGCGCCACGCAGACGTTGAGGATATGCGCCTCGTCGGCGGCGACGCTGATCACCCCATAGCCGACGATCGTGCCCTCCTCCACCAGCACCCAGCCCGGGTAACCGGCCTGCAGGCAGTCGCGGAAGATGCCGCGGGTCCAGGGGAACGGATAGGCGCGGCGCTCGATCTCCATCACCGCGTCCAGGTCGGCCTCGCGCAGGGCGCGCAGCGTGGCCGGCGGCGCCGACGCCGAGCCGAGCGCGCTCATCGCGGCGCCCGCTTGCGCAGCGCGCGCAGCTGCGGCCACAGCGCGCGCTTGGCCGCGGCGTTGCCGCGCAGTTCGTCCAGCGGCCAGGTCGCCATCAGCGCCTGCGTGGCCGGATCGTTGGGATTGAGGCCGGAAGCGCGCAGCAAGGCGATCTGCAGGCGGTCGGGCAGGCGCAGGCCGACCCGGCGCGCACCTGCCGCGGGCGCCGCACGCGGCGCGTCCGGCTGCACCGCCGGTGCCGGGGGCGCAGGTGCGCGACGCCGCTCCGGTGCGTCGCCGGCCGGCATGTCGGCGGCATGGCCGCCACGCGGCGGCGCCGATGCCGATGGCGCGCGCTGCACCGGCGTCGCCGGCTCGGTCGCCGGCGACGGGACGGGCTCGGGCTCGACCACGGCCGCGGCATCCACATACACGGTGTGACCCAGCGCCTGCAGCCAGCCGACCTGTTCGGCCGACCACAACGGCGCATGCATGGACGCGGGCTCGCTCATGCCGCGTCCGGCACCTTGCGCCAGCGCCGCCACAGCCACAGGCACGGCCCGGACAGCGCGTACAGCACGCCGATCGCCAGCAGCGCCCGCGCCAGGTCGATCACCAGCACCGCCAGCACGATCGGCGCCAGCACCAGCATCAGGAACGGCACCCGGTCGGTGCGCGGGCCCTTCTCGCCACTGCCCTTGAAGCTCCAGAAGCGGATGCGGCTGACCATCAGCAGCGCCGCGGTCACGGTCAGACCCAGCGCCACGTAGCGCAGCTGTTCGCCGTCCCAGCCCAGCGAGCCGTCGGCGAAGGACCACACGAAGGCCATCATCAGCCCGGCCGCGGCCGGGCTGGCCAGGCCCACGAACCAGCGCTTGTCGACCGTGCCGACCTGGGTGTTGAAGCGGGCCAGGCGCAGCGCGGCGCAGGCCGCGTACAGGAACGCCGCCGACCAGCCGACCCGGCCCAGCATGCTGCCGTCGAACTTCAGCGCCGACAGCGACCAGTGGTACATCACCAGCGCCGGCGCCATGCCGAAGCTGACCAGGTCGGCCAGCGAGTCGTACTGCACGCCGAATTCGCTGCTGGTGCCGGTCAGCCGCGCCACGCGCCCGTCCAGCCCGTCCATCACCGCGGCCACGAACACCGCCACGCTGGCGTGCACGAACTGGCCGTTGGCGGCGGCGATGATGGCGTAGAAACCGGAGAACAGGCCGGCGGTGGTGAACAGGTTCGGCAGCAGGTAGATGGTGCGCGAACGGGGGGGCGGTCGGGATGGGTCCATCCCGCCAGTCTAATCGACTTGCCAGGCCCGTCGGCGGGTGCTGCAATCGGCGCTCCCGCCGCGCCCTGGAGACCGAGATGCGCGCCCTGCCCCGGTTTTGCTGCCTGCCCCTGCTCGCCGTCAGCGGCATGCTCGGCGCCACCACCCTGTACCAATGGAAGGACGCGCAGGGCGTCACCCACTATGCCGAGACCCCGCCCCCCGGCGGCAAGTACCAGGTGCGCAAGGTCGATACCCGTGGCGATGCCCCGACCGAGACGCCCGAGGCGGCCCCGGCCGAGAACGCCAGGTGCCTGACCGCGCGCAAGAACCTGGACATCCTCGACAAGCCCGGCAAGATCACCACCGACAGCGATGGCGACGGCAAGCCGGACGGGGAACTGGACGAATCCCAGCGCGGCGCGCAGAAGGCCCTGGCCGAGGCCGCGATCAAGGCCTACTGCACCCCGGCCGCCGTACCCGCCAAGTAAGCCGAACGCGCCCCGAACGCACGCGGCCGGCCGCGGGCGATGCCCGCAGCGCCGGCAATGACTGGCAAAATGGGCGACCCGCCGTCTGCGAAGCCCCTCGATGCGCCTTTCCCAGTTCCACCTGCACACCACCAAGGAAACCCCGGCCGACGCCGAACTGGTCAGCCACCAGTTGATGCTGCGCGCGGGCATGATCCGCAAGCTCGCCTCAGGCCTGTATACCTGGTCGCCGCTGGGCCTGCGCGTGCTGCGCAAGGTGGAAGCGGTGGTGCGCGAGGAAATGAACCGCGCCGGCGCGGTGGAAGTGCTGTTCCCGACCATCCAGCCGCGCGAGCTGTGGGATGCCACCGGGCGCTGGAGCAAGTTCGGCGGGCTGATGCTGCGCATGCAGGACCGCAAGGAACAGGACTATTGCTACAGCCCGACCGCCGAAGAGGCCGCCGCCGACTTCGCGCGGCAGGAGCTGAGCAGCTACAAGCAGTTGCCGGTCAACTTCTACCAGATCCAGACCAAGTTCCGCGACGAGATCCGCCCGCGCTTCGGGGTGATGCGCGCGCGCGAGTTCCTGATGAAGGACGCCTACTCGTTCCACATCAGCGACGAGGACCTGGCGCGCGAGTACGAGAACATGAAGGCGGCCTACACCCGCATCTTCACCCGCCTGGGACTGCAGTTCCGCGCGGTGCAGGCCGATTCCGGCGACATCGGCGGCGACGCCTCGCAGGAATTCCACGTGCTGGCCGCCTCCGGCGAGGATTCGCTGGCGTTCTCCACCGGCTCGGACTACGCGGCCAACGTCGAAGCCGCCGTCGCCGCGGCCCCGGCCCCGCGCCCGGCTGCCGGCGAGGAGCTGCGCAAGGTCGCCACGCCCACCCAGAAGACCTGCGAGGCGGTGGCCGAGCTGCTCGGCATCCCGCTGCAGCGCACGGTCAAGTCGGTGGCGGTGATGGCCGGCGAGACCTTCGTGCTGGCGCTGGTGCGCGGCGACCACACGGTCAACGAGATCAAGCTGGGCAAGGTCGCCGGCCTGGCCGGCTATCGCATGGCCAACGAGGCCGAGATCCTTGCGCATCTGGGCAGTGAGCCGGGCTTCCTCGGTCCGCTGGGTCCGCGCCAGCCGATCCGCGTGGTCGCCGACCGCGACGTGGCGGCGCTGGCCGACTTCGTGGTCGGCGCCAACGAACGCGGCTTCCACCTGGCAGGGGTCAACTGGGGCCGCGACCTGCCGGAACCGGACGCCGTGGCCGATCTGCGCAACGTGGTCGAGGGCGAGCGCGCCCACGACGGCGGCGAGATCCGCCTGGCCCGCGGTATCGAGGTCGGCCATGTGTTCCAGCTCGGCCGCCAGTACGCGCAGGCGCTGGACGCCACCGTGGTGGACGAGAACGGCAAGACCGTGACGCTGGCGATGGGCTGCTACGGCATCGGCATTTCCCGCATCGTCGCTGCGGCGATCGAGCAGAACCACGACGACGCCGGCATCCGCTGGCCGCAGCCGATGGCGCCGTGGACGGTGGCGGTGTGCGTGATCAATCCCAAGCGCGACCCGGCGGTCGACGCCGCCGGCGAGGCGCTGCTGGCCGAGCTGCAGCAGGCCGGACTGGACGCGGTGCTGGACGACCGCGGCCTGCGCCCCGGCGCGATGTTCGCCGATATCGAATTGATCGGCGTTCCGCACCGGGTGGTGGTCTCGGAGCGGGGCCTGGCCGCCGGCACCTTCGAATATCGCGCGCGCAGCGGCGGCGATGCCGAACACCTGGATCGAACCGCCTTGCTGGCACGCCTGCAGGCATGACGAAAGGGCCGGGAGGATATCCCGGCCCTTTTTCTTTACGCCGCCGTCACGCCATATGGGGGAAACCAGAGCGGTCTGTTTTCAATTGATTACGGCCGCCAGGGATCCATAAAGACATATTCCCACGGGATTGCGACCGAAAATACCCGCCGCGAATTAAGCAGGGTATTTGTCAATCCGATAAAGCATCATTATGATCCTGCGCTAGCCAGGGAATGGCGGAAGCCACCACCCATTTTCCGGAGTAAAGATGACCATCGATCTCAGTGGCCTGTCGGCCAAGCAGTTGGGCGCCCTCATCAAGACCGCCAAGAAGCAGCAGTCCATCGTCGCCAAGCGCACCCCCATCGCCAAGGTCCGCACCCAGCTGGCGCGCCTGGCCAAGAGCCACGGCTACAGCATCGAGGAAGTCTTCGGCGGCGCCCCCGCCGCGCGCGGTCGCAAGGCCGGCAAGCCGGGTCCGAAGCCGGGCCGCAAACTGGGCAAGGTTCCTCCGAAATACCGCAATCCCGCCAATGCCGCCGAAACCTGGACCGGCCGCGGCAAGCAGCCGCGCTGGCTGGCCGACCTGGTCGCCAAGGGCAAGAAGGTCGACGATTTCCTGATCGCCGGCGGCGCCGCCAAATCCGCCGCGCCGGCCAAGAAGACCGCCAAGAAGGCGGTCAAGCGCGTCGCCAAGAAGGCCAGCAAGAGCGCTGCGCCGAAGGCCTGATCCGCCACGGCAACCGCAGTCGAAACGCCGGCGCATGCCGGCGTTTTTTATTGCCGCATTCAAAGATTCTTGCGCGCCGGCACCAACAGATTGCCGAACAGCAGGCCGGCGACCAGCGCCATCACGATATTGGTCACCGTCAGCAGCGCCGATTGCCCGCCGAGCACGTCCTGCTGCTGGACTAGGGTCAACAGCCCGCGCAAGCTGGCACTCCCGGGCACCAGCATGATGATGCCCGGCAACCGGACCAGCGCACCCGGCCGGTGCACGATGCGTCCGAACAGATTGCCGGCCGCGGTCAATACCATCGCCGACAGGAAGATGCCGACCGGGCTGCCCCAGGCGTCGCCGGCGAAACGCGCGATCGCGTAGCCGGCCACCGATGCCGCCATCACGAACGGATAATCGCGCAGGCTGGCCTTGAACAGCAGTGCGAACGCGTAGGCGGCCACCAGCAGCGAGGCCCATTCCACCCAGCCGTGCTGCGGCCGCGACGCCCGCACCATCGGCTCCAGGCCGAGCAGTTGCGCCAGGGTCACCGCGATCACCGCGCCGACGGTCAGCTTGACGATGGTGGTGACCGCGCCGGCGAAGCGCGCCGTGCCCGAGACCCAGTGCTGGCTGGTGAGTTCGTTGACCGCATTGGTCAGCGCCATACCCGGCAGCAGCACCACCAGCGAGGCGATGATCACCGTATTGAGATTCAGCGGCGCCACGAAACTGGCCACCAGGGTCGCGACGAAACCGGCCAGCAACGCCGCCAGCGCGTCGTTGGCTTCTTTGGTGGCCGGGCGTTTGTCGGTGAGCTGGGTGAGCACGCCGATCAGCAGGCCGATGGCGGTGGCGGTGGCGATGTCCAGCCACGGCAGGCGCCACAACCCGGCCACGCCGGCCGCGGCCAGGCCGAAGCCGAGCACCTGCATCGCCATCCAGCGCCGCCCCGGCGGCTGGTCCAGCTGGCGCAGCGCGGTGTGGCCCTGGGCCACGCTCATGCGCCCGCTGGCCACGTCGTCGGCGATGCGGTCGGCGACGCTGAGCTTGTGCAGGTCGTTGTCGCCGGGCGCCAGCCGCACCACGCGGGTGATGTCGCTGGAGCCGATCGCCTTGGTCGGGTCGCTGAAGCTGAGGATCAGCCCGGTCGGGTTGGACCAGGGCTCGCAGTCCAGGTCCAACTGCTGCGCCAGCGCCACCACCGCCGCCTCCAGCCGCTGCGCGGTGGTGCCGTAGGTGTGCAGTCGCCCGGCGATGTCGGAGACGAAGGCGATGCGCTGCGCGTAGGTCGCGTTGGCGGAGGGACTGACGGTGGGAGCGGCGGGCATGTCGGCTAGTATGGCGCGAACGCCGCGCCCGGCCACCCCGTCGCGATCACCACATCTGCAACACGGGCGAAACAGGTATGCTCGCGCACCGGACGCCCCCATGATCGAACCGCAACCGCCCAAACTCAGCCAGGACGACCGAGACCCCTCGCGGGTGCGGCTGACCGGCAGTTGGACCCTGGCCACGGCTCTGGCGTCCTCGGAAGTGCTGCGCGGGATGCCGGCCGGCACCACCGGCATCGACGCCAGCGGCATCGGCCAGCTGGATTCGGCCGGGGTGCTGCAACTGATGCGCTACGCCACCCGCAACGGCATCGCCCACGAGGCGCTGGATTTCCGCCAGGACCACCGCGCCCTGGTCTCGACCATCGAGGACGTCGCCGACGACCGCCCCAAGCGCAAGCGCGACTATGGCTTCGCCGCGGCGCTGGAACGCCTGGGCTACGCGGTGCACCGCAACGGCAAGGAAATCGTCGCCCTGGTCGGTTTCCTGGGCGAGACCCTGGTCAAGCTGCTGCGGCTGCTGCACGCGCCGCGCCGGTTCCGCCTGACCGCCACCGTGCACCACATGGAACAGGTCGGCCTGGACGCGGTGCCGCTGGTGGCGCTGCTGTCCTACCTGGTCGGCGCGGTGATCGCCTTCCTCGGCTCCACGATCCTGCGCGACTTCGGCGCCGAGATCTACGTGGTGGAGCTGGTCAGCATCGCCTTCCTGCGCGAGTTCGCGGTGCTGCTGACCGCGATCGTGCTGGCCGGGCGCACCGCCAGCGCGTTCACCGCGCAGATCGGCGCGATGAAGGCGCGCGAAGAGGTCGACGCGATCCAGACCCTGGGCCTGGACCCGATGGATCTGCTGGTGATCCCGCGGCTGGTGGCGCTGCTGCTGATGCTGCCGCTGCTGACCTTCGTGGCGATGATCGCCGGCCTGGCCGGCGGCGTCACCGTCGGCGCCTTCGACCTGGGCATCCCGCCGCAGATGTACCTGGCGCGCATGCACGACACCATCCAGATCCGGCACATGCTGGTCGGCCTGTCCAAGGCGCCGATCTTCGCTATCGTGATCGGCCTGATCGGCTGCCTGGAGGGACTGCGCGTGGAAGGCACCGCCCAGTCCGTCGGCGAGCGCACCACCTCCAGCGTGGTGCAGACGATCTCGCTGGTGATCATCATCGACGCGATCGCCGCGCTGTGGTTCATGAACATGGGGTGGTGAGTTGAAGCCGGAAATCGGGAATCGAGAATCGGGAATGGGGAACGCCGGCTGCGTCAGCGACGTCGGCCGGGAGTGCATGCCTTGACCATTCCCGATTCCCCACTCCCGATGCCCGACCAGGAACTGGCCATCTCCGTCCGCGGCCTGGTCAATCGCTTCGGCAGCCAGACCGTGCACGAGGACCTGGACCTGGACGTGCGCCGTGGCGAGATCCTCGGCGTGGTCGGCGGCTCGGGGACCGGCAAGTCGGTGCTGATGCGCACCATCCTCGGCCTGCGCGAGCCCGATGCCGGCAAGATCCAGGTGCTCGGCGTGGATACCGATTCCGGCCGCCGCGCCGATCGCCTGCACGTGGAGCGCAATACCGGCGTGCTGTTCCAGGACGGCGCGCTGTTCTCCTCGCTGACCGTCGGCGAGAACGTGCAGGTGCCGCTGAAGGAGCATTTCGGCGAACTGCCCGACAGTTGGCACTACGAGCTGGCGCTGCTGAAGGTGAAGCTGGCCGGCCTGCCCGCCGACGCGCTGAACAAGCTGCCCTCGCAGCTGTCCGGCGGCATGCGCAAGCGCGCCGGGCTGGCGCGTGCGCTGGCGCTGGACCCGCCCCTGTTGTTTCTGGACGAACCCACCGCCGGGCTGGACCCGATCGGCGCAGCCGCCTTCGACCGGCTGATCCGCACCCTGCAGGAAGCGCTGGGCCTGACCGTGTTCCTCATCACCCACGATCTGGACACCTTGTACGCTATCTGCGACCGCGTGGCGGTGCTGGCCGACCGCAAGGTCATCGCCAACGCGCCGCTGGCCGAGATCGAGCAAGTGGACCATCCGTGGATCCAAGAGTATTTCCACGGCCCGCGCGCCCGCGCCGCGCGCGATGCCAAGACCGCCTGGACCGAGACCCCCTGAGCCCATGGAAACCAAAGCCAATTACGTGCTGATCGGCGCCTTCACCATCGTGGTGGGGATCGCGCTGCTGCTGTTCGGACTCTGGGCCGCCAAGTACTCCTCCGACCGCACCTGGCAGGAGTACCGCGTGGTGTTCCGCGAAGCGGTGACCGGCCTGTCGGTCGGCAGCCCGGTGCAGTACAACGGCATCGCGGTGGGCTCGATCACCGAGCTGACCCTGGCGCCGAACGATCCGCGCCAGGTGGTGGCCCGGGTCCGGGTCAACTCGACCACGCCGATCAAGAGCGACACCCGCGCCAAGCTGGGCATCACCAGCCTGACCGGCCCGTCGATCATCCAACTGTCCGGCGGCACCCCGGAAGCGCCGGCGCTGACCTCGATCGACAACAGCGACGCGCCGATCATCCAGACCACGCCCTCGGCGCTGCAGAACATCACCGACACCGCCAACCGCATCGTCGAGCGCCTGGACGAGGTGCTCAGCGACCGCAATGTCGCCAGCATCACCGCCACCCTGCACAACCTGGAAACCATCAGCGGCGGCCTGGCCGACCGCGACCAGGGCATGCAGTCGCTGATCGTCAGCGCGCGCGATGCGGCGCGCAACCTGGACACCACGCTCAAGACCACCAACGGCACCATCCAGCGCCTGGACCAGAACCTGGTGCAGCAGTTGCCGCCGATCCTGGACAAGCTGGAGGACACGCTGAGCAAGCTGGATTCGGCCGCCGGCAATGCCGACAAGATCCTTGGCGAGAACCGCTCGGCGATCAACAGCTTCGCCAACGACGGCCTCGGCCAGCTCGGCCCGACCCTGACCGAACTGCGCGGCCTGATCCGCGACCTGCGCCGCGTCAGCGACCGCCTGGACAACAACCCCGCGCGCTACCTGCTCGGCCGCGACGCCCCGAAGGAGTTCAAACCCAAATGAAGCCGATGCGCGCCTTCCTCCTGCTCGCCGTGCCGGCCCTGCTGCTGACCGGCTGCTCGCTGCCCGGCGGCAACAAGGAGCCGGTGACGATCTACGCGCCGGACGTGCGGGTCACCGCCGACCCGGCCTGGCCGCAGGTGAGCTGGCAACTGGCGCTGACCAAGCCCAGCGCCGCGCGCGTGGTCGACAGTTCGCGCATCGCCGTACGGCCGACGCCCGACGAACTGCAGGTGTACGGCGGCGTCAGCTGGGCGCAACCGGCCACCGACATGCTCGAGGACATGCTGCTGCGCGCGTTCGAGGATTCCGGGCGCATTCCCGGCGTGGCCCGGCTCGGCACCGGCATCCGCGCCGACTACAAGCTGCTGCTGGACCTGCGCCGTTTCGAATCGGACTACGCCGGGCGCACGGTGCCGTCGGCGACCATCGAGCTCAACGCCAAGCTGCTGTACAGCGCCGACCAGCGCGTGGTCGCCTCGCGCACCTTCCTGGTGACCCAGCCCGCCGCCGGCACAGCCGAATCGCAGGTGGTCGACGCCTTCGGCCAGGCCATGTCGCAACTCGGCCACGACGTGGTCGGCTGGACCCTGCAGCAGGGCCAGGCCGATGCCGCCACCGCGCTGGCCCCCAGCGTGCCGCCGCCGGCCAGCCAGAAGCCGCCGCGGCGCTGATTGGCTCCCCTCTCCCGCCGGGAGAGGGGCTGGGAGTGAGGGTGCGAGGGCCAGGGAGCCATCTCACCCAGACACCTCCCTGGCAACTCCCACCCTCATCCGCCCCTTCGGGGCACCTTCCCCCGAAAAGGGGGCCATGGTCCCGAAGGGAGAAGGGATCAAAGTGTCGCTCCCCTCTCCCGCCGGGAGAGGGGCCGGGGGTGAGGGTGCGGCGGCCGCGGAGTCCTCTCCAGACAGCTCCCTGGCCACCCAACCTCATCCGCCCCTTCGGGGCACCTTCTCCCGAAGGGAGAAGGGATCAAGCGCAATGCGGCGAAACGTCAGGTTGATCCGCTCGCCGACCGGCTTGGCGGTGCGCGGCAGGGCGTGCCGGTACAGGCGCTGGGTGTCGCCTGCCATCAGCAGCAGCCCGCCGGAGGTCAGTTCCAGCGCCTGGCGCAGTGCCGGCTGCTGACGATGGCGCAGCACGAAGCGACGCGTCGCACCCAGGCTCAGCGAGGCGATCACCGGCGTCGGACCGAGTTCGCGCTCGTCGTCGCTGTGCCAGCCCATGGCGTCGCGGCCGTCGCGGTAACGGTTGGCGAGCACGCTGTTGAACGCCACTCCGGTCTCGGCCGCCAAGCGCGCGCGCAGCGGCAGCAGCGCCGCTGGCCACGGATGCGGCGCGAAGCGGGTGCCGGAATAGCGGTAGCTGGCGTCGGCGTCGCCGATCCAGCAGCTCAGCCGCGGCGAATCGACCAGCTTGCCGAACAGGCGGATGCGGTGCACCTCCCACGGCACCTCATGCAGCAACTGCGTGCACAGCGCCGCGGCCACGACCAGATCCAGCCACTCGGGATACCAGCGCAGATCGGCGCCGGGCAAGTCCAGTTCCATCGCGCCACGCTAGCACGCCGGCGGCCACCATACGCCAGCGTGCGGAATTTGCCCCTTCACGCGCAAACCCTGAAAATGCGGGCAGCCAGAACGAGCCAACGGGAGCGGAGCAGATGACGGGAACCGAGGGCGGCGCCAACGCGCCGCAGCCAGTGGAGCGCGACGTCATGGAATACGACGTCGTCACCGTCGGCGCGGGCCCGGCCGGGTTGGCGTTCGCGATCCGGCTCAAGCAGCTCAACCCCGACATCTCGGTCTGCGTGATCGAGAAAGCCAGCACCATCGGCGCGCATATCCTGTCCGGCGCGGTGATCGAACCGGCGCCGCTGGACGCGCTGCTGCCGGGCTGGCGCGACAACCCGCCGCCGATCTGCGTGCCGGCGGCCGAGGACGAGTTCTGGTACCTGAGCAAGGACGGCGGGCACAAGTTCCCGATGGTGCCGCCGGGCATGCGCAACCACGGCAACTTCATCGTCAGCCTCGGCGCGATGTGCGCCTGGCTGGCGCCGCAGGCCGAGGCGCTGGGCGTGGAGATCTACCCGGGCTTCGCCGCCGCCGAGACCCTGCACGCCGAGGACGGCACGGTGCTGGGCGTGCGCATCGGCGACATGGGCGTGGCCAAGGACGGATCGCACAAGCCCGGCTACACCGCCGGCATCGACATCCGCGCCAAGGTCACGGTGCTGGCAGAAGGCGCGCGCGGACACCTGACCAAGCGCCTGATCGCGCGCTTCGCACTCGACGCCGGCCACGATCCGCAGGCGTTCTCGATCGGCATCAAGGAGCTGTGGCAGTTGCCCGAGGGCCGCGTCAGCCCCGGCAAGATCGTGCACACCCTGGGTTGGCCGGCCGACAGCAAGACCTATGGCGGCAGCTTCCTGTACCACCTGGAGAACAACCAGGTGGCGCTGGGCTATGTCAGCGGCCTGGACTACCACGATCCCGAATACCGCCCGTGGGAAGCCTTCCAGCAGTGGAAGAACCACCCGATGATGAAGGCCCTGCTGGACGGCGGCACCATCCTCTCGGCGGGTGCGCGCGCCATCGCCAGCGGCGGCTGGCAGTCGCTGCCGAAGGTGGAGATGCCCGGCGCGCTGCTGATCGGCGACACCGCCGGCCTGCTCAACGTGCCCAAGATCAAGGGTACCCACCAGGCGATCCGCAGCGGCATGCTCGCCGCCGAACACCTCGCCGCCGGTGCCGCGCTGGACCCGGCCGGCTTCGACGCGCGCCTGCGCAACTCCGAAGTGATGGCCGAGCTCCGTCAGGTACGCAACATCAAGCCCGGCTTCAAGAAGGGGCTGTGGTTCGGCCTGCTCAACGGCGCCTGGGAAACCCTGGTCAAGGGCGCCTCGCCGTGGACGCTGAAGGTCGGCGCCGACTGGAAGAGCCTGGACCGACTGGGCGAGCACGAGCAGCCCAAGCGCGACTACGTGCAGCGCGAGCTGGCCCCGCGCGACCGCCTGCAGGGCGTGTACTTCGCCGCCACCGAGCACGACGAGGACCAGCCGGTGCACCTGCACGTGCTCGACCCGCAGATCTGCGTGACCCGCTGCACCGAGGAATACGGCAACCCCTGCACGCGCTTCTGCCCGGCGGCGGTGTACGAGATCGTCGACGACGCGGCCGGCAAGCGCCTGCAGATCAACGCCGCCAACTGCGTGCACTGCAAGACCTGCGACATCAAGGATCCCTACGCGATCATCGACTGGGTGACGCCGGAAGGCGGCTCCGGGCCGAATTACCAGAACCTGTGAGCGGTCACCGGATGAGCGACTCCATGCCGGCACGCCTGCGGGCGGGCCTGTACCGCGTGTTGCGTATCGCCTTTCGTGCGATGCCAATCTCAGAAGGACTCCGCGACCGATGGCGCAACTGGTTTCTCGATAGATACGCGAACTGGGTGCCGGAGGCGCCCAGAGGGCGCGTCGCGAGCGTCGGGAGCATGGCCCTGCGCCCTCTGCATCGCGCCGACGAGGCGGCGATCGGTCATGTGCCTTACCAGAAGGGCGTGCTGCCGTCGCCGCTGCCGGCGACCCTGGTCGCGTTCTATCTCCCGCAGTTCCATGCGATTCCGGAGAACGATGCATGGTGGGGCAAGGGCTTCACCGAGTGGCGCAACGTCAGCCGCGCCCTGCCGCAGTTCTATGGACACATGCAGCCACGGATCCCGGCTGATCTTGGGTTCTACAATCTGCGCGACCGCGAGGTGATGCGGCAGCAGGCGCAACTCGCCTCCGAGTACGGGATCGGCGCCTTCTGTTTCTATTTTTATTGGTTCGCAGGAACGACCCTGCTCGAGGACCCCATCCGCAACTGGCGCGATGACACGACCATTTCCCTGCCCTACTGCCTGTGCTGGGCCAACGAGAACTGGGCGCGCCGGTGGGACGGCCGCAATACCGACATCCTGATCGAGCAGCAACACAGCGACGCAGACGATCTGGCCTTCATCGCGCACTTGGCCACCTATCTCGCCGACCCTCGCTACTTGCGCATCGACGGCAAGCCGCTGGTGCTGGTCTATCGTCCGAATCTGATGCCGGATCCGAAGGCAACGGCGTCGCGTTGGCGCGCGTGGTGCGCAGCCAATGGGATCGGCGAGATCCATCTTGCGTACGTCCAGGGGTTCGAGCGTCCCGATCCGCGCGATATCGGCTTTGATGCTGCCGTGGAGTTTCCGCCCAATATGAGTGCGCCGCCCTCGGTGGCTGGCGCACAGTTGTTGATCAATCCGGATTTTGCCGGGGAGGTGCTGGACTGGCGCGTCCTGGCGACCGAGATGGCAGCCAGGCCGTTGCAGGACTATCCGCTCTATCCCTGCGTCAATCCCGGCTGGGATAACGAGCCCCGCCGCTCCGGCAAGGGCCGCGTGTATCTCCATGCCTCCCCGCGCGGCTACGGGACATGGCTGTCGCAGACCATCCATGACCGGCTTGCGCCCGTTCCGGCTGCGCAGCGCATGGTATTCGTCAATGCCTGGAACGAATGGGCCGAAGGCGCCGTCCTGGAACCGGATGCGCGCCTGGGCCACGCATGGCTGGAAGCGACTCGCCGCGCATTGCAACCAAAGCGCCCCGCAAACCAACGCCCGCACGTCGTCATCCATGCCTGGTATGTCGATGTTCTGGAAGAATTGCTGGCGCAGCTGCGCGAGGCGGCGTTCGACCACCAGCTCATCGTGACGACGACGGAACGCAACCTCGCCGGTGTCAACCTCGCCCTGAAACAACAGGGGATGGAGGCCGAGGTCGTGGTCCACGACAACCATGGCCGCGACATCCTGCCGTTCCTGCGGATCGCCGATCGCCTGCTCGATGCCGGCGTATCAGTGGTGCTGAAGCTGCACACCAAACGTTCGGTGCATCGCCAGGATGGCGATCAATGGCGGCGCGAAATGTTGGGCAGCCTCCTTGACCGCGACCGGGTCAAGGCGATCGTGGAGGCCTTCCAGCAGCGTCCGGAGCTCGGCCTGGTGGCCCCGGAAGGACATCTCCAGCCCCTGAGCTTCTACTGGGGAGCCAACGAGCAGGCCGTGCGTGCCCTGGCCACGCGCATGGGTCTGGCGCAACCGGACATCGAGAGCGCGGTCTTTGCAGGCGGCAGCATGTTCTGGGTGCGCCTGCAGGCGATTCAGCCCATTTTGGACTGCCACCTGCAGGCCGGCGAATTCGAGAAAGAGGCGGGACAGGTCGATGGCACCTTGGCGCATGCCATCGAGCGCCTGTTCAGCCTCTGCGCGGTGGATCGGGGCTATGCGCTGACCAGTGCCGCCTCCCTCGTGGGGGCCGAGCACGCGCCTGCCGGCCCCTACAAGTACGCACGCAGAGGCTAGATCACCCGGCCCGGATCGAAAACGGCACGCCGGTCTTGGCGACCAGTTCGGCCTCGTCCACACCCTCGGCGGTTTCCACCAGCACCAGGCCGCTGTCGGTGACGTCGAACACGGCCAGGTCGGTGATGATGCGGTCGACCACGCCGACGCCGGTCAGCGGCAGGTCGCAGGCCGGCAGGATCTTGTGACTGCCGTCCTTGGCCACGTGTTCCATCAGCACGACCACGCGCTTGACCCCGGCCACCAGGTCCATCGCCCCGCCCATGCCCTTGACCATCTTGCCGGGCACCATCCAGTTGGCCAGGTCGCCCTTCTCGCTCACTTGCATCGCGCCGAGGATGGCCAGGTCGATATGGCCGCCGCGGATCATCGCGAAGGAATCGTGGCTGCCGAAGTAGCTGGCGCCGGCGCGGGCGGTGACGGTCTGCTTGCCGGCGTTGATCAGGTCGGCGTCGACCTCGTCCTCGGTCGGGAACGGGCCGATGCCGAGCAGGCCATTCTCCGATTGCAGCCACACGTCCACGCCCTCGGGAATGTGGTTGGCGACCAGGGTCGGCAGGCCGATGCCCAGGTTCACGTAGGCGCCGTCGGTGAGTTCGCGGGCGGCGCGCTGCGCCATGTCGTCGCGGGTCCAGGCCATGTCAGGCGTCCTTCTGGCGCAGGGTGCGCTGTTCGATGCGTTTTTCGGGATGCGGGTTGTGCACGATGCGGTCGACGTAGATGCCGGGCAGGTGCACCTGGTCCGGATCGAGGCTGCCGGTCTCCACGACGTCCTCGACCTCGGCGATGCAAAGCTTGCCGGCCATCGCGCAGGCCGGGTTGAAGTTGCGCGCGGTCTTGCGGAACACCAGGTTGCCAGCGGCATCGGCCTTCCACGCCTTGACCAGGGCCACGTCGGCGCGCAGCGCGGTCTCCAGTACATAGTGCTTGCCGTCGAATTCGCGGGTCTCCTTGCCCTCGGCGACCACCGTGCCGTAGCCGGTGGCGGTGAAGAACGCCGGGATGCCGGCGCCACCGGCGCGCAGGCGTTCGGCCAGGGTGCCCTGCGGGTTGAATTCCAGTTCCAGCTCGCCGGCCAGGTACTGGCGTTCGAACTCCTTGTTCTCGCCGACGTAGGACGAAATCATCTTGCGGATCTGTCGCGTCGCCAGCAGCTGGCCCAGGCCGAAGCCATCGACGCCGGCGTTGTTGGAGATCACCGTGAGACCGTTGACGCCGCTGTCGCGCAAGGCCGCGATCAGGGCCTCGGGAATACCGCACAGGCCGAACCCGCCAACCGCCAGGGTCTGTCCGTCCGCCACCACATCGGCCAGCGCCGTGGCCGCATCGGGGAAAAGCTTGCCGCGCCGCCCGCCCGCAGGGGTAGAGGTGTCGCCCATTCGCCAGCTCCGCATTGGAATGTAGACAGCTAGTTTAGCCGCTCGGGGACTGCGACCCCCGCCGCACCGCCGCAACGACCGATTAAGCGCCGTAACGTTACACTCCGGTTTCCCCCAACTAGGACCCTCTTCCATGTCGCTTCCCGCATTCAAGGCCTACGACATCCGCGGCCGCGTACCCGACGAACTGAACGAGGACCTGGCCCGCAGGATCGGCGTGGCGCTGGCGGGGCAATTGGGCAGCGGCCCGGTGGTGATCGGCCACGACGTGCGCCTGGCCAGCCAGGGGCTGCAGGACGCGCTGTCGGCCGGCCTGCGCGCCAGCGGCCGCGAGGTCATCGACATCGGCCTGTGCGGCACCGAGGAAGTGTATTTCCAGACCGACCACCTGCAGGCCGCCGGCGGCGTGATGGTCACCGCCAGCCACAACCCGATGGACTACAACGGCATGAAGCTGGTGCGCGAGAACGCGCGCCCGATCAGCTCCGATACCGGCCTGTTCGCGATCCGCGACACCGTCGCCGCCGACACCGCGGCGGCCGCCGAGCCGACCGCCGCCGAGCATCACCGTCCGGACAAGAGCGCCTACATCGAGCACCTGCTGAGCTATGTCGACCGCGCCACGCTCAAGCCGCTGAAACTGGTGGTCAACGCCGGCAACGGCGGCGCCGGCGCCATCGTCGACCTGCTCGCGCCGCATCTGCCGTTCGAGTTCGTGCGCGTCTTCCACGAGCCGGACGGGCACTTCCCCAACGGCATTCCCAACCCGCTGCTGCCGGAGAACCGCGCCGCCACCGCCAACGCGGTCAAGCAGCACGGCGCCGACTTCGGCATCGCCTGGGACGGCGACTTCGACCGTTGCTTCTTCTTCGATGCCGACGGCCGCTTCATCGAGGGCTACTACCTGGTGGGCCTGCTGGCGCAGGCGATCCTGGCCAAGCAGCCGGGCGGCAAGGTCGTGCACGACCCGCGCCTGACCTGGAACACCATCGAACAGGTCGAAGAAGCCGGCGGCATCCCGGTGCTGTGCAAGAGCGGCCATGCCTTCATCAAGGAGAAGATGCGCAGCGAAAACGCCGTATATGGCGGCGAAATGAGCGCCCACCATTACTTCCGCGAATTCGCCTACGCCGACTCGGGGATGATCCCGTGGCTGCTGATCGCCGAACTGGTGTCGCAGTCCGGCCGCTCGCTGGCCGATCTGGTCGAGGCGCGCATGCAGAAGTTCCCGTGCAGCGGCGAGATCAACTTCAAGGTAGCCGACGCCAAGGCCGCCGTGGCGCGGGTGATGGAGCACTTCGCCTCGCATGCGCCGACGCTGGACTACACCGACGGCGTCAGCGCCGAATTCGCCGACTGGCGTTTCAACCTGCGCAGTTCCAACACCGAACCGCTGCTGCGCCTGAACGTGGAAACCCGCGGCGACGCGGCGCTGCTGGAGCAGCGCACCCAGGAGATCTCCGAGCTGCTGCGCGGCTGATCCCACCACCCTCCCCCTAGACGCACTATGGAGTTCCATCGCCCATGAGCGACGTCCTTCCCATCATCCTGTCCGGCGGTTCCGGCACGCGGCTGTGGCCGTTGTCGCGCGAGTCGTATCCGAAACAGTTCCTGCCGCTGGTCGGCGAGCAGAGCATGCTGCAGGCCACCTGGCAGCGCGCCGCGCCCGTGGCCGCGCACGCGCCCATCGTGGTCGCCAACGAAGAGCACCGCTTTGTCGCGGCCGAGCAGTTGCAGCAGATCGGCGTGAAGCCGCATGCGATCCTGCTCGAACCCAAGGGCCGCAACACCGCGCCGGCGATCGCGGTGGCGGCGCTGGAGGCCTCGCGCGATGGCGCCGACCCGCTGTTGCTGGTCCTGCCCTCCGACCATGTGATCGGCGACGAAGCCGCCTTCCAGGCCGCGGTGCGCGTGGCCGCCGTCGCGGCCGAGCAAGGCAAGCTGGTGACGTTCGGAATCAAGCCGACCGCACCGGAAACCGGCTACGGCTACATCAAGGCCGCCGCCGGCGACGGCGCGCACGCGGTCGAGCGCTTCGTCGAAAAGCCCGACCTGGCCACCGCGAAAAGCTACCTGGCCTCCGGCGAGTACTACTGGAACAGCGGCATGTTCCTGTTCCGCGCCTCGCGCTATCTGGAAGAACTGCGCAAGTTCCAGCCCGCCATCGCCGATGCCTGCACCAAGGCCTGGCAATCGGCCAAGCGCGATGCCGACTTCACCCGTCTGGACAAGGAGGCCTTCGCCGCCAGCCCCTCCGATTCCATCGACTACGCGGTGATGGAGAAGACCGCCGACGCGGTGGTGGTGCCGCTGGACGCGAAGTGGAGCGATGTCGGCTCGTGGTCGGCGCTGCTGGATGTGTCGCCGCAGGACACCAACGGCAACGCCCACCACGGCGACGTGATCGAGATCGATTGCCGCAACACCTACGCCTACGGCTCGCGCCTGATCGCGATGGTGGGCCTGCAGGACGTGGTGGTGGTGGAGACCGACGACGCGGTACTGGTCGGCCATCGCGAACGCATCCAGGAAGTGAAGGACATCGTCGGCAGGATCAAGGCCGATGGGCGTTCCGAAGCCACCTGGCACCGCAAGGTGTACCGCCCGTGGGGCGCCTACGATTCGATCGACAACGGCCAGCGCTTCCAGGTCAAGCGCATCACGGTCAAGCCCGGCGCCACGCTGAGCCTGCAGATGCATCACCACCGCGCCGAGCACTGGATCGTGGTCAGCGGCACCGCCGAGGTCACCCGTGGCGACGAGGTGCTGCTGCTCACCGAGAACCAGAGCACCTACATCCCGCTCGGGGTGACGCATCGTTTGAAGAACCCCGGCAAGCTGCCGTTGGAGCTGATCGAAGTGCAGTCGGGCAGCTACCTGGGCGAAGACGACATCGTGCGCTTCGAGGACACCTACGGGCGCACCTGAGTTCGGCGCACGCCGCAAACGCAAAGAGCCGGGCATTGCCCGGCTCTTTGTTCTTCGGCTGCGTGGTTTACCGTGTGCGGCGGTCAGGCGGCCGACGCTGCCGCGGCGAGTTCGCCGATGACCTGGCGCAGACCATCGCGCCACTGTGGCAGTTCCAGCGCGAAATCGCGCTGCAGGCGCGACACGTCCAGGCGCGAATATGCCGGACGCTTGGCCGGGGTCGGATACTCGGCGGTGGTGATCGGCAGCACCCGCGGCGCACGCGTCAACAAGCCCGCGGCCACCGCCTCGGCAAAGATCGCCTCGGCGAAGCCGTGCCAGGTGGTCTCGCCGGTCGCGGTCAGATGCCAGGTCCCGGACGGCAACGTCGCGCGCTGCGCCAGCACCCGCGCGGTGACATCGGCGATCAGCGCCGCCGGCGTCGGCGTGCCGACCTGGTCGGCGACCACCTTGAGTTCGTCGCGGTCGGCGCCGACCCGCAACATGGTGCGCAGGAAATTGTGCCCGTGCGCTGCGTACACCCAGGCGGTACGGAAGATCAGGTGCTGCGCACCGGAGGCGCGGATCGCCTCCTCGCCGGCCAGCTTGGTGGCGCCGTACACGCCCAGCGGCGCGGTGGGCGCATCTTCGGGATAGGGCTGCGTGCCCTGCCCGTCGAACACGTAATCGGTGGAGTAATGCACCAGCGGCACGCCGTGCGCCGCGCACCAGGCGGCGATCGCCGCCGGCGACTCGGCATTGGCGCGGTGCGCCGCTTCGGCGTCCTGCTCGGCACGATCGACCGCGGTGTAGGCCGCGGCGTTGACCACCGCCGCCGGCCGCAGCCGGTCCAGCAGTTCGCCCAGGGTCTGCGGCTGGTCGAAATCGGCGCGCTCGCAGGCGCTGCCGTCGGGCAACTGTCCGCTGCGCGTGGTCGCGACCACCGGCCCCTGCCCGGCCAACGCCCGCAGCAGTTCCTGCCCGACCTGGCCGTTGCCGCCGAAGACCAGCACGCTCATGGCTGGTAGACCGGCAGGCGCTCGACCGGGATGTCGGCCAGGAACGGCGCAACCGCGTCCTTGCCCGACAGCACCGGCTCGGAGATCGGCCAGTCCACGCCGATCGCGGCATCGTCCCAGCGCACGCCGGCGTCGGCTTCCTTGACGTACACGTCGGTGCACAGATAGCTGAACACCGCGCGCTCCGACAGCACGGCAAACCCGTGCGCGAAGCCTTCCGGAATCCAGAACTGCTTCTTGTTCTCCGCGCTCAGCACCACTGCGGCCCAGCAGCCGAAGTGCGGCGAGCCGTGGCGGATGTCGACGGCGACGTCGTACACCTCGCCCTCCAGCACGCTGACCAGCTTGCCCTGCGGCCGCGGCCACTGGTAATGCAGGCCACGCAGCACGCCCTTGGCCGAGGTGGAGACATTGCTCTGCACGAACTTGGTCGGCAAGCCATGCTCACCGAAGCGCTCGGCGTTCCAGGTCTCGAAGAAATAGCCACGCGCGTCGCCGAACACTGCCGGCTCGATCACCACGCAGCCAGGCAGATTGGTTTCAATCACTTTCACGGAACGGATCCTCGTACAGCCAGTTCATGCAGGTAGGTGCCATAAGCGTTCTTACGCAAGGGAGCGGCAAGTTTCTCCAGTTGCACCGCATCGATCCATCCATTCCCGAATGCGATCTCTTCCGGGCAGCAGACCTGTAGGCCCTGCCGCGACTGGATGGTCTCGATGAAATTACACGCTTCGTGCAGCGACTGGTGGGTGCCGGTATCCAGCCATGCATAG
Source organism: Xanthomonas sp. LF07-6 (assembly GCF_034105445.1). NCBI lineage: Bacteria > Pseudomonadati > Pseudomonadota > Gammaproteobacteria > Lysobacterales > Lysobacteraceae > Xanthomonas > Xanthomonas sp. LF07-6. The sequence continues at coordinate 179,445 of NZ_JAXGGI010000004.1, forward strand.
CCGCGGCCCAGCGCTTCCAGATGCAGTTCGCCGGCTTCCAGGTAACGGCGATTGAGATCGGTGATCTCCAGTTCGCCGCGCGGCGAGGGCTTCAATTCCGCGGCATGGTCGCTGGCCCGGCCATCGTAGAAATACAGGCCGGTGACGGCGTAGTGGGAGCGCGGCTTGGCCGGCTTTTCCTCAATGTCGATGACCTTGCCGGACGCATCGAACTCGGCCACGCCGTAGCGCTCGGGGTCGTTGACCCAGTAGCCGAACACGGTGGCGCCCTGTTGCCGCGCATTGGCACGCTGCAGGGTCTCGGTCAGACCATGGCCGTGGAAGATGTTGTCGCCCAGCACCAGGCAGCTCGGCTTGCCGGCGACGAAGTCGCGGCCGATCAGGTAGGCCTGGGCGAGCCCGTCCGGGCTCGGCTGCACCGCGTACTGGATGTCCATGCCCCACTGCGCGCCATCGCCCAGCAGCGCCTGGAACAGCGCCTGCTCGTGCGGGGTATTGATGATCAGCACCTCGCGGATGCCGGCCAGCATCAGCACGCTGAGCGGGTAGTAGATCATCGGCTTGTCGTACACCGGTAGCAGTTGCTTGCTGACGCCCTTGGTGATCGGGTACAGCCGCGTGCCGGAGCCGCCAGCGAGGATGATGCCCTTGCGTTGTGTCATGAGGTATTTCCTGGTGAAGTCCGCACGCGCATGGGCGGATTCTTGCGAGGGACTGGCGTTATGCCGCGGTGCCGATGCGTTCCAGCCGATAGCTGCCGTCGAGCACGCCCTGCACCCAGTCCTGATGGTTCAGGTACCAGTCCACAGTGAGCGCGATGCCCTGTTCGAAGGTGTACTGCGGCTCCCAGCCCAGTTCGTTCTTCAGCTTGGACGCATCGATGGCGTAGCGGCGGTCGTGGCCGGGCCTATCGGCGACGTAGGTGATCTGGCTGGCGCGCGGCTTGCCGTCCTCGCGCGGACGCCGCGCGTCCAGCAGCGCGCAGATCGCCTGCACCACCTCGATGTTCTGCTTCTCCGAATTGCCGCCGACGTTGTAGGTCTCGCCGACCTTGCCCTTGGCCAGCACGGTACGGATCGCCTCGCAGTGGTCGCCGACGAACAGCCAGTCGCGCACCTGCTTGCCATCGCCGTACACCGGCAGCGGCTCGCCGGCCAGCGCCTTGGCGATCACCAGCGGGATGAGCTTTTCGGGGAAGTGGTACGGGCCGTAGTTGTTGGAGCAGTTGGTGGTCAGGACCGGCAGGCCGTAGGTATGGTGGAACGCGCGCACCAGGTGGTCGGACGCGGCCTTGGACGCCGAGTACGGCGAGTTCGGCGCATACGGCGTGGTTTCGCTGAACTTGCCGGTCTCGCCGAGCGTGCCGTAGACCTCGTCGGTGGACACGTGCAGGAAGCGGAACGCGTCGCGGCGGTCCTCCGGCAGCGCCTTCCAGTGATCGCGCACCGACTCCAGCAGACCGAGGGTGCCGACCACGTTGGTCTGGATGAAGGCACCGGGCCCGTCGATCGAGCGATCCACGTGGCTTTCGGCGGCGAAATTGACCACAGCGTCGGGCTGGTGCTCGGCGAGCAGGCGGCCCACCAGCTCGCGGTCGCCGATATCCCCGTGCACGAATACATGGTCCGGGTTGCCGTCCAGCGACGCCAGCGTGTTCAGGTTCCCGGCATAGGTCAACGCGTCCAGGTTGATCACTCGGATGCCGCGCGCCACCGCCTCAAGCACGAAATTACCGCCGATGAAACCGGCACCGCCGGTTACGAGCCAAGTCGCCACTGTGTGTCTCTCCTGATTCGGCGCCGTCGGCGCCTGATATTCTAACCGCACAGGATATACGCTTTGTATGAACCGGTCGTGGTCGCCGCAGGCGGCGACCACGACCTGACGGAAGCCCCTCCATACGCCCTCGCATGGTCCCCCGCGCCCGGTTAGAATCCTCCGACTGCCCCGTGCCAGCCGCCGCGGCCGGGCCTTCCCGCACTGCTGAAGGATCTCGTACACGATGAAAATCCTCGTCGCCTACAAGCGCGTGGTGGACTACAACGTCCGCATCCAGGTCAAGCCGGACGGCTCCGGCGTGATCACTGAGGGCGTCAAGCTCTCCGCCAACCCATTCGACGAAATCGCCCTGGAAGAGGCGCTGCGCCTGCGCGACGCCGGCATCGCCAGCGAGGTGGTGGTGGCCACCATCGCCCCGGCCGACGCCGCCGCGCACCTGCGCAACGGCCTGGCGATGGGCGCCAACCGCGCCATCCACGTGGTCGCCGACGCGGCGATCCAGCCGCTGACCGCCGCGCGCACCCTGCTGAAGCTGGTCGAGCAGGAGCAGCCGGACCTGGTGATCCTGGGCAAGCAGGCGATCGACGACGACGCCAACCAGACCGGGCAGATGCTGGCCACGCTGTGGGGCCGTCCGCAGGCGACCTTCGCCGGCAAGCTGGTGGTGGCCGACGGCAAGGCCACGGTGAGCCGCGAGGTCGACGCCGGCCTGGAGACCCTGGAAGTGGATCTGCCGGCGGTGGTCACCACCGACCTGCGCCTGAACGAGCCGCGCTTCATCAAGCTGCCGGACATCATGAAGGCCAAGAGCAAGCCGCTGCAGACGCTGGCCTTCGCCGACCTGGGCGTGGAGGCCAACGACAGCCTCACCACCACCCACTACGCCCCGCCGGCCAAGCGCAACCGCGGCGTGATGGTCAAGGATGCCGCCGAACTGGTGGCCGCACTCAAGCAGAAGGGGCTTTTGTGATCGTCCCTGATCAAGAGCCCGGCCATCCATGGCCGGACTTCTCAATGCCGAAGCTCGCATCTTCCAGCGCCCCCACGTTTGAAAGGACACTGTGATGTCTAAAATCCTCGTCGTCGCCGAACATCTCAACGGGCAGCTCAACGCCGCCACCGCCAAGTGCGTCAGCGCCGCGCAGGCGCTTTCAGCCGAGGCCATCGACATCGTGGTGCTGGCGTCCGATCCGGCCGCGGTGGCCGCCCAGGCCGCGCAGATCGCCGGCGTCGCCCGTGTCCTCACCGTCGCCAATCCTGCCAACGAACACGCCATCGCGCAGGTGCTGGGCCCGCAGATCGCTGCGCTGGCGGCGGGCTACACCCACGTGTTCGGCCCCTCCACCACGTTCGGCAAGGACCTGATGCCGGTGGTGGCCGCCCTGCTCGGCGTCAACCAGATCTCCGACCTGATGGCGGTGGACGGCGACTACGCGTTCAAGCGCCCGATCTACGCCGGCAACGCCATCATCAGCGTGCAGGCGCCGGCCGACCAGATCGTGGTCGCCACCGTGCGCAGCGCCTCCTGGCCGGAAGCGGCGCAGGGCGGCAGCGCGGCGGTCGAAGCGGCCAGCGTGGACGCGGCGCTGCCGAGCCACACCCGCTTCGTCGGTCTCGCCGCCGGCAAGTCCGATCGCCCCGACCTGCAGAGCGCCAAGCGCGTGGTCTCCGGCGGCCGCGGCGTCGGCTCGGCGGAGAACTTTCAGATTATCTACCAACTCGCGGACAAACTCGGCGCCGCGGTCGGCGCCTCGCGCGCGGCGGTCGACGCAGGGTACGTGCCCAATGAGCTGCAGGTCGGCCAGACCGGCAAGATCATCGCGCCGGAGTTGTACGTGGCAGTCGGCATTTCCGGCGCCATCCAGCACCTGACCGGCATCAAGGACGCTGGCACCATCGTCGCGATCAACAAGGACCCGGAATCGCCGATCTTCGAGATCGCCGATATCGGCCTCGTCGGCGACCTGTTCACTGTGTTGCCGGAACTGGAAAAACTGACGTAGGCCTTCTGCGCCCGCTTTAACAAAGCGGGCGCTATCCATTGCGTAGCAAGGCGCCGATTCCCAAACCAAATGCGCGATGAACACTTACTAACGAGTTGGGTGCCCGCCAATGTGTTTCACTACTCTACGGCGAGCACACCAGCCACTACCACAGTAGACTAATGGGTCGCCCATACACAGCTTGATGATGGAACCCTACTCCGGCTCCCCGAGCTACCTAGTTCAAAGTCTTCTTGCGAATCGCAAGCTTACCGTCGCACTGACTGCGCGAGAGATTTCAGCACGATATAGAGGCTCTCTTCTCGGCCTTACTTGGACATTGGTCCAACCGATATTCATGCTTGCAATCTACACATTCGTTTTCAGCGAAGTTTTTAAAGCAAGATGGCCAGGTGGTAGCGGAACCCGGACAGAGTTTGCGCTAGTCTTATTCAGCGGACTATTAGTTTTCAACTTCTTCTCTGATGTATTTAACAGGGCGCCGCAACTCGTCATAAGCAATTCAAACTATGTCAAAAAGGTAGTTTTTCCTCTTGAAATCCTGCCCGTTGTTAGCATGCTAACCTCGCTATTTAGCCTGACTATCAATCTCGCAGTATGGCTAGTATTTTATATAATTTCCTACGGCCCCCCCCCAATGACGGCGCTATTATTACCCATGGTCATATTACCAGCCCTGCTATTCATGACGGGATTGGGGTGGCTCTTATCAGCACTTGGCGTATTCCTGCGAGATACCACTCAGATCACTGCAATCATTACCACTGCGGTAATGTTCTTGACCCCAATTTTTTACCCTATCGACGCCATACCTGCATCGCTACGCCCATTTCTTAATGTAAACCCTTTGGCGCCGGTCATTGCCCAGATGCGCGACGTTCTCATCTGGGGCCATGCATTAGATCCCATTGAATATATGCTTTGCTTGACAATATCACTTCTGGTCTTCGTTGCCGGATTTGCATTCTTCCAGAAGACAAGAAAGGGATTTTCAGATGTACTCTGACGTAGCAATCCAAGTGAAAGATCTTGGCAAGTGCTTCAATGTCTACGACAAGCCGATTCATCGCCTGAAGCAGATGTTTTGGCGCAATCACCGACGATACTACCGGGAATTCTGGGCACTCCGCAGGGTGAACTTCTCGATCAAACGCGGCGAGACGGTCGGCATCATCGGACGTAATGGTTCTGGAAAATCAACACTCCTTCAAATGATTTGTGGAACTTTAACGCCAACCGAAGGAGATATTGCAGTAAATGGTCGCATTGCAGCTTTGCTAGAGCTTGGGGCAGGCTTTAATCCGGAATTTTCAGGCCGGGAAAATGTTTATCTTGCTGCCTCGCTATATGGATTAGAAAAAGAAACTATCACTACCCGACTGAATTCTATAGCCGCATTCGCTGACATCGGCGAATTTATTGAGCAGCCCGTCAAATCGTACTCAAGCGGAATGTATGTCCGCCTTGCATTTGCAGTGATTGCCCATGTCGATGCTGACATACTCGTGATCGACGAAGCTCTCAGCGTTGGAGATGCATTCTTTCAGCAAAAGTGCATGCGCTTTCTTTCCAACTTCCAAAGAGAAGGCGGCACGCTGCTATTCGTCAGTCATGACATGGGAGCCGTAAATGCATTGTGTAAATCAGCCGTTCTCCTACGCCGTAATAAGTCCGAGTATAGCTGCGATACGGGAAGTGCAAAAGACATCTCTGCACTTTATCTCAGAGATTTGTACACTGATCGCACGACCTCGACAGTAATAAATAGCTCTTCATCGAAGGAAGGCGCTTACGACAGCAAAAACATTGAGCCCACTCGTTTCCATGTCAGTCCATTTCGCGCGGAGGCTGATGGTTTCGGTGCCGGCGGCGCCTCTATTGAATCAGTAGTTATCAGTGACATCCAAGGCGCGTCACTTGCGGAATTCGACTCCTTAACGGACGTCCGCCTAGTTATTACATGTCGAACCAGAAAGCCATTGATGTATCCGGCGATTGGATTCATGCTCAAAGACCGGAAAGGGCAATATATTCTAGCGGAAAGCTCAGACAGCTATCTTAGGGAAGACGCAATAAGCGTAGAGGAGAATTCGCTTATCTCCGCAACATTTCAAATGCGACTTCCCCGTCTTGTACGCGGAGAGTACAGTATCGATGTCGCTTTAGCAGAAGGCCCCGGAGAAGATCATATTCAGCACCACTGGCTACACGATGTGGTTTTACTGACTGCAATAAATACGCAGTTAGTGCATGGGATATCTGGCGCACAGCCGCTATCCGTATCGTTTCACTCTAGGCGAGATGAGTGACTATGAAAAATCCCTAATCTAAATCATCAATTTCCGCCACCGCAATAGGGCTGCCCTACCCCGTAGCCACCATACGGGGGAAGGATTACAATACCCTCAAACGTCGGAGTTTACTCCTATCGGGGATAACGACTAGACAACATCTCCAGCTTTGCCAGACTTATCATATTTCCCGCAAACGCTACCCGCATAGCTATCTACACGCAAGTAAAATCCTGCTCTTTTCCAACGAAAAAGAGTAGGATTTTTTCTTAAGAGTGCCTAAAAGCGTACCAGGCCACCATCAGACTGATTTAGACGCTTTTGGCTTTAATTTCAGGGCTGGCTGCTCTATAAAATGCCACGAAATCCAAGCCAGCGCAGAAGTAATAGACAGCGCGAGGATCAGGCTGCCCGAAAAAGAAATACTTTTACCCAAAGCCCATATTAAGGTCTGCTGGACCGGAAAAGCATAAATATATATTCCGTAGGACATATCTCCAAAACGACCGAACCGCCTAACCACGGGAAATGATGCATTACCCATCACCACAAAAGTGAACGGGGTTAGCAGAAAGGCGGCTATCAATTGGTGATTGTATTTTATCAAAAAAAGTGAACAGATTAAGATAATAAGAAAAGTAACCAGAGCGCGCCCCCAATTCAACCAAATCCCTCGGAAGTAATGCAAAAGCGCTCCAGAGAAGAAAAAGGTAGCAAATTCGATTTCATGGATTCTTCCACCCCCAGCTTTAAAGACAGCCTCAGCGTCATGATAGACGTAATAATAAAAAGCTAACGCCGTTGTAAGGAGCAAAAGCAGCCAGCGGAAGCGCAACACCCCAATTAGCCCCAATAGAGCGAGATAGCCATAGCAGTGAACTTCAATTGGAATGGTCCAAAGCACTCCGTTTGGGATGTAAGGCACTGGGCTATTGGGAAAAACTCCTTGTAGAAATGGCTGAACTTGAAAAAGAAGAGTAGCAAAATACTTCCAAGTTAAATCATTGGAAAAATATTCTCTGAGCGGCAGCGTCGTAACGATTGGCCCCAATATTAGGGCGCATAATACCAACGCACACAGCATACCCGGCCAAATTCGCAACAAACGGCGAGAAGCGAAGCGCAGCAAATTGGGATCGCGCTCCCAACTCTGCGCAACCAAAAAGCCGCTAATTGAGAAGAAAATAAAGACGCCATAGCCACCTAGCGTCTGAAACTGAAGCACCAATGGCTCTGGCAATCCAGATAAAGCAAAATGGTGGCTAACTAATACACAAAGTGCAGCAAAAATACGCACAAAATCAAAATTGTTAGTGCGATGCGTCAGCTCAGCTCGGATCATGGCTCATACCCGCTCTGGATAGTTGCTTGTTCGACTCACAGCAACGCTGCTGAACTCGGATTTTAGGGCACTTGCAAACGCGCCTGAATCAAAAAGATTCAAAGCATTAGGCTCTTTGTCAAAAAATTTCCGGATTCCTTGTCCGATATCTTTACGACTCAACTTTAGATCGAGCCGAAAGCCCCTGAACACCGCCTGCACGCTATCGTTAGCGCCATCAGGGGAAAGAAGAATGTTGACCTCATCCTCGCTTTTGCGATCACGAGCAATCCAACCAACATCAATTGAGTATCCGAATTGCCGCCCAGCGCTCCGTATTATTTGAGAAATTGCATCATCGTGCGCACGAGCAAGAACCCCAGAATGCACAAAGGCTCCCACTTGATTACGAAACTGCGGGTATCTCAAGTCGATAATCGCCTCATTCGCAGGAACAGTGGTTGAGTCCGACGATACCAAGCCCGCATCAAGATTAGAACCGCGCCCATGATGAAAAACAAAAGTTCCTGGCGCCAGAGCAATGCGATAACCAGCAGCAAGACTGCGCAGACTCCAGTCGGTTTCTTCGCAGTAACCGCGACCGAAACAAGGGTCCATAATGCCGACTTTACGTATCACCTCGGTGGGGATAAGGATACAGAAAGAAATGCCCGCCGGGATGTCCATAACAGCGTCGCCAAAATGGCCTGCAAGGCTTGCGTGAATCCAGTCAACCACTCCTTGATCATGGAGAAACAGATTGGGATCTTGGTTGGGCAACGAATAGAGCGAAACATTGTTGGACCAAGCGGTCACCGAACCGACATTCTTTTGACGCGACGCCTGCAGCATCTGGCCCATAAGCTCGCGCGGATAGAGCACATCCGAGTTGCTAATAACCACGTAATCGTAGCCGTGCTTGACAGCAGTCAGCATACCAAGGTTGACGTTACGCGGAATACCTAGATTGCGTGGAGTTCGATAGTAAATCGCGCCTCGAAGATCACAGAACGCTGAAAGTTCTTCGCTCCAACCCGGCTCTGGACTAGCGTCATCAAGAACTAATACATCGATTTCAGCATCATGTTGGTCCAATCGCAATGCACTTTCGATAGCGGCGGGAACAAAAGCTCGACCGTTATAGACGGTAATGCAATGTAGAATTCGTGGCCGACTCATTATAGACACCGCCGCAATTTGTGACTAAAAATTGCCGCAAACCTCACTAGACGCGAGGAACGAATCTGCGCATATCGATTATGCACATCTTCATAGTCTCCAAAATTAACTGTTGACTGCGGGATAGAAATTCCACCGATTCGCAATCTTTCCAACTCAGAGCGAGTCTGAATAAGCTCACGACTCATTGAAGTCAAGCGTGAAGTTAGATCCATTACCCGAGCATTAGCGACCTCAAAATCTATCAGCGCCTGCTCCAAGGAAATTTTATCGATATCAGTAGAGTTCATGTTTCAACCTATTAATGTATTAAGCGCGCGGGGGAGCCGCGAGCGTCTGGCGGTATGCTAAAGTTAGATCAGCAGCAGTCGTAGCCCACACCAAATGGTTTCCGCTAGCAAGAACATGCTTAACATTCTTTGCGGCTTGGTCAGGCTCTTGTAATAGCTGATGACAATAATCTGCCATATGCAGTGGATCCCAATCTTGAGGCAATTCCGGCGAGTCAATCAACTCTTTGAGCGGACCAAAACTCACGTGGGCGGTAGGCGTCCCCATCGACGCAGCTTCAAAAGGAACCAGTCCAAAGCCCTCCGCGGAAGTAGGATATAGCACGATGCTCGCATGACGCAGCAGCCAATTCCTGACGGCACTGCTGACGTCAGGCAGCACCACCAAATAGTCCTCGTCCGCGTCCCTTCTTGCGATCGCCTCTTCCTGCCTAGATGCTCCCTTGGCAACGACAGCACCAGCCATGACTAAAGCAATGTTGTGCCCACGTCGACGCAGCTCTTTCCAGGTGCGTATAGCTAAATCGCGATTCTTGTGACTATAACTTGCCCCTAGCACAAGCAAAAATTGCGCTGCAACAAGACCCTTTTCGACTAAGGCTCTGGGCATTTGCTCCACATCGCCAGCAACCAAGTGGTCACCGCCATTCTTGACTACATGAATGCGTTGCAACTCTACAGCCAGCCGCTCATCCAGAATAGATTCACGGGTATCGTCAGAGATTGCGACAATGGCATCAGAAAAGCGTGCAGCAGCTTCAATATTGTTTCGATACTCCAGCCACCGATGCCCACTCTCATGATAACTACCAACACGGTAGGCGATAAGATCTTGAAGGGTAATTACGATACGTTTGGACAGCTCTCGCCAGCGGCCCCAGGGAATCGACCGGTCTGGTTGAAAGGGACGATGCAGGATATCGACTTGCTCCGCCCCCTTGAACATCAGATCGCTAGCATCGCAAATGGCAAGTTTGGACTGCAAGAGCAAGTCGCGCGCATATCCCGGCAACATCGCATTGGGCGTGGCGAGTACAACTCGACTTACATCATCGCGTTTAAGCAAAGAGCGTACAAGCGCCAAAGTCTGCACCTGCGTTCCCATCTCCATCGGCCCCAAGCAAGAACCATCTATGAGAACGCGCAGACCTTGAACCTTGCTACGCGCAACGTCGAGCGCAATACCTAATGCGCTCGTCTGTGAAGATCTAATATGATCGTGCAAAGCGGGGAAACAGCTATCACGTACATGCAGACGTTGCCGTGCTCGATGCTCGTCACTTGCCTCGATGGGCGCTCCGTTACTGGTCCATTGCCCTGTCACATACGACCCCGCATCCAAGACGTGTCTAAAGCCCCTGCGCCCGGTTCGCAACGCGAACTCGGCGAGAGCCTCAGAGGGATTGGAATCACTATCAGGATCAAATCCACCAACGGCCTTTATCACTCTCGCATTGACCAACACTACCGGCCCCATCGGGACCTGCAGCGAAACTGGGCCACTGTCTGGTTGCACATCGCGAAGCATCTCACACACTTCGGACTCATCCAAACTTGGAATTCCGTGTGGTGTAGGTGAATTACGGTATGGGAAACTCAGGGCACCGGCGGCATTCGAAAGAAACGATACAGTAGCAATCCGCTGATCTCTTCTTATCCACTCCAACGCACGATCCAGGAGCTCGGCAGGCACAACCGCAGGCGATACGGCCACCACAAGAGCTTCAAGCGAAGACTCTTTACTCATGATGTCAGCGACTGCAGCTGACAATGTCCATGCCGAATTTAATCGCGCTTCGCTACCAGCAAAATCCCGTCCCGCACTGACATTATCCCAAGCCACGATCTCACAACTAGCGCTACCCTGCAGATTCAACAAAGACCGCACTGAATCTAGCCAGTCACGAGTTGCGTTAGTGATGACTGCTAATGAAACTACTTTGTCTTTCGCTATATTCAAATTATCGCCAGGCGAACTCATGCATAACCTCGCGCAATTAGCCACTCACCGACACGGCGTGCACCTTCCTCAAAGCTAATACGAGCCCGCACATCTAGAGCCTTTTCGAGTGGCGCCGCATCTGCGACAGCCCAACGCACATCGCCATCGCGGAACTTCCCGCTAACCTGAGGTTCTGGGGCATTATGCATGGCTGCGATCGCTTTAGCCGCGTCGGCAATGGTTGTTACAACGCCGCTGCCAACATCAAGTGTACGGATATTGGATGGCGGCCTACGCAGACCAGCAACAAGCGCACTAACAACGTCATCAATAAAAACGAAATCACGGCCGATATTGCCGTCTTCATAGATATCCAGACGCTGCAACTTTCGAGCTAACCTGTGGAAAAGTGTGATGATACCGGTATAGGCATTAAATGGCGACTGGCCTGGACCGTAAACGTTTTGCAAGCGAAAAATGGAGAGAGGAACCTGCATGGCGCCACACCAAGCCGAAAGGACATGCTCTTGCGCAAGCTTAGTACCGCCGTACACGCTAGTCGGGTTAGCAAACACAATGTCTGCGCGATGCGAAATAGGCGAGACAGGACCAGTGTCAGAAGGGGAAACGGGGTCCCATTGAGAACGCGCCAACACCTCATGCGAACGAGCAGGCGGATAGAAAGTTCGGCCATTTCCGTCGCGCCAGGCCCCCTCACCATAAACAGCTCGGCTAGAAGCCAGCAGAACATGTTCAGGCACCACGCCGCGAGCAGAAAAAGCGTCCAGCATCACGGTGGTTCCAACTACATTCACATGCGCGTGTCGGGTCGCTTCAACTAACGATTGGCCAGTACCAGTTTCTGCAGCAAGATGCACAACAATTGCAGGTTGCCAGTTTTGGAGAACTTGGCTCCAAGTGTCTGGTTCGGTGATGTCTCCAACTAAAAGATGCACGGATTCATCAAGTGCCTCGGGACGGCTTGGCTCTACATGAATCTGGGGGTGTAGATTATCGACTGCAACTACCGGCAAACCGAACTCTCGAAGTTGACTAGAAATCGCGCACCCAATGAATCCCGCACCGCCGGTGACAATTACTGCTTTTTGCATCTTCAGATTCCCATATTAAATTCATCGCACTCAAGTGCGAACTAGCAGCAGATTTGCCTGTGCCATTGGACCAGCCGAACTGCAATAACGGAGTATTTCCGTATTACTTTCCTCACTTAACTGACCATCTCGAATGAGCAGAACTCGCATACCCAAAGAACGATAGACATCGAGCACCACTTCTGGATCAAAATGATCAGCAATGGCTAGATCCGGACTAAACTCCACAACAATGCGAATACTGGGAGACCTGCGAATGACACCCACCATCCCACGTATGACATCCAACTCTGCGCCCTGCACATCGATCTTCACGACACTTGCAACAAGGTCGGGGTACAGCTCATCCAGACTTACTAGAGGCGCGACGGTATTTGCAACATCCTCCTCCACACCTCGCGTGTCCCCTAGATTGTTCGTGGCTGTCTCTAGTGCAACGGTCCCACGCTTGGAACCAAGCGCACATGAATGCAGCTGAATTCGCGAGCCGTATTTCCATGTATTCAGCGCAAGGACGTCATAAATGAGAGGATGCGGCTCAAATGCAAAAGTCCGTAAATCATGAAACCGCTCAGATAGCAGACACGAAAAGTAACCGACGTTTGCACCGATATCGACAAAGACACCCTGCTCCTGACTGGCGCAGCAATCAAACAAAACCTTGGCGACGTCAATGTCCCAGCGCCCACTATTACGGGCATATTCTCGCATTACCTTGTCTGCCAAGGGAAACCAGAGCTCCCCTGCATCAGTTGCAACGCGCTCAAGTGGCCAGCCATTGACGCCTCGCGGCACCATGCAAACACTGGCTTTTGTATTTAAAGAGGTATATTGCACTGATTGCTCCTAGTAGCGATCACAAAGCGCTGTCTAACAGCATAGAAAGTCACAGCTGGATTTCCAGAGCCCGCTCCAGATCCCCACGCAAATCCCCCAGATCCTCCACCCCCACGCTCAACCGCACCAGCGCATCGCTGATGCCGAGCTGCTCGCGGCGCGCGACCGGCACCGAAGCATGAGTCATCACCGCAGGATGGTTGACCAGGCTCTCCACGCCGCCCAGCGATTCGGCCAGGGTGAACAGGCGGGTGCGTTCGCAGAAGCGCTTGGCCGCGTCGAAGCCGCCCTTGAGCACGATCGAGACGATGCCGCCGTAGCCGCTCATCTGCCTGCCGGCCAGGGCATGCTGCGGGTGCGAGGGCAGGCCCGGGTAGATCACCTTCTCCACCGCCGGGTGCGTCTCCAGCCACTGCGCCAGGGCCAGGGCGTTGTCGCAGTGCGCGCGCATGCGCAGCGGCAGGGTCTTCAAGCCGCGAAGTGCCAGGAAGCTGTCGAACGGGCCCTGCACGCCGCCCACCGAGTTCTGCAGGAAGGCGAGCTGCTCGGCGAGCTCGGCGTTGTCGCCGACCGCGGCCATGCCGCCGACCATGTCCGAGTGGCCGTTGAGGTACTTGGTCGCCGAATGCACCACGATGTCCGCACCCAGTGCCAGCGGCCGCTGCAGCAGCGGCGAGGCGAAGGTGTTGTCGACCACCACCAGCAGGCCGTGCTTGCGCGCGATCGCGGCGATCGCCGCGATATCGACGATCTTCAGCATCGGATTGGTCGGGGTCTCGATCCACACCATCTTCGTGGTCGGGCGGATCGCCGCCTCGAACGCGGCCGGGTCGGTCAGGTCGACGAAGCCGAACTCGAGCGCGGCGGTGCGCTTGCGCACGCGCTCGAACAGGCGGTAGCTGCCGCCATACAGGTCATCCATGGCGATCACGTGGCTGCCGCTGTCCAGCAGCTCGATCACCGTGGCCGTCGCCGCCATGCCCGAGGCGAAGGCGAAGCCGCGGCTGCCGCCTTCCAGGGCCGCCACGCAGCGCTCGTAGGCGAAGCGGGTCGGGTTGTGGGTGCGCGAGTACTCGAAGCCCTGGTGCTCGCCGGGGCTGGACTGGGCGTAGGTGGAGGTCGCGTAGATCGGCGGCATCACCGCGCCGGTGGTCGGGTCCGGGTGCTGTCCGCCATGGATGGCCAGGGTCGCCAGCGCCAGCGCGGAGCCGTCGCCATGGGGGTTCGACGTGTTGTCCGTCATGTGGGGTTACCGGAAAAGGGGCGTGATTCTAGCAGCGCGGTCTGAACGGCCCCATGCAGCCGGGGCCGTTCAGACCGCAGGGATTACTGCACCCGGCGGCGCAGGTAGTTGAGCAGGTCGATCCGGGTGATCAGGCCGAGGAAGGCGCCCTCGTTCATCACGATGGCGACCTGGCCGCGATCGAACACCGGCAGCAGGGCCTCGATCGGCGATTTGACGTCGAGCCGGTCGAGCTTGCTGACCATGGCCGTGGCCACGGGATCGCGGAACCGCGACTCATCGCCATATACATGCAACAAGACGTCGCTTTCGTCGACGATGCCGACCAGTTGATCGCCTTCCATCACCGGCAGCTGCGACACGTCGTACAGCTTCATGCGCTGGTAGGCGGTGGTCAGCAGGTCCTTGGGGCCGACCACCACGGTGTCGCGCTGGCTGTACGGGCGCAGGATCAGGTCGCGCAGGTCGCCGTGCTGCGGGCGCTCCAGGAAGCCGTTGTCCAGCATCCAGTAGTCGTTGTACATCTTCGACAGGTACTTGTTGCCGGTGTCGCAGACGAACACCAGCACGCGCTTGGGCTCGGTCTGTGCGCGGCAGTACTTCAGCGCCGCGGCCAACAGGGTGCCGGTGGAGGAGCCGCCGAGGATGCCCTCCTTGGCCAGCAGTTCGCGTGCGGTGTGGAAGCTCTCCGCGTCGCTGATCGAGTAGGCCTTCTTGACCCGGCTGAAATCGGAGATCGCCGGCAGGAAGTCCTCGCCGATGCCCTCCACCAGCCAGCTGCCGGACTTCTCGCTGACCGTGCCCTGCTCGATGTACTCGGTCAGGATCGAGCCGACCGGGTCGGCCAGCACCAGTTCGGTGTGCGGCGAGGCGGCGGCGAAGGCGCGCGACAGGCCGGTCATGGTGCCGGAGCTGCCGCAGCCGAACACGATCGCGTCCAGCAGGCCGTCCATCTGCCGCAGGATCTCCGGGCCGGTGCCGAACTCGTGCGCGGCCGGGTTGTCGGGGTTGCCGAACTGGTTGATGAAGTAGGCGCCTGGGGTCTCGGCAGCGATGCGCGCCGCCAGGTCCTGGTAGTACTCGGGGTGGCCCTTGGCCACGTCGGAGCGAGTCAGCACCACCTCGGCGCCCATCGCCTTGAGGTTGAAGATCTTCTCCCGGCTCATCTTGTCCGGCACCACCAGGATCAGCTTGTAGCCCTTCTGCTGGGCGACCAGGGCCAGGCCGATGCCGGTGTTGCCGGCGGTGCCCTCGACCAGCACCGCGCCGGGCTTGAGATCGCCGCGGCGCTCGGCCGCCTCGATCATCGACAGGCCGATCCGATCCTTGATCGAGCCGCCGGGATTGGCGCTCTCCAGCTTCAGGTACAGCTCGCACACCCCGGTGTCGAGCTTGCTGGCCTTGACGATGGGGGTGTCGCCGATCAGATCGAGTACGGAGGAGTGAATGGCCATCGGGTCCGAATGCGTCGCGCCGCGGCAGCGGCTGGACCGGGCATTATCCGCGCTCGGGGAGGGAAAGTCAGAGAATGCGCGCGGCAGAGACGAAAAAAGCCGCGGTCGCGGCTTTCGGAGGGGATGACGCGGACGGTGGCAAGCCGACGAGGAGGCCAGCCACCGCCCGCGACAAGAGGGAATAGTACGGTCAGTGCGGCTTCTGCTCGTAAAGGCGCAGCAGCTTTTCCTTGGCGGCGAGCTTTTCGCGCTTCATCTGCGCCAGGGTGACATCGTCGATCGGCAGCACGCCGAGCTCGGCGTCCATGCACTTCTTGTCCAAGGTCTTGTGGCGCTGGTAGAGCTGCTTGAACTCCGGATCGGACTTGATCAACGCGTCGATTTCGGTCTGCGGTTGCCCTTCGAACATAGGAATAGCCTCCTTCAGCTAGAAACAAGAACGCCCCGGCCGCTGCGGCACGGGGCGTTGCCTGGGAGCGGAAGCGCGCGAGCCGCCGGCTGCACCGCCACAACGCCTGGAACCGCGGTTCCTGCGACGTCGGACTGCGGTGCGCGCCACTGCGTCATCGGCTCGAACTCCTCCGTTGGCACCAGGCGGCGGGAGTGCCACCTGGAATACCGACCCTACGCCTCCCCACCGTCGCGGACAAGAGAAGCAGGCCCGCTTTGCCGCATTCAGTTGCTCGGCGCTCAGGCCCAGGGAAAAACCCCGTTAAACCGCCTGCACAGGGCGCCGTCCGACCTCAGGGCGCGATCACGACGTCGGCCGAGCGGGCCTTGGTCGAGGCCCCCTTCTTGCCGACCGCCTGCACCCGGTTGGCGGGCACGCCACCGCTGACCAGGGCCGCGCGCAGGGCATCGGCGCGTTTCTGCGCCACCCCGGCGTCGGTGTCGTAGGCCTCGATCCGCACCTTGCCCTTGCTGATCTGCAGGTACTGCGACAGGGCCTTGGCCTGGTTGCTGGCATCGCCCGACAGCGCGGCCTTGCCGGCGCCGAAGGCCGCACCGGAGAAGGTGAAGACCTCGCCGCGCGTCTCGAAGCGCGAGGCCGGCAGCTTGGTGCCGGCGACCAGTTCGGCCTCCTCGCGCGCCAGCTTGGCCGACTTCTGCTGCGCGGCGCTGAGCTTGGCGGTCTGCTGCCCGGCGACGCTGGCCAGGGCCGCATCCGCATCTGCCCGCGCGGCCTGCTCGGCCTCGGCGGCCTGACGCAGGCTCTCGGCCTCCTCGGCCTGGATCTGCGCCTGCACGCGCAGGCGCTCGGCCTCCTGCCGGGCCCGCGCGGCCTCGCGGCGGCTGGCCTCGATCAGCAGGTCGCTGCGAGTCTTCTCCAACTGGTCGACCTGACGACGGGCGATCTCGGCACGGGCCATGGTTTCGGCGATCTCGACCCGGCGCTCGGCCAGGTAGCGCGCCTCGTCGCGCTCCTTGCGCTTGGCGTTGGCGAAGTTGGCCACCGCCTGCTGCGCCTGCAGGCGTTCGTAGGCGGCGACATCGGCGTTCAGCGGATCGGCCTGCAGCGCCACCAGGCGCTGGTTGAGCACGGCCAGTTCCGGGTCGTCCGCGGCCATCGCGCCCAGCGGCGCCAGCAGCAACGCCAGCAGGGCCAGGCGGCGCATTCCGTGCAGGGCGCGGCTCATGGACGACCCTCCCCGGTGCCCAGCGTCTGTTGCAACTGAGCCACCTCGGCCTGGCGTTGCTTCAGTTGCGCATTGGCCACCGCCTCCTCGCTGCGCGCGCGCGCAAGGTCGGCATCGGCGGCCACACGCAGGGCCAGTTGCGGCGCGGTCTTGCGCTGGCGGCGGTCGAGCGCGGCCTGTTGCGCCTGTTCCAGGCCCTGTCGGGCGCTGGCCAGCAGGTCCGGCGCGTACTGGTCGGCATCGGCCTGGACCGCACGCTGCACCGCCTGCTGCGCGGACAGCAGCTCCGGCGAAGCCACCTGGGCGAACGCGGCCGGCGCGGCGAACAACGCCAATGCGCAGGCCATCACATACTGCTGACAACGGAAGTGTGCGAAGCTAGTTTTCATCTAGGGGGGCCGTGGACGGAGACGTCGGTCACGGCCATTGTCGGAAGCCTGTGGCGCGCTTGCAACGGGCGATTGCGGATCGTTGGGGAACCATTGCGCATGGATATCGGCTATTTCCTGAAGCTGATGACCGAAAAGAACGCCTCGGACATGTTCCTGACCACGGGAGCACCGGTCTATATCAAGATCGAAGGCAAGCTGTACCCGCTCGGCGCCACCGGCCTGCCGCCGGGCATGGTCAAGAAGATCGCCTACTCGTTGATGGACGAGGGCCAGGTGCCGCAGTTCGAGCGGGAGCTGGAATTGAACATGGCCATCGCCCTGCAGGACGCCGGGCGCTTCCGCGTCAACGTGTTCAAGCAGCGCGGCGAGGTCGGCATGGTGATCCGCGCGATCCGCAGCAAGATCCCCAGCATCGAGGAGCTGCACCTGCCGCAGGTGCTCAAGGATGTGATCATGACCCCGCGCGGGCTGGTCCTGGTGGTCGGCTCCACCGGCTCGGGCAAGTCCACCTCGCTGGCGTCGATGATCGACTACCGCAACAGCACCACCACCGGGCACATCCTCACCATCGAGGACCCGATCGAGTACCTGCACAAGCACAAGATGTCCATCGTCAACCAGCGCGAGGTCGGCCTGGACACCCACGCCTTCCACAACGCACTGAAGAACGCGATGCGCGAGGCGCCGGACGTGATCCTGATCGGCGAGATCCTGGACGCGGAAACCATGGAGGCGGCCATCGCCTTCGCCGAGACCGGACATCTGTGCCTGGCCACCCTGCACTCCAACAACGCCGACCAGACCATCGAGCGCATCCTCAACTTCTTCCCCGAGAGCGCGCACAAGAACGTGCTGATGAACCTGTCACTGAACCTGCGCGCGGTGATCTCGCAGCGCCTGGTCAAGGACAGCAGCGGCCGCCGCCGGCCGGCCTCGGAAGTGCTGCTCAACACGCCGATGATCCGCGACCTGCTGCGCCGCGGCCAGGTCCACGAGATCAAGCAGGCGATGGAGGAGTCGCTGGAGGAAGGCATGGAGACCTTCGACCAGTGCCTGTTCCGCATGGTCAAGCAGGGCCAGATCGAGCAGGAGGAAGCGCTGCGCGCGGCCGACTCGCGCGACGGCCTGGCCCTGAAGTTCCGCCTGTCCGAAGGCGGCAGCGGCGAGCACGATCCCTACGCCGACTACGACAGCGGCCCCAGCGCCGCGCCGCGGATCACCCACGGCTTCGTCTGAGGCGTCGCCGTGTTGTCGTAGGCGCGGTTTCAGCCGCGACCGGGCGTTCGCAGCCGCCTGGTCGAACTGGCCCCGCAGCGACGGCGGCAACGACCGACCGTAGGCCCAGCGGCGGTCGCCGCGGGTCGCCCTTGCGCGGGCAAACGCCACTTCCACGCAACTGCGCGTCGGGACCGAAGTCCCTCCCACAGTGCGCCCAGCGAGTGCGCCGCAAGCGCGTGTGGAAG
Organism: Xanthomonas sp. LF07-6; assembly: GCF_034105445.1. Lineage (NCBI taxonomy): Bacteria > Pseudomonadati > Pseudomonadota > Gammaproteobacteria > Lysobacterales > Lysobacteraceae > Xanthomonas > Xanthomonas sp. LF07-6. The sequence continues at coordinate 198,388 of NZ_JAXGGI010000004.1, forward strand.
CGACTTCCGTTGCGACGCGTGAAGGCCGAAGTGTCCGGAAAACTGCAGTCGGGACTGAAGTCCCTCCCACATCCTCATGCTCACCGGCGCGGCAGGGGCCGGTGGCCGACTGGCAGCAGCGGATGCCCGGTCGCGGCTGAACCCGCTCCTGCGACGATAGTCCCAGCTTACTGCGCGTCGGGCTGGTGTTCCGGGCGCGCCGCGTCGAATGCCGGCAGCGCCAGGCAGGCGCGCTCGATCCGCTCCAGGGTCGGGTAGGCCTGCAGATCCACGCCGAAGCGGCGCGCGTTGTAGAGCTGCGGCACCAGGCAGCAGTCGGCCAGGCCCGGCTGCTCGCCGTGGCAGAAGCGTCCGGTGTCGGGCGACTCGGCCAGCAACTGCTCCAGCGCATCGAAGCCGGTCTGCATCCAGTGCCGCATCCACTCTTCGCGCTCGGGTTGCGGCACGTTCCAGGCGCTCTCGAAGAACTGCGTCACGCGCAGGTTGTTGAGCGGGTGGATGTCGCAGGCGATCAGTTGCGCCAGGCCGCGCACGCGGGCGCGATCGATCGGCGCGTCCGGCAGCAGCGGCGGCTCCGGCCAGCGCTCGTCCAGGTACTCCAGGATCGCCAGCGATTGGCGGATCGGCTGGCCCTCGTGGCACAGGGTCGGCACCAGTTCCTGCGGGTTCAACCGCGCATATTCCGGCGAGTGCTGCTGTCCACCGTCGCGCACCAGGTGCACCGGCAGCGACTGGTAGGCCAGACGCTTGAGCTCCAGCCCGATGCGCACCCGGTACGCGGCGCTGGAGCGCCAGTAGGTGTAGAGCTGCAGTGCCTCGTCCATGCCCGCCTCCGTCTGCGCAATCGACAACGATACCGGTGGACACCCGGGCTGCGGCGCCGCCGGTCGCCCCGGCACCGCCGCCGGCCGGGTCAGGGCAGCGGCGCCTGCTCGATGCGCTGCTCGATCGCACCGAAGATGCTCACTCCGTCACGGTCCAGCATCTCGATCCGCACCACGTCGCCGAAGGACATGTACGGCGTGCTCGGCTTGCCGTCGCGCAGGGTTTCCACGGTGCGCTGTTCGGCGAAGCAGGAGGCACCACGCGTGGTGTCCTGGTTGGCGATGGTGCCCGAGCCGACCACCGCGCCCGCCGCCAGCGGCCGGGTCTTGGCCGCGTGCGCGACCAGTTGCGCGAAATCGAACTGCATGTCCTCGCCCGCCTCGGGCGCGCCGAACCAGGCGCCGTTGATGTGGGTCAGCAGCGGCAGGTGCACCTTGTTGCCCTGCCAGGCCTCGCCCAGTTCGTCGGGAGTGACGAACACCGGCGACAGCGCCGAACGCGGCTTGGACTGCACGAAGCCGAAGCCCTTGGCCAGTTCCGGCGGAATCAGGTTGCGCAACGACACGTCGTTGACCAGGCCGATCAGCTGGATGTGCGCGGCGGCCTGCGCCGGGCTGACCGCCATCGGCACGTCGTCGGTGACCACCACGATCTCGGCTTCCAGGTCGATGCCGTAGTCCTCGCTGACCACCTTGACCGCATCGCGCGGGCCGTAGAAGCCGGCGCTGACCGCCTGGTACATCAGCGGGTCGGTGTAGAAGCTCTCCGGCACCTCGGCGCCGCGCGCGCGGCGCACGCGCTCGACGTGCGGCAGGTAGGCGCTGCCGTCGAGGAACTCGTAGGCGCGCGGCAGCGGTGCCGCCAGCGCGGCCATGTCCAGGTCGAACTGGCCGTCGGCGCTGCCGTCGTTGAGCGACTCGGACAGCGCGTTCAGGCGCGGGGCGAGGTTGCTCCAGTCCTCCAGCGCGCGCTGCAGGGTCGGCGCGATGCCGGTGGCGCGCACGGCGCGGGTCAGATCGCGGGACACGACGATCAGGGTGCCGTCGCGACCGCCTTCCTTCAGGGAACCTAGCTTCATGTCCGTCCAGTGCTGGGGGCTGAGCCGGCGATTGTACGGCCAGACGCCGGCTTGGTTTCAACTGAAACGGACCCGGATTTTGTGCAGCGCGCCAATTCAGGTACACTGCGCCGGTCTGCATGCGGCCGTCCGTTTCCCTCAGGGACCGCCGGCGAGGCCAGGATCGCAACGATCCGACTCGCCCGCCCCGCCCGACGCCTTTCGTGGTGCTGACGAACCCCAGCCTCGCGCTGCGGGTTGATCCACCCTCTCGCAGCGCGGTTCACGGGAACGCTCCGAGCCTCACCTACTTGCGCCTGCGCGCCGGGTCCGTCCCGGCGTCGGCGCGTTATCCGGAGCATTCTCATGTCGTTCGAATCCCTGGGCCTTGCGCCCTTCCTGCTGCGCGCGTTGGCCGAGCAGGGCTACGAAACCCCCACCCCGATCCAGGCGCAGGCCATTCCCGTCGCCCTGGAAGGCCATGACCTGATGGCCGGCGCGCAGACCGGCACCGGCAAGACCGCCGCGTTCGGCCTGCCGCTGCTGCAGCACCTGGGCACTTCGCCGCAGTCGGTGGGCCCCGGCCCGCGCAAGCCGCGCGCGCTGATCCTGACCCCGACCCGCGAACTGGCCACCCAGGTCCACGACAGCCTGCGCGGCTACAGCAAGTACCTGCGCATCCCCAGCACCACCATCTACGGCGGCGTGGGCATGGGCAACCAGCTCGACGCGCTGCGCCGCGGCGTGGACCTGCTGATCGCCTGCCCGGGCCGCCTGCTCGACCACCTCGAGCGCCGCAGCGTGGACCTGTCGGGCATCGAGATCCTGGTGTTGGACGAAGCCGACCGCATGCTCGACATGGGCTTCCTGCCGTCGATCAAGCGCATCCTCGCCAAGCTGCCCAAGCAGAACCGGCAGACCCTGCTGTTCTCGGCCACCTTCGAGGAAGGCATCAAGCAGCTGGCCCGCGAGTTCATGCACGACCCGCAGGAAATCCAGGCCACCCCGAGCAACACCGTGGCCGACACCATCACCCACCGCGTGCATCCGGTGGACGGTGCGCGCAAGCGCGAACTGCTGCTGCACCTGCTGGCCGCCGACTCGCGCAAGCAGACCCTGGTGTTCGCCCGCACCAAGCACGGTGCCGACAAGCTGACCATGTTCCTGGACAAGTCCGGGTTGAAGACGGCAGCGATCCACGGCAACAAGAGCCAGGGCCAGCGCCTGCGCGCATTGAGCGACTTCAAGGCCGGCCGCATCACCGTGCTGGTGGCGACCGACATCGCCGCGCGCGGCATCGACATCGACCAGCTGCCCAAGGTCATCAACTACGACCTGCCGATGGTCGCCGAGGACTACGTGCACCGCATCGGCCGCACCGGCCGCAACGGTTCGACCGGTGAAGCAATTTCGCTGGTGGCGCAGGACGAGGCCAAGCTGCTGCGCGCGATCGCACGCATGCTCAAGCGCGAGATGGACATCCGCGACGTGCCGGGCTTCGAGCCGGTCACGCCGATCCGCTGGGGCAACAACAACCCGCCGGACGAGCGTCCGGGCGGCCAGCGTCCGCCGCGTCGCGGCAGCCACGCCCGTCGCGGCCATGGCGATGCGCCGGCGCACGCGCATGCGCACGCCGGCAGCAAGAAGCCCGGTGGCAGCCACGCCGACGGCGCCCGCCGCCAGGGCCAGGGCCGCCGCCACGGCAACGGCGGCGGCAACCGCCCCGCCGCGCCGCGCTGATCCGTCCGCGGCCACGCGCTGCGCACGCACTCGGGCCGCCCTTCGGGGCGGCCTTTTTTGTCCGCTCCACCCGGCATCGCGCATGTCGCGACACCCTGCCGCACGACGGCGCCGTCGTCGTCGCGCGGCGCCGGCAGCCCGCCATGCCGCTCCACCCCTGACCGTACAATGCTCCCCATGGATATCTTCAAAGTCTTCACCCTCGAAGCCGCGCATCGCCTGCCCAACGTGCCGCCCGGCCACAAGTGCGCGCGCCTGCACGGGCATTCGTTCCGCATCGAGCTGCACGTCAGCGGCGAGCCTGGCGCCGAGAGCGGCTGGGTGATGGATTTCGGCGACATCAAGGCGGCGTTCCGCCCGCTCTACGACCAGCTCGACCACCATTACCTCAACGACATCGAGGGCCTGGACAATCCCACCAGCGAGCGTCTGGCGGTGTGGATCTGGGACCGGCTCAAGCCGGTATTGCCGCTGCTGAGCGAAGTGGTGGTGCACGAGACCTGCACCTCCGGCTGTCGCTATCGCGGGCCGGGTTGAAGAAGGCCGGGAATGGGGATTCGGGAATCGTAAGGGCGGCACCGCGCCGGCTGAGGGTTTGCGTGCTGCCCGCCTTGCGTCGTTGCGCGCATCTGGCGCTTTCCAGGCCCGCAGAGGCGTCCGGCAAGGGCTGGCGGAATTGCGCCAAGTAATTGATCAGAAAAGCAGTTTGAACGAATCCTGAGCGGCTTCAGAAAATTTTGTTGCATCGCAGCAGAATGAGCGTATGTTGCACTGCAACAGCAGTCGGCATTCCAACGGAGTTGCATGATGTCCGCTCAATTCAACGATCAGTTCAGCAGCTACACCCAGCAGTTCGCCGCCGCCGCGGCGCGTGCCAACCGCCTGGCGCTGGAGAGCGCCGAGAGCGTGTTCGGCGTGCAGTTGAAGACCTTCGAGAAGAACGTGTCGGCCACCACCGGCTTCCTCGGCGAACTGACCGAGGCGCGCGATCTGGGCACCGTGCAGGCGCTGTGGCCGAAGGGCCTGCAGATCGCCCGCGACAACTTCGAGCGGCTGGCCACGGCCAACCAGGAAGTGTTCGGCCTGGGCCTGAAGGCCTCCGAGGCCATCGGCCAGCTCGCCAAGCACCAGTTCGAAGCGGCGACCGAGCAGGCCGCGCCGAAGGCCAAGCCCGCCGCCAAGTAACACTAGTTTTCGACGTCGCTGCGGTTCGCCGCCCGACGCACGCTCGGTCTGCATGGGTCCCTCCCCCCGTGCAACCCAAGGCCCGGTAGATCCCTCCCTCTACCGGGCCTTTTTTATGGGCGGGATTCGGGAGTGGGGATTCGGGATTGGTCGATCGCGTGCGTCTTGGCGTTCCTGTCTTTCCTGATGAGAGAGGCTTCAGCTCCGGTGCTTTGCCAGGAGCCGGTAGATCGCCTCTTCGACCGGGCTTCTCCATGCGCTTGCTTCGGGAGTGAAACCCGGCATTCGGGATCAGCCCATCTTGCGGATCCTGGACGTCCTGCTCTTGTGGGAGGGGCTTCAGCCCCGACGCGGCATCGGTCAGGCGTCGGGACTGAAGTCCCTCCCACAAAGGCCGGCAGCGCAGTACCACCGGCAGTTGCTCAGCCGGGCGACATGCCCGCCCACGGCTGCAACTGCGCCGCCAACTGCTCGGCCTGCGGTTGCGGCCGGTACGGCAGGCGCCCCCAGCACGGCATCGGCAGGCGCGCACGCAGCATCGCCATGTTGTCGTCGATGCGCTCCATCGCCGGGTCGATCTCGTTGCCGATCCAGCCGATGCACTGCAGGCCATCGGCGGCGATCGCCGCGGCGCTGAGCCGGGCGTGGTTGAGGCAGCCCAGGCGCAGGCCGACCACCAGCACCACCGGCAGCCGCAGCGCGCGCGCCAGATCGGCCTGGTCCAGCGTCGCCGACAGCGGCGCCGCCCAGCCACCCACGCCTTCCACCACCACCACGTCGGCCTGCGCGCGCAGGCGTTCGAACGCGGCCGCGATCGGCGCCAGCTCCAGCTGCACGCCGGCATCGGCGGCGGCCAGTTCCGGCGCCAGCGGCAGCGGCAGCGCGTAGGGATTGAGATCGTCATAGGCCGGCCGCGGCGCGCTCGCATCCTGCAGCGCCAGCGCGTCCTCGTTGCGCCAGCCGTCGGCCTCGCGCGTGCAGCCGCTGGCCACCGGCTTCATGCCCACCGCGCGCTGGCCGCGCGCGCGCAGGGCGTGCAGCAGCGCGGTGCTGGCGATGGTCTTGCCGATGCCGGTATCGGTGCCGGTGACGTAGAAGGCGGGAACAGCCATGCGAAACCCTGTCGGTTGGCCGGCGGGACGCGCGGCGGCGCGCAGGATAGCCGGGTGCGTCGCGCGCGTCAGCCGCCGCGGTGCCGGCGGACGCAGTGCGCTGCTAGACTCGCGCGATGTTCGCCTCGTCCTCGCTCACCGGCAGCAAGCCGGAACAGTACGCCCAGTTGCTCGATCAGGCCCGTGCCCTGGTCGCCGGGGAGCCCGACCGCATCGCCAATGCCGCCAACCTGGCCGCGCTGGTGTACCACGCGCTGCCGCGGCTGAACTGGGTCGGTTTCTACTTCTACGACGGCAAGGAACTGGTGGTCGGCCCGTTCCAGGGCCTGCCCGCGTGCGTGCGCATTCCGCTGCACAAGGGCGTGTGCGGCGCGGCCGCCAGCAGCGGCCAGACCCAGCGCATCGACGACGTGGAGGCGTTCCCCGGGCATATCGCCTGCGATGCGGCCTCGCGGTCGGAACTGGTGGTGCCGCTGCTGCGCGACAGTGCGCTTGTGGGCGTGTTCGACCTGGACAGCCCCGACCTGGCCCGCTTCGACGCCGACGACCAGCGCGGCCTGGAAGCGATCGCCCAGGTCTTCGTCGACAGCCTGCGATGAGTACCACCAAGCTGCGCAACATCGGCCCCAAGAGCGCGGCCTGGCTGCGCCAGGTCGGCGTGCGCACGCAGCAGGACCTGGAGACGGCCGGCGCGGTCGGCGCCTTCGTCAAGGTCAAGCGCGCCGGCTTCAAGCCCAGCCTCAACCTGCTGTATTCGCTGGAAGGCGCGCTCAGCGGCTGCCACTGGCAGGAACTGTCCGAAGCACGCCGCGCGCAGTTGCTGGGCGAACTGGAGATCGCGACGGCGGCGCTGCCGGCGCAGCGCGGCCTGCCGGTCGCCGGGCCGGTGGCGACCACGCACTTCGACCGCGACGACACGCGCGACGACGACGCTGCCGACGGCGCCTACGCGCACGACACGCACGACACGCCGACGGGCGACCACTACGGCGACGACGACGGCCACGGCACTCACGCCGACTGAGCCGCGCAGCCAGCGGCGATCGCGTACAATCGCGCCGCTTCAAGGTGACCCACCGGCTCCGGCCAGCGGGTTGAAACGGGAAGCCGGTGCGTCTTGCGACAAGGCCGGCGCTGCCCCCGCAACGGTAAGCGATCCGCGCTGACGACCTGCGCCACTGTGCCCTGGGCATGGGAAGGCGTCGCAGCCGGGAGGTCCGCCTCCCTGATCGCGAGCCCGGAGACCGGCCTTGCAGTTCACTGGTTGCGATGCGGAGGGCGTCGCGGCGTGCCGCGCCGTGTCCGGCGCCGTCCGCTTGCACCTTCCGTTCGCGACTCCCTTGCCGTCACAGCGCGCAGCCGCGCGCCGGAGTTGCCACCCATGTCGTCCCGCCTGCTTTCGGTCGCGATCGCGTCCGCCCTGTCCCTGCCCGCGCTGGCCCACGCCGCCGATGCCGCCACCGACCTCGACCAGGTCCTGGTCACCGCCACCCGCACCCAGATTTCGGTGGAGGACAGCGTGGTGCCGGCGCAGGTCATCGACCGTGCCGAGATCGAGCGCAGCCAGGCCACCTCGCTGGCGCAGCTGCTGCAGGGCCGCGCCGGCATCGGCTTCTCCAACCAGGGCGGCCTGGGCAAGCTGACCACGCTGAACCTGCGCGGCAGCGAGTCGGACCACGTGCTGGTGCTGGTGGACGGCGTGCGCATCGGCTCGGCCAGCGCCGGCCTGGCCGCGTTCCAGGACCTGCCGCTGAGCCAGATCGAGCGCATCGAGATCGTGCGCGGCCCGCGCTCGAGCCTGTACGGCTCCGACGCGATCGGCGGCGTCATCCAGATCTTCACCCGCCGCGGCGGCCAGGGCTTCCAGCAGAACCTGAGCCTGGGCGGCGGCAGCCACGGCCTGCGCGAGGCCGGCGCCGGCTTCAGCAACCGCGGCGAGCGCGGCTGGCTGGCCGTGCAGGGCGGCTACCAGAAGACCGACGGCATCAATGCCTGCAACGGCTCGGCCACGCTGTTCGCCGGCTGCTTCGTCGACCAGCCCGACCGCGACGGCTACCGCAACGTCTCGCTGAGCGCGCGCGGCGGCTACGCGCTGACCGACACGCTGCGCATCGAAGGACAGGCGCTGAACATCGACAGCCGCAACGAGTACGACGGCGACGCGCTGTTCGCCGGCAACGAGGCCGACAACACCCAGCAGGTGTTCAGCGGCAAGCTCGACTGGACGCCCTCCGATCGCCTGCACCTGGCCGCGCAACTGGGCCGCAACGTCGACGACGCGGACAGCTACTACCGTGCGCCAGGCGCACGCACCCGCAGCTTCGTCAGCACCTTCGACAGCCGCCGCGACACCGCAGCGCTGCAAGGCGACATCACCCTGGCCGAAGGCCATTTGCTCAGCGTCGGCAGCGACTGGCAGCGCGAGCACGTTGCCAGCAGCACCGCCTTCGACGTCGACAGCCGCGACAACACCGGCGTGTTCGCCGAGTACCAGGGCCGCTTCGGCGCGCAGCAGGTGCAGGCCAGCGTGCGCAGCGACGACAACGAACAGTTCGGCGAGCACACCACCGGCAGCCTCGGCTGGGGCCTGGCGTTGGCGCATGGCCTCAAGCTCACCGCCAGCGTCGGCACCGGCTTCAAGGCGCCGACCTTCAACGACCTGTACTACCCGTTCGCCGGCAACCCGGAACTGAAGCCGGAGCGCTCCAAGAGCGGCAACCTCGGCATTGCGCAGTATGCCGACAGCTGGAACTGGACCTTCAACGCCTACGAGACCCGGGTGAAGGACCTGATCTCCTACGACGCGGTCAGCTTCCTGCCGGTCAACGTGGACGAAGCGCGCATCCGCGGCGCCGAACTGACCGGCTATGCATTGCTGGCCGGCTGGGAACTGTCGGCGCAGCTGAGCCACACCGACCCGCGCAACCGCAGCGACGGCGGCAACCGCGACAACTGGCTGGCGCGCCGCGCGCAGAACACCGCGCGCCTGGACGTGGACCGCGGCATCGGCCCAGTCAAGCTCGGCGTCAGCGTGTTCGGCAGCGGCCACCGCTTCGACGACGCGGCCAACCGCGTGCGCCTGGCGGGCTACGGCACCGTCGACCTGCGCGCGGAGTACGCGTTCACCCCGGACTGGACGCTGCAGGCCAAGGCCAGCAACGTGTTCGACCGCGACTACCAGACGGTGAACTGGTACAACCAGCCGGGCCGCGAGTACGCGCTGACCCTGCGCTACGCGCCGGCGGCGCGCTGAGTCGGCGTCCCGCGCTGCGCCGATGGCGTAGCGCGGGACGAAAGCGCAGAAACCACGCGTCCTTTTTTGTATGGGCGGCTTCAGCCGTGATGGGCTTTCCCGGTAAAGCCCATCGCGGCTGAAGCCGTTCCTACGAGAGGCGGCATGTGCGAACACAGCGGATGTAGATGCGCGCATTCTCAAAGCAGGCATGCGCGACGCACGCGCACGTGGTCGCTCGCGATCAGGCCGCTGGCTGCCGAACGCAAACAGCCTCCCTCGTGCTCATGCATCGCGGCACAAACCTGACAGTTCAGCGACCGCTGCGCGCCCGGACCCTCACCCCAACCCCTCTCCCGGGGGGAGAGGGGCTTACTGCGTCATCGGCTGAAGCCGCTCCTGCAAGCGCATCCCGGTCTTTGCGCTACACCGCAGTGTTTGGATCGCCGTCGTATCAGCGCAGCTGCAGCAGCGCGCGCAAATCATCCATCAGCAACACCACGTCGGCCGTGGCCAGATCCAGATCGCGCGGATAGCCGTAACTTACCAGCGCCACCGGCATGCCGGCGGCGTGGCCGGCCTGCAGGTCGGTCCCCGAATCGCCGACCATCAGGCAGCGCGCCGGCGGCTGCGCGAACTGCTGCGCCAGGTGCAGCAGCGGCGCCGGGCTGGGCTTGCGCTCGGGCAGGCTGTCGCCGCCGAGCACCGCAGAGAACAGATCGGCCACGCCCAGATGGCGCAACAACGGCGGCACCATCGCCGACGGCTTGTTGGTGCACAGCGCCAGCGTCACGCCATCCGCATGCAACTGCGTCAGCGCCTCGGCCGCACCCGGATACAGCCGCGGACTGCGCAACAGGCATTCGGCGTAGTGACGCATGAAGGTCGGCATCACCGTCTCGAGCTGAGTGGCGTCGCCGGCATGCCGCCAGGCGCTCTCGACGAGTTTGCGCACGCCCTCGCCGATCCAGCCCAGCACGGTCGCCTCCGGCACGCGCGGCAGGCCGAAGTCGGCCAGGGTGCGGTTCAGCGCCTCGGCGATGTCGGCGCCGCTGTCGACCAGGGTGCCGTCCAGGTCGAACACCACCAATGCATAAGGAAATGTCATGTCGTGCCAACACAGGGAAACAAGTGCGCATTGTAGGTGGCGCAATGTCGGACGCGGTTGCGACGCGCGCGCGGGCGCGGCGCGGCGCGGAAGCTGCCTTCGCTGACACGCGATTGCGACCACGCCACGACCGCTGCGGCGGCACCGTGACGGCGACCGAGCGCGCGAACCGCGCTCACGCGATCCATCCCGGCCCGAGTCAACCGCTCGATCCCTGCGCTCGCGCGCACGACACCCGAGAACATCACCGGTTGGCGATCCCCACCCATGTTTCAATCCACGCATCCGTGAGGACGCGACCAGGTCGATCCGCGTGCCAGAGGATGAAGTCGCTGTTGCAACCCGAGCAGGATGCCCCTGTGGGAGGGACTTCAGTCCCGACGCGGGAGCGACAGCCAGGTTCTCGGCCTGCACCCACATCCCATGGTTGTTTCAACACACGCACACGCGAGCGTGTGCGACCGCTGACGCTGTGCTTGCTGACCGACTCGATGCGCTTTCAATCCACGCCCCCGCAAGGGCGCGACACAGACCCGCCGTCGCCGCACCGTAACCCCAGGTGTTTCAATCCACGCACCGCTCAGGGCGCGACGATAGAGGGTACGACAGTCTCCCGTGGCACACGTTCCCATGCAATCAGCCGGGAAGGCAGTATCCCAGGCGACGCCACCGCCTCAACCGAACAAGCGCCCCTGCGCCTGCCCCGGCTCGCGCTCGTGGAAGCCGGACAGGCCGATGCCGACCAGGCGGTAGCGGGTGGATGCCGGCAGGTCTACCCGCTCGCGCAGCGCCAGGGCGATGTCGATCAAGGCCTGCAGCGAGTCCGGCGGCTGCTCCGGGGTGAAACTGCGGGTGAGGATGCGGAACTGCGCGGTCTTCAGCTTCAGCACCACGGTGCGCGCGATGCGCTCGGTGCGGCGGGTGGCGTTCCAGGTCTTCTCGGCCAGTTGCCGGATCGCCGGCTCCAGCGCCTCCAGCGCCAGGTCTTCGGCGAAGGTGTCCTCGGAGGAGATCGACTGCACCGGCTGGTCCGACTCCACCGGGCGTTCGTCGATGCCGCGCGCGCGCTGGTACAGGCGCAGGCCGAAGCTGCCGAAGCGCGCCTCCAGTTCCGCCTCGCTGCGCGCGCGCAGGTCGCCGACGGTGGCGATGCCCAGTTCCGCCAGCTTGGCCTCCATGACCTTGCCCACGCCGGGCACCTTGTTCACCGGCAACGGGGTCAGGAACGCTTCCACGCGATGCGGGCGGATCACGAACTGGCCGTCGGGCTTGCGCCAGTCCGAGGCGATCTTGGCCAGGAACTTGTTCGGTGCGATGCCGGCCGAGGCGGTCAGTTCGGTTTCGGCGCGGATCTGCGCGCGGATGGTCTGGGCGATCTCGGTGGCGGTGCGCAATTCGCCCTTGGGCTCGGTGACGTCCAGGTAGGCCTCGTCCAGCGACAGCGGCTCGATCAGGTCGGTGTGGCGCTGGAAGATCTCGCGCACCTGCCGCGACACCGCCTTGTAGCGGGCGAAATCCGGCGGCACGAAGATCGCGTCCGGGCACAGCCGCTCGGCGCGCAGCGCCGGCATCGCCGAGCGCACGCCGAACACCCGCGCCTCGTAGGAGGCGGCGCACACCACCGAGCGCATGCCGCGCCAGGCCACCACCACCGGCTTTCCGCGCAGCGCAGGATCGTCACGCTGCTCCACGGACGCGTAGAACGCGTCCATGTCGACGTGAATGATCTTGCGCATCGACCCCATACCCTACGCCTGCGAACGGTGTGCGCATGATAAGCCCCGCGCTGCGCACGGACTGAGAATGCGCGCCTTGATCCGGCGCAGTGCGCGCGCCACCGCCGCTGCCGACACTACGCGTGCGTACGGATAAAACGTTTGATTGAACGCGCGAAGCTCATGCACTCTTGCGCGCCTCGACTGTCTCGCCTGGGAATGTTCCGCTCATGAGTCGTCTGTCCTCCTATTCGCGCGAGCAATTGCTCGCCAGCGCACGCGGCGAGTTGTTCGGCGCCGACGCCGCGCGCCTGCCCAACGATCCGATGCTGATGTTCGACCGCATCGTCGCCATCGACGAGACCGGCGGCGCGCACGGCAAGGGCGTGATCCGCGCCGAACTGGATATCCGCCCGGACCTGTGGTTCTTCGGCTGCCACTTCATCGGCGATCCGGTGATGCCCGGCTGCCTGGGCCTGGATGCGATGTGGCAGTTGACCGGCTTCTTCCTGACCTGGCTGGGCGCACCCGGCCGCGGCCGTGCGCTGGGCGTGGGCGAAGTGAAGTTCACCGGGCAGGTGCTGCCCACCGCCAAGCAGGTGGTGTACGAGATCGACATCAGCCGGGTGATCAACCGCAAGCTGGCGATGGCGATGTCCGACGGCCGCATGTCGGTGGATGGGCGCGAGATCTATACCGCCAAGGACATGCGGGTGGGCCTGTTCACGTCGACGGAGGCGTTCTGATGCGGCGCGTGGCAATTACCGGAATGGGCATCACGTCGTGCCTGGGCAACGATCTGGACAGCGTGTCGCGCGCGTTGCGCGAAGGCCGCGCCGGCATCCGCCATAACCCGCAGGCGGTCGAGGCCGGCCTGCGCAGCCAGATCGGCGGCGATGTGCAACTGGATCTGGACTCGGCGATCGACCGCAAGCTCAAGCGCTTCATGGGCGACGCCTCGGCCTACGCCTACCTGGCGCTGCGCGATGCGCTGGCCGATGCCGGCCTGGACGAGGCGGCGATCAGCGACCCGCGGATCGGCCTGATCGCCGGCTCCGGCGGCGGCTCCAGCCATTGGCAGGTGGAAGCGGCGGATCTGCTGCGCAACCGCGGCGTGCGCAAGGTCGGCCCGTACATGGTGCCGCGCACGATGTGTTCGGCGGTGTCGGCGAGCCTGGCCACCGCGTTCAAGATCAAGGGCGTGAGCTACTCGTTGTCGGCCGCGTGCGCGACCTCGGCGCACTGCATCGGCGCGGCGGCGGACCTGATCCGCCACGGCCAGCAGGACGTGATGTTCGCCGGCGGCGGCGAAGAGCTCGACTGGACCATGAGCCTGATGTTCGACGCGATGGGCGCATTGTCCACCGGCTTCAACGACACGCCGGCGGTGGCGTCGCGGCCCTACGACGCCGCGCGCGACGGCTTCGTCATCGCCGGCGGCGGCGGCATGCTGGTGCTGGAGGACTACGAGCACGCGGTGGCGCGCGGCGCGCGCATCCATGCCGAACTGGTCGGCTACGGCGTGACCTCCGATGGCGCCGACATGGTGGCCCCGTCCGGCGAAGGCGCGGTGCGCTGCATGCGCATGGCGCTGCAGGGCGTGGACGCGCCGATCGACTATCTCAACACCCATGGCACCTCGACGCCGCTGGGCGATGTCACCGAGCTGGATGCGGTGCGCGCGGTATTCGGCTATGCGGTGCCGCCGCTGTCCTCGACCAAGGCGCTGTCCGGGCATTCGCTGGGTGCGGCCAGCGTGCACGAGGCGATCTACTGCCTGCTGATGCTGCGCGACGGTTTCATCGCCGGCTCGGCCAATATCAACACGCTGGATCCGCGCGCCGAGGGCTTCCCGATCGTGCGCGAAAGCCGCGACGCGGACTTGCGCACGGTGATGTCCAACAGCTTCGGCTTCGGCGGCACCAACGCCGCGCTGGTGTTCGCCAAGGCCTGACCGTACCCAGGCCGCACGGCGCCTTTGAGGGCGCCGTGGCGCGGCTTAGCGTTCCAGTTGCTTCACATCGTGTCGCCCGGCGGCCTCGTCCTTGTGCGGTTCCGGCTTGGCCGGTGGCGCTGAGGGCGGAGGCGGTGGCGGTGGTGGCGGTGGTGGCGAACTCGGCTTCGGCGGATGCCGCTCGACCCACTGGATCGTCGCGGGCGTGGGCGGCCACGAAGGCAATGCCGACGGTGCGGAAGCAGACGGCGGCACCGGTTGCAGTCCCATCGATTCGCGCCGGCGGCGGTCGCTGTCCTGGCGTTGCAGTTCCTTCGCCAGTTCCTTGTTGTAGCGGGGATTGAGCGCGTCCGGCGGCGGGATCTGATGCATCCGCTCGCCCGGCGGCGTCCATGCCGGCGTGGCGCTCACGGCCTCGGACGCGGACGCCTGCGGTGGAGGGGGCGCCCGCCATTGCGGCGCCAACTGCCGCTGCAGCGGTGCCGGGATCTGCGCTGGACCAGCGGCAGTCGCCGCGCTTTCCAGCGGGCGGTAACGCGCGCGTTCGCGTGCCCACGGCTGGCCGCGATAGTGCGTGTCCCAGTAGCGGTCCAGCGCGAAGCCGACCGTGGGCACACCGAGCGAGGCACCGGGCGCGACGCCCTGCCCCTGTTAGTGAAAGTCGATTGCACCAGCCGGCAGCCAGCCGCGTTTCTCGCGCCAGCTGACATCGCACCAGGCCCAATCCCGTGTGCAGCCATGCACCTGCAACGCGTCGTCGGTGGCCGGCGTGGCCACGCGCGGATACTCCGGCGCCGGGCCGGCGCGCAGACTGGCGCCGATGCGCACCGTGCCGCTGCCGTCCTGCGCCAATGCCGGCGCGGCCATGCCCAACAGCAACGGCGTCCACCACCCTGCTCGCTTCATGCGGTCCTCCTTGTGCAGTGCGGCAGTGTCCTGCGCCGCGATCGCGGCGGCGAAGATCGCCGTGCCGCTGTGCTGTGTTCTAGCACAGAGGAGCTGGGATTCGGGATTCGGGATGATCAGTCTGCGGCTGTTGAAAGCCGGGATGGGAATTGGGGGACGTCGTGCACGGAACAACATCACGATCAAGCTATCTGACAAACGTGGCTGCCTTCCGATGAAAAAGGTCGCCGCTTTTTGTGGGAGGGGCTTCAGCCCCGATGGGCTTTCCCGGGAAAGCCCGTCGGGGCTGAAGCCCCTCCCACAGTGCAATCGCAACCACTACGCCTGTGCAGGAAAATCTCGAATCCCGGCTTTCAGCAGCCGCAGGCTGTCATCCCGAATCCCCAATCCCGAATCCCGAATCCCGGCTTATCCGGCCATGCCGCTGTGCCGCAGCAACGCCTCCAGTTCCGGCACGCGACCGCGGAAGGCAGTGAAGTTCTCCAGCGCCGGGCGGCTGCCGCCGCGCGAGAGGATCTCGCGCAGGAAGCGCGCGCCGGTGTCCGCCAACTGGTCAGGCGCTTCCTCGAATGCGGCATACGCGTCGGCGCTGAGCACCTCGGCCCACTTGTAGCTGTAATAGCCGGCCGCATAGCCGCCAGCGAAGATGTGGTTGAACTGGTGCGGGAAGCGGTTCCACGCCGGCGGCCGGTTCACCGCCACGGCGTCGCGCACGCGCTCGAGCAACTGCAGCACGCTGTCGGCCTGCGCATCGAAGCTGTGGTGCAGCTGCATGTCGAACAGCGCGAACTCAAGCTGGCGCACGGTGAACATGCCGCTCTGGTAGTTCTTCGCCGCGAGCATCTTGTCGAACAGTGCGCGCGGCAGCGGTTCGCCGCTGTCCACGTGCGCGGTCATCGCCTGCAGGCGCGGCCACTCCCAGCAGAAGTTCTCCATGAACTGGCTGGGCAGTTCCACCGCGTCCCATTCCACACCGTTGATGCCGGCCACGCCCAGTTCGCCGACCTGGGTCAGCAATTGGTGCAGTCCATGGCCCATCTCGTGGAACAGGGTGGTGACCTCGTTGTGGGTGAAGGTGGCCGGCTTGCCGTCGCTGCCGCGGCCGAAATTACACACCAGGTACACCAGCGGGGTCTGCACGCCGTCGGCGCGCTCGCGGCGGTTGCGGCAGTCGTCCATCCAGGCGCCGCCGCGCTTGCCTTCGCGCGCGTACAGGTCCAGGTAGAACTGCCCGACCAGGCGCCCCTGCGCATCGCTGAGGCGGAAGAAGCGCACATCCGGATGCCACACCGGCGCGCTGTCGGCCTCCACGCGCAGGCCGTACAGGTCGTGGATCAGGCCGAACAGGCCCTCCAGCACCTTGGGCTCGGTGAAGTAGCGCTTCACTTCCTGCTCAGAGAAGCTGTAGCGCGCCTGCTTGAGCTTTTCGCCGGCATAGGCCAGATCCCAGGCTTCCAGCGTGTCCAGGCCCAGGTGCTCGCGCGCGAATGCCTCCAGTTCGGCGCGGTCGCGCTGCGCGTAGGGCTTGGCGCGTACGGCCAGATCGTGCAGGAAGTCCAGCACCTGCGCCGGATCCTGCGCCATCTTCGTCGCCAGCGAATACTCGGCGTAGCTGGCGAAGCCGAGCAGCGCCGCCAGTTCGCCGCGCAGGGCGAGGATGCGGCCGATCGCCGCGCTGTTGTCCAGCGCCGCATCGCCGAACTCCGAGGCGCGGATCGCGTTGGCGCGGTACAGCGTCTCGCGCAACGCGCGGTCCTCGGCGTACATCTGCACCGGCAGATAGCAGGGCATCTGCAGGGTCAGCTTCCAGCCCGGTTGGCCTTCGCGTTCGGCCGCTGCGCGCGCGGCGGCGATGCTGTCCTCGGGCAGGCCGGCCAGGCGCGCCGGGTCGTCGATCCACAGCGACCATGCATCGGTGGCGTCGAGCACGTTCTGCGAGAACTTGGCCGACAGCGCCGACAGTTCTTCCTGGATCGCGGCGAAGCGCTGCTTGTCGGCCTCGCCCAGTTCGGCGCCGCCCAGGCGGAAATCGCGCAGCGCGTTGTCCAGCACCTTGCGCTGCGCCGGGCCGAGCGCGGCCGCCTCCGGCGACTGCGCCAGCGTGCGGTACTGCGCGAACAGCGCCAGGTTCTGTCCCAGCGCGCTGGAGAAGCGCGTCACCTTGGGCAGGTTGGCGTTGTAGGCCTCGCGCAGCGCCGGCGTGTTGACCACCGCCTGCAGGTGACTCACCTGGCCCCAGGCGCGCCACAGGCGCTCGGTGGCATCGTCCAGCGGCGCCACGAAGCTGTCCCAGCGCACCGGCGCCACCGTCTCGGCGGCGGCCACGGCGGCCTCGGCCTGCGCCAGCAGCGTGTCGATCGCCGGGCCGATGTGCTCGGGCTGGATCGCATCGAAGCGCGGCAGGCCGGAAAAATCGAGCAGGGGATTGGTCATCGCGGAAGTCTCGGTAGCGGGGGAAGGACCGGCGCGGCCGGCCACGAAAAGCAGATGGCGGTCAGTCCAGCGCAGCACAAGGCAGCGGCGGCAGGCCGGCGCCGGCCACCGCCGCGGCCAGCTGCGCATCGGCCTGCTCCACGTCGATGCCGTGCTCGGCGTACCACTGCGGCCGGTAGTAGCTGTGCCCGTAGCGCTCGCCGCTGTCGCACAGGATGGTGACGATGGCGCCGCTGCGGCCCTGCTCGCGCATGCGCGTGGCCGCCTGCAGCACGCCGACGAAGTTGGTGCCGGTGGAGCCGCCCACGCGCCGGCCCAGGCGCGCGCTGACGTAGCGCATCGCCGCCAGGCTCAGCGCGTCGGGCACCTTGACCATCGCATCCACGCAGCTGGGGATGAAGCTCGGCTCCACCCGCGGCCGGCCGATGCCTTCGATGCGCGAGCCGCCGGTGCTTTCCAGGCCGGCGTAGTCGCGTCCGGCCAGCGCCTCGCGGTAGCCGTCGAAGAACAGCGACACCTCCGGATCCGCGCACAGGATGCGGGTGGGATGGCGCCGGTAGCGCACGTAGCGCCCGAGCGTGGCCGCGGTGCCGCCGGTGCCGGGGCTGCACACGATCCAGGCCGGGATCGGATGCGGCTCCTCCTGCATCTGCCGGAAGATCGACTCGGCGATGTTGTTGTTGGCGCGCCAGTCGGTGGCGCGTTCGGCGTAGAGGAACTGGTCCATGAAGTGGCCTCCGGTCTCGCGCGCCAGCTGCACCGAATCGGCATGCAGGTCGCAGGCGCGCCCGACCAGGTGGCAGCGCCCGCCCTGGAACTCGATCGCGGCGATCTTCTCCGGCGAGGTGGTGGCCGGCATCACCGCGATGAACGGCAGCCCCAGCAGGCGCGCGAAATACGCCTCGGAGACCGCGGTGGAACCGCTGGAGGCCTCGATCACCGGCCGCCCCTCGCGCAGCCAGCCGTTGGCCAGCGCGTACAGGAACAGCGAGCGCGCCAGGCGGTGCTTGAGGCTGCCGGTGGGATGGCTGGACTCGTCCTTGAAGTACAGGTCGATGCCGGGGAAACCGGGCAGGTCCAGCGGGATCAGGTGGGTGTCGGCCGAGCGGTTGAAGTCGGCTTCGATCTTCTGGATGGCGGCAGCCACCCAAGTGCGATGGGTCATGGCGGTGCGGGAGCGGAGAAATCGCGCCCACGATACACGCCCGGCCACGCGCCCGGGCCATGCGCGGCAGCGGCCGCCACGCCGGCGTTCACCTGGCGTGGCGCGGCGTCGGAGCGGCGTCGGAGCGGCGCTCAGCCAGCGGCCACGCTGAAGCCGGCGTCGGCGATCGCCTGCTCCAGCGCGGCCACGTCGATGCGCGCCGGGTCGTAGTCGATGCCGACGCGCCCGCCTTCCAGCACCACCGTGCTGGCGGTCACGCCCGGACAGGCGTCCAGCACCCGCTGCAACCGTGCGCTGCAGCCGCCGCAGCTCATGCCGTGGACGAGGAGATCGAGATGGTGCATGTCAGGCTCCAGGGTCGAGAAATCGCATCCGCGCTCATTGCGGACGCCAGCGATTCAGCAGCAAGGCATTGCCCAGCACCGAGACCGAACTCAGTGCCATCGCCGCGCCGGCGATCACCGGGTTGAGCAGGCCGAACGCGGCCAGCGGGATGCCCAGGCCGTTGAAGACTAAGGCGAAGAACAGGTTCTGGCGGATCTTGCGCACCGTCGCCGCGGACAGGTCGATGGCGGCGGCGACACCGGCCAGGTCGCCGTGCATCAGCACCACGTCGGCCGCCTCGATGGCGATGTCCGAGCCGCTGCCGATGGCGAAGCTGACGTCGGCCGCGGCCAGCGCCGGGGCATCGTTGATGCCGTCGCCGACCATGCCCACGTGTGCGCCCGGCACGGCCTGCAGCCGGCGCACGTGCGCGGCCTTGTCCTGCGGCAGCACCTCGGCCTGCACCTGCTGGATGCCGAGCCGCGCGGCCACCGCCTGCGCCGCGTGGCGGTTGTCGCCGCTGAGCATGGTCACCGCGATGCCGCGCGCCTGCAGCAATGCCACCGCCTCGGCGGCATCATCGCGCAGCGGATCGGCGATGGCGATGTAGCCGCTCACCGCGCCATCCACCGCCACCCCGACCACGCTGTGGCCCTGCGCCTGTGCCGCCTCGGCCTGGCGGCGCAGCGCCGGGTCGGCCGGCGCAGCGACCAGGCCGTCGAGCCACGCCAGCGCGCCCAGCGCCACCTCGCGCCCGTCCACGCGGCCGCGCACGCCCTGCCCCGGCAGCGTCTGCACCGCCTCGGCCGACGGTGCCGGCACGGCCGCGCGCACGCCCAACTCGGCGGCGCGCTGCACGATGGCGCGCGCCAGCGGATGCGCCGAGCCGGTTTCCAGCGCCGCGGCCAGGCGCAGCAGCGGCGCGGTCTCGGCCGCGTCGACGACCAGCACCGCGGTCACCTGCGGCTGGCCCAGGGTCAGCGTGCCGGTCTTGTCGACCACCAGCGCGGTCAGCGCACGCGCGCGTTCCAGCACCTCGGCGTCGCGGATCAGGATGCCGGCGCGCGCGCCGACACCGGTGCCGACCATGATCGCGGTCGGCGTGGCCAGGCCCAGCGCGCACGGGCAGGCGATCACCAGCACCGCCACCGCGTGCACCAGCGCCTCGGCGAAGCTGCCGCCCAGCGCCCAGGTCGCGCCCAGGGTGAGCGCGGCGATGGCCAGCACCGCCGGCACGAACACCGCAGCGATACGGTCGACCAGGCGCTGGATCGGCGCGCGCGAGCCTTGCGCGGCATCGACCATACGCACGATCTGCGCCAGCAGAGTGTCCGCGCCGACGCTCGTTGCGCGCGCGCGCAACAGGCCGAGCTGGTTGACCGTGGCCGCATGCAGGCGACTGCCCGGCGCCTTGGCCACCGGCATGGCCTCGCCGGACAGCATCGCCTCGTCCACGCTGGAATGGCCGTCGAGCACCTCGCCGTCCACCGGCACGCGCTCGCCGGCAGCGACCACGAACACGTCGCCGACCGCCAGTTCCGCCGCATCCACCTCCACGACGGTGCCGTCGCGCTCGACCCGCGCGGTGGTCGGCGCCAGGTCGAGCAGCGCGCGCACCGCCGCGGTGGTGCGGCGCTTGGCGCGCGCTTCGAGCAGGCGCCCGAGCAGCACCAGGGTGATGACGCTGGTGCTGGCCTCGAAGTACACGTGCTGGCCATGCAGGCCGGCCACGGTGACCACGGCGCTGTACAGATAGGCCATGCCGGTGCCCAGCGCGACCAGCACATCCATGTTGGCGCTGCCGTTGCGCAGCGCGCGGTAGCCGGCGCGGTAGAAGCGCGCACCGATCCAGCACTGCACCGGGGTGGCGAGCAGCAACTGCAGCCAGCGCGGCAGCGGTTCGACGTGCCCGCCGCGCAGGGCGTCGCCATCCAGCATGCCGAGCATCTGCCCCCAGAACGGCAGGGTGAGCAACACCGCCGCGGCGAACAGGCCCAGCTCGCGTCGCCAGGCGTGCCGCTCGCTGCGCTCGCGCTCGGCCAGCTGCGCCGGGTCCATGGCCTGCGCGACGCGCGCGCCGAACCCGGCGCGTTCAATCCGTGCGACCAGCTCCGCCGGCGCGACCGCACCAGGCACGATCTCCACCCGCGCCTTGGCCGAGGCCAGGTTGGCGTGGCCGGCGAGCACGCCCGGGGTCTTCGCCAGCACCGCATCGATGGACGCGACGCAGGACGCGCAGTGCAGGCCGCTGAGTTCCAGGGTCAGGGTCTCGATGGGCACGCTGTAGCCGGCCTGCTGGATGCGCTGCAGCAGCGTCGGCAGATCCACCTGCTGCGGATCGTAGTCCACCTGCACGCGCGCGCCGGCATAGCTGGCCTGCGCCGCCACGCCGGGCAGGCGCTGCAGCGCCTTCTCCACGCCGGCCGCGCAGGCGGCGCAGGTCATGCCCTGCACCGGCAAGGTCAGCGAGGCGGTGGCGCGACCCGTGCTCATCGCGACGGCTCGCCGGCGGCATCGCCGCGGATGTCGCCCAGGATCGGGCAGGCGTCCGGCGCACCGCGGCCGGGGCACTCCTCGACCAGCGCCGCCAGGGTGTCGCGCATCTCGGTCAGCTCGGCGATGCGCCGATCCAGCGCCTGCAGGCGCGCGCTGGCGCGCTGCTTGATGCCCTCCACGCCATGCACGCGATCGTCCTGCAACGCCAGCAACTCGCCGATCTCCTCCAGCGAAAAGCCCAGTTCCTTGGCGCGTCGGATGAAGCGCACCCGCTGCACCGCCGCGGTGTCGTACTCGCGGTAGCCGGAGGCACGGCGCGGGGCGGGTGGCAGCAGGCCCTGGCGTTCGTAGTAGCGCACGGTGTCGATGGCGACGTCGGCCTGGCGGGCGAGCGCGCCGATGGTGAAGCGGGCGGTGGCGGGGTCGGATCGCATGCGCACACCCTACTCCCTGGAGTCGGGTCCAGAGTCAAGCCTTGCCGGATGGCGGTCGCTTGCCGCGCACGCCGGCTTCGGTATCCTCTTCCGTTCCCGACGCCACGCTGCCGCCTGTGCCGACTTCCGCCGTCCTGCTGCGCCTGCTGCTGTGCCTGAGCCTGCTGCTCAACGGCACCGCGGCCGCCATGGCGATGCCTGGCATGGCGACGCACGGCACTTCGACGCACGACACCGGTGCCACGGTCGCCAGCGCGGCGCCGGTGCATGCGGCAATGCCCTGTCACGACGCGCCGCCACCGCCGCCGGCGGATCACGACGGCCACTGCCACGACCATGCCGGCAAGCACGGTGGCTGCGGCGGCATGGCCGGCTGCCAATGCCCGCACGCGCAGCCGCTGCCGGCCCTGCTGGCGATGCCGCTGGCGCTGCCACGCTTGCCCCGCACCCTGATTGCAGCCGCTCCCCAGGGCGCGCACGGCGCACCCGGCCTGCCGCGGCTGGAACGCCCTCCCAGCGCCTGAGCGCGCGCGGCCGCCTGCTGGGCGGTCTCCCGGTGGCAGCGCACAGGCGCTGCCGCGTCCGAGCCTGCAGCGCCCATCGGCGCTGCGTGGCGCATCGCATCCGCTTACGGACATCGCACATGAACCCATCTTCTTCCGGCCTGCCGGCGCTGCCGTCGCGGCGCCGCTTCGTCACCGGGCTGGCGCTGGGCGCCGCCGCCGGCCTCACCGGGCTGCCGCTGCGCAGCGCCCACGCCAGCGCGCTCGCCCGCAACGGCGCCGCGCCCTACGTGCTGCAGGGCACCGACCTGGATCTGAGCATTGGCAGCACCCGCGTCAACTTCACCGGGCGCGAGCGTCCCGCCATCGCCGTCAACGGCAGCGTGCCGGCGCCGCTGCTGCGCTGGCGCGAAGGCGACACCGTCACCATCCGCGTGGCCAACCGCCTGCCCGGCCACACCCAGACCTCGGTGCACTGGCATGGCCTGCTGCTGCCGGCCAACATGGACGGCGTGCCGGGCATGAGCTTCGACGGCATCTACCCGGGCGAGACCTACCAGTACCGCTTCGCCCTGCGCCAGTCCGGCACCTACTGGTACCACAGCCATTCGCTGCACCAGGAGCAGGCCGGGCTGTACGGCGCCATCGTCATCGACCCGCGCGAGCCGCCGCCGTACCGCTACGACCGCGAGCACGTGCTGCTGCTGTCGGACTGGACCGACCTGGATCCGGCAGCGCTGTTCCGGCGGCTGAAGCAGATGCCGTCCTACGACAACCTGTACCAGCGCACCGTCGGCGATTTCCTGCGCGACGCGCGCGAGGACGGGCTGCGCGCCACCCTCGCCGACCGCGGCATGTGGGGGCGCATGCGCATGACCCCCAGCGACCTGTCCGACGTCAACGGCAACACCTACACCTACCTGCTCAACGGCATGACCCCGGCCGGCAACTGGACCGGGCTGTTCCGTCCCGGCGAGAAGGTGCTGCTGCGCTTCATCAACGCCTCCAGCATGAGCTACTTCGACGTGCGCATCCCCGGGCTGAAGATGACCGTGGTCGCCGCCGACGGCCAGTATGTGCATCCGGTGAGCGTGGACGAATTCCGCATCGCCGCGGCCGAAACCTTTGATGTGCTGGTCGAACCCAGCGGCCAGGACGCGTACACGGTGTTCGCGCAGGACATGGGCCGCACCGGCCACGCGCGCGGCACGCTCGCAGTGCGCGAAGGACTGCAGGCACCGGTGCCGGCGAACGATCCGCGTCCGCTGCTGCGCATGCAGGATATGGGCCATGCGATGGCCGGGCACGCCGGCATGGAGCACGGCGCAGGCATGGCCATGCACGGCATGGAGGGCGGCTGCGGCGCGAACATGCACATGGCCGGCATGCCGGGCATGGAGCACGCCGCGCACGCGGCTGCAGGCGCTGCCACCGCACCTGCGCACCCACGCAGCGAACGCGGCAATCCGCTGGTGGACATGCAGTCCTTCGCCACCGCGCCGCGGCTGGACGACCCCGGCACCGGCCTGCGCGACAACGGCCGCCGCGTGCTGACCTATGCCGACCTGCACAGCCTGTTCGAGGACCCGGACGGACGCGAGCCGGGGCGCGAGATCCAGTTGCACCTGACCGGCAACATGGAGAAGTTCGCCTGGTCGTTCGACGGCATTCCCTTCGCCAGCGCCGAGCCGCTGCGGCTGAACTACGGCGAGCGCCTGCGCATCGTGCTGGTCAACGACACGATGATGCAGCACCCGATCCACCTTCACGGCATGTGGAGCGACATCGAGGACGCGGCCGGCCGCTTCCAGGTGCGCAAGCACACCGTGGACATGCCGCCGGGCACGCGCCGCAGCTACCGCGTGCGCGCCGATGCGCTGGGCCGCTGGGCCTACCACTGCCACCTGCTCTACCACATGGACGGCGGCATGATGCGCGAAGTGCGGGTGGACGCATGAGCCGCCTCCGCCTCGCTCCGCTCGCCCAGGCCACCGGCCTGGCGCTGCTGCTCGCGCACGCTGCGGCGCAAGCGCAGCATGCCCACACGGCCGACACCGACGGCGGCGACGCCACTACTGCCGCGCCCTGCGCCTGCCCGGCACCCGCTGCCACCACACCCATGGCGGGCGCTGCGGAGGCATCGCAGCCCGACACGGCAATGCACGGCGCCATGGACCACGCAGCCATGGGGCATGCCGCGCACGCGCCGACCATGCAAGACACGCCTGCGGCAGAGCACGCCGACGCCCTGTCGCACGCGTACATGGACCACGCCACGAAGGACCACGCGGCCGCGCCGGCGTCGCAGGTCGATCACAGCCACCGCGCGCATCACGCACACGACGGCATGCATCACGACTGCATGGACCATGCGATGCCCACCGCGCCCGCGCCCGCGCCGACCGCGACCGCGAGCGCATGCCAGTGTCCTGCGAGCGCCGACACGTCGCTGCCACGCGAGCCGATCCCGCCGATCACCGACGCCGATCGCGCAGCCGCATTCCCCGTGCTGCGCGACCACGGCATGGCGCACGGCGCGGCGCGCACCGGCTACCTGCTGGTCGATCGCCTGGAGGGCTGGGACAACGCCCACGGCAGCGGCCAGGCCTGGGAGGCACGTGGCTGGTACGGCGGCGACATCGACCGGCTGTGGCTGCGCAGCGACGGCGAACGCGAGGGCGGCCGCACCACGGCCTCCTCGCTGGAACTGGCTTATGGCCGCGCGATCTCGCCCTGGTGGGACATGCTGATCGGCGCCAGGCAGACATTCGCGCCGGGCCGTGCGCGAACCTCGGCGGCGTTCGGCGTGCAGGGCATGGCGCCGTACAAGTTCGAGGTGTCGGCCCTGCTCTACGTCGGCGAGGGCGGCCATGCCAACCTGTACCTGGAAGGCGAGTACGACGTGCTGCTGACCAATCGCCTGATCCTGCAGCCACGGCTGGAAGCGGAACTGGCCGCGCGCGACGATCCGGCGCACCGCACCGGCAGCGGCCTGACCACCGTGGAGGGCGGGTTGCGCCTGCGCTACGAGGTCACGCGCCGGTTCGCGCCGTATGTCGGCGTGGAGCACGTGCGCAGCTTCGGCGACACCGCCGACCTGCGCCGCGCCGATGGCGAGGCGGCGCGCGAGACACGCTGGGTCGCCGGCCTGCGGTTCTGGTTCTGAGCGGACGGCAACGCGGCGCGGCGCTGTCCGTCGACAGTCGTTCTCCCCATCCAGGGTCGGCCGCAGTTCACCCGGTACATGCGAGGGTTCGGGCGGCCCTGTGCGCACCACGCACGCGGGGCTGTCACCGTCGATCGCCCAGGAGACCCGCTCGATGCACGAATCCGCCAACGCCGCCGTTCCCGCGGCCCGCCGGTGGCTCGGCCTGGCAGGCATCGCCTGCCTGGCCGTGCTCGCCGCTTGCGCATGTTCGACCGCCATGCAGCAACGCCCTCTGCTGCCGGACGGCACCCAAGCGGCTGCCGACGCGCAGGACGCCAACGCGGCCAGGGCAGTGATCGTCTACTTCGATCGCAGCGGCGACGTCGAGCAGACCAAGCACCGCATCACGGCAGCGGCAGCGGACTTGCATGCCCCGGTGCTGTACACGCTCGACCGCATCGGTGCCATCGTGTTGGGCGTACCGACCGGGAAGACCGCCGAACGGCTGATCGCCGACGTCGGCGGCATTGCGGGCGTGCTGATGGCGGTGCCCGATGGCCAACAGCAACCGCAGCAGGGCGCGTCGCCGCCCTCCTTGCAGCTGCGGTAATCGCCGGGCTGATCCCGGCCACCGCGCGCGCATGCGGGAAAACGCGCCGATGGCCTGGGCGCGTCCGCGTGCGACCCGGTTCGCCGTCTCCGTAGGCGCGGCGCTGGCGATTGGCAGGATCGGCCGCGACACGCGTCATCCAAACGCCCGTCGCGACGGACGCCGCTCCTGCGCGAGCGACTGCCGCAAGAGCGCCACGGCTCACACGTGCAGCGCCGCCTGCAACGCCGCCACCTCATGCCGTGGCGGCCGCAGCGCCCCCAGCGTGCCGACCAGTTCGCGATAGCTGCGCGCCAGTTGCGCGAACAGTCCCGCGTCGCTGGCGCGGGTCTCGGCGACTTCGGCATAGGCGCCGCGGCCGAGATCGATGAAGTAGTCCACGCTGACCCGGCGCCGCGCCGCCACGCCAGGGAACAGCCCGGCGATCAGCAGGCAACCATCGCCGACCTCGCGCAGTGCGTCGGCGCGCGCGCGCCCGACCTGGTCCTGCGCATGCAGCCAGGCCAGCGCCTGGATGCGCGCCAGCAACTGCGCGTCGCGCTGGTAGCGCAGCAGCACGAACACCAGATAGTGCTCGCGCGATTCGTCCAGCGGCCGGCCCAGGCGCTGCCCGGCCTCGTGCACCAACGCCTGCCACAGTTCGGCCGGCGCCCCCTGTCTGAAAGACTCGTACATGCGTCCTCCTGCGTGGTGGGAACCCTCGCAGGAAGCTTATGCATAACCCAGGCCAGTGCGTTAGCAGATCGGCGGCGCCTCTGCCAACAGGCGGAGCGGCACGACTCTCTCGCCGCGCTCTACATCGGCCGCTACGCCGTCGCCCTTGGAATTGCGCCAAGCCGCACAACGCGGCGCCTCCCCCATGCGAGACCGCCATGCCCACCACCGAAGGTACAGGTGCCGGCAGACCCGGCGCAGCGGCAGATGTGGACGGCCGGCCCGGCGTGCTGGAATCGACCAACAACCACGGCAGCGAACGGCTGGATGGCCCGGTCTACCACGACGGCAACAGCGAGCCGCGCGGCTTCGGCCAGCTGTGCGTGTCGGTGCCGGACCTGCATGCGGCCTGCGCACGCTTCGAAGCGCTGCACGTGCCGTTCCAGAACCGCCTGAGCGACGGGCGCATGCGCAACATCGTCTCCATCAAGGACCCGGACGGCTACTGGGTGGAGATCATCCCCAACACCTCCAGCGACTGAGCGCAGCGCGCTCAGGCATGCTGCGGCGCGATCACCACGTTGACCCGCAGGCCTAGGCGGCCGGATTCAAGATCTTTCTTGAGCACCGCCGGGTTGTCCAGCAACCCGGCCGGATCGTAGATCAGGCACACCAGGCGCTTGACGCCAGGATGCTGGCTATAACGGGCGGCATCGATCACCAACTGATCGACGATCTCGCGATCCCGCAGCCCATCGCGCGTCATTTTCACTTCGATCGCGACCTCGTTGTCGTCGAGCCGAAAATCCATCCGCGAACTGTTGCCGGCATAGCTCGGCGTGTACTCCTCGGCACGCACGTGCAGGTAATGCAGCTTCAACAGCGCGTGCAGAGCATCCTGCACGTCGTACTCGTCGACGAAGGTCATAGCCGTCCGTGTTGCGTGGCGCTTGCCGATCTGCCGTACGAACGCGTGGAAGTTCTGCAGCAGGTTGAACAACTGCGCCAGATCACCGCCCGGCGTGCTCGCATCATCGACGGCTGGCGCTGGATCGGCGTAGGACCGTTCCAGCAAGCGCTGCTCAAACTGGCGTTGCGGCTTCGATGCTGGGCGCAGGATGAAATGCAGCAGCACGACGGCACCTGCCATGAGCGCCAGGTAGAAGATCAGATAGCGGGGATCCAGTCGGACGTCGATATCGGGCACATAGCTGGCCCGCACGTGGTCCGCCGCCCCCTGCCCCCGGGCGACGACCAGATAGTGGACCACCACCACCAGCCCGGACATCGATCCGCTGCCGGCGTAGAACTCGTCCGGGCGTTCGACCGGAGATCCCTCGGGAGACGCGTTGTAGCGCTGCATCTGCGCGAACAGCGGCGCCGTGCGCGCCCTGAACTCCTCCGACAGCAGGAACTGCTGCACCCTGGAATTGCTCAGGTCGTGCGGCTGGAAGATCGGCCAGATCAGCAGCAGATAGCTCAGCGTGATCATCACCGCGGACAGCACCGTCGCGGACAGGGCCAACCGCCGCATCCATTGCACCCGTTCGATCAGCGCCCGCAGCGACGCCTGCGGCGACCCACGCGTTTCGTGGACATCCTGCATCGTGTCGCTCCTGGGTTGCAGGCGATGGACGCGCCCTCGCCGCCAGCATAGCGCAGCGTCGGCATCGCCCTGCGCCCCGGCGACTACTCCACCGTCACCGACTTGGCCAGGTTGCGCGGCTTG
This sequence comes from Xanthomonas sp. LF07-6, assembly GCF_034105445.1. Classification (NCBI taxonomy): domain Bacteria; kingdom Pseudomonadati; phylum Pseudomonadota; class Gammaproteobacteria; order Lysobacterales; family Lysobacteraceae; genus Xanthomonas; species Xanthomonas sp. LF07-6. The sequence goes on from NZ_JAXGGI010000004.1 coordinate 226,718, forward strand.
TCCACGTCGGTGCCACGCGCCAGCGCGGTGTGGTAGGCCAGCAACTGCACCGGCACGGTGTGCAGCACCGGGCTGAGCACGCCGGCGTGACGTGGCGTGCGGATCACGTGCACGCCGTCCGATTCATTGAAGTTGCTGTCCTGGTCGGCGAACACGAACAGCTCGCCGCCGCGCGCGCGCACTTCCTGCATGTTCGACTTCACCTTCTCCAGCAAGGTGTCGTTGGGCGCGATCACCACCACCGGCATGTTGGCGTCGACCAGCGCCAGCGGGCCGTGCTTGAGCTCGCCGGCCGGATAGCCCTCGGCGTGGATGTAGGTGATCTCCTTGAGCTTGAGCGCGCCTTCCAGGGCGATCGGGTAATGCAGGCCGCGACCCAGGAACAGCGCGTTGTGCTTGTCGGCGAAGCGCTCGGCCCATACCGCGATCTGCGGTTCCAGGTTGAGCACGTGCTGCACGCTGCCGGGCAGGTAGCGCAGTTGCTCCAGGTACTCGGCCTCCTGTTCGGCGCTCAGCCGCCCGCGGCGCTTGGCCAGCACGCAGGTGAGCTGGAACAGCGCCGCCAGCTGGGTGGTGAAGGCCTTGGTCGAAGCCACGCCGACCTCGGCGCCGGCGCGGGTGTACAGCACCATCGCGCTGGCGCGTGGGATCGCGCTCTCGGGCACGTTGCAGATCGACAGGGTCTTGGTATGGCCCAGCGCCTTGGCGTATTTGAGCGCCTCCATCGTGTCCAGGGTTTCGCCGGACTGGGAGATGGTCACGATCAGTTGCCGCGGATTGGCGCAGGCATCGCGGTAGCGGTACTCGCTGGCGATCTCCACGCTGCACGGCAGCCCGGCGATGCCCTCGATCCAGTAGCGCGCGGTCAGCCCGGCGTAGTAGCTGGTGCCGCAGGCCAGGATCTGCACGCCGTCCACGTCGGCCAGCAGCGCCTCGGCCTTGCTGCCGAACAGCGTGGTGTCGAAGCCGCCGGCGTCGAACAGCGCCTCCAGCGTGTCGGCCAGCGCGCGCGGCTGCTCGTGGATCTCCTTCTGCATGAAGTGGCGGTACGGGCCCAGCTCCAGCGAGGCCAGCGACACGTCGGACACGTGCGGCTCGCGCTGCACCGGCTGGTCCTGCGCGTCGTACACCTGCACGCCGTCGCGGCGCAGTTCGGCGGTGTCGCCTTCTTCCAGGAAGATCACCCGGCGCGTGGCCTGGATCACCGCCGAGACATCCGAGGCGATGAAGTTCTCGCCCTCGCCCAGGCCGATCAGCAGCGGGCAACCCATGCGCGCGCACACCAGCAGGTCCGGGCACGACTTGCTCACCGCGGCCACGGCATAGGCGCCGGTCAGTTCCTTCACCGCCGCCTGCAGCGCGCCGAGCAGGTCGCGGCCCTGGGCGATGTAGTGGTGGATCAGGTGGGCGATGACCTCGGTATCGGTCTGCGATTCGAACACGTAGCCCAGCGCGGTCAGGCGCTCGCGCTGCTGCTCGTGGTTCTCGATGATGCCGTTGTGGACCAGCGCCAGGTCGCCATGACTGACGTGCGGGTGCGCATTGGCCTCGGTGACGCCGCCATGGGTCGCCCAGCGGGTGTGGCCGATGCCCAGCGGCGCGTGCAGGCCTTCGGCCAGCGCGGCGCTCTCGGTCTCGGACACGCGGCCGGTACGGCGCACGCGGCGGACCTGCCCGTCGGCGATGGCGGCGATGCCGGCCGAGTCGTAGCCCCGGTATTCCAGGCGCTTGAGCCCCTCGATCAGGACCGGAACCACATCGCGATCCGCGATCGCACCGACGATACCGCACATAGCCACGCCCTTCGCCGAAAAGTCCGCCATTCTAGCGAAGTCCGCTGAATGTCTCGCCGCTGTCCGCTGCCGGACACAGGGCGTGTCACCCATTCCCGAGCATGCACCCGCCCTGGTGTCCGCGAACGTGTCCGCGGACACCCGGACACCTGTCCGTGCCGTCCGCACCCATGCAATTCAATGACTTGCAGTTGGCACGCATCGTGCTGTGAAGTCCCCATCCTCACCGCTGCGACCGTCCGATGATCCGTGACACCTCCGCCCAGGACCAGGTTCTCGCCCGCCCCCGCTCCGCGGCCTGGCGCCGCTGGCTGTGGCCCGGGCTGATCGCCACGCTGGTGCTGCTGGGCATCGCCTTCGCCGCACGCGGCTGGATCGCCGGCAGCCGCTCGTTCGACGCGCAGCGGGTGCGCATCGCCACGGTGACCCGCGGCGACCTGGTCCGCGACATCTCCGCCGACGGCCGCCTGATCGCCGCCAACAGCCCCACCCTGTACGCCATCTCCGGCGGCACCGTGACCCTGAAGGTGGTCGCCGGCGACGTGGTCAAGCAGGGCCAGGAGCTGGCCGAGATCGACAGCCCGGAACTGCGCAGCAAGCTCGCCCAGGAAGAAGCCACCCTGGCCGGCCTGCAGGCCGAGGCCGGCCGTGCCGACCTGGACGCGACCCTTGCCCGCGCCAACGCCAGCAAGCTGATCGACCAGGCGCAGATCGAACGGCAGGCGGCCAGCCGCGACCTGGAGCGCTACCAGCGCGGCTATGAAGGCGGCGCGGTGCCGGCAGTGGAACTGGCCAAGGCCCAGGACACCCTGAAGAAGGCCGACATCGCGATGAGCCACGCGCAGAAGGATTCGGGCCTGCAGGCGCAGGGCGCCTCGCTGGACGCGCGCAACAAGCGCCTGCTCGCCGAGCGCCAGCGCGCGGTGGTGGCCGAGGTGCAGCGCCAGGTCGACCTGCTGACCCTGCGCTCGCCGTTCGACGGCCAGGTCGGCCAGGTGCAGGTCTCGCAGCACACCAACGTCGCCGCCAACGCGCCGGTGTTGAGCGTGGTCGACCTCTCCAAGTTCGAACTGGAGATCAAGGTGCCGGAAAGCTTCGCCCGCGACCTGGCGATCGGCATGCCGGCGCAGTTGACCAGCGGTGCCGGCGAACCCTTCGCCGGCGCGATCTCGGCGGTGTCGCCGGAAGTGGTCAACGGCGAGGTCAACGCGCGCATCCGCTTCACCGACAAGCAGCCGCCTGGCCTGCGCCAGAGCCAGCGCATGAGTGCGCGGGTGCTGCTGGATACCCGCAAGAACGTGCTCAAGCTCGAGCGCGGCCCGTTCGTCGAACAGTCCGGCGGCCGCTACGCCTACGTCATGGACGGCGACTCGGCGGTGCGCCGCCCGGTCGAACTGGGCGTCACCAGCCTGGGCGAAGTCGAAGTGCGCTCGGGCCTGCAGCCGGGAGACCGGGTCGTGGTCTCCGGCAGCGACCTGTTCGGCGATGCGCCGCAGGTGACGGTGCATTGAAGGCTGGGATTGGGGAGTCGGGATTGGGGATTCGCAAGCCTCTCTCGTTTTCCTTTCCTGGCCACTGATTCCGAATCCCGACATCCCTAATCCCTAATCCCCAATCCCCGCTCCACCACCACAGGAACTCACGCCATGCTCGAAATGCGCTCCGTCTCCAAGGTCTTCCGCACCGAACAGGTCGAGACGCATGCGTTGCGCTCGCTGGACCTGCATGTCCGCGAGGGCGAGTTCGTCGCCGTCACCGGGCCGTCGGGGTCGGGCAAGACCACCTTCCTCAACATCGCCGGGTTGCTGGAAACCTTCACCAGCGGCCAGTACCTGCTCGACGGCCAGGATGTCAGCAACCTCAACGACGATGCGCGCTCGCGCATGCGCAACCAGAAGATCGGCTTCATCTTCCAGGGCTTCAACCTGATCCCCGACCTCAACCTGTTCGACAACGTCGACGTGCCGCTGCGCTACCGCGGCATGGGCGCGGCCGAGCGCAAGCAGCGCATCGAGGAGGCGCTGAGCCGGGTCGGGCTGGGCTCGCGCATGAAGCACTATCCGTCCGAACTGTCCGGCGGCCAGCAGCAGCGCGCGGCGATCGCCCGCGCCCTGGCCGGCAGCCCGCGCCTGCTGCTGGCCGACGAACCGACCGGCAACCTCGACTCGCAGATGGCGCGCGGGGTGATGGAACTGCTGGAGGAGATCAATGCGCAGGGCTCGACCATCGTCATGGTCACCCACGACCCGGAACTGGCCGCGCGCGCGCAGCGCAACGTGCACATCGTCGACGGCCAGGCCACCGACCTGCAGCGCGAACCGGTGCTGGTGCAGGGCGGCGCGGCGGCGGCGTCCGCCAACGATCACCGCTGAGACAGGCCCTGCCATGTCGCTGCCGTATGCCGTGGAACTGGGATTGCGTGGAATGCGTCGGCATCCGCGCACGGTGTTGCTCGCCGTGCTCACGCTCGCCCTGGGCCTGGCATCGGTGATGACGATGCTGACCTTGCAGGCGATGCTGTCCGCCGATCCACTGCCCGGCCTCAGCCAGCAGCTGTACCTGGGCTGGGTGGACTCGCGGCAGATCGCCCGCCAGGACGACCCCGACGCTGGCGAGCCGCCTCAGGCGCTGTGGAAGCTGGACGATGCCACGGCATTCATGGCTACGCTGCCGCAGGTGCGGCAGGCGGCGCTGACGCTGAGCACGTTCGACGTGAGCGACCAGGCACGCACGCGCCACCAGCAGGCCTACGCGATCAGCGCGCTGGGACCGATGCCGGCGCTGTTCGGCCTGCCGCTGCGGTCCGGCCGCTACTGGACGGACGCAGAAGAACGCAACCGTGCGCCGGTGGCCATCATCAGCCACGCGCTCAGCCTGAAGCTGCTGGGCAGCGAGAACGGCGTCGGCCGGCAGATCCGACTGGGCAAGCAGCTGTTCCAGGTCGTCGGCATCAGCGACGACTGGAGACCGCGCCCGGCCTTCTACTTCCTCAATGGGCCGGAAGCGGCCTGGCAGCAGTATCCGCTGGAGGTGTTCGTTCCGGCACGGGCGGCCCTGGACGCGGACGCCAAGCCGGGATTCGTCCAGGACTGCGACGACACCGGCCACGCCGGCGTGCGCTTCAACGAACTCGACCTCGGTGCCTGCCGCTGGCTGATGCTCTGGGCGCAGTTGTCCACCCCCGTGCAGGTAAACGCCTACCGCGATGCGCTGTCCGCGTTCGCACAAGCGCGCCATGCCGATGGGGTTTTCCAGCGCGCGCCGCAGGTCGCCTTGTACGGCGTGGCCGAGTGGCTTGCGCGCAACCGCGTGGTCCCGGACAGCGTGCGCCTGAACGTCTGGCTGGCGCTCGCGCTGCTCGGGCTGTGCATCGTCAATGTCGCCGGCCTGCTGGCCGCACGTTTCCTGCGCCGCTCCGCCGAAATCGGCGTGCACCGGGTCCTGGGCGCCCCGCGCGCGGCGGTGTTCGTCCGCTGCCTGACCGAAGCCGGCGCGATCGGCCTGTTGGGCGGCGTGCTGGCATTGCCGGCCACGCTGTTCGCCCTGTGGATCGTGCGCATGCAGGCGGAGGCCTACAGCGACCTGGCACGCTTCCAGCCCAGCCTGTTCCTGGCGATGGTGGCGCTGGCGATCGGCACCGGCCTGCTGGTCGGCCTGCTCCCGGCGTGGCGTGCAGCGTTGCTGCAACCGGCGCTGCAAGTGAAAAGCCTCTGAGGGCCCGTCGATGCCACTGCGCCCCTATCTCTCACCCCTGTTGCGGCATCCGCTGATGCCGCTGCTGGTGATCGTGCAGACCGTCCTGGCCTGCGCGATCCTGACCAACGTGCTGTTCCTGCTGTGGCAGAAGCTGGCGCCGATGCTGGTCCCGGACGGCATCGCCCGCGATGAGGTCATTTTGGTCGACCAGGTGATCAATGGCCAAGGCGGCTGGAAAGCGCCGCAGATCCGCGCCGGCACCGACACGCTGCGCCGCATCCCCGGAGTCACCGCGGTCTCGCCGACGATCGGCCTGCCAATGAGTTCCTCCATGGTCATGGTCGGCCGCGTCGCCGGCCCTGCGGCGACCGAGCGCGTGAGCCTGCTGGTCGGCGACGACCTGATCGATGCGTTGGGCCTGGACCTGGTGGCCGGACGCAACTTCAGCGCCGACGAAATGCGGGTCGGCGACCTGCCCGCCGCGACCGCGTCCGACCGCACCACCGCGGTCATCCTCACCCAGGCGCTGGCGCAGCGGCTGTTCGGCTCGCGCCCGGCGCTGGGCGGCGTGCTCACCAACGGACAGGCGAACGCGACCAAGCGTTTCGTCGTGGTCGGCATCGTCCGCCACCTGCTGCGCTACCAGCTCGACGCGCTGGACGACGGCAAGGCCGAGTACACGATGCTGACGGCGGGCACAGTCACCGGGACGCCGATCCTGACCTACGCGGTGAGGACCGCGCCGGAGCGGCGCGCGGCCGTGATGGCCGAGATCCCGCAACGTCTGCAGCAGTTGTTCGGCGACGCGCTGCTGCGCGGGATCACGATCCGTGCGAACGACTACGAATCCCAGCGCAACGAACGGCTCCAGCCGCGCCGCGCCGCAGTGTGGCTGTTCGGCACCGCCAGTGCGGTGGTCACCCTCATCACCCTGATCGGCATCGCCAGTCTCAGCGGTTTCTGGATCCAGCAGCGGACCCGGCAGATCGGCATCCGCCGCGCCCTGGGCGCCAGCCGCGGCCAGATCCTGCGGCATTTCCTGCTGGAAAACCTGGTGGTCATCGGCAGCGGCGTGGTCCTGGGCATGCCATTGGCCTACATCGCCAATCTCTGGTTGATGCAGCACTACGAGCTGCCGCGGCTGCCCGCCGCCTGCCTGCCGATCGGCTTGCTCGCCGTGTTGCTGCTAGGCCAATGCGCGGTGTTGTCGCCGGCGCGGCGCGCCGCCGCGATCCCGCCCGCCACCGCCACCCGCAGCGCCTGAGCCAAGGACCCCATGTTCCGTTACTACATCCAACTGGCAGTACGCAGCCTGCGCCGCAGCCCGGTGCTCACCGCGCTGATGGTGCTGTCCATCGCGGTGGGCATCGGCGCGGCGATGACCACGCTGACGGTGATGCGGTTGCTGTCCGGCGATCCCTTGCCCGGGCGCAGCCAGCAGATCTTCTTCGCGCAACTCGATCCGCGCCCCAGCAACGGCGCCAACCAGAAGCCGTACGACAAGCTCGACTACCCCTCGGCCATGGACCTGTGGACGCGCGGGCGCGCCGATCGCCAGGCCATGGTCGCCGAGAGCGAGATCAAGGTGCACGCGGCAGACGGCGCCACCCCGCCGTTCATGACCCAGTTGTTGATGACCCAGGCCGATTTCTTCCCGATGTTCCAGGTGCCGTTCGCCTACGGCAGCGGCTGGCGCGCGCGCGACGACCAGGACCGGGCGCGGGTGGCGGTGATCTCGTCCGACCTCAACGCCAAGCTGTTCCAGGGCCGCAACAGCGTCGGCCGCAGCCTGCTGGTGCGCGGCACGGCGGTGCGCATCGTCGGCGTGCTGGCGCCGTGGCGGCCGTCGCCGCTGTTCTACACGCTGGCCGGCGGCAGCTTCGCCCATGGCGATACCGCCAGCTTCTACGGACGGCCGCAGGACGTGTTCATGCCGCTGTCCAGCAGCCTGGAGGTCAACGACGGCCACATCCAGCCGTGGACCTGTTTCAGCAAGCCCGAGGCCAACCTGGACCTGCGCAGCGCGCCGTGCGTGTGGCTGCAGTTGTGGGTGCAGCTGGACACGCCAGCGAAGGTCGCCGACTACCGCCGGCTGCTGGCCGACTACGCCGCGCAGCAGCACGCCGCCGGGCGCATCGGCCGCGCCGACACCGCGCGCCTGCTGTCGCTGCCGCAATGGCTGGACCATAACCGCGTGGTGCCGGGCGACGTGCGCCTGCAGAGTTGGCTGGCGCTGGCGTTTCTGGGCCTGTGCCTGTTCAACAGCGTCGGCCTGCTGCTGGCCAAGTTCCTGCGCCGCGGCGGCGAGATCGGCGTGCGTCGCGCGCTGGGGGCCTCGCGTCGCGCGATCTTCGCGCAGTGCCTGACCGAGGCCAGCGTGATCGGCCTGCTCGGCGGCGCCGGCGGCTGGCTGCTGACCCTGCTGGGCCTGTGGAGCGTGCGCCAGCAGCCCACCGCCTACGCCGACCTGGCGCATCTGGATCCGACGACGTTCGCCGGCACCTTCGCACTGGCGCTCGCCTGCAGCCTCGCCGCCGGCCTGTTCCCCGCCCTGCGCGCCAGCCGTATCGCGCCGGCCATGCAACTCAAGAGTCTGTAACCGGGGCGCACGACGATGCACATCACTCCCATCCTCAGCGCGCTGTCGCGCCATCGCATCGCCGCCGCGCTGATCGCGCTGGAAGTGGCGCTGGCCTGCGCCGTGCTGTGCAACGCCTTCTTCCTGATCGGCAATCGTCTGGAGCTGGTGCACCTGCGCAGCGGCATCGACGAGACCGCGCTGGGCCTGGTGTCGCTGTCCGGCTGCGACGGCTGCAACGCCGCCGACGTCAACGCCCGCGCGCTGGATGCGGTGCGCCGCACGCCCGGCGTGCGCGCGGCCGGTGCCATCAACACTGTCCCGTTCGCGCCGCCGGTGTTCAACAACGGGCTGTGCCTGGACCAGGACTGCACCCGGGTCGGCGGCGTGCCGCACTTCTACATGGTCAGCCCGGGGGCCGTCGCGGCACTGGCGCTGCAGCCGGACAGCGGCCGCGCGTTCGCCGACGCGGACTACCAGCCGCTCGACAACGGCATCCCGACCGCGGCCGGCGTGTGGATCACGCGGGCGCTGGCCGCGCACCTGTGGCCGGGCCAGGATCCGCTGGGCAAGGAATTCTGGTCCGGCGGCCATTTCCGCGTGATCGGCACGCTGGAGCACCTGGCGCGCCCCGATCCGGGCCGCAGCGAGGATGGCGTGATCGGCAGCGACTGGTCGGTGGTGATCCCGGTGCGCGAGGCCGCGCAGTCCGGCACCTATGTGCTGCGTGCCGATCCGCGCGAGTTGCCGCGGGTGTTGGCGCAGGCGCGCGCCGCGGTGGCACGGGCGGTGCCCGAGGCGGTGCTGGACAACGCCAACAGCAAGCCGCTGGACGACCTGCGCCAGACGTATTTCCGGAGCGACCGGGCGATGACCGGGCTGCTGGTGGCGATCATCGTCGCGATGCTGCTGGTGACCGCGCTGGGCATCGTCGGCCTGGCCAGTTTCTGGGTGCAGCAGCGCACCAAGCAGATCGGCATCCGCCGCGCGCTCGGCGCCACCCGCCGCGACATCCTGCGTTATTTCCAGACCGAGAATCTGCTGCTGGTCGGCGCCGGCGTGGCCCTGGGCATGTTGCTGGCCTACGGCGGCAACGTGCTGCTGATGCGGGTCTTCGAACTGGAACGGTTGCCAGCCAGCTACCTGCCGGTCGGCGCGCTGCTGCTGTGCGCGCTGGGCCAGCTCGCCGTGCTCGGCCCGGCGCTGCGCGCCGCCGCCGTCGCCCCCGCCATCGCCACCCGCAGCGCCTGACCCGGAGCCCGCATGTTCGCCTACTACCTCCGCCTGGCCCTGCACAGCTTCGGTCGCAACCGCATCCTCACCGGGCTGATGGTGCTGGCCGTGGCGCTCGGCATCGGCGCGTCGATGACCATGCTGACGGTGCTGCACACGCTCTCCGGCGACCCACTGCCCGGGCGCAGCGCCACGCTGTTCCATCCGCAGCTGGATCCGCGTCCGCGCAACCTGCCCAGCGCCGACCCCGAGCCGCCGGACGAACTGACCTGGCAGGACGCGACCGCGCTGTACCGGGCACAGGCGGCGCCAGCGCAGACCATGACCAGCGCGAACTGGCTGCCGGTGCGCCAGACCGTGCCCAACAGCCCCCTGCGCATGCTCACCACGCGCGCCGCCACGGCCGACCTGTTCGGCATGTTCGGCATGCGCTTTCTGTACGGCAGCGGCTGGAGCCATCGCGACGATACCCAGCGCGCGCCGGTGGTGGTGCTGAGCCGCAAGCTCAACGATGCGTTGTTCGGCGGCGCCGACAGCGTCGGCAAGACCCTCACCATCGCCACCCGCCCGTTCCGGGTGATCGGGGTGATCGACGCGTGGGATGCGCAACCGCGCTTCTACGACCTCAACTCCGGTGCGTACACGCCGCCGGAAGCGCTGTACATGCCGTTCGAGACCTGGCTGGACCTGCCGCAGGACTATGGCTACGGGCCGATGCAGTGCTGGGGCAAGGACGGCGAGGCCGGCCTGCACGATCCCAAGGCCGCGCAGTGCACCTGGGTGCAGTACTGGGCACGGCTGGACACGCCGGAGCAGGCGCGGCGCTATCGCGCGGCGCTGGACGCCTACAGCGCGCAGCAGCGCCAGCTCGGCCGCTTCGAACGCGCCCCCAACACCCGCCTGCGCAGCCTGGTCGACTGGCTGGACTACAAGCGGGTGGTGCCGGCCACGGTGCGCATGCAGACCTGGATCGCCTTCGGCGTGCTGCTGGTGTGCCTGCTCAATGCAGTGGGCCTGCTGGTCGCCAAGTTCATGCGCAAGGCCGGCGAGATCGGCGTGCGCCGCGCGCTCGGCGCCAGTCGCCGCGCGGTGTTCGCGCAGTGCCTGGCCGAATCGGCGCTGATCGGCTGCCTGGGCGGCCTGCTCGGCATCCCGCTGACCTGGATCGGCCTGTGGCTGGTGCGCCAGCAACCGGTGGCGTACGCGCAGCAGGCGCATGCCGATCCCGCGATCCTCGGCATCGCCCTGGCCGTGGCCACGCTCTCGGCGCTGGCCGCCGGCCTGTGGCCAGCCTGGCGCGCCTCGCGCATCGCCCCCGCCCTGCAGGTGAAATCGCTATGACCCCGCTGCCTCCCGTGCGTCCCATCCTGTCCGCATTGGGCAGCCATCGCGCCGCGGTGGTGCTGATGGCGCTGCAGATCGCCCTGACCCTGGCGGTGCTGTGCAACCTGGTGTTCATCATCGCCCGCACCTACCAGCGCGTGCAGACCCCGACCGGGGTGATGGAACAGGACATCGGCCTGATCCAGAGCATCAGCGTGGTCGGCGAGCCGGGCAGCGTCAGCAGCGTCGGCCGCAGTCTGGACATCCTGCAGGCGGTGCCCGGCGTCGAAGCGGCGGCGTTCGGCACGCCGCCGCTGTGGGGCCCGACGCAGGCGCAACTGTTCCTGCAGCCGCAGGCCACGCAAGCGGTCGCCCGTGCCCGCCTGTTCCTCGGCAGCCAGGGCCTGAACCGCACGCTGGGCATCCGCATCGTCGCCGGTCGCGACCTGCGCGACGCGGAACTGACCGGCGCCTCGGACCTGTTCGGTGCGCCACCGGAGATCGAGCGGCGCCTGCCGGCGCTGATCACGCCGTCGCTGGCGGCCAAACTGTTCCCCGGCACGTCGCCGCTGGGGCGCACCCTCTACACCAGCACCTTCAACCAGCCGGTGCGCCTGGACATCGTCGGGGTGATGGCGCCGGTGCGCGGCGACATCACCGGCCACGACGACGATGCCGATGCACTGCTCACCGAGATCCGCATCGGCAGCGAAGGCTGGGGCGGCGGCTACCTGATCCGCAGCACGCCCGGGCAACTGGCGCAGGTGCTGCCGCGCGCGGCCGCGGCGATGCAACGCGCCAACCCCACCTACGTGCAGCAGCGCGTGGCCACCATGCAGGAACTGCGGACCGAGTACTTCAAGAGCGACAGCGCGGTGGCGCGGATGCTGCTGGCGATCATCCTGATCCTGCTCACCGTCACCGCGCTGGGTATCGGCGGGCTGGCCAGCTTCTGGGTGCAGCAGCGCACCCGGCAGATCGGCATCCGCCGCGCGCTCGGCGCCACCCGCGGCGACATCCTGCGCTACTTCCAGCTGGAAAACCTGCTGATCGTCGGCGGCGGCGCGCTGCTCGGCGCCGTGCTCGCCTACGTCATGAACCAGTGGCTGATGCAGCGCTTCGAACTGGAGCGGCTGTCTTCGCCGACCGTGCTCACCGGCATCGTCGCGGTGTGGCTGCTCGGCCAGCTCGCCGTCCTCGGCCCGGCCCTGCGCGCCGCCGCCGTCCCGCCCGCCACCGCTACCCGCAGCGCCTGACCCCGGAGCTCCCATGTTCGGCTACTACGTCCGCCTCGCCTTGCGCAGCTTCCGCCGCAACACCGTCCTCACCGCACTGATGGTGCTGGCCATCGCCCTGGGGATCGGCGCCAGCATGACCACGCTGACCGTGTTCTACGTGCTCTCCGGCGACCCGATCCCGCAGAAGAGCGACCGCCTGTTCTACGTGCAGGTGGATGCGCAGCCCAAGTCCGGCTACCAGCCGGGCGAGGAACCGGATTCGCAGAACACCCGTTTCGATGCCGAGGCCCTGCTGCGCGAGAAGCGCGCCAAGCGCCAGGCGCTGATGACCGGTGGCAGCGTCGCGATCGAACCGACCAAGAGCGGCCTGAAACCGTTCAAGTCGGAAGTGCGCTTCACCTCTGCAGACTTCTTCCCGATGTTCGACACGCCGTTCCTGTACGGCCACGGCTGGACCGGCACCGAAGACGAGCGCCACGACCGCGTGGTGGTCATCAGCCGGAAGCTCAACGAGAAGCTGTTCGACGGCGCCGACAGCGTCGGCCGCGAACTGCGCATGGACCAGAACACCTTCCGCATCGTCGGCGTGCTCGACACCTGGGAGGTCAAGCCGCGCTTCTACGACGTCACCAACACCTACGGGTCGGACGAACAGGCCTATCTGCCGTTCTCGGTGGCGATGGACCTGAAGATGGACCGCAACGGCAGCATGAACTGCTTCGGCGACAGCAACGGCGAGCAGACCGCGCTCAATGCGCCCTGCACCTGGGTGCAGTACTGGGTGGAACTGGAAAGCCCGGCGCAGGCCGCCGACTACAAGGCCTACCTGGAGAACTATTCGGCCCAGCAGCGCGCCGCCGGCCGCTTCCAACGCCCCAACAACGTGCGCCTGCGCAACGTCATGCAGTGGCTGGACCACAACGAAGTGGTGCCCGGCGACGTGCGCCTGCAGCTGTGGCTGGCGATGGGCTTCCTGCTGGTGTGCCTGCTCAACACCGTCGGCCTGCTGCTGGCCAAGTTCCTGCGCCGCAGCGGCGAGATCGGCGTGCGTCGCGCGCTCGGCGCCTCGCGCGGGGCGATCTTCGCGCAATGCCTGGTGGAGGCAGGCGCCATCGGCCTGGCCGGCGGCGTGGCCGGCCTGGGACTGGCCACGCTCGGGCTGTGGGCCGTGCGCCAGCAGCCGGCCAGCTACGCCAAGCTGGCGCATCTGGATCCGAGCATGCTGGCGCTGACCTTCGCCATGGCGGTGGGCGCCAGCCTGCTCGCCGGCCTGCTGCCGTCGTGGCGCGCCATCCAGGTGGCCCCCGCTCTGCAGCTCAAGTCCTGATCCTGCGCGCCCTGCGCCTTCCACGCATTCTCACAAGGTCATCGCCATGGATATCCGCCCCATCCTGTCCACCCTGCGCCGGCACAAGACCGCCGCCGCGCTGATCGTGCTGGAGATCGCCCTGGCCTGCGCGATCGTGTGCAACGCGCTGTTCCTGATCGGCAACCGCATCGAGACCCTGCACCGGCCCAGCGGCATCGCCGAGTCGGAACTGGTGACGATCTCGCTGGGCGGCATCGGCCAGCAGGTCAACGCCGCTGCGCGCACCCGCGAGGACCTGGCCGCGTTGCGCGCGGTGCCCGGGGTGCGCAACGCCACCGTGCTCAACCAGGTGCCGTTCGTGCACTACTCCTGGAACACCAGCCTGTCGCTGACCCCGGACCAGGAACGGCCCACGCTGAACGCGGCGCAGTACATGGCCGAGGAGGGCACGCTGAAGACCCTGGGCCTGAAGCTGGTGGCCGGTCGCGATTTCGCGCCCGACGAGTACATGGATCTGGAAGCGGCGCAGACCGACAAGCGGATCCAGGAGAAAGGCACCGCGATCATCCTCAACCGCGCCACCGCGGAAAAGATGTTCCCGGGGCAGAACGCGCTGGGCAAGACCGTGTACACCGGGCCGGTGGGCGCCCGCGTGGTCGGCATCGTCGAGACCCTGGCGCGGCCCACCGCCGCCAGCGGCCTGGCCGAGATCGACTACGCGATGCTGCTGCCGTTTCGCCTGAGCTACACCGACGGCCTGTACGTGCTGCGCGTCACCGACCCGGCGCGGCGCCAGGAAGTGCTGAACGCGGCGACCGCGGCCTTGATGAAGGTCGACAGCAGCCGGCTGGTGCTCAAGCAGCAGACCTACAGCGAGATCCGCGACGCCTACTTCCAGGGCGACCGCGCGATGGTGTGGCTGCTCGGCGCGGTGTGCGTGGCGCTGCTGGTGGTCACCGCGCTGGGCATCGTCGGCCTGGCCAGCTTCTGGGTGCAGCAGCGCACCAAGCAGATCGGCATCCGCCGCGCGCTCGGCGCCACCCGCGGGCAGATCCTGCGCTACTTCCAGACCGAGAACTTCCTGCTGGCCAGCACCGGCATCGTGCTCGGCATGCTGCTGGCCTACGCCATCAACCAGTGGCTGATGGGCAAGTACGAACTGCCGCGGCTGCCGCTGTCCTACCTGCCGATCGGCGCGGTGGCGCTGTGGCTGCTCGGCCAGCTGGCGGTGTTCGCGCCGGCGCGCCGCGCCGCCGACGTGCCGCCGGCCGTCGCCACCCGCAGCACCTGATCCATCCCCTTGGCCGGCTCCGGCCGGCCCTTTTTCCATCGAGCGCGCCATGCCCCGCAACCATCGCCCACTGCCGTCCTCCGGTCTCCTGCGCCACGCGCCTGCGTGGCCGCAGCCGTGCCCGATCGGCCCGGCGGCGCCGGTGCGGCGCGGCCGTTGAACGTCGCCGCCATGGCACTGGGTCCGATGCTCTCGACGCTGTCCCGGCACCGCACCGCGGCGACGCTGATCGTGCTGGAGATCGCGCTGGCCTGCGCGATCGTCTGCAACGCGCTGTTCCTGATCGGCAACCGCATCGCGACCCTGCGCAGCGCCAGCGGCGTCGCCGAAGCGGAACTGGTGACGATCGCCCTCGGCGGCATCGGCCGGCAGGTCGACGCGGCGGCACGCACCCGCGAAGACCTGGCTGCGTTGCGCGCGCTGCCCGGCGTGCGCAACGCCACCGTCGTCAACCAGATGCCGTTCGGGGACGCCGCCTGGAACGTCGGCCTGAATCTGACCCCCGACCAGGAATGGCCCACGCTCAATGCCGCGCAGTACAAGGCCGAGGACGCCACGCTGCGCACGCTGGGCCTGCGCCTGATCGCCGGGCGCGATTTCCGCGCCGACGAATACCTGGACCTGGACGCACTGCGCAACGACGAGCGCCTGCGCAACGCCGGCGGCGCGGTCATCCTCAACCGGGCGGCGGCGGAGAAGATGTTCCCCGGACAGAACGCGCTGGGCAGGACCGTCTACCGCGGCACCGTGCCGGCGCAGGTGGTCGGCATCGTCGACGCCCTGGCCCGCCCCAACCCGGACCTGGTCGGCCCGGCGCAGGCGCCCTACGCATTGCTGATTCCGCTGCGCATGCCCTACACCGACGGGCTGTACGTGCTGCGCGTGCGCGACCCGGCGCAACGCCAGGCCGTGCTCGCCGCGGCGACCGCGGCGCTGATGCAGGTGGACAGCAGCCGGCTGGTGCTCGATCAGCAGACCTACAGCGAGATCCGCGACGCCTATTTCCAGGGCGACCGCATCATGGTGTGGCTGCTCGGCGCGGTGTGCGTGTTGTTGCTGGTGGTCACCGCGCTGGGCATCGTCGGCCTGGCCAGTTTCTGGGTGCAGCAGCGCACCCGGCAGATCGGCATCCGCCGTGCCCTCGGCGCCACCCGCAGCCAGATCCTGCGCGACTTCCAGGCCGAGAATTTCCTGCTGACCAGCGCCGGCATCGCGCTGGGCATGCTGCTGGCGTACGCGATCAACCAGTGGCTGATGGGCCGGTACGAACTGCCGCGGCTGCCGCTGTCCTACCTGCCGCTCGGCGCGGCGACGCTGTGGCTGCTCGGCCAGTGCGCGGTGCTCGCGCCGGCGCGGCGCGCGGCGGCGGTGCCGCCGGCCGTGGCCACCCGCAGCCTCTGATCCCGTCCTTCCATCGCCCGCCACCGCCCCCTTCTCCAGGACACCACGATGTTCGGCTACTACTGCAAACTGGCGCTGCACAGCTTCGGTCGCAACCGCCTGCTGACCGCCCTGATGGTGCTGGCGATCGCGGTCGGCATCGGCGCGTCGATGACCACGCTGACCGTGTTCCACGTGCTGGCGGCCGATCCCATTCCCGGCAAAAGTGCGCAGCTGTTCAATGTCGAACTCAATCTTCAGCCGGACGACCACTACGATCCGAACGACACCGATCCGCAGCAACTGAGCCGGCACGATGCCGAGACGTTGCTGCGCGACCGGCGCGGCGACCGCCAGGCGATGATGTCGGCCGGCGGCGTGACCGTGATCCCTGCGCAAGCGGCGCAGACCCCGTTCGGCGCCGAAGCGCGCTACACCAGCGCCGATTTCTTCCCCATGTTCGCGGTGCCGATGCGCTACGGCCACGCCTGGACCGCGGACGACGATGCCCGGCGCGCGCGCGTGGTGGTCATCTCGCAACGCCTCAACGCGCAACTGTTCGGCGACGTGGACAGCGTCGGCCGCGAACTGCAGCTCGGCGATAGCGTGCTGCGGGTGGTCGGGGTGATGGGCGACTGGAACATGAATCCGCGCTTCTACGACCTGACCAATACCGAGTACGGCAACAGCGAGGACGTTTTCGTGCCGTTCTCCACCGCACGCGACCTGGACCTGGACGTCAGCGGCTCGATGTCCTGCTGGGGCGACACGGCCGATGGCAAGACCAGCGAAAACGCCCCCTGTGCCTGGATCCAGTACTGGGTGGAACTGGACAGCCCCGGCAAACGCGTCGCCTACCTGGACGCCCTGCAAGCGTATGCGCAACAGCAGCGCGACGCCGGCCGCTTCAGCCATCCGCCGGACATCCGCCTCAGCGACGTGATGACCTGGTTGGACCGCAACCACGCGGTGCCCTCCGACGTGCGTCTGCAGGTGGGGCTGGCGCTGGCGTTCCTGGGCATCTGCCTGCTCAACACCGCCGGGCTGATGCTGGCCAAGTTTCTGCGCCACAGCGGCGAGATCGGCGTGCGCCGCGCGCTCGGCGCCTCGCGCCGGGCGATCTTCGCCCAGCACCTGGTCGAGGTGGCGGCGATCGGCGTGGCCGGCGGCAGCGCCGGCCTGCTGCTGGCCTGGATCGGCACCTGGCTGGTGCGGCAGCAGCCGGCCGACTACGCGTCGCTGGCGCACCTGGATGGCCGCATGCTGCTGCTCGCGCTGGGCCTGAGCTTGGGCAGCAGCCTGCTGGCCGGCCTGCTGCCGGCCTGGCAGGCGATGCGCGTGCCCACCGCCCTTCAACTCAAGTCGCAATGACGCGCCGCGTGCGCCCCTCTCAGCCAGGACTCCCACCGTGTCCCTTCATCCCATTCTCTCCAGCCTGCGCAAGCACCGCGTCGCGGCCAGCCTGATCGTGCTGGAAATCGCCTTCAGCTGCGCCGTGGTCTGCAATGCGCTGTTCCTGATCGATCAGCGGCTCGAGCGCATGCACCGGCCCAGCGGCGTCGCCGAGCAGGAGCTGGTGCAGCTGCGCACCCGCAGCGTGGTCAAGGACGGCAACAGCGCCGCATTGACCCAGTCCGATCTGGATGCGCTGCGGCGCATTCCCGGCGTACGCGATGCCAGCAGCATCAACATGGCGCTGTTCGGCGATTCGATTGGCTACAGCGGCGTGTCGCTGCAGCCGGACCAGGAGCGCAGCACCCTGCATGCCGTGCACTACTTCGGCGATGCGCATCTGCTCGACACCTTGGGGCTGCGCCTGATCGCCGGACGCGGTTTCCGCGCCGACGAGTTCGTGGACGAAGCGCAGTTGACCAGCACCGTCGACAAGCGCGCGCCGCCAGCGGTGATTCTCAGCCAGGCGCTGGCGGAGCGCCTGTTCCCCGGCCGGGACGCGGTCGGCCGCAGCCTCTATGTGTTCGGCGAACATCGCGTGGTCGGCGTGGTCGAGCGCCTGGTGCAGCCGCGCGACATGGGCGCCGAGTCCCAGTACGACTTCGCCATGCTGTTCCCGGTGAACGTGGCCTCCTCCAGGAGTACCTACCTGCTGCGCGTGCGCGACCCGGCGCAACGCGAAGCGGTGCTGCGGCAGGCCAAGGCGGTGCTGCAGCACCAGGGTCCACGGCGCATGATCAGGAGCGCCAAGACCCTGGAGCAGGCGCGCGCGGACTACTACCGCAGCGACCAGGCGATGGCCTGGCTGCTGGTCGGCGTGAGCGCGGCGCTGCTGCTGGTCACCGCGCTGGGCATCGTCGGCCTGACCAGTTTCTGGGTGCAGCAGCGCACCAAGCAGATCGGCATCCGCCGTGCGCTCGGCGCCACCTGCGGGCAGATCCTGCGGCATTTCCAGTTGGAGAACTTCCTGCTCGCCAGCACCGGCATCGTGCTCGGCATGTTGCTGGCCTACGCCGCCAACCTGTACCTGATGAGCGCCTACGAGCTGCCGCGGCTGCCGCTGTGGTACCTGCCGGTCGGTGCGCTGGTGCTGTGGCTGCTCGGCCAGCTCGCCGTACTGCCGCCCGCACGCCGCGCCGCCGCGGTGCCACCGGCGGTGGCCACGCGCAGTGTCTGAGATGCCGATGCGGACAGGCACGACAAGCCGCGCGCGGGCTGCGATGATGCCGCCTGGTCCGTTTTTCTCCGCCGGCGTGTCCCGCCGCGCCCAAGGTGCACGATGCCCTGCCTGCTGATCATCGACGACAACCCCGCGGTCGCCACCGCGCTGGAAGTGCTGTTCTCCCTGCACGACATCGACACCGTCCATGCCGACAGCCCGCAGGCGGGCCTGCAGCGCCTGGGCGAGGGCGACATCGACCTGGTCCTGCAGGACATGAACTTCACCGCCGACACCACCTCCGGCGAGGAAGGCGTGGCCCTGTTCGAGGCGATCCGCACGCGCCATCCGGACCTGCCGGTGATCCTGCTGACCGCCTGGACCCAGCTCAGCAGTGCGGTGGAGCTGGTCAAGGCCGGCGCCGCCGACTACCTGGCCAAGCCCTGGGACGACCGCAAGCTGCTGACCACCGTCAACAACCTGCTGGAGCTGTCGGAGACACGACGCGAACTGGAACGCCGCCGCGACGGCGAGCGCCGCCATCGCCAGCAATTGGCGCAGCGCTACGACCTGTGCGGCGCAGTGTTCGCCGATCCCGCCAGCGAGCGCGCGATCGCCCTGGCCTGCCAAGTGGCGCGCTCGGAACTGCCGGTGCTGATCACCGGCCCCAACGGCAGCGGCAAGGAGAAGATCGCGCAGATCATCCAGGCCAACTCCTCGGTGCGGCGCGGCCCGTTCGTGGCGCTGAACTGCGGCGCGATCCCGGCCGAACTGATCGAGGCCGAACTGTTCGGCGCCGAGGCCGGCGCCTACACCGGCGCCAACAAGGTGCGCGAGGGCAAGTTCGAGGCCGCCGACGGCGGCACCCTGTTCCTGGACGAGATTGGCAACCTGTCGCTGGCCGGGCAGATGAAGCTGCTGCGGGTGCTGGAGACCGGCCGATTCGAACGGCTCGGCTCCAACCGCGAGCGGCAGGTCAAGGTGCGGGTGATCAGCGCCACCAATGCCGACCTGACCGCGATGATCCGCGACGGCAGCTTCCGCGAGGACCTGTACTACCGGCTCAACGCGGTGGAACTGTCGCTGCCGGCGCTGGCCGAGCGCCCTGGCGACATCGTGCCGCTGGCCGAACACTTCCTCTCCGGCGACAAGCCGCTGTCGGCCGGCGCCTGCCAGGCGCTGCAGCGCCACGCCTGGCCCGGCAACGTGCGCGAACTGCGCAACGTGGTGCAGCGCGCCGAACTGCTGGCCGGCGGTGCGCAGATCGAGTCCGCCGACCTCAACCTGCCCAAGCCCGCCGCGCCGCGCACGGCCGCCGCTGCCGAACCCGACCGCGAGCGCATCGTGGCCGAGCTGAGCCGTGCGCACGGCGTCATCGCCCAGGCCGCCGCGGAACTGGGCATGAGCCGGCAGGCGCTGTACCGGCGCATGGACCGCTACGGCATCCCGCGCGAATGAAACTGCGCCGCTCCTTCACCGTCATGCTGTTCCTGCGCCTGTTGCCGGTGCTGGCGCTGGCCGCCGCCCTGCCGTGGCTGCTGGCCTACTGGATGGACCGCGGCTGGGAAGTGGTCACGGCCTCGGCGCTGGCCCTGCTGCTGTTGATGTGGTGGACGCTGCGCCGCGCCACCGCGCCGATGCGCTCGCTGTTCCGCGCCCTGGCCGGCACCGTCAGCAGCTACCGCGACGGCGAATACAACTTCGGCGTGCACTGGCGCGGCGACGACGAGCTCGGCGAGATGGTCGCCGCGCACGCGCAACTGGGCGAGATCCTGCGCGAACAGCGCCAGGGCCTGGCGCAGCGCGAGCTGATGCTCGACACCATGGTGCAGAACACCCCGGTGGCGATGCTGCTCACCTCCAAGGGCGGCGACGGCCTGCGCCGCGTGGTGTTCTCCAATCTGGCCGCGCGCAAGCTGCTGCACAGCGGCTGGAAGCTGGAAGGACAGCGCCTGGACGACCTGCTGCTCGGCGTGCCGGCGCCGCTGCGCGAGGCGATCTCGCGCGGTGGCGACAGCCTGTTCGCCATCGAAGGCAGCGACGAGGATCCGGAGGAGGAGCAGATCTACCACCTGTCGCAGCGCCGCTTCCATCTCAACGGCCGCCCGCACGAACTGCTGTTGATCCGCCTGCTCACCGCCGAACTGCGCCGCCAGGAAGTGCACACCTGGAAGAAGGTGATCCGGGTGATCAGCCACGAGCTCAACAACTCGCTGGCGCCGATCGCCTCGCTGGCGCACTCCGGCGCCGAGCTGGTGCGGCGGCAGAAGGTGGAGCGGCTGGAAGAGGTGTTCGGCACCATCGAGGAACGCGCGCGGCACCTGGAAGGCTTCATCCGCGGCTACGCGCGCTTCGCCAAGCTGCCGCAGCCGCAACTGCAGACGGTGCACTGGGCGCAATTCCTGGCCGGGCTGCAGCAGCAGATTCCGTTCGCGCTGGACCTGGAGTCGCCGGACCTGCACAGCCGGGTCGATTCGGCGCAACTGCAGCAGGCCCTGCTCAACCTGGTCAAGAACGCCCACGAATCCCTGCCCGAGGGGCAGACGCCGGCCGATGGCGTGCGCGTGCGCGTGTCCACCCGCCCGGACTGGCTGCGCCTGGAAGTGCTGGACCGCGGCAGCGGCATGAACGAGGCGGTGCTGCACAACGCGTTGATGCCGTTCTACTCGACCAAGCGCAACGGCACCGGCCTGGGCCTGGCCCTGACCCGCGAGATCGTCGAAGCCCACGGCGGCCGCCTGTCGCTGCACAACCGCGACGAAGGCGGGCTGTGCGTGACGGTGCAGTTGCCGCAGGGGGAGCGGGGCTGATTTTTTTCGGGATTGGGGATTGGGGATTGAGCGCCGGGACCCGGGACCCGGGACCCGGGACCCGAAGAGCATGAGCGCACCTAGCCAAGCCGTGACCGTCGCGCTACGTTCCGCTCAAGCAAAAGCGCTGCGGTTCAGCGGCGCGCACACAGGACACGTCGGGCGCAGTGGCTCAGTAGATCGCCATGTGGTCGATCACGGCGCGATCGACGTCGGCGCAGCCCTTGACCACGATCTCGACATTGGCCTTGCTGGTGAACGCAGCCAGGGCGAGCGAATACAGTTCCTTGAAGTGGGGCGTCGCTTCGTCGCGGTAGACCTCATAGAACACACCGCCGCATTGCTGCGGAATGTCGCTATCGGCGACGACGAGGGTGAATCGATTGGATTCCGAATATAACTTGCTGACCTTTGCATGCACGCGCTCAAACGCCGGCGCCTGAAAACTCAGCAGCGTCAGCACTGACGCCACGACAAGTCGCTTCATGATCTCCCCTGGATTGGACCGTCGCGGCATCATTGCCGCGCTTCCATCTGTATACAGTATCAGCGCTACCCCGGCAGCATCGACGACCCGGCCGCGAGGCTCAGCGCGACGGCAGCGGACAACGCATCGCCACCCGCAGGTGCATCGGGAAACCGAGTGCGGCTTCCTGTCGCCAGGTCGCGCGCAACTGTGGTCCCCACTGCGCAGGCGGCAGCGCGACGAAGCCCTCGCTGGCGTAGAACGGGGCATTCCACGGCACGTCGCGCAAGGTGGTCAGCAGCATGCATTGAAAACCAGCAGCTGCCGCGGCGGCGCGCGCATGCCGCAGCAGCGCACGACCGTGGCCGCGGCGCCCGTAGCACGGATCCACGTCCATCTGTTGCACGTGGAAGCCGTCGTCCAGGCACCCGCCGAGCAGATAGCCGACGCAACGTTCGTCCTCGTCCAGCGTCACCCATAACTGCTCGCGTGCCAATCCGGCACGTAGGGCGTGCGTCTCCAACGCGTGCGCCGCGAACACGGCCTGCGCCGGATGCCCTTGCAGCAGGGCGCCGGCACGCTGCTCGATCTCCTGCAACCGCGCCAACTCCTGCGCGCGCGCCAGACGAATGCGGCCGGCCATGCCTCAGTCGCGCTTGTCTGGGCGTTTCCAGCCTTCGACGGTTTCCTGCCGCACCCGTGCCACGCTCAGCTTGCCGGCCGGCGCGCTGCGGGTGATCACCGAGCCGGCGCCGATGGTGGCGCCGTCGCCGATCTCCAGCGGCGCCACCAGCGCGCTGTTGGAGCCGACGAACACGCCATCGCCGATCACCGTCTGCGACTTGTTGACGCCGTCGTAGTTGCAGGTGATCACCCCGGCACCGACGTTGACGCCGCTGCCGATGGTCGCGTCGCCGAGGTAGGTCAGGTGATTGGCTTTGCTGCCGACGCCGAGCACCGCCTTCTTGGTCTCGACGAAGTTGCCGATGTGCACGCCGTCGGCCAGCACCGTGCCCGGGCGCAGCCGCGCGAACGGGCCGATCTGCACCGCACCCTCGGCGACCACGCCTTCCAGGTCGCAATGCGCACGCACCTCGGTACCCGGCCCCAGCACCACGTCCTTCAAGCGCACGAACGGGCCGATGCTGACGCCGTCGCCCAGTTCCACCTCGCCTTCCAGGATCACGTTGGCGTCGATGCGCACATCGTGGCCGGCGCGCACGCGGCCGCGCTGGTCCAGGCGGTTCGGGTCGATCAGTTGCACGCCCTGCTCGCACAGCGCACGCGCCGCGCGCAGTTGCCAGGCGCGTTCCAGTTGCGCCAACTGCCACGGATCGTTGGCGCCCTCGGCCTCGATCGGGTCGGCCACCAGCACCATCTCGGCCGGGGTGAACTCGGCGGCAGCGGCGGCGAACACGTCGGTCAGGTAGTACTCGCCCTGCGCGTTGTCGTTGCGCAACTGCGCCAGCCAGCGCTTCAGCGCGGTGGACTCGGCGGTGACGATGCCGGTGTTGATGGTGCGGATGCGCCGCTGCTCGTCGTCGGCATCCTTCTGCTCGACGATCGCCGCGACCTTGCCGGCGGCATCGCGCACGATGCGGCCGTAGCCCGTGGGATCCTCCGGCTCGGCCACCAGCACCGCGACGCGACCGGGCGCATGCAGCAGGCGGGTCAGAGTCTCGGCGCGGATCAGCGGCACGTCGCCGTACAGCACCAGCACCGTGGCCGCGTCGGGCACGGCCGCCATCGCCTGCTGCACCGCGTGGCCGGTGCCCAGCTGTTGCGCCTGCTCGGCCCACAGCAGGTCCGGCTGGTCGGCGAACGCCGCCAGCACCGCCTCGCCGCCGTGGCCATGGACGATGTGAATCGCGTCCGGCTGCAGTTGGCGCGCGGTCTCGATCACATGCGCCAGCATCGGCCGGCCGGCGATCGGCTGCAGCACCTTGGGCTTGGCCGACTTCATCCGCTTGCCCGCGCCGGCGGCGAGGATCACGACGTGCAGGGGCAGACTCATGGGGCGGTTCCGTTGCGGGTGGACGACGAATTCTAGAGGCTGCCGGCCACGCCTGCCGTCACGACCGCGCCACACGCGGCGGGCTGCACATCGGCGCCGCAGGCGCTAGCATGCGCGATCGTCTTCTCCTGCGGATGTTCATGGGTCTCCTGCGCCAGGGCAGCCAGTTCCTGCTGATCGGCCTGCTGCAATTGCTGGTCGACTGGAGCGTGTTCGTCGCCGCCACCGCGGCCGGCATGCCCACCGTGCCGGGCAACGTGCTGGGCCGCGTCTGCGGCGCCCTGCTCGGGTTCTGGCTCAACGGCCGCATCACCTTCGCCAGCGACGACGCCGCACGCCTGGGCTGGCGCCGCTTCGGCCGCTTCATGGCCATGTGGCTGGTGCTCACCGCACTCAGCACCTGGCTGGTGGCGCTGTGCGCCCACGCCCTGGGCCTGCGCCTGGCCTGGCTGGCCAAGCCGCTGGTCGAAGGCATGCTGGCGGTAGTGTCGTTCTTCCTGGGCCGGCAGTTGGTGTATCGCTAGCGCTGGCACGCGTGGCGGCAATCGGGCATGACCGATCTACGCGATCGGCGTCCATCGCGACGGCGGCTGAAGCGGCTCCCACACGGGTCCGGCGGATGCTGGGGGGTCGGCTGTCATGCGGCGGCGGCGCGCGAAGTGGCTTGCTCTTGATGGCGCAATGCGTCGGGACTGAAGTCCCTCCCACAGTGCATCCGGCGCGTTCGCCGCACGTTCTTGTGGGAGCGACTCTTGTCCTCTTTTGTGGGATGAGTTGCGACGAGCGCAGCCGAGACGGCCAGCATGATCGGGCCTGCAGAGCGCCAGAACGGCTCCAGTGCCGCTTCGGGCGAGCCAGCACACCGCTCGACTCAGTGGCAGAAATCGCCCAGGCTGCGCACCAGCGCGGTGCGGTGCAGTTGGTCGAGCTGCCAGCGCAGCGCATAGGCCTCGGCCGCGCGCGCGGTCGTGGCCGGGCAGTCCGGGGCCTGGCGCACCGCCGCGCTGGCCTGCAACGCGTCCAGCATCTCGCCCTGCAGCTGGTCCAGGCGCGTGCGCAGTCCGGTCAGGTCCGGGCGCGGGCTGTTGGGCGCGCGGCCGCGCAGGTGCCAGCGCGACAGCAATTCGTACTGCACCAGTTTGTTGGATTCGATCTGCATGCCGAAGAAACGCGCCGCATCGTCCGGATCCACGCCGTGGGCCTGCGCCTGATCGCGCACGCTCGCCAGCACCGCGGCCTCGCGCGTGGCATCCAGCACCGGCTTGCCGCTGTCCCACTTGCTCAGCGCCACCTGGTCGCCGATCGCGTTGCGCTCGGCGATGCGATCCAGCAGCGGCTCCAGTGGGGTGGCACTGCGTGCGGGCAATGCGCATCCCATCAACAGGGCGCCGGCCAGCACGGCGGTCAGCGCGTGCATGCAGGGACGAGGAACGGCAGCGGACAGGCTCATCTCGGTTCTCCGGTAACCGTCTGCGGGTGGGGGATGAACCGCAGATCGGGCGGCCATCTTGCCGCAGTCCACCGACCGCACGATGACCGCACCCGCGTCTTGTCGCATGCCAGCGCGGCCGAGTCAGCGACCAGCAAGCCAGCGCCGTGCGCTGCGTCGCAGTCCAGCTCGATCTCGGGCTGCGCCGCAGGAATGCGATCTTCGCGGCGATCCAATGCGCCTGCGCGTCACAGAGTGCGGCAAGCCGGATCCGCGAGGTGATCCCCCACATGCACGCGGAGGCGGCGTGCGAAGGAGACCCCCATCTCCCAGACACGACAACGCCGGCAAACGCCGGCGTCGTCGTCGCGCATGCGGCCATCAGGCCGCGGGGCGGTGAACTCAGTGCTTGAGGTTCTTGCGCAGGCGCTCCAGCGCCTGCAGCTGCGCGGTGACCTCGGCCAGCTTGGCCTGCGCCTCGGCCACGTCCATGCCTTCGCCGCGGTTGGCGAGCAGGCGCTCGGCTTCTTCCTTGGCCTTGCGCACCGACGCCTCGTCGATGTCCTGCGCGCGGATCGCGGTGTCGGCCAGGATCGTCACCACCTGCGGCTGCACCTCGAGGATGCCGCCGGAAATGGCGAAATCCAGCTGCTCGCCGCTCGCGGTGGTCACCACCACCTTGCCGGGCTTGAGCCGGGTGATCAACGGCGCGTGCTTGGGCGCGATGCCCAGCTCGCCCAGCTCGCCGGTCGCGACCACCAGGGTGGCGTCGCCGTGGTAGATCTCATGCTCGGCGCTGACGATGTCGCAACGGATGGTGCTCATGGTGCCTCACTGGGTGAGGCGGGAATCGGGAATCGGGAATCGGGAATGGGGAGAAGCAGTCTGCCTTCTCTCAACCAGTACGCGATGCATCAGATTCCAGTTGTCCCGCCTTGACGATTCTCTATTCCCGATTCCCCATTCCCGGATGCCGGCCGCCTGCGGCCGGCGTCCAGATCAGGCCTTCTCGGCCATCTTCTTGGCCTTCTCGACCGCTTCCTCGATGCCGCCGACCATGTAGAAGGCCTGCTCCGGCAGGTGGTCGTACTCGCCGTCGACGATGGCCTTGAAGCCGCGGATGGTGTCCTTCAGCGACACGTACTTGCCCGGCGAGCCGGTGAACACTTCGGCCACGTGGAACGGCTGGCTGAAGAAGCGCTCGATCTTGCGCGCGCGCGACACGGCCTGCTTGTCCTCTTCGGACAGTTCGTCCATGCCCAGGATCGCGATGATGTCCTTCAGTTCCTTGTACTTCTGCAAGGTGGACTGCACGCGGCGGGCGGTGTCGTAGTGCTCGTGGCCGATCACGTTCGGGTCCAGCTGGCGGCTGGTCGAATCGAGCGGATCCACCGCCGGGTAGATACCCAGCGAAGCGATGTTACGCGACAGCACGACGGTGGCGTCGAGGTGGGCGAAGGTGGTCGCCGGCGACGGGTCGGTCAGGTCGTCCGCGGGCACGTACACGGCCTGGATCGAGGTGATCGAGCCGGACTTGGTCGAGGTGATGCGCTCCTGCAGCACGCCCATTTCCTCGGCCAGGGTCGGCTGGTAGCCCACCGCCGACGGCATGCGGCCCAGCAGCGCCGACACTTCGGTACCGGCCAGGGTGTAGCGGTAGATGTTGTCGACGAACAGCAGCACGTCCTTGCCCTTGCCCGAGGCGTCCTTCTCGTCGCGGAAGTACTCGGCCATGGTCAGGCCGGTCAGCGCGACGCGCAGGCGGTTGCCCGGCGGCTCGTTCATCTGGCCGTACACCATCGCCACCTTGTCCAGGACGTTGGAGTCCTTCATCTCGTGGTAGAAGTCGTTGCCCTCGCGGGTACGCTCGCCCACGCCGGCGAACACGGACAGACCCGAGTGCGCCTTGGCGATGTTGTTGATCAGTTCCATCATGTTGACGGTCTTGCCGACGCCGGCGCCGCCGAACAGGCCGACCTTGCCGCCCTTGGCGAACGGGCACATCAGGTCGATGACCTTGATGCCGGTTTCCAGCAGCTCGGTGGCCGAGGACTGGTCTTCGTAGGTCGGCGCCGCGCGGTGGATTTCCCAGTGATCGCTGGCCTGCACGTCGCCGGCTTCGTCGATCGGACGGCCCAGCACGTCCATGATGCGGCCCAGCGTGCCGGCACCGACCGGCACCGAGATCGCGCGGCCGGTGTTGGTGGCGATCAGGTTGCGCTTGAGGCCGTCGGTGGAACCGAGGGCGATGGTGCGCACGATGCCGTCGCCCAGCTGCTGCTGCACTTCCAGCGTGATGGCGGTGCCTTCGACCTTCAGTGCGTCGTAAATCTTCGGCACATCGGCCCGCGCGAATTCGACGTCGACGACCGCGCCGATGATCTGAACGATCTTGCCCTGACTCATTTGGATAGCTCCACTAATGTCTATGCGAATCTGGTGTCGGGAATGGGGAAAGGGGAATCGGGAGTGGGAAGATCAAGCGCTGCTGCTTCGACCAGTCCCGTTTCTCCACTCCCCATTCCCGGCTACACAGCGGCTGCGCCGCCGACGATTTCGGAAATTTCCTGGGTGATCGCGGCCTGACGCGCCTTGTTGTAGACCAACTGCAAGGTGCTGATCAGCTTGCTGGCGTTGTCGCTGGCCGCCTTCATCGCGACCATGCGCGCCGCATGCTCGGACGCCACGTTCTCCAGCACCGCTTGGTACACCAGCGACTCGATGTAGCGCGTCATCACGTGTTCGAGCACGGTCGCGGCATCGGGTTCGTACAGGTAGTCCCAGTCGTGGTGCGCGACCTGGCTCTCGGCCGCCGGCAGCGGCAGCAGCTGGTCGAAGCTGGCCTTCTGCGTCATCGTGTTGACGAAGCGGTTGTAGACCAGATACACGCGGTCCAGCTTGCCTTCGGTGAACGCATCCAGCATCACCTTGATCACGCCGATCAGCTGCTCCACGCGCGGCAGGTCGCCGAGGTGGCTGACGCTGCCGACCATGTCCACCTTGAGCCGGCGGAAGAACACCGAGGCCTTCTGGCCGATGGTGACCACGTCCACACCCGCGCCCTGGTCCTGCCACTGGCGCACTTCGCCCAGCATCTTGCGGAACAGGTTGTTGTTCAGGCCGCCGGCCAGGCCGCGATCGGAGGAGATCACGATGTAGCCGACGCGCTTGACCGACTCGCGCTGCACCAGGAACGGATGCGTGTAATCGGTGCTGGCCTGCGCCAGATGCCCGATCACCTGCTTCATCGCCTGCGCGTACGGACGCGAGGTCTTCATCCGATCCTGCGCCTTGCGGATCTTGGAGGCCGAGACCATCTCGAGCGCGCGCGTCACCTTGCGGGTGTTCTGCACGCTCTTGATCTTGGATTTGATTTCGCGTCCGCCTGCCATGCTCTCGCTCGCTTTGCTCGCTTCGTGGGAATGGGGAATGGAGAATCGGGAATGGGCAAGCCCGGATCCCGCTCCTACGATTCCCTATTCTCTATTCCCGATTCCCGGCAACTGATTTACCAGCTGCCCGTGGTCTTGAACTCGCCGATGCCCTTCTTGAACGCGGCCTCGATGTCGCCGTTCCAGTCGCCGGTGTCGTTGACCTTGGCGATCAGCTCGCCCTGGGTGTTGGCGAAGTGGGCGTGCAGGCCCTCTTCGAACGCCAGCAGCTTGTTGACCGGCACGTCGTCGAGGTAGCCCTCGTTGACCGCGTAGATCGACAGCGCCTGGTTGGCGATGGACATCGGCATGTACTGCTTCTGCTTCATCAGCTCGGTGACGCGCTGGCCGCGCTCGAGCTGCTTGCGGGTGGCTTCGTCCAGGTCCGAGGCGAACTGCGCGAACGCCGCCAGCTCGCGGTACTGCGCCAGCGAGATGCGGATGCCGCCGGAGAGCTTCTTGATGATCTTGGTCTGCGCGGCGCCGCCGACGCGCGACACCGAGATACCGGCGTTCACCGCCGGGCGGATGCCGGCGTTGAACAGGTCGGTTTCCAGGAAGATCTGGCCGTCGGTGATCGAGATCACGTTGGTCGGCACGAACGCGGACACGTCGCCGGCCTGGGTCTCGATGATCGGCAGCGCGGTCAGCGAACCGGTCTTGCCCTTGACCTCGCCCTTGGTGAACTGCTCCACGTACTCCTCGGACACGCGCGCGGCGCGCTCCAGCAGGCGGCTGTGCAGGTAGAACACGTCGCCCGGGTAGGCTTCGCGGCCCGGCGGGCGCTTCAGCAGCAGCGAGATCTGGCGGTAGGCCACGGCCTGCTTGGACAGATCGTCGTACACGATCAGCGCGTCTTCGCCGCGGTCCATGAAGTACTCGCCCATGGTGCAGCCGGCGTAGGCGCTGATGTACTGCATCGCCGCCGACTCGGAGGCGGTCGCGGCGACCACGATGGTGTGCGCCAGCGCGCCGTTCTCTTCCAGCTTGCGCACGATGTTGGCGACGGTCGAGGCCTTCTGCCCGATCGCCACGTACACGCACTTGATGCCGGTGTTCTTCTGGTTGATCACCGCGTCGATGGCCAGCGCGGTCTTGCCGGTCTGGCGGTCGCCGATGACCAGCTCGCGCTGGCCGCGGCCGATCGGGATCATCGCGTCGACCGACTTGTAGCCGGTCTGCACCGGCTGGTCGACCGACTTGCGCCAGATCACGCCCGGCGCCACGCGCTCCACCGGCGCGGTCTGGCTGGTGCCCAGCGGGCCCTTGCCGTCGATCGGCTCGCCCAGCGCGTTGACCACGCGGCCCAGCAATTCCTTGCCGACCGGCACTTCCAGGATGCGGCCGGTGGTCTTGGCCACGTCGCCTTCGCGCAGGTTCTCGTAGTCGCCGAGCACCACGGCGCCGACCGAGTCGCGCTCCAGGTTCAGCGCCAGGGCGTAGGTGTCGTTCGGCAGTTCGATCATTTCGCCCTGCATCACGTCGGCCAGGCCGAAGATGC
Source organism: Xanthomonas sp. LF07-6 (assembly GCF_034105445.1). Classification (NCBI taxonomy): domain Bacteria; kingdom Pseudomonadati; phylum Pseudomonadota; class Gammaproteobacteria; order Lysobacterales; family Lysobacteraceae; genus Xanthomonas; species Xanthomonas sp. LF07-6. The sequence goes on from NZ_JAXGGI010000004.1 coordinate 256,821, forward strand.
GCACGATGCCGTCGGACACGCTGGTGACCGTGCCTTCGTTGCGCGACTCCGCGGCCAGCTTGACCTGCTCGATGCGGTTCTTGATCAGTTCGCTGATTTCGGAGGGGTTGAGCGTGGTTGCCATCTTGGTTTCCTTCGGATCGTCCATCGCGCAGCGGCGGATGGCGACGTGTGGTTAGCTTCTTTGAGAATCGGGAATGGGGAATCGGGAATCGCGGGTGGCGTCGCCGCCGGGCCGGGTTCTCTCCTCTCTATTCGCCATTCCCGTTTCTTAGTGGGCCAGTGCGGATTGCAGACGCGACAGCTTGCCTTTCAACGAACCGTCGATGACCACGTCGCCGGCATCGATCACCGCGCCGCCGATCAGCGAAGCGTCCACCGCCGTGGTGATCTCGACCTCGCGGCCGAAGCGCTGCTTGAGCGCCACCTTCAGCGAGGCCACCTCGGCATCGCTCAGCGCCGTCGCGGAGGTCACGTTGGCCTGCACCACGCGCTCGGCCTCGGCCCGCAGCTGGTCGTACAGCCCGGCGATCTCCGGCAGCAGCGGCAGCCGCTGGCCTTCGGCCAGCAGGCTCAGGAAGCGCTGGTACTGCTCGTCGGCCGCTTCCGGCGCCAGCAGCAACACCGCCTGCTCCCGCTGCAGCAGCGGGTTGTGCAGCAGCGCGGCCACGCGCGGGTCGGCGGCGACCTGGGCGGAGAACGCCAGCGCCTGCGACCAGGGCGCGAGCTTGCCGGCGTCGCTGGCCGCGGCGAACGCGGCGCGAGCGTAGGGACGCGCCAGTGTGAGGGCCTGGCTCATCTCAGATCTCCGCCGCCAGCTCGTCGAGCAGCGCCTTGTGGGCGTTGGCGTCGATTTCGCGCTTGAGCAGCTTCTCGGCGCCGCTCACCGCCAGCAGCGACACCTGGCGACGCAGGTCTTCGCGCGCGCGGTTGGCCGCGGCGTCGATCTCGGCCTGGGCCAGTTCCTTCTGCCGGTTGGCTTCGACGATCGCCTCGTGCTTGGCCGCCTCGACGATCTGGTTGGCGCGCGCATGGGCCTGATCGATGATCTCGTTGGCCTTGATGCGGGCATCCTTCAACGCTTCGTTGACCTTTTCCTGCGCCTGCGCCAGATCCTTCTGACTGCGATCGGCGGCGGCCAGGCCTTCGGCGATCTTCTGTTGGCGCTCTTCGATGGCCTGCATCAGCGGCGGCCAGATCTTGGTCGCGACGATCCAGATCAGACCGGCGAACGCCAGCGCCTGGGCAAAGAGGGTGAGACCGATATTCATGGGGTACGCTCAGCCAATGGTGACGGGGTGGACGCGCCGCCAGCACGGCGACGCGTCCGAACCTTCATCCGTAGCGGCGGCCGCCGATGGCGACCGCACGCCGGTACGACGGGATCAACCGCCCTGCGGCAGACGCGCGACGAACTCGCCGATCATCGGGTTGGCGAACGCGAACAGCAGGCCGACCGCGACGCTGATGATGAACGCGGCGTCGATCAGGCCGGCGGTGATGAACATGCGGACCTGCAGCACCGGGATCAGTTCCGGCTGGCGCGCGGCCGATTCCAGGAACTTGCCGGCCATGATGGCCAGACCGAGGCCGGCGCCCAGCGCGGCCAGGCCGATCATGATGCCGACGGCGAGGACGGTGGAGCTCTGGACTTGGGCGAGGTTGGTCAGGACGGCGAAGTACATGGTTTTCTCCAGGAACAAAGTTGCTTGAGGATGGTGAATCGAACGAAGGGTTGCTTAGAACGCGTGAAACAGAAACGTCAGTGGCTGTCTTCCGCCAGGCTCAGGTACACGATGGACAGCATCATGAAAATGAACGCCTGCAGCGGAATCACCAGCAGGTGGAACAGCATCCAGCCGAAGCCGAACGCGCCGCCGGCCAGCGCACCGAGGATGCCGGCACCGCCCAGCACCCAGATCAGCAGGAACACGATCTCGCCGCCGAACATGTTGCCGAACAGTCGCATCGCCAGCGACACCGGCTTGCTCAGCCATTCGACGATATTGAGGATCAGGTTGAACGGCAGCATCCACTTGCCGAACGGCGCGGTGAGGAATTCCTTGGTCATCCCGCCCACGCCCTTGGAGCGCAGCGAGAAGAACAGCATCAGGAAGAACACGCTGATCGACATGCCCAGGGTGGCATTGACGTCGGCGGTGGGCACCGGCTTCCACGCATGCACACCAAGCAGTTCCAGCGGCTTGGCGATGAAGTCCGCCGGGATCATCTTGATGAGGTTCATCATCAGGATCCAGAAGAACAGGGTGATCGCGATCGGGGTCACCAGCTTGCTGGTGCCGTGGTAGGTGTCCTTGGCCTGGCGGTCGACGAACTCCAGCAGGATCTCCACGAACGCCTGCCACTTGCCGGGCACGCCGGCGGTGGCCTTGCGCGTGGCCAGCCAGAAGCCGAACACCATCAGCAGGCCCATCAGCAGCGACATCACCAGGGTGTCGACGTGCAACTGCCAGAACCCGCCTTCCTGCACCTGGAAAGTGAGGTTCTTGAGGTGGTGCTGGATGTAGGAGGTAGGGGTTAGTGCCTCGCCCGCCATGAGTCCTGAGCCTTTTCTTGATTCGATCAACGCCTGGCCAGAGCCAGAACCTGGAACATCAGCCCGACGGCGATACCCGCCAACAGGGCCAGAGGAGGCAACCGCCACCAGGCAAAGCCCAGCGCCAGCACCGCGAACACCAACACCCACTTCAGCACCATGGCCACGATCAACCGCGCCAGCGCCGAACCCGCCGCCTGCACGCCGCCATTGAGCGCGGTGCGTGCGGCCAGCCATCCCCCTGCCACGGTCGCCAGCCCGGTTGCGGCGGCGCCCATCGCGTATTTCGGTCCCAGCAGCAGGAACAGCAGGGACACCACGGCCACCGCCACCAGCGGGTAAATCGCTGCGCGCAGCATCAGCCGCCGACCCGCATCAACGGAGTTCAGCACAGAAAATCCTGCAATTGGTGGTGGATTGAGGACGTCTTCGCGTCCGTCGAGCCGCGGAATTATAGCAATGGGACAATTTGCGAGACAACCGCCAGGGGTCCTGGCCGCGTCCGAATGCCCATCCGCCCGTAGACGATAACACGGCCACCGCCCGCCGCCGGCGCCGAATGCGGCGTTGCAGCACGCCTTTGCGGAGGAACTTTCTGTCCACTGCGCTGTCTGATCGGACAGGGACTGCGCCCATCCTCGTCGGCCCACAGCGCAGACCCACCGAGCCCCGGTCCTCCCGGGGCTCTTTTCGTTGCGCGTTCTGGGACGGGCGTGGCGGCCCGGGCCACCATACTTTCACGAATGGTGGACGCAAATTTAAGGATAGTGACGGCACGCGGTGGCCCTGCCATCGACGCCCCATCCAAAAAAATCCCAAGACGACGGAGCTTGCCCCCCCATGAAACACTTGCTTGCCCTGGCACTGCCGTGCGCGCTCGCCGCCGCTTATGCGCTGCCCGCCCACGCCGAAGACGGCGACGACCGCTTCACCCTGCGCCTGGGCGCGATGAACGTCGACAACAACAACACCCTGCGCGGCAACACCGTCATCAACGGCAATGCCATCTCCGGGTCGCAGGACTTCAAGCTGGGCGGCAAGGAGTGGGAGCCGCGCGTGGACGGCGTGTTCCGCATCAGCACCCGCCAGCGCCTGATCTTCGACTACTTCAAGTACGACAAGGACCGCCGCGAGGAGCTGGGCCAGGACGTCAGCTATGGCGGCGTCACCGTGCCGTCGGGCAGCTTCGTCAAGGGCCAACTGAAATATCAGGTCGCCAGCCTGGTGTACGACTACTCGGTGATCGATACGCCGCAGTTCAGCATGGGCCTGCAGCTCGGTGCCGAGTGGGCCAAGGTCAACGGCAAGGCCTATGCCGACCTGGGCCCACTGTACACCGGCACCTTTGTCGACGAGAGCGACGACGGCGCCGCGCCGGTGGTCGGCCTGCGCTTCACCGCGCACCCGAACGAACACTGGCTGTTCAATGTGCAGGGGCAGTACGTCAACACCAAGTGGGGCGATTTCAAGAAATACGACGGCGACCTGAGCCGCGCCAACGCCATCGCCGAGTATCGCTTCACCCGCAACTTCGGCATCTTTGCCGGCTACGACTGGTTCAAGCTCGACGTGGACCGCAAAGGCGGCAACGCCGCGATCGGCCTGAAGCAGGAGTTCAAGGGTCCGGTCGCGGGCGTGACCTTCGCGTTCTGATCTTTCGGGACCCGGGACCCGCGAGCAGTTCCATGCAGAACCCCGCAGCGATGCGGGGTTTTGTCGTTTAACGGGGTGCGCGGCAGATCGCAGACGCGGTGGCAGCGACTGCGGCAGCCGACACAGGCTCACGGCGGCTTGGTCGCTCCCGCCACCAGCAGATGCTGGTGCGTCGAGCAGTAGCACTCGTCGTGCCAGCCGTAGTGCGGATCGGTGCAGATCGCATGCTGCACCGTCGCCGGCAGCGCCGCCACGTCGCTGCGCAGGTCGCGCTTCAGCGACACGAAGACCGAGCCCGGATGCGGCCAGTCGGTCCGGCGCGGCGGCTCGGCGATGCGGTTGCCGCTGGCCAGTTCGCGCTGCAGCAGCGCCTGCAGTTCGGGACATAGGGTGCCCTGCCCCACGGCGACCTCCATGCGTGGATTCACCACGGCCGCGACCGCACCGCACGCAGCGGCACGGTCGCGCCAGGCGGCGTCACTTCTTCTTCGGGATGTACAGGTCGGTGATGGTGCCGTCGTAGACCTCGGCGCTCATGCCGACGGATTCGCTCAGGGTCGGATGCGCGTGGATGGTGTGGCCGATGTCCTCGGCCTCCGCGCCCATCTCGATCGCCAGGCCGATCTCGGCCAGCAGGTCGCCGGCGTGCACGCCGACGATCGCGCCGCCGATGATGCGGTGCGTCTCCTCGTCGAAGATCAGCTTGGTGAAGCCCTCGGTGCGGCCGATGCCGATCGCGCGGCCGCTGGCCGCCCACGGGAACTTGGCCACGCCGACCTTCAGCCCCTTGGCCTTGGCCTCGGTCTCGGTGACGCCGACCCAGGCGATTTCCGGGTTGGTGTAGGCCACCGACGGGATCACCCGCGCCACCCACTCCTTCTTCTCGCCGGCGGCCACTTCCGCGGCCAGCTTGCCCTCGTGGGTGGCCTTGTGCGCCAGCATCGGGTTACCGACGATGTCGCCGATGGCGAAGATATGCGGCACGTTGGTGCGCATCTGCCGGTCGACCGGGATGAAACCGCGCTCGGTGACATTGATGCCGGCCTTGTCGGCGCCGATCTTCTTGCCGTTGGGCGCGCGACCTACCGCGACCAGCACGCGGTCGTAGGTGGTGGCGGCCAGCGCCGGCGTCTCGCCCGCGGTGGCGGCTTCGAAGGTCACGGTGATGCCCTTCTTGTCGGCCTTGACCTCGGTCGCCTTGGTCTTGAGATGGACCTCCACGCCCTGCTTCTTCAAGCGGTCGGCCAGCGGCTTGACCAGGTCCTTGTCGGCGCCCGGCATCAGCTGGTCCATGAACTCGACCACGGTGACCTTGCTGCCCAGCGCGCTGTACACGGTGGCCATTTCCAGGCCGATGATGCCGCCGCCGACCACCAGCAGGGTCTTGGGGATCTCCTGCAGTTCCAGCGCGTCGGTGGAGTCCATCACCCGCTTGTCGTCCCACGGGAAATTCGGCAGCTTCACCGCCTGCGAGCCGGCGGCGACGATGCAGTGCTCGAAGCGCAGCAACTGGGTCTTGCCGTCGGCGCCGACGATCTCCAGCTCGTTCGGCGACACGAACGACGCCACGCCGGTGACGGTGCGCACCTTGCGCTGCTTGGCCATGCTGGCGAGGCCGCCGGTGAGCTTGCCGACCACCTTTTCCTTGTACTCGCGCAGCTTGTCCAGGGTGATCTTGGGCTTGCCGAAGTCCACGCCGAAGTCGCCGGCATGTGCGACCTCATCGATCACCGCGGCCGCATGCAGCAGCGCCTTGGAGGGGATGCAGCCGACGTTGAGGCAGACGCCGCCGAGGCTGGCGTAGCGCTCGATCAGCACCGTGTCCAGGCCCAGATCGGCGGCGCGGAACGCGGCGGTGTAGCCGCCGGGGCCGGCGCCGAGCACCACCATCTTGCATTCGATGTCGGCGGGCTTGCCGCTGGCCAGCGCCGGCTTGGGCGCCGGCGGCTCGGCCGGTGCGCGGTGCGACGGCGCCACCGGCGGCTTGCTGGCCGGCACCTCGGCCGGGGCCGCGGCGGGCGCCGCAGCGGCGCCGTCGGCGGTCTCCAGCAGCGCGATCACCGCGCCCTCGGACAGGGTGTCGCCGAGCTTGACCTTCAGTTCCTTGATCACGCCGGCAGCCGCGGACGGCACTTCCAGCGTGGCCTTGTCCGACTCCAGCGTCACCAGGCCCTGGTCCTTCTTCACCGTGTCGCCGACGGCGACCAGCACCTCGATGACCGGAACGTCGCTGTAGTCGCCGATATCCGGGACCTTGACCTCAATGACCGCCATGCAGCTTCTCCTGTGGCCCTTCGCCGCGGCGAGGGGCGTTTGCAGTTCGTCGGCGCGACCGCGCAAACAGGCGGCGCGCGCAGGTGGGGGAAAACCGGCGCCGCGACGGACGCGGCGCCGTGACGACAGGGCTTACAGCAGCACGCGGCGCATGTCCGCCAGCACCTGGCTCAGGTAGGTGGTGAAGCGCGCGGCGGCGGCGCCGTCGATGACCCGGTGGTCGTAGCTCAGCGACAGCGGCAGCATCAGCTTGGGCGCGAATTCCTTGCCGTTCCAGACCGGCTGGATCGACGACTTGGACACGCCCAGGATCGCCACTTCCGGCGCATTGACGATCGGGGTGAAGGCGGTACCGCCGATGCCGCCGAGCGAGCTGATCGAGAAGCAGCCGCCGCTCATGTCGGCCGGGCCGAGCTTGCCGTCGCGCGCCTTCTTGGCCAGCTCGCCGCTCTCGCGCGCCAGCTCGACCACGCCCTTCTTGTCCACGTCGCGGATCACCGGCACCACCAGCCCGTTCGGGGTGTCGGCGGCGAAGCCGATGTGGAAGTACTTCTTCAGAGTCAGGTTCTCGCCGCTGGCATCGAGCGAGGCGTTGAACTCGGGGAACTGCTTCAGCGCCGCGGCGCTGGCCTTGAGCAGGAAGGCGAGCATGGTCAGCTTGATGCCGGCCTTCTCGTTCTCCTTGTTCAACGCCACACGCAGGGCTTCCAGGTCGGTGATGTCGGCCTGCTCGAACTGGGTGACGTGCGGGATCATCGCCCAGTTGCGCGCCAGGTTGGCGCCGGAAATCTTCTTGATCCGCGACAGCGGCTTGACCTCGACCTCGCCGAACTTGGCGAAGTCCACCTTCGGCCACGGCAGCAGGTTCAGGCCATTGCCGCCCGCGGCGGGCGCGGCACCGGCGGCGGCCGGCGCGGCGCCGGACAGCGCCGCCTTGACGTAGCGCTGCACGTCGTCCTTGGTGATGCGGCCACCCTGCTCCGAGCCGGCGACCTGGAACAGGTCCACGCCGAGTTCGCGGGCGAATACGCGCACCGCCGGGCTCGCGTAGGGCACCTTCTGCGGCAGCACGCTGTCGGCGTCGAACGCCACCGGCGGGCTGCTCTGGGTGGCGGACGGCGCGGCGGCCTTGGCCGGCGCCGTGGCCTGGACCTGGGCGATCTCGCGCTGGGCCAGCTTGTCCGGCGCGGACGAGGCCGGCACCGGCTCCACGCCGCCGCCGGTCTCGGCGCTGGGCTGCACCGCGGACGCGGCCGGCGCGTCGGCATCGCTGCCGGCCACTTCGATCAGCGCCACCAGCTTGCCCTCGGACAGGCTGTCGCCGACCTTGACCTTGAGTTCCTTGACCACGCCGGCCACCGACGAGGGCACTTCCATCGTCGCCTTGTCCGACTCCAGGGTGACCAGGCCCTGGTCCTTCTTGACCGTGTCGCCGACCGCGACCAGCACCTCGATCACCGGCACGTCGCTGTAGTCGCCGATGTCCGGCACCCGCGCCTCGACCACGCCGGTCGCCGCGGCCGCGGCCGGGGCCGGGGCCGGGGCCGGCTTGACCGCGTTCTGCGCGGGCGCGGCTGCCGGAGCGGCAGCCTGCTGGGCCGGCGCGGGCGTGGCCTTGGCGGCCGCAGGCGCGGCGGCTGCGGCGCTGGCGCCGCCCTCGGCCACTTCGATCAGCGCCACCACCTTGCCCTCGGACAGGCTGTCGCCGACCTTGACCTTGATCTCCTTGACCACGCCGGCGAACGGCGACGGCACTTCCATCGTCGCCTTGTCCGATTCCAGGGTGACCAGGCTCTGGTCCTTCTTCACCGTGTCGCCGACGGCCACCAGCACTTCGATTACCGGGACGTCGCTGTAGTCACCGATATCGGGGACAAGTGCTTCCTTGATTTCGGCCATGCGGGGAACTCCGGCAACTAATGAGGGGGAAACCCCTATTGTGGCGGCCCGCAGCCGCAGCGCCAACCTTTGGCGGGCAAAAAAGCCCGATCGCCTGCAGGGGGCGCCACTGCCGGCGGACAGTACGCCGGCGCATGTTGCGCAGCCATCGCCGGTGCACCGCCTTCACGGCGCCACGGCTAGGCTCGCCGCAGATTTCCGGAGGGCAGGCATGCGGATCCTGGTGCTGTTGATGGCGTTGGCGATGCCGTTGGTCGCCTGGTTCTCGCAACGTGGCGCGTTCGGCCCGACCAACGGCGCCATCTCCGACCGCTACCCGACCCTGATCGTCGCCGCCGGCTACGCCTTCGCAATCTGGGGTGTGATCTTCCTGCTCGACCTGGCCTTCGGCCTGTGGCAATCCAGCGCGCGGCGCCGTCGCGTCAGCGCGCTGGCGCAGGTGCGGGCGCCGGCGGCGCTGGGCTTCGCGCTGACGGCGGCGTGGATGCCGGTGTTCTCGCAGCAGCACTTCCTGTTGGCGCTGGCGGTGATCTGGACCGCGCTGGCGGCGATGCTGCTGGCCGCCCTGCGGCTGTCGCGCGATCCCGCCCCCGAATCCGGCCAGACCCTGTGGGCCTGGCTGCCGCTGTCGCTGCACGCCGGCTGGCTGTCGCTGGCGGCATTCCTGAACACCGCGCAGGTGATCGTGGCCTACCGCTGGCTCTCGACCGAACGGATGCTGCCGTGGAGCCTGGTGCTGTTCGCGCTGGCGGCGGCGCTGCTGCTGGGCATGAACCGGGCCATGCGCGGCAACCTCGCCTATGCGGCGGCGGCGCTGTGGGCGCTGGCCGCGGTCTATGCCAAACAGGCCGCCAGCACGCTGGCCGGTGCGCAGAGCGCGGCGTGGGTGGCCTTGCTGCTGGCCGCGGTGCTGGCGCTGCAGACGCTGTGGCTGTGGCTGCGCCTGCGCGCGCGGCGCTGATCCATGGACGCAACGCCAGCGCGCCGCCAATCACCTGTTTTTGCCACATCGCGCTGTCTCGTAGGAGTGGCTTCGGCCGCGCCAGCGCTGTCGGGATAGCCGCGTCGCGGCTGAAGCCGCCCCTGCGCGTGTGCCTCGCGCGTGATTGGAGGCACCCGTCAATCGCCAGCCATCGGCACCCGCAGCCATTGCTGCAGCGGCGACCACGCCTGCAGCAGCCGCGGCCAGGCGAAGGCGGCATTGGCCGGGCTGCTGGACGGCAGCGCCAGCAGCACCAGCGGCGGATCGCGCAGCGGCAGGTGCGGCTGCACGAAGCGCGCGAACGCCTGCGCCGCCGCCGCGCCATTGCAGGCGATGGCGCGCAGCTGTTGCAACTGCGCGATGCGATCGGGCAAGGCATTGGGAATTTCGCTGCCGCGCACGATCGCCGCGTCCAGGCTGCCGCGGCGTCGGCACTGGCCGATCACATCCCACAGGCCCACGCCGGCCGCGTGCAGCGCCTGCATCCGCGCTTCGGCGTCCAGTGCCGCATCGAAGCCGCACAGCGCCGCCATCAGCGGCCAGAACCGGTTGCGCGGATGCGCGTAGTAACGCGCCTGCTGCAACGACGCCGCACCGGGCATGGAGCCGAGCACAAGCACGCGGCAATCGTCGCGAATCCGCGCGGGCAGGCCCTGCAACAGCGGCTGCGTCGTCACGTCGCGCGCACCTGGATGAACAGCCAAAAGCCTTAAAACCTCGTTATTTCAAGCATCGGGCGCAAGTGCCTGAACGTCGCCTGCATTCGTCCGACGAGGGTCGGCGCCGATTCATCTTCTCATCGATAGGGTGTGCGCGCCCACTCCCGTGGCCCCACAAGAAAAAGATGAGGAGATACCCCATGCGGTCCATTCAGATCCTGAGCCTGGCTGTCGTGTCCGCCCTTGCGTTTGCGCCCGCCGCATTCGCACAGGATGCCGATACCGCTTCCGGCAAGCACTTCTCCGTCGTCGGCAGCGCGACCCTGCTCGACCCGCATTCCAAGCCGGCGGCCGGCCTCGACGTCGATGGCGGCCCGGCGCCGACCATCAGCGCCAGCTGGCTGATCGACGACAACTGGGCGGTCGAACTGTGGGGCGCTGCCGACAAGTTCAACCACCGCGTCAAGGCCGACGGCATCGGCAAGGTCGGTACCGTCGAGCAGCAGCCGATCGCGCTGAGCGGTCAGTACCACTTCGGCCAGGCGGACAACGTGTTCCGTCCGTTCGTCGGCGTCGGTTACTACGAGTCCAACTTCAGCAACGAGAAGCTCGCTGGCCTGAACCCGGACCAGCACATCAGCCTGGACACCGCCAAGGGCGCCATCGGCACCGTCGGCGTGGACATGAACATCAACTCCACCTGGTTCGCCCGTGCCGATGCGCGCTACATGCACTCGCGTCCGGAGCTGAAGGTGGCCGGCGAAGGCACCGGCGAAGACCTGAAGCTGGATCCGTGGCTGTTCAGCTTCGGCGTCGGCGCGCGCTTCTAAGCGTTCCGTCTCCAGCGTTTGCGCAAACGGGCCCGCAAGGGCCCGTTTGTTTTTGTGCGTGCGCTGGATCGAGCGCGCGACCAGCGAAAACCGCAGTGCGCGTGCACGCGGGCGCGGCCGCCTTCAGCGCGGCGAGCGATCGAAACCGCGGTAGCGGTCGAACCGGCGCAGGCGCCCCCGCAGCAGCCAGGCGTAGGCGCAGGCATAGCCGAGCAGCAAGGCCGCGGCGGCCAGCAGACTGGCATGGCTCATCCAGCCCTCGGTCGGCCACGCCGCACCATCGGCCAGACTGCGCCAGCCCTGCCACAGTCCGGCACCGATGCGTACCGCCACCAGCGCGGTCAGACCCAAGACCAACCACAGGTTCGGCGTGTAGTGCAGCCCGTGCGGCAAGGGCTCGAAGCGGGTGGCGACGCTGCCGAGCGCGCCCAGCGGTACGCCGATGCCCCAGCCGGCCAGCGCATGCGTCGCCGCACCGGGCCACCAGTGCGCGGCGATCAGGGCGAAGACCAGCAACACCACGCTGGACAGCAGCGCCGACCACAGTTGCACCGCGACCAGCCAACCGCGCGCCTGACGCCGCGCCGTGCCCACGCGGAACCGCTGCAGCAGCGACAGCGGCAAGAGCACCGCGGTCACCGCCAGCGCGATCACGATCGCCAGCGGAATGGCCAGCAGCAGCGGCATGCGCGTGGCCCGATCAGAACGCCGGCAGCACCGCGCCCTGGTACTTGCGCTGGATGAAGGCCTTCACTTCCGGGCTGGTCAGCGCCTTGGCCAGCTTCTGCACGCGCGGATCGTCCTTGTTGTCGCGACGCGCGACCAGGAAGTTCACGTACGGCGAATCCTTGCTTTCGATCGCCAGCGCGTCGCGGGTCGGGTTGAGGCCGGCGTCGAGCGCGTAGTTGGTGTTGATCAGCGCCAGGTCGACCTGGTCCAGCACCCGCGGCAGCATCGCCGAATCCAGCTCGCGGAACTTCAGCTGCTTGGGATTGGCGACGATGTCGCGCTGGGTGGACAGCGCATTGCTCGGGTCCTTGAGCTTGATGACCCCGGCCTTGTCCAGCAGGATCAGCGCGCGGCTGTTGTTGCTGGGATCGTTGGGGATCACCACGTCGGCGCCCTGCGGCAGCGCGTCCAGCGACTTGTAGCGGCGCGAGTAGGCGCCGAACGGCTCGATGTGCACGCCGACCACGGTCACCAGGTCGCTCTTGCGGTCGCGGTTGTAGGCCTGCAGGTAGGGCTCGGTCTGGAAGTAGTTCACGTCGATCTGCTTCTGCACCACCTGGTCGTTGGGCTGCACGTAGTCGTTGAACACGCGCACGTCCAGGGTCAGGCCCTGCTGCTCCAGCATCGGCTTGACCACCTCCAGGATCTCGGCGTGCGGCACGGCGGTGGCGGCGACGCTGAGGTGGTCGCCGGCGGCGCCGGCATCGGGCTTGCCGCAGCCGCCGAGCACGAGCACGGCGCTGGCGAGCAGGAGGCGGAACGGGAATCGGGTCATGGCAGGTATCCGGAGAAACGGGGGGGAGTGGAGGAGCGCGACCCGCGGCCGCGCTGCGTGCACGCTAGCAGACGGCCGTGCAGGCGGGGCGATCCATGCGCGCAGGAGCGGCTTCAGCCGCGACCCCTCACCGATCGGAGGCGCGGCTGAAGCCCTACCGCGGCACGCAGGACATCAGCGCCGGCTGTAGTGCGCGACCAGGCGGTCGCCGAGCATCTGCAACGCCTGCACCAGCAGCAGCAGGATCACCACGGTCACCAGGGCCACGTCGGCATGCGAGCGCTGGTAGCCGTCGCGGTAGGCCAGGTCGCCGAGGCCGCCCGACCCGATCGCGCCGCCCATGGCGGTGAAGCCGATCAGGGCGATGGTGGTCACCGTGGCGCCGGCGATCAGGCCCGGCCGCGCTTCCGGCAGCAGCACCCGCGTCACCAGTTGCCAGGTGGTCGCACCCATCGCCAGGCTGGCCTCGACCACGCCGCGGTCCACTTCGCGCAGCGCGGTCTCCACCAGCCGCGCGTAGAACGGCGCCGCGCCGACCACCAGCGGCAGGATCGCGCCGCGCACGCCCAGCGAGGTGCCCATCGCCCACAGCGTCAGCGGGATCATCGCGATCATCAAAATGATGAAGGGCACCGAGCGCAGCACGTTGATGACCAGCGCCAGGCCGCCGTACAGCAGCGGCTTCTGGTGGGTCTGGCGCGGGCCGGTGAGGAACAGCAGCACGCCCAGCGGCAGGCCGATCAGCAGGGTCAGCGGCAGCGAGCCGCCGAGCATCAGCAGCGTATCGACGGTGGCGCGACCGATCTCGCTCCACTTGCCGGCATCGAGATTGCGGAAGAAGCCGGTGGCGGCGGTGGCGATCGGACTCATCGGCGCAGCTCCTGCACATGCACGCCGGCCGCGACGAAGGCGGCCTGCGCCGCATCCATGTCGCCGCCGACCAGGGCCACGGTCAGCTGGCCGTAGGGGGTGTCCTTGATCCGGTCGATGCGCCCGGACAGGATGTTGTAGTCCACCGCGGTGGCGCGGGCGATGCGCCCGAGCAGCGGCGCGTAGGTGTCGGCGCCGAGGAAGGTCAGCCGCAGGATGCGCCCGTCCACGGCGGTGAAATCGCGGTACAGCTCGGCCTCGTCGACGTGCTCGGCCTCGGACACGAAGCGCTTGGTGGTCGGATGCTGCGGGTGCAGGAACACCTCGGTGACCGGCCCGCTCTCGACCAGATGCCCGGCATCGAGCACCGCCACGCGATCGCACACGCGGCGGATCACTTCCATCTCATGGGTGATCAGCACGATGGTCAGGCCCAGCTCGCGGTTGATCTGCGCCAGCAGCGCCAGCACCGAGGCGGTGGTCTGCGGGTCCAGCGCGCTGGTGGCCTCGTCGCACAGCAGGATCCGCGGGCGAGTGGCCAGGGCGCGGGCGATGCCGACGCGCTGCTTCTGCCCGCCAGACAGCTGCGCCGGGTACTTGCCGGCATGCGCGGCCAGCCCGACCCGCTCCAGCAGCTCGGCCACCCGCGCGTCGATCTCCGCGCGCGGCGTGCCGGCCAGTTCCAGCGGGAACGCGACGTTGCCTGCGACCGTGCGCGAGGACAGCAGGTTGAAGTGCTGGAAGATCATGCCCACGCGCTGGCGCAGCGTGCGCAGCCCGGCGCGGTCCAGCGCGGTGACGTCCTCGCCGTCGATGATCAGGCGACCGCCGCTGGGTTCCTCGAGCCGGTTGATCAGCCGGATCAGGGTCGACTTGCCGGCGCCGGAATGGCCGATGATGCCGAACACCTCGCCGGCCTCGATGCGCAGGTCGAGCGGATGCAGCGCCACGACCGGCTGGCCGGCGACGGAATAGGACTTGTGCAGGCGCTCGAACTGGATCAACGCGCGGGACCGGCAGCGACGGGGGGCGCAAAGCCTAGCAGGCCAGGATGGCGTGCGTTATTCCATTCGATTCTAACGTAGGCGCGCATCGCGGGGCCTAGGGGCGTGCCTGCGGCGGCGGATGCGCCACCGCGCGGATCCGCTCGCGGTGCAGCAGGTACAGGCCGCTGGCGACGATGATCGCCCCGCCCACCCAGGTCCAGGCGTCGGGCAGCTTGCGCCACAGCAGCCAGTCCCAGGGAATCACCCACAACAGGCCGCTGTACTCCAGCGGCGCGACCAGCGAGGCGTCGCCGCGGCGAAACGCCTGGGTCAGCGCCACCTGCCCCAGCGCCCCGGCCAGGCCCATGCCGGCGATCCAGCCGGTGTCGGCCGGGCGCAGCGGGGTCCACTCCGGTAACGCCAACGCGCCGGCGCCCAGCGCCATGATCAGCAGGAACCACACCACCAGCGACTGCGACGTGTCGGTGCGCGCCAGCAGGCTGACCAGCACCGAGGCCACCGCATACGCGATGGCCGCCAGCAGCACCATCAGCCCCGGCAGCGAGACGAACCCGTCCATGCCCGGGCGCAGCACCACCAGCACGCCGACCAGGCCGACGCCGATCGCCGCCCAGCGCCGCGGACCCACGTATTCGCCGAGCAGCGGCACCGACAGCGCCGCCACCAGCAGCGGCGCGACGAAGTAGATGGTGTAGGCGGTGGACAGCGGCAGGCTGCGCAAGGCCCAGGCGAAACAGCCGATCATGGCGATGCCGAGCACGCCGCGCAGCAGGTGCAAGCCCCAGCGCACCGGCCAGATCGCGCGCGGCCCGGCGCTGGCCAGCACCCACACCAGCACGAACGGCAGCGAAGCCCCACCGCGCAATGCCGCGACCTGCAGCGCCGGATAATGCGTGCTGAGCTGCTTCATGGACGCATCCATCAGCGAGAAGAACGCGACCGCAGCGATCATCCACGCGGCGGCGGCATTGGAACGGGAGTTGGGCATCGGCGCATTATCGCCGCGATCGGCGATGTGCGTGGTGCCGGGGCTCATCGCGTCGGGACTGAAGTCCCTCCCACATGGCTCCAGCCCCGGCTGCATCGGCTGACACAGCCTTCTGTGAGAGCGACTTCAAGACATCTCCTGATCGTCGGGACTGAAGTCCCTCCCACATGGCTCCAGCCGGCGCACCGGCCGATGCCGCTTCTTGTGGGAGCGACTTCAGTCGCGACGCGCGGCGCCCACCAACGCACGACATTGCGCAACGCGCCGGAACCGACATCCATCCCACCCTGCACGTGCCAGCCCCTGCGACACCTGCGCTGCCACTTCCCACCTGCCGCGTCCCACTCCTCGCCCGCACGTCTTACGATAGGCATCTTTGCCGAGGACTTGCCCATGCCTTCCTTCGATATCGTGTCCGAAGTCGACAAGCACGAACTGACCAATGCCGTCGACCAGGCCAACCGCGAGCTGTCGACGCGCTTCGACTTCAAGGGCGTCGACGCCAAGTTCGCGCTCGACGACCAGGTCATCACGCAATCGGCGCCCAGCGATTTCCAGGTCAAGCAGATGACCGACATCCTGCGCGCGCGCCTGCTGGCCCGCGGCATCGACGTACGTTGCCTGGAATTCGGCGACGTGGAGACCAACCTCGCCGGCGCGCGGCAGAAGATCACCGTCAAGCAGGGCATCGAGCAGAAGCTGGGCAAGAAGATCGTGGCCACGCTCAAGGAAGCCAAGCTCAAGGTGGAAGCCCAGATCAACGGCGACAAGCTGCGGGTCAGCGGCAAGAAGCGCGACGACCTGCAGGACGCGATCGCGCTGCTGAAGAAGAGCGATTTCGAGCTGCCGCTGCAGTTCGACAATTTCCGCGACTGAAGCCGCCGCGCAAACGCCTCGCGCGTCATCGCCATGCCGGTGCAAGGGTGCAGGACGACCACCGCGTGGCGATGGTCGTTCTGCAGTCGACCGCGCGATATCGTCGCCACGCTGCGTGAGTGCACACGGCTGCGCATCGCCTCGCCTTGCAGGGCGGCACGGCAGACAGGCGATACGCCCATGTCGCGACCTGCGCATGCCGTCCGGCCTGCGCAAGCAGGCATGCCGGCATGACCACGCGAGCGCATCCCGGCCATTGCAGCCCATGCGAAAGCGACGCACTCCGCATCGGAACGAGACGACACCACGCAACGGCACTCCCGCCTCCGCGCCGGGACGCGGACGCCTAGCGCCGCAATTTCTTGCTAGGCACCCGCGGTGACGCCCGCGGCCAGCATTCTCCGCCCCTGCGCCACTTCGGCTTCCAGGTCGTGCGTCCAGATCCAGTCGAAGCGCTGCGCCAGCGTCTGCGCCAGCCGCGTATCGTCGGCGCCGGCCTGCGGATCGCGCAGTTCGTACAGCTCGCCGGCCTCGCGCGAGGTGCGCTGCACGCGGCAGGCGCGCGGCAGGCGCAGGCGCTCGTAGACCTGCAGCAGGGCCGGCAGATCGCCGCGCGTCAGGCCAGGCGTGGCCAGCAGTTGCGCCAGCAGATAGGCATCCTCCAGGCCCTGCCCGGCGCCGGCGCCCTGGTGCGGCAACATCGCGTGCGCGGCATCGCCGATCAGCGCCAGCCGCCCATGCACATAGCCGGGCAGCTCGGCCAGATCGTGCAGCGCCCAGTGCGTGGGCGTGTCGATGCACTCCAGCAGCGTACGCGCCGCCTCGCCCCAGTGCGCGAACGCCTCCAGCATCTCGCGGCGGCTGGCCTCGCGTACCCAGGCCTGGCCAGCGCGCCATTGCGGCGCCGGCTCGCTGCGGTCGGAGACGAAGGCAACCACGTTGATCAGCCTTCCCTGCTTCACCGGGAAGGTCAGGATGTGCGCGTCCAGGCCCAGCAACATCTGCGGCACGTCGACCAGGTGCGCGTCCACGCCGCGGGCGGCGAAAGCGGCACGCAGCCGCGCGGCGTCGATCAGGCCGCGATAGGCGCAGGTGCCGGTGAAACGCGGTTCGGCCGGTGCATGGCCGAGCGCACGCAGCACTTCGCCGCGCATGGCGGACTTGATGCCGTCGGCGGCGATCAGCACGTCGCCTTCGTACTGGCTGCCGTCGGCGAAGCGCACGCGCGCCACGTCGGCGTCCTGGTCCACGGCGACTGCGCGTTTGCCGAACCTGGCCAGCCCGAACGGCAGGCGGGTGGCCAACGCATCGAGGAAGTCGGCGCGGTGCACCGACGACTGGCCGACGCCGGGCGCCAGGGTCTGGCCCAGCAGCCGCGCGTCCTCGCCGCGGCGCCATTCGAACCAGACGTCCTGCCATGGGGCGGGGGTGCGGTCGGCGAGTTCGGCATAGGGCTCGCCCATGCCCAGGCCGGCCAGCGCGCGTACCGCATTGGGGCCGAACGAGACGCCGGCGCCGATTTCGCCGAAGGCCGGCGCCGATTCGAACAGTTGCACGTCGAGATGGCGGTGCCGGCACAGGCCCAGGGCCAGACCGACGCCGGCGATGCCGCCGCCGACGATGCCGATGCGCAGGGGGGATGCAGGATTCATCTGGAGTCTCCGGTGGGGAATGTCAGTCGCGGCCAGCCAGCAGGATTTTCTCGGCCAGCAGCGCAGGCGCGCTGAAACACACTTCGTGGCTGCCCGGCAGGCTGACCAGACGGTAACCGCCCAGGCGCGCGCTCAGCCGCGGATGCCAGCCGTACTCGCCCGGCGGCAGTGCCACATCGTCGGTGGCATAGAGCCAGCTGCGCGGGATCTGCAGCTCGTGGAAACGCTTGAGCGGTACCGCGTCGAAATGGCTGCGCGCGGGGGTCGGACTCAACTGCGCGTACGCCTGCTGCGCCTGCGCCAGGTCGGCGTCGCCGATGAAGCCGTCGCGCCAGATCGGAAACGGCAGCATGATGCCGCCGTCGGCATCGACCGCGTTCTTCCACAGCGCCTGATAGTGCGGCGGCAACAGATCGAACAGCGCCTCGCCGTCGCGCAGCACGAAGGCGTTGTGGAAGATCAGCCGCTTGCAGCGCTCCGGCTCCTCCTCGGCCAGGCGTTGCACGATGCTGCCGCCCCAGCTGTGGCCGAGCACGACCAGGTCGCGTAGGTCGTGGCGGCGCACGTAGTCCACCACCGAGGCCACGCAGTCGGCGTGCGAGACGCGCTTGTCGGCGCCCACGCCATGCCCGGCGATGGTCGGTGCGTGCACCTGCACGCCGTGCGCGCGCAGATGGGCGGCGACGCCGTCCCAGGCGTGGCCGTCGTGCCAGGAACCGTGCAGCAACAGATAGGTTTGCATGGGGTCGTCTCCGTGTGGCTCAGCGGAAGGTCCAGCCGAGGCCGAAAGTGAGATAGGTGAGGTCGCGGGTCCCGGCCTGCACGCCGCCGCTGGCGACCGAACCGCCCGGTGCGTGGGTGACGCTGCCGGTCAGCGACAGCTGCGGCGACAGCCGCCAGGTCGCGCCCAGCGCGTAGTGGCTGTACTGCGCCAGCGGCGCCAGCACGGCCAACTGCGCCTGGCTGTCGGGGATCAGGCGGCTGCCGCGGGAATAGCCGGCCCGCAGCGACCAGGCATCGTTGAGGCGGTAGTCGGCCCCCAGGCGGAACACGCGCTGGCTACGCCAGCCGAAGCCCGGACCGTTCGGATCGCCGAACGCGCCGCCCTCATCGACGCGATTGCCGTAGGAGCGCTCGCCGGCCCAGTCGATCCACAGCCAGTCGGCCGCCACGGTCAGCGCATCGCTGGCCTGCCAGGCCAGACCGACACCGGCCTGCTGCGGCATGTTCAGACGGCCTTCCGGCAGCAGCGCACGGTAGCGCTGCATCTGGCCGAAGCGGATGCGGCTGGACCAGGTGACGCCGGCGCTCAGGCGCGGCGCGAGCTGGCCGTACCAGCCCACGGCGACACCGTACCCGTAGGCCGCATCGGCCCCGGCCGACTGGAAGCCGACCCCCTCCAGGCCGGCGACGTGCAAGCGCTGGTAGGCCAGCCGCGGCGAGATGCCCAGGTACTGGTGCTCGCCCACGCGCCAGGCCAGGGTCGGCGCGAACACCACCTGCTGCAGCTTGGACAGGGTGTTGTGGCTGCCATACACCGGAGCGCCGTAGTCCAGCGCGACGCCGTGGCCGAACACCGACACCCCCAGGCTCAGGTCGTCGTTGAGTTGATGGTTGTAGCCGGCGGTGGGCACCGGAACCAGCGCATCGTCGCCGTAGCGGTTGGGGCCGACCTGCGCGCGCACCGGCGCCGCGATCAAGGTGAGGTCGGCGTCCATGCGGTCGCCGACCGCGCCCATGCCGGCCGGGTTGTTGGCGGACGCCGCCGCGTCCAGCGGCAACGCGATCGAGGTGCCGGCCAGGCCCTGGGTCTGCGCGCCGTAGCCGGGCAAGGCGACGCCGTTGTTGGCGGCGGCACCACCCGAAACCGCCGCCACGGTCCACAGCAGCGTGGTCCAGCGTGGCGTGCCCTGTCGTTGCGCCCTGCGGCGCATTGGATGTGCGAACTGCTGCATGATCGAGCCCTCCCTCCGAGCCGATGCGTGGGTGCGGCCGCCGACCGGCGGCACGCGGGGTCCGCACTGCCGTCGTGACGACCGGCAGCGCGGGATGTTGGAAACAGCACTCATCCTTTGTGCACGCGTCGGCCGACACGGCGACGCGGTACGACGCGAACGCAAGACCGTGCGCGCGACCGGTACGGACGCTCGCGACGATCAAAGCAGGAGACGACTGACCTCGGCGATGCATCCATGCGTCCGACACTGCCCCGCATCACACCAGGCGTCCAAGACCATGTCAGTCTCGTTTCATACCCTGCTGGTATGTTCATCGCGCGATGCGCGCTAGCACTGGATCTTCCGCGATGCAACATGCGCGTTCGATGGCGTGCATGCCGACGCAGCGGCAGCGTCGTCGCAGGCGCACGCCCGCATCGCTTGCGCAAACGCCAACGCCTGGACGCGCACGCACACGCGCTCTGCGCCGCCTCGGCAAGCTTGCGCATGCCAGTGTCTGCATGCCACTGGACACCCCGCGCGCCGCAGCGCGCAGACAGCCACGCACGCGCAGCGCAGCGGCGCGCGGCGCGCGGCGCTACACGGCACGGGCTTCATCGGGCGGCGGCGCGCCGCCATCGCACGCGCGCTGCGGCGGTGCGGTCCGGCAACGCAAGGTGGGCAACGCAGACACCGCTCAGGCGCTGCACTGCGGCGCAGCCTGGCACGCGCGCCGGCCTCCCGCGTCTCGGCCGAGGCAGGCAGGATGCCGGCGAACGCGCACGGCGAGGGCCCGATCAAAAAAACGGCACCGGCATCGCCCACGGCAGCGTGTGGCGACGTCGGTGCCGAGGCAGGCGCGACGCCTGCTGCGGGGACACGCGCGACGGCAGCGCCGTCGCCAGCGCAAGGCTCAGCTGGCCATGCGCAGGATCGGCTTGAGGGTGATGCCGCTGCTGCTGTCGGCGGCGGCCTGGTTGATGTCGCTCAACGGATAGAACTTCACCAGCTTGTCGAACGGGAAGCGGCCCTGCTGGTACAGCGTCACCAGTTGCGGAATGAACACCTGCGGCACGCTGTCGCCCTCGACGATGCCGCGGATGCTGCGTCCGCCCAGCAGCAGGTTGTTGACGTCGAAACCGGCCATGGTGCCGAGCTTGGGTGCGCCGACCACGCCGATCGTGCCCAGGCTGGCCAACGCTTCGATGCCCGCCTCCAGCAACTGCGGACGCCCGGTGGATTCGAGCGCGAAGTCGGCGCCGCCGCCGGTGATCGCGCGCACCGCTTCCACCAGATCGCCTTCGCGGTTGTCGATCACGTGCGTGGCGCCCAGTTCCTTGGCCAGCGCCAGCCGCGACGGCACCACGTCCACGGCGATGATGCAGGCGGCGCCGGCCACGTGCGCGGCCATCACCGCGCTGAGTCCGACCGCACCGGCGCCGATCGCCACGAAGCTGCTGCCAGGACGCACCTTCAGCGCATTGATCACCGCGCCGGCTCCGGTCTGGATGCCGCAGCCCAGCGGGCCGAGCAGTTCCAGCGGCGCCTCGCGCGACACCCTGATCGCATTGTTCTCGCGCGCCAGCGCATAGGTGGCGAACGAGGACTGGGCGAAGAAGTGGTCGTGCAGCGGCTGCCCGTGCAGATCCTCGATGGCGGTATGGCCATGCGCGTCGGCACCGCCGAAGTTGCGCGGGAAGAACTCCTGGCAATACGCGGCATGCCCGCCATCGCAGGGATTGCAGTGGCCGCAGGCGCCATAGGTGAGCACCACGTGGTCGCCGACCTGCAGGCTCTTGACGTTGGGACCCAGCGCTTCGACCACGCCGGCGCCCTCATGGCCGAGCACCGCCGGCAGCGGCACCGGATAGTACTGATCGCGCACGATCAGGTCGGTGTGGCACAGGCCGGTGGCCACCACCCGCACCAGCACCTCGTCGTCCTGCGGCGCGCGGATGCGCGCCTGCTCGATGGTGAAGGGCTGTTGCGGCGCGTGCGCGACCGCCACGGTGATCTCGCGCTTATCGGTTGCTGCGTTCATCGCACTGTCTCCTGGGGTTCAAAGCGGATAGGCGGGCGCTGCGCCCTTGACGGTCAACCACTGCCACTGGGTGAACTCTTCCAGGTTCGCCGGGCCGCCGATGCTGCTGCCGTTGCCGGAGGCGCCGACGCCGCCGAACGGATTGACCACCTCGTCGTTGACGGTCTGGTCGTTGATGTGCAGCAGGCCGGTGCGCAACTGCTCGCCCAGCGCCATTGCGCGGCCGACGTCGGCCGACAGCACCGCCATCGACAGCCCGTACTCGGTGTCGTTGGCCAGGGCGGCGGCCTCGGCATCGGTGTCGAATGGCACCACCACCGCCACCGGAGCGAAGATCTCCTCGCGGAAGGCCGGGTTGTCGGGGGTGACGTCGCTGAGCACGGTGGGCTCGAAGAACAGGTCGCGGTAGCCGCCGCCGGCGGCGACGGTGGCACCGGCCTCGCGCGCGGCCGCGACCAGGCGCGCGGCGTGATCGCGCTGGGTCGCATCGATCAACGGGCCGAGCGCGACCTCGCCGCTGGCCGGGTCGCCGACGCTCAGGCTCCTGGCCTTGGCCGCCAGCCGCTCGACGAACTGCGGGTAGAGTGCGCGCTGCACCAGCACGCGGCCGGCGGACATGCAGATCTGGCCCTGGTGCAGATACGCGCCCCAGGCGGTGTTGGCGATCGCCAGATCCAGGTCGGCATCGTCGAGCACGATCAGCGAGTTCTTGCCGCCCAGCTCCAGCGACACCTTCTTCAGATGACGGCTGGCCGCCTCGCCGACCTTGCGCCCGGCCGCGGTGGAACCGGTGAACTGGATCATCGCCACGTGCGGATCGGCGGTCAGTGCGGCGCCGGCGCCGCCATCGCCGGGCAGCACGTGCAGCACGCCGGCCGGCAGGCCGGCCAGTTCGAACAGCCGCGCGATGACCGCGCCGCCGCAGATCGCGGTGCGCGGATCGGGCTTGAGCACCACCGCGTTGCCCAGCGCCAGCGCCGGCGCCACCGCGCGCATGGCCAGGTACAGCGGGAAATTGAACGGCGCGATGACGCCAACCACGCCCAGCGGACGGCGCCGCGCCAGACTCAGGCGCCCCGCCGCGGAGGGCAGCACCTCGCCGGCGCTGCGCGACGGCAGCGCCGCCGCTTCGTGCAGGGCGGTGGCGCACAGGGCCGCTTCGAAGCCGGCCTTGCCTTGGGTGGAACCGCTCTCGCGCACCAGCCAATCGGCGATCTCCTGCTGGAACCGCTCGGCCAGTTGCGCGGCCTGGCGCAGTACCTGCGCGCGTTGCGCATACGGCGCCGCGGCCCAGCCGCGTTGCGCCTGCGCAGCGGCGGCGGCCGAGACCGCGACCTGCGCCGGGCCAGCCAGGCCGACGCGGCCGAGCTGCTCTCCGCTGGCCGGCGCGATCGCCTCCGCGCTCTCGGTGGCGGCCTGCCACTGACCGGTGAAAAGCGCTCCGTGCCAGAAATCGTGCTGCAGCAAAAGCGTATCGTTCATGCGGGTGTTCTCCTGGGAATCGGGGTTGCCGGTCATGCCAGTCGCGCGCTCAGGAAGGCGGCGGCATGTTCGATGGCGCGCACGGCGGCCGGCAGCACGCCGGCCATTTCGACGAAGCCGTGCACCATGCCCGGCAGTTCGACGTACTCCACCGCCACCCCGGCCGTGCGCAGGGCATCGGCGTAGTGGCGGCCGTCGTCGCGCAGCACGTCGCAGGCGGCGGTGTAGATCAAGGCCGGTGGCAGTCCGCGCAGATCGGCCGCGCGCAGCGGCGACAGCCGGCTGTCGCTGGGGTCGTACTCGGCCACGAACGGCGCCGACATCGCCTGCATCACCGCCAGCGTCAGCGGCGGCACATGCGCGTTCTCGTGGCGCGCCGCAAAGTCCTGCGATGCCGGCGACAGATCCGTACTCGGATAGAACAGCGCCTGCGCGCGCAGCGCCACCGCACTGCCGCGCAACTGCTGACAGGCCACCGCCGCCAGACTGCCGCCGGCGCTGTCGCCGGCCACGGCCAGGCGGCCGGCATCCAGGCCCAGCTCGCCGGCGTGCGCCGCCAGCCAGGCGATCGCCGCGACCACGTCCTGCGGGCCGGCCGGGGCCGGATGTTCCGGCGCCAGCCGGTAGTCCACCGCCACCACCGCGCACGCGGCCGCCTGCGCCAGGCGCCGGCAGACCGGATCGTGGGTGTCCAGATCGCCGGCACTCCAGCCGCCGCCGTGCAGATAGACGATGGCCGCGGTGGCCTGCGGCGCGCTGACCGGCCGATACAGGCGCAGCGGGATCGGACCGGCCGGCCCCGTGGCGATCAGCGCACGGACCTCGGCCACCGGCAACGGCGTGCCGCCGAGCAGCGCGCCGATCTGACCGTAGGCCTGGCGCAGCTGCGGGATCGGCAGGGTCTCCAGCGGGGGCGCGCCGCTGGCGGCCATGCCTTGCAACACCGCCAGCACGTCCGGCGCCAGCCGCGAAGGGTCGAAGAGAGGGGACTGCATGGCGTTCGCTCCAGGAAAGGACAGAGGTGAGGACACGGGGGTCAGTGGGCGCCGCCGGTGCGTGGCGACAGGCCGCGGCGACGCGCGCACGGCGGGCCGGGCGTGTGGATCATCCCTGGTCGCCGCCGCCCACCGGCAGCACCGTCCCGGTGATGTAGGAAGCCTCGTCCGAGGCCAGGAACAGGATCGCCGCGGCCTGCTCGTCGAGCGTGCCGTAGCGTTTCATCAGGCTCGATTCCACGGTCTGCGCGACGATCTGCTGATACCAGGCCTGCGCCTGCGCGCTCTGCGCATCGGCATTGCGCGGCACCCGCCGCGGCGGCGCCTCGGTACCGCCCGGGGCGACCGCGTTGACGCGGATGCCATGCGCGGCGTGCTCGAACGCCAGGCACGCGGTCAGCGCGTTGACCCCGCCTTTGGCCGCGCCGTACGGCACGCGATGGATGCTGCGGGTGGCGATGGAGGAGACGTTGACGATCGCCCCACCGCCCTGCGCGATCATGTACGGCAGCGCCGCGCGGCATCCCCACAGCGCCGGGAACAACGAGCGCCGCACCTCGGCCTCGATCTGCGCCGGGGTGTATTCCTGGTACGGCTGCGCCCAGATGGTGCCGCCGACGTTGTTCACCAGCACGTCGATGCGGCCCATCTGCGCCTGCG
Source organism: Xanthomonas sp. LF07-6 (assembly GCF_034105445.1). Lineage (NCBI taxonomy): Bacteria > Pseudomonadati > Pseudomonadota > Gammaproteobacteria > Lysobacterales > Lysobacteraceae > Xanthomonas > Xanthomonas sp. LF07-6. The sequence continues at coordinate 281,687 of NZ_JAXGGI010000004.1, forward strand.
CGAACTGCATCGCCCGCGCGTTCTCCTCGTAGTGTTCCAGGTCGGCCACCAGCGTGGCGACTTCGGCCGGCGCCAGTGCCTGGGACAGTTCGGCGACATGGGCGGCGCGGTCCACCAGCACCAGCCGTGCGCCCTCGGCGGCGGCACGCTCGGCCACGCGCAGGCCGATGCCCTGCGCCGCGCCGGTGACCACCACCACCTTGCCGGCGAAACGCGCGCTCATGCGGCCCGTTCCTGCACCGGCGCCACGGCGCTGGGGGTGAACTTCTCGTAGTGGAAGGCGGCCGGAACCAGCCCGATGCCGGAAAAATGCGTGCGCACCGCTTCGACCATCGGCGGCGGTCCGCACAGGTACACGTCCACGTCGCCGCCGTGCAGGGCGTGCGCAGGCAGGTGCTCGGTGACGTAGCCGGTGCGCGGATGCGCCGCCGCCGGATCGACCACGCAGGTATCGAACGTGAACCAGTCGGCCTGCTCGGCCAGCGCCTGCAGGCGCTCCAGCAGCACCAGGTCGGCGCCGCGGGTCACGCCGTACATCAGATGCACCGGATGCGCGCAGCCGCTGGCCTGCAATTGCGCCAGCATCGACAGGAACGGCGCCAGGCCGGTGCCGCCGGCCAGCAACAGCAGCGGCCGGGTGATCTCGCGCAGGTAGAAGCTGCCCAGCGGGCCGTTGAGGTCCAGGACCTGTCCCGGCGTGGCCGCGTCCAGGTAGGCGCTCATCAGGCCGCCGGGGACGCGCCGGATCAGGAAGGTCAGCGTGGACGCACCCGGCGCGGAACTGAAGGAATACGCGCGCAACTGGCCGCTGCCGGGCACGGCGATGTTGACGTACTGGCCGGGCAGGAAGGCCGGCGCCGGGCCGATCGTCTCCAGGGTCAGTTCCAGCGCGGCGTCGGCATGCGCGACCACCGCCGCCACCGTGGCCTGGAAGTGCACGCTCCCGGTCTTGCAGGCGAGCGAGGTCGCCGGCACCGCCACGGCGCAGTCCGACTGCGGCCGCATCTGGCAGGTCAGGACCATGCCGGCGGCGGCTTCATCGGCGCTGAGCGCGTCCTCGATGTAGTCCTCGCCCAGATCGTAGCGCCCACGTTCGGCGCGGCACTTGCAGGTGCCGCACACGCCGTCGGCGCAATCCATCGGCAGGTTGATGCGCTGGCGGAAGGCGGCGTCGAGCACCGTCTCGCCGTCGTTGCAGTCGATGAAGCGGGTGATGCCGTCTTCGAAATTCAGCGCGATGCGATAGGACATGGCGGTTGCTCGCAGGTGCGTGCCGATCAGACGTGGTAGACGTCGACGACCTGGCGGATGTAATCGTTCTTCAGCACGATGGTCTTGCGCGCGATGCGCAGCGCGTCGTCCTGCCGGCGCAGGGTCAGCGTCACCGTGCCGAAGAATTGGTCGGTGACCTTGTAGCGATGGCTGAGCGTGTGGAAATTGTGCCGCACCTCGATGTCCTGCCCGTGCTCGGACAGCACCTCGATGTTGCTCAGGTTGTGGCTGGTGCGCGGCTCCGGCGTGGAGGCGCCGGAGCGCTCGGTCTTGATCCGGAACACGCGGTCTTCCAGCCCGGAGCGATCGGCGTAGTAGATCAGCGAGATCTGCGACTGCGGATCGTCGGTGAGGCGGTCGTCGTCGTCCCAGGCCGGCATCCAGTACACCGCGTCCTCGGCGTACAGGGTCAGCCACTCGTCCCACTGGCGGTCGTCGAGCAGGCGCGCCTCGCGGTACAGGAAGGCGCAGATGGTCTGGTAGTCGGTGCTCATGCCGTACCCTCGCGTTCGCGTGCGATCGCCTCGCGCATCGCCTCCGCCCAGTACGCGTGCTGGCGCACGAACAGGCCTTCGTCCTCGCTGCGCTCGCCCGACAGCAGCGGCGCCAGTCCCATCCGCCGCGCATTCTCGTCGGGGCCGTCGATCCACAACGGCGCGCCGCGGCTGAGATCGTTCCACGGCGCCGCGCCGGCGGCGTAGCCGGCCTGGCACGCGCGGAACTCCTCCAGGTCGTCGGCGGTGCCCATCCCCGAGACGTTGAAGAAATCCTCGTACTGGCGGATGCGCAGCGCACGGTCGCGCGCGCTTTCGCCCTTGGGCGCGAAGCAGAAGATGCTGACCTCGGTCTTGTCCACGTCCAGCGGCCTGACCACGCGGATCTGCGTGGAGAACTGGTCCATCAGGAACAGGTTCGGATACAGACACAGGTTGCGCGTCTGCTCGACGATGAACGCGGCGCGGTCGGCGCCCAGGCGCTGCGCCAGTTCCTCGCGCTGCGCGTACACCGGGCGCACTTCCGGGTTCATGGTCTTGGTCCACAGCAGGATGTGGCCGTTCTCGAAGCCGTACACGCCGGCGACGCTCTTGCTCCAGCTGCCGGCATCGACCGCCGGGGTGCCTTCCTGCTTGCGCCGGCTCATGGTGGCGGCGTAATTCCAGTGCACGGTGCTGACGTGGTAGCCGTCGCAGCCGTTCTCCATCTGCAGCTTCCAGTTGCCGTCGTAGACATAGGACGAGTTGCCGCGCAGCACTTCCAGCCCCTGCGGCGCCTGATCGACGATCTGGTCGATGATGATCCGGGTCTGCCCCAGGAACTCGTGCAGTGGCGCCACGTCCTCGCGCAGGCTGCCGAACAGGAAGCCGCGGTAGCTCTCGAAGCGCGGCACGCGCTTGAGATCGTGGCTGCCGTCCTGGCCGAACTGCGGCGGGTACTGGGTGGTCTTCTCGTCCTTGACCTTGAGCAGCTTGCCGGTATTGGAGAAGGTCCAGCCATGGAACGGACAGGTGAAGCTGCCCTTGTTGCCGTGCTTGCGCCGGCACAGCATCGCGCCGCGATGCGCGCAGGCGTTGATGACCGCGTGCAGTTCGCCGTGCTTGTCGCGGGTGATCACCACCGGCTGACGGCCGATGTAGGTGCTGTAGTAGTCGTTCGGCGCGGGGATCTGGCTCTCGTGCGCCAGATAGATCCAGTTGCCCTCGAAGATGTGCTTCATCTCCAGCTCGAACAGGTCGGCGTTGGTGAAGATGTCGCGGCGGCAGCGGAACCTGCCTTCGGCATGGTCGTCCTGCACGGCGCTGGCGAGCAGGTCGTCGAGCGCGGTCGCTTTGTCGATGACGGCGGACATGTGGCGTTGTCTCCTGGGGGAAGGCGGCGGCCGTGCGCGGCGGCAGGCCGCCGCGACGACGACGGACGCGGTTGGCGCAGCAGACGCCTAGGCGGCGGCGCGCCGGCGCAGCGGGTTGGCCTGGTTGTCGACGCCGTCGACAAGCGCGGTGAGGCGGAAGTCGAAATGGATCTCGGCGAACGGACCGTCCACGCCATTGGCGGCGATGCTGGCCGCGTCGCTGTGCTCGACGATCGCCGGCACCAGGCCGTCACGGGTGGCGTAGGCGAAGTCGTCGTTGACCAGCGGGTCGCCGGCGATGTTGATCTGCGTGGTCAGCTTGCGGTGGCCGTCGGCGCCGACGAAGAAGTGGATGTGCGCCGGACGCTGGCCATGGCGGCCGAGCGCGAACAGCAGGCGTTCGGTCGGGCTGCCCGGCGGCACGCCGTAGCCCTTGGGCACGATGCTCTGGAAACGGTACTGGCCGTTGTCGTCGGCGACGATGGTGCGGCGCATGTTGAACGGCGCCTGCTTGCCGGTGGGATCGAAGTGCGAATAGAAACCGCGCGTGTCGCAGTGCCACACCTCCACCGTGGCGCCGGGCAGCGGGCGGCCGTCGGCGGCGTACACGGTGCCGTGCATGATCAGGGTATGGCCGTTTTCGTCGCTGCCGTCGTCGAGCCGGGCGAAGCCGTGCGCCACCGGCGCACCGGCCACGTACAGCGGCCCTTCGATGGTGCGCGGGGTCGGATTGTCGATGCCCAGTTCGGCGTCGATGGCGTCCAGGCGCAGGTCCAGGAAGTGGTCAACGCCCAGCCCGGGCGAGATCAGCCCGGCCTGACCGGCCGCACCCAGGTCGTTGAGCCAGGCGACGGCGGTCCAGTATTCGTCGGGGGTGACGTTCAGGTCGTCGATGGCCTTGAACAGGTCCGACAACAACCGGTGCATGATCTGCTTCGCCCGTGCGTCGCCGCCGGCCTGGTCCAAACCGCAGACCGACCGCAGAAATGCCTGCACGTTCGCAGTCTCGAAAATCTTGACGCTCATCGTATGGTCCCTTCTTTGCTCATGGTGGCGTTGGCTGCCTTGAGACGTTCCCCTCCCCAGGGAAGCGTCGTTGCTTCGGTTCTAGCGATCGTCCTCGTACAGCGAGGACGGGTGCCGGCACAGCGGCGTGACGGCGATACGCATGTAGGGAAACAGCGGCAGCGACAGCAGCAGGGCGTGCAACTGGGTGTTGTCGGCCACGTCGAAGATGCTGACGTTGGCGTATTGCCCGACCACCCGCCAGATGTGCCGCCACTGGCCGCTGCGCTGCAGTTCCTGGAAACGCGCCTTTTCCTGCGCCTTGAGTTGCTCGGCGCGCTCGGGCGGCATGTCGCCGGGCAGGTTCACTTCCATGGTCACGTGGAACAGCATGGTCATGGCTCCTGGCTGGGCGCGACCGGCACCGCCACGCGGCGGCGGTCGCGACGGAAGGCATCCACCCGCGCCTCGTCCAGGGCGATGCCCAGGCCCGGCGCGCGCGGTACGTGCAGATGGAAATCCTCGTAGCGCAGCGGCTCGGCGAGGATCTCTTCGGTCAGCAGCAGCGGCCCGAACAGTTCGGTGCCCCACTGCAGATGGGGGAAGGTGGCGAAGACATGGGCCGAGGCGATGCTGCCGATCGCCCCTTCCAGCATCGTGCCGCCGTACAGGCCGATGCCGGCGGCATCGGCGATCGCGGCGACCTTCTGCGCGGCGAACAGGCCGCCGGATTGTTCGATCTTCACCGCGAACACGTCGGCGGCGCCCTGCTGGGCGGCCTGGAAGGCGCTGTCCGGGCCGTTGAGCATCTCATCTGCCATCAGCGCGATCGGGAAGCGCCGCATCAGCCGCCGCATCGCCGCCAGCGACGCCACCGGCTGTTCGACCAGTTCGCAGCCGGCGTCGGCCAGCGCCGGCAGCGCGCGCACCGCCTCGGTCTCGCTCCAGGCCATGTTGACGTCCACCCGCACCGCGCCGCGCGCCCCCAACGCGCGCTTGATCGCCGCCACGTGGGCCACGTCCTCGGCGACGCTGCGCGTGCCGATCTTCAGCTTGAACACGTTGTGCCGGCGCTCGGCGAGCATGCGTTCGGCCTCGGCGATGTCGCGTTCGGTGTCGCCGGAGGCCAGCGTCCACGCCACCGGCAGGCGATCGCGCAGGCGCCCGCCCAGCAGCTCGGACACCGGCAGGCCGAGCCGCTGGCCGTGGGCGTCGAGCAGCGCGGTCTCGATCGCGCACTTGGCGAAATGGTTGCCCTTGACCAGGCCGCCGATCCGCTGCATCAGCGCCTGCACCGCGCAGGCATCGGCCCCGACCAGCAGCGGCGCGATGTAGCGGTCGATCGTCAACTGCATGCCTTCCGGGCTCTCCGCGCCGTAGGCCAGACCGGCGATCGTGGTGCCCTCGCCCAGCCCGACCACGCCGTCGCTGCAATGCAGGCGCACCAGCATCAGGGTCTGCCCGCGCATCGTCGCCATCGACAGGCGATGCGGGCGGATCGTGGGCAGGTCGAGCAGCAGCGTCTCGACGCGTTCGACGGTGGCGGTGGTGGGGTGCGGTGACATGGCGCCGATTCTTGGCCCGGCACGGCACTGCCGTCCAAGACTGAATGCAGCACCATTTCATACCCTGAAGATATAGTATGGCGGGAAACCTAGACGTTCATGATTTGCTGCAGCACAGCATACTTTGAATGTCATGTAACTTTCCGCCACAGCGAGCGTCTATGGATCTGCGTCAACTCCGCTACTTCGTGGCCGTCGCCCGCGAACGCAACTTCACCCGTGCCGCAGAAATCCTGCATATCGCGCAACCGCCGCTGAGCCGGCAGATCCAGCAGATCGAACAGCAACTGGGCGTGCCGCTGCTGGTGCGGCGCAGCCGCCCGCTGCGTCTCACCGACGCCGGACGGCTGTTCTACGAGGAAGCGCTGCAGGTGCTGGGCCGGGTCGAGCAGATGACCGAGGCCGCGCGCCGGCTCGGCCGCAGCGAGCGCCGCGTGGCCTCGATCGGCTTCGTCGCCTCCACCCTGTACGGCGGTCTGCCCACGGTGGTGCGGCGCCTGCGCCAGGCGCGACCGGACCTGGAAGTGCGCCTGGTCGAGCTGATGTCCAGCCAGCAGGTGGAAGCGCTGAAGGAAGGCCGCATCGACCTGGGCTTCGGCCGCGTGCGCAGCAGCGACCAGCATGTCGAACGCCTGGTCCTGCGCGAGGAGCGCCTGGTCGCGGCGATCCCGATGGAACACCCGCTGGCCGCGGAGGACGCGCCGCTGCCGCCGGCGGCGCTGGCCGGGCAACGGCTGCTGCTCTATCCCAGCCATCCGCGCCCCAGCTTCGCCGATCAGGTGCTGTCGCTGCTGCAGGATCACGGCGCGCATCCCAGCGAACTGCAGGAGGTGCGCGAGCTGCAGACCGCGCTGGGCCTGGTCGCGGCCGAGAGCGGGATCTGCCTGATCCCGGCCTCGGCGCGGTCGATGCGCAGCGACCTGCATTACCGCCTGATCGACGACGAACACGCCACCTCGCCGATCATCATGAGTTATCGCCGCAACGACGACTCCGGCCTGGTGGAACTGACCAAGCAACTGATCCGCGAGATGTATGCCGAGCATCCGCCGTGGCTGGACGTGTCCTACAACCGCTGGAACGCACCGTAACCCCGGCCACCGGCGCCTATCCGGCATACACTGGCCGCCGCGCGCGGCCCCGTGCCCACGCGCGCCGCCCCTTCGCCGCCGCCGACGCCATGCCTCCCACCTCGCTTGCCCCCGCCTCCGACGACCCGATCGCCCTGACCCGCCGATGGCTGGAGCGCGCGGTGATCGGGCTGAACCTGTGTCCGTTCGCCAAGGCGGTGTACGTCAAGCAGCAGGTGCGTTTCGTGCTCAGCGATGCGAGTACGCCCGAGGCACTGCTCGAACAGCTGGCCGAGGAACTGGTGCTGCTGCGCGACACCCCGGCCGAGCAGATCGACACCACGTTGATCGTGCATCCGGACGTGCTGCAGGACTTCCTGGACTACAACGACTTCCTCGACAACGCCGACGCCGCGGTCGAGGCGCTGGACCTGCACGGCATCCTGCAGGTGGCCAGCTTCCATCCGCAGTACCAGTTCGCCGGCACCGCGGCGGACGACATCGGCAACTACACCAACCGCGCGCCCTACCCGACCCTGCACCTGCTGCGCGAGGACAGCGTGGAGCGCGCGGTGGCCGCGTTCCCCGACGCCGACGTGATCGTCGAACGCAATCTGCAGACCCTGGAGACGCTGGGGCTTGAGGGATGGAAGCGGGCGGTTGGGGAGCGGGATTCGTGATTTGGGATTCGGGATTCGGGATTCGTAGAAGCGGGATTTGCGACGGTGCGTGGCGCCACGCGCTTTTGCCAATCCCCAATCCCGACTCCCTAATCCCGGCCCTCGAACAGCACCGCCACGTCCGCCGCCTCCAGCACCCGCCACTGCTCCGAGGGCAGATCGTCCAGGCCGAAGCCGCCGATGCGGCTGCGGTGCAGCGCGGCCACGTGGTTGCCGACGGCGGCGAACATGCGCCGCACCTGGTGGTAGCGGCCTTCGTGCAGGGCCATGCGCACCTGGCGCGGTCCCAGCGTCTCCAGTTGCACCGGCAGCAGCGGCGTGGTCTCGCCGTCGAGCATCAGCGTGCCGCTGGCGAACTGCGCGGCCTCGTCGCCGCGCAGGTCCTCGGCCAGGGTGGCCTCGTAGACCTTGGCCAACCGCGCCTTGGGCGAGACGATGCGATGCAGCAGCGCACCGTCGTCGGTCATCAGCAGCAGACCGCTGGTGTCGCGGTCCAGCCGCCCCACCGTGGACAGCAGCGGCGAGCGCAGGCGGAAGCGCGGCGGCAGCAGGTCGTAGACGATGCGTCCCGGATCCTTGGTCGAGCAGGTGTAGCCGACCGGCTTGTGCAGCGCCAGGATCAGCCCGGGCGGCGGGTCCAGCGGCTCGCCGTCGACGCGGATCGTGGCGTGCGGCACTTGGTCGTCGGCATACAGCACCTCGCCCTCGGCGTCGGTGATGCGGCCCTCGCGGAACATCAGCGCCACCTGCTTGCGGCTGCCGTAGCCCAGGTTGGCCAGGTGCTTGACCAGTTTCATCGGCGCGCTCCGGCGCGGCTGCGCACCGCGTGGATCAGCTTGAAGCCGTCGCGGGTGGCGAGTACCTCGGTCTCCCCGAAGCTGGCGTCGAGCACCGCCTCGTAGGGCAAATGCCGGTTGGCGACCAGGAACAGCCGCCCGCCGGGCGCCAGCGCCTGCGCCGCCACCGCGATGAAGCGCCGGCCGATGTCCGGCCGCTCCATCCGCCCCGGCGCATGGAACGGCGGATTGCTGACGATGACGTCGTACTGCCCCGGCAGTCCGGTGGTCACGTCGTGCCAGTGGAAACCCAGCGTCGGGACGGCCGGTGCCTGCGCCAGATTCGCGCGCGCCAGCGCCAGCGCGCGCGCGTCGGCCTCGAACAGATCCAGCGCGATCAGTTGCGGGCAGCGCGCCAGCAGTTCGGCCGACAGGTAGCCGTAGCCGGCGCCGAGATCGGCGGCACGGCCGCGCAGATCGGCGGGCAGGTGCTCGGCCAGCAGCGCCGAGGCCGGGTCGATGCGATCCCAGGCGAACACGCCCGGGCGGCTGCGGAAGCGACCGTCGAGAATCGGCCGCACCGCATCCAGCGTCGCCCAGCGCTGCTGCAGCGCGGCGTCGTGGCCGCCCTGCAACGGCGCGGTCCAGTACACCCGGCAGTGGTGCTTGGTCAGCTTGCCGCCGAGGCCGGCCAATTGCTGCAGGTCGTCCTCGCCGGAGCGCGCCCCCTCGTTGTTGGCCTGGCAGGCCACCACCATGCCGCCCGGCGCGGCCAGCGCCACGGCGCGCGCCAGCAGCGCCCGCGCTTCCTCGCGCTGGCGCGGCGGCAGCACCAGTACCAGCGCGTAGCCGCCGGCGTCGGCGGCGCCGTCCTGCTCGGCACGCACGGTCCAGCCGCCCTGCTGCAGCGCGCTGGCGAACGGCCGGTAGTCCTGCTCGCAGACCAGTTGCGGCGGCTGCGCGTGCTGGCGCAGCGCCCAGCCGTCGCGGGCGCGCAGGAACAGCACCTTGCCGGCAGGCCAGCGCAGCACGCCCTGGGCGAACGGCAGGAACAGGGTGTCGAGGGGGGCGTCTTGCGCAGCCGGCATCGGGCGTGAGTCATCGGAACAGGGACGCGCATTCTACCGGCAGTGCGCGGCGACCCCGGTTTTGCGCGAATCCAACGCATCATTGATGTTTCGGCAACATCGCCGCGCCTAGGCTGCAAGGCACCCAATGACCGGAGAGGCAGCATGCGCGCAGTGTTCATCGGCGGCGTCGTCGACAACAGCGAAGTGGACCTGGATGGCAGCCAGCCGCCGTTGCACTACCCGGAGAACACCGGCACCGGCCGTCCGCGCTACCGCCTGCACCAGCGCGGCGCACGCGACGATGGCAGCGTGGTCTATGCCGTCTACGCCGCCCCGGAACTGGGCGACACCGAGGTGGAGCGCGTCTTCAACGAACGCGGCTATGCCCGCCGCTTCGGTGTGGAACCGGCGCCTGTGGAGCACTGACGCCGGGCTTTCGGCTCGGCCAATCAAACATGCAGGAGCGGCGTCGGCCGCGACCGGGCCTCGCCAGGCGCCAACCCCTCTCC